>NZ_QOCC01000028.1:0-170902 GCF_003318185.1 Tenacibaculum sp. E3R01 | reverse complement strand
TGATACCGATGGCGATGGCGTACCAGATTATCAAGATTTAGATAGTGATAATGATGGAATCAATGATGTTATTGAGAATGGAAATGGTGATTTAGACACGAACAATGATGGAGTTATCGATTCAAATGATACTGGAGGATCAGATAGTGATGGCGATGGTATTTCAGATAGTGTAGATTCAGACTCAAGTAATTTTGGAGAAGGAAATGGAGGAGATGGAGATACAGTTGATACCGATGGAGATGGCGTACCAGATTATCAAGATTTAGATAGTGATGATGATGGTATCAATGATATTACTGAAGGCGGAAATGATGATGCAGATGGAAATGGAGTAGTAGATGGCCCAGATAGTGATGGAGATGGAATTTCAGATGAAGTAGATGAAGACGATTCAGGATTTGGAGATTCAGGAAATACAGATGTAAACGATACAGATCCAACGGATCCAGATAGTGGAGGAACAGGAGTTGTAACAGATAGTGGAACAGATAGTGATGGCGATGGTATATCAGATAGTGCAGATTTAAACGATACTGCCTTTGGTGATGCAGTTGGTGTTGATGATTGTGTTACGGTTTATAATGAATTTACACCTAATGATGATGGTAGTAATGATACATTAATTATTAACTGTATTGAAAATTATCCAAACAATACATTAGAGATATTTAACAGGTGGGGTAATTTAGTGTATAGTAAGCAGCAATATAATAACACCTGGGATGGTACTTCTAATGGAAGAGTAAATATTCAAGTAGAAGATAAGTTGCCTTCTGGTACGTATTTCTATGTTCTTGACTTAGGAAATGGAAATAAGGTTAAAAAAGGATGGATTTATATTAATAGAGATTAACACTAGTAAATATTCTAAATAGGTTAAATCATTTAGCCTATTTAGAATTCAATTTTATTTAACGACAGAATTGAACCATTCAACGAAAGATATACGAAAACGAACGTTTGATCGATGGTAAAAAATAAATAAGAAGGTAAATTGGTGTAAATACTTGAATTGAAATCAAGAATTATATTTTAAAAAATCGTTAATAAATCTAAAGAAATTAGTAAGGATGAATAATATATTAAAAGTAATCAGCATACTAATATTAATACTAAGTTCATGTATAGTATATGGACAGCAAGATCCTCAGTATACACAATATATGTTTAATACAATGAGTGTTAATCCGGCATATGTAGGTTCAAAAGGACATACAATGATCAATGTTTTGGCAAGAACACAATGGGTTGGAATTGATGGAGCGCCAGATACTCAAACATTAAGTTATGATACTCCGTTAGGATATTCAGGAGTTGGATTAGGAATAAATTTGGTAAATGATGCAATTGGTCCATCTAATGAAACGTATATAGATGCAAATGTTTCTTATACCGTTCGAACAAGTGAAGATGGAAATTTAGCATTTGGATTAAAGTTGGGAGGGCGTTTTTTTAATGTAGACTGGAGTAAAGGAGTTTTTCGAGATGGAAATGATAGATCATTAAATCAGAATATAAGTAAGTTTTTACCAACAATAGGAGCAGGAGTTTATTATTACAAGTCAAATTGGTATTTAGGTTTTGCAGTTCCAAACATTTTGAGAACAGATCATTATGATGATGTGTCAAGTGGAGGAGTTGTGGCAACAGAAAGAATGCATTATTTTTTAATAGGAGGTTATGTGTTTGATTTAAGCGAAACAATAAAGTTTAAGCCAGCGGTATTAAGTAAAATAGTAAGTGGAGCACCATTATCATTAGATGTATCAGCGAACTTTTTATTTAATGATAAATTTAGAGTTGGAGCAGCATGGAGATGGGATGATTCAATTAGTGCAATGTTAGGGTTTCAAATTAATGAATCATTACAAATAGGTTATGCTTACGATTTAACGACATCTAATTATAGTAATTACAATTCAGGAACTCATGAAGTAATGCTTCGATATGAGATATTTAAAGAACAAAAGATGAAATCACCAAGATTTTTCTAAACAATTAAAATCGAAGGATATGAAAAAAATAATATTTTTATACGTATTGTTATTCGTTACTGTTTTCAGTTTCGGGCAACGAAAATATGCAGCTGATAGGTATTTTAAAGAATACGCTTATAAAAAATCAGCTGAATTGTACAAAACTATTTACGACAAAGGTGATGAAACATATTTGGTTATAAGTAGATTGGCAGACTCCTATTATTTTAATGTTGATTTTGATAAAGCAGAAAAATGGTATGCTGAGTTAATGAATAAGTTTGAAGTCATAGCTTCTCCAAAGCATGTGTTTAGATATGCTCAAACATTAAAAAGTAATGGTAAAATAAATGAATCTGATAAATGGCTGTTGAAATTAAAAGAAGTAAAAGGAAATGATAGTAGAGCCATTGCATTAGAAAAAAATAAAGATTATTTTGTTGAATATACAAACAAAGAAAAAACATTTATAAATATTCACAATGTATCTTCTAACTCTAAATATTCCGATTTTGGAGGATTTATTTATGACAATACTTTATATTTTGCATCAACTAGGCCTGACGAAGAAAATAAGAAGATTTATCAATGGAATAATCAACCTTATTTAAATATTTATACTTCAAAATTAAAAAGATTAGAAGAAGATAAGGCTTTAGATGTGGAATTATCTGAGAAGATAACAGCTTTAAGTACAAAATACCATGAATCTAATGCTGTTATAAGTAAAAATGGTAAAACCATGTACTTTACTAGAGATAATTATGATGGAGATAAGTTAAAATCTGATAAGCAAAGAACTACTCATCTAAAAATTTATAAAGCTGAAAAAATTTATGAAACTTGGGGGAATGTAAAAGAATTACCATTTAATAGCGATGAATATTCTACAGGACACCCAGCTTTAAGTGCAGATGAAAAAACGCTATATTTTGTATCTGACATGCCAAATGGATATGGAGGTACAGATATTTATAAAGTAGCTATAGAGGCTGATGGTAGTTATGGAAAACCAGAAAACTTAGGTGAAACAATTAATACTGAAGGAAGAGAAATGTTTCCATTTGCAGGAAAAGACAATCGTTTATACTTTGCTTCTAATGGTCATTTAGGTTTAGGTGCATTAGATATATTTGAATCTAAAATAGAAAATAATACATATTCAGATCCAGTTAATTTAGGCGCTCCAGTTAATGGACCTCGTGATGATTTTGCCTTTGTTATTAATGACCAAAGAACTGCTGGTTTTTTTTCTTCTAATAGAGAAGATGGAAGAGGAGATGATGATATCTATAGTTTTACAATTTATAAATGTAAAGAAGATATTAACGGTATTGTATCTGATTCTAGAACTGGAGATCCAATAGATAAGGTAACAGTACGATTAATAAATGAAAAAGGCGAACCAGTTTCTAAGCAAATAACAAATTTAGATGGAAGTTATTCTTTTGATAAAATAGATTGTGAAAAAAACTTTATAGTGGTAGCTTCAAAAGATGATTACAAAGTAACTGAAAAAGAAACAGCAACATTAGATGTAAATAAGAAAGTATTAAAAACTGATTTACAATTAGAATCTTTGATAGTAGAAGACCAAATAGTTATTAATCCTATTTATTTTAACTTTAATTTATTCAATATTAGAGAAGATGCTGAGTATGAATTAGAAAAAATAGTTACTGTTATGAAGAATCATCCTGATATGATTATTAAAATAGAATCGCATACTGATAGTAGAGGAACTAAAGAGTATAATAGAATTCTTTCAGACAATAGAGCTAAATCTACAAGAGATTATATAATTTCTAGAGGTATTTCTTCAAATAGAATAGAGAGTGCTATTGGATATGGAGAAGATCAGTTATTGAATGATTGTAATGATAAGAATCAAAAGAAATGTTCAGAAGAAGAGCATCAACAAAATAGGAGGTCATATTTTTATATTTTAAGTGATACAAAAAATGTAAAAGCAATAGTTAATAAATAGGTTTCCAATAAATGTTTTTTTATTTAAGTAGTTTATAAAATGACAAAAATATGAATAGGTGTTTTTTGTAGAATTAATTCGGATAGTTTTTAGTACATTGTAACTAGATTTTATACTAGAATTATGGTGCGTTTTATAAAGTATATAGCAATTTTTTTACTAGGTTTTTTAATAGCTAAACTTTGGTATGACAGAAAAGAAGTTAAACATGAAAAAGAAGAAATAGAAGTGTTTCTTAATGGAGTACAAAACTTAAGTAAATTAGTTGTTACTGAAGGAAGTTTTTCAGAAATGTATAGTTTTTCTGATACTAAGAAATATTTCTACGATTACATTTCTTTTCAAAAAAAAGCAATATTATCTGTCAATGCTAAAGTTGAAGTCGGCTATGATTTGTCAAAATTAGATATTCAAATAGATACTATAGGAAAACAAATTATAATTAATAAGATTCCTAAAGAAGAAGTTACTATTTCGCCAGATATTAAATATTTTGATTTACAACAGAGTAAGTTTAATACTTTTTCTAAATCAGAATTGAATAAATTGAGCGATAGAGCCATTGAAAAGATAAAAACAACCATAACTGTATCAGAGTTACAAAAAGAAGCTAAAAACCGATTATTTGAAGAGCTGTCTAAAATTTATCAGCTTTCAAAAATATATCAATGGGAAGTAGTAAATAAAACTGACTCGGAGTTCTTAAAAAAGAATAGAATTAAATATTAATGAGGTAGTTTTTTACTCAGTATACCATAAATAAAAGTTCCAAAAACGGCTCCTACTAGTACAATAAGAATAGGAAGTATACCATGTCCTATTAAAACAAATATAGGACCTGGACAAGCACCTGCTAAAGCCCAGCCTAAACCGAATATTATACCACCAATTAAGGATTTTGTAAGTCCTTTTTTCTTTTCTTTTATAAAAACTTTTTTTCCTAAATAATTAGTAATGATACCTGTTTTGAATAAATACATGAAAATCATAGAAAAAGCAACAGCAGTACCAATAATACCATACATATGAAATGATTGAAACTTGAACATTTCATAAATACGGTACCAAGAAATAGCTTCAGATTTTGTTAAAATAATTCCAAATAAAATTCCTGTGAATAAAAACTTTAAATATTTCATATTAATTAAATATTAGAGGGAATACTAACCAAACCATAAATAGTCCACCAATAAAAAAGCCTATAACAGCAATTAAAGACGGTAATTGAAAGCTACTTAAACCAGTAATTGCATGTCCAGAAGTACAACCATCAGCATATCTTGTTCCAAATCCAATTAAAACACCAGCAAAAAAAAGTATTAAAAAACCTTTTAAAGTTAATAAACTTTCAATGCTAAAAATTTCAGAAGGAACAAAAGTAGTTCCAATATCGTTAAAACCTAATTCATTTAAGTCTTTGATTGTTTCTAAACTGATATCTATTGAAGTATCTTTTGATAAATATTCTACGGTAACATAACCACCAATTATCAATCCTATTAAAAAAATTAGAGACCAAGTTTTATCTTTCCAGTTGGTATTAAAATAGTCAGAAATTTTTCCAGCACCAGCTATTGTACACATCGTTTCTAAGTTACTAGAAATGCCAAAGTTTTTTCCGAAATAGAATAATAAAAATAAAACAATTGATATCAAAAATCCTGACACATACCAAGGCCAAGGCTGTAAAATAAATTCCATTATAATTTTTACTTTAAAATTAAGTCTTAAAGCTCATTTAAACCTAACAACAATTAATGTAAAGTATTGTTTATATAATCAATAATTAATTTGGTGGCACCAATATTATTTTCAATATATTCTTTGTTAATAACTCCCATTTTAGTTCTTAAAGTATTATTTGATTTTAAAGTTGTAAATGTAGTGTAAAAATCATTTTTATTATGAATACCAATAGCACCTTTTAAAGAAAGTAAATCTACAGCTTCTTGAAATTTTTTATATTTTTTATTTCCGAAAACCAAAGGAATACCAAAAACAGCTGGTTCTAAGGTATTATGAAGGTTAGTTTTTAATCCACCACCAATATAAGCCACGTCAGCATATGAATATATCTTGGTTAGTATACCAATTGTATCAATAATGAATACTTGATATTCTGATAAGTTTTTTTCTTCCTTTTCAGAAAACAAAACAGTCTTTTTATTTATTGATTTTTTTAAAGCTATTATGTCTTGTGAGTTTATGTTATGCGGAGCAATAATGAATTTTTCATCTTTTGAAGAACCATTATTTATATAGTTTACAATACATTCTTCATCCTCAGCCCATGAACTACCAGCAACTATTGTATAATTGTTGTTTTTAAATTCTGAAATGAAGTTTAAAGTATTGTTTTGTTTTAATATATCATATACTCTATCAAAACGAGTATCTCCACAAACTGAAGTGTTTTTTAAATTTATAGAATTTAAAAGTTTTTTTGAAGTTTCGTTTTGAACAAAAAAATAATTAAAGGCATTTAATTTTTTTCGCATAAAACCGCCATACCATTTAAAAAATGATTGTTTTTCTCTAAAAATACCAGAAACTAAAACAGTATGTATATTTAGTTTTTGTAGTTCAGATAATAGATTTGGCCAAAATTCATATTTAATTATTACAGCGAGTTCTGGGTGAACTGTTTCTATAAAATTTTGCATATTTCTTTTTGTGTCAAAAGGTAAATAGCAAACAACATCAGCATGTTTATATTCTTTTTTTATTTCATAACCAGAAGGAGAAAAAAAAGTAAGAACTATTTTATAATTTGGATATAAAAGCTTGAAGTTTTCAATGATGGGTCTTCCTTGCTCAAATTCACCTAACGAAGCCGCATGGAACCATACAACTTTATCATCTTTAGAAATAGTATTTAATTTAGAAAAAGAATCTTTTCTTCCTTCAATAAATAAGTTTATTTTTTTATTGAATAAGGCTATGATTTTTAATAAAAAATAGACAAAATGTAAAATCAAATTATATACTAAATTCATAATGCGAAGTTAGGGAATAAAAAAAATCAGTGAAATATTCACTGATTTTTATTTATTGTATTATAATAGTTTATTTCATTTCGAAATCCTCCATAAATTTTGTGGTATAGTTACCAGCAACATAATCTGGATGATCCATTAATTGTCTATGAAAAGGAATCGTAGTTTTTACACCTTCAATAACGTATTCATCTAATGCACGTTTCATTTTATTAATAGCTTCTTCTCTTGTTTGAGCAGTAACAATTAATTTTGAAATCATAGAATCATAATTCGGAGGTATCATATAACCTGCATATACGTGTGTATCTATACGTACACCATGTCCACCAGGAGCATGGTAAGAAGTTATCTTTCCTGGAGCTGGTCTAAACCCATTGTGTGGATCCTCAGCATTAATTCTACATTCTATAGAGTGTAATTGAGGTGTGTAGTTTTTACCTGAAATTGGTACACCAGCGGCAACTAATATTTGCTCACGAATTAAATCGTAATCTACTACTTCTTCAGTAATTGGATGCTCTACTTGGATACGAGTATTCATTTCCATAAAGTAAAACTTACGATGTTTATCAACTAAAAACTCTACAGTACCTGCACCTTCATACTTAATAAACTCAGCTGCTTTTACTGCTGCTTTCCCCATCTCATCACGTAATTCATCAGTCATGAATGGCGAAGGAGTTTCTTCCGTTAATTTTTGATGACGACGTTGAACTGAACAATCTCTTTCTGATAGGTGACATGCTTTTCCAAAAGCATCTCCAACTACTTGAATTTCTATATGGCGAGGTTCTTCAATTAACTTCTCCATATACATATCGTCATTTCCAAAAGCAGCCTTTGATTCTTGTCTTGCAGAATCCCAAGCATCTTTTAAGTCTTCAGCTTTCCAAACAGCACGCATACCTTTTCCACCACCTCCTGCTGAAGCTTTAAGCATTACAGGATATACAGTTTCCTCAGCTACTTTTTGGCATTCTTCAAAAGTATTAATAACACCGTCACTTCCTGGAACACAAGGTACACCTGCAGCTTTCATTGTAGCTTTGGCATTTGCTTTATCTCCCATTCTATCAATCATCTCAGGCGAAGCTCCTATAAATTTAATATCGTGTTCATCACATAATTTTGAAAATTTAGCATTTTCAGCTAAAAAACCATATCCAGGATGAATTGCATCTGCGTTTGTAATTTCAGCAGCAGCAATAATATGTGACATTTTTAAGTAAGATTCACTACTTGGAGCAGGTCCAATACAAACTGCTTCATCAGCAAATCGTACATGTAAACTTTCTGCATCTGCTTTAGAGTAAACAGCTACAGTTTTTATTCCCATCTCCTTACAGGTTCTTATTACACGTAGTGCAATTTCACCTCTATTGGCAATTAATATTTTTTTAAACATAATTAGATAATTTAAGGGTTAAAATTTAAAATAAGTATACTTGTTTAAGTATTACGAACTAAATAATAACTATTAATTATGATGGGTCAACTAAGAATAGAGGTTGATCAAATTCTACAGGACTAGAATCGTCAACTAATACTTTAACTACTTTACCTGATATTTCAGATTCTATTTCGTTAAATAATTTCATTGCTTCAATAATACATACAGTATCACCAACTTTAACCTCTGTACCTACTTCAGCAAAATTAGGTTTGTCTGGTGAAGGTTTCCTATAGAATGTACCAATGATTGGTGATTTTATAGTAATATATTTCGAGTCGTCTTCAGTAGTAGTTTCGTTTGTAGAAGCTACAGGAGCAGTTGGTTGAGCAACAGGTACTGGTTGTTGTGCTATCATTTGAGGAGCAGCAGCAACTGGGGCCTGAATAATTGTAGTTTCAGGAGTTTCACTTCCGGTTTTAATGGTGATTTTAATATCTTCCATTTCTAACTTTACTTCGCTTGCACCAGATTTAGCTACAAACTTTATAAGACTTTGAATTTCTTTAATATCCATTTTCCTAAATTTAAGTTGTTTGGTTTATGAGTTATATGCCCATTTTAAATAGATAGCTCCCCAAGTGAAGCCACCACCAAATGCGGCAAAAATTAAGTTATCTCCTTTTTTCAAAACTTTTTCATAGTCAGCAAGTAACAAAGGGAGAGTGGCAGAAGTAGTGTTTCCATATTTATGAATATTCATCATAACTTTATCTTCTTCTAATCCAACTCTATTAGCTGTTGCTTCAATAATTCTTTTATTCGCTTGATGCGGAACTAACCATTGAATTTCTTCTTTAGTTAAATTATTTCTCGTTAACATTTTTTCAGCTACATCTGCCATGTTTGAAACAGCGAATTTGAAAACTGTACGTCCTTCTTGATGTACAAAATGTCTATTATTTTTAATTGTTTCTTCTGATGAAGGTAAAATAGAACCTCCAGCGTCAATTTTTAAAAACTCTCTTCCTACTCCATCACTACGTAAGTACTCATCTTGTAAACCTAAATTTTCAGTATTAGGTTCAAAAAGTGCAGCACCTGCACCATCACCAAAAATAATACAAGTAGCTCTATCTGTGTAATCTATTATAGAAGACATTTTATCAGCACCAATTAAAAGCACTTTCTTGTAACGACCACTTTCAATGTAACTAGATGCAGTTGACATTCCATAAAGAAAGCTAGAACAAGCTGCTTGTAAATCGTAAGAAAAAGCATTTACAGCTCCAATTTTTGAAGCAGTGTAGGCTGCAGTTGATGCAACTGGCATATCTGGAGTAGCTGTAGCTACTATTACCATATCAATGTCAGAAGCTAAAACACCAGATTTCTCTAGTAAATCTTCAGCAGCTTTAATTGCCATGTAAGATGTTCCAGCACCTTCTACTTTTAAAATTCTTCTTTCTTTGATTCCAGTTCTACTAGTAATCCACTCATCATTGGTGTCTACCATAGTTTCAAGCTCTTTATTCGTAAGAGCATATTCTGGAACATATTTTCCTACTGCTGTTATAGCTGCAGATATTTTAGTCATAGTTGTTTGTTTTGTTGTAAAACGAGATTTCAAAGAAATGAAAATTATTTCACTTCTTTAAAGAAAAAAAAGCAAAAACTTATATTTCTGACTTAAAAATACGAAAAAACCCTCGAAAGGAGGGTTTTTTCAGCTTTTTTGAAAACCAGTTTTTAAGCTTCTGCAGTAGCAGATTCTAATACTACTTGACCTCTGTAGTATAATTTTCCTTCATGCCAGTGTGCTCTATGGTATAAATGAGCTTCTCCAGTTGTAGGATCAACAGCTATTTGAGGTACTGAAGCTTTATAATGAGTTCTTCTTTTGTCTCTTCTAGTTTTAGATATTTTTCTCTTTGGATGTGCCATTTTATGTCTTATTTATCTGTTAGTAAATCCTTTAATTTATCCCATCTAGGGTCTGTTGTTTTTTCTTCAACAGTTTTATCTTCGTCTATTCTTAATTCTTCTAATTTCTCTAAAGCTTCAGATTCCATAGTTCCATCCAATACTTTAGGATGTACTCTTTTATTAGGTACTGATAAAATTATGAGTTCATATATATATTGTGAAATGTTAATTTGATAAGCTTCGTTAGGAAGAATCAAAATTTCATCATTGTCATCATTATATTCATGTCCAAATTTTACAATTAAATGTAAAGTACCATCAATTACTTGATTAAATAACTCACCTGTCATGTCACAAGGAACATTAACACTACCATTTATCGTAAAATTAAGTTCCATTAAGTTACTTTTTTTTACGAAATCTACAGTCGTATTTACGGCGCAATCATTAAAATCATCAAACTGATAAGCTTCAAAGAACGTTTTATCAATATGATATTCAAATAAATGACTTCCTTCCTTTAAACCTATAAAAGGTATGTTGAATTGTTTTAAGTCTTTCATCTACAACATCAATTTGAGCGTGCAAAGATATAAAAAATGTTTTTATATTTATATTTTGGAAATAAATTTTTCACTATTTTGTTTTTAAGGCTCCTTTTATAAGGTTTTGATACTCAATTCTGTTCTTATAAATATGAAGAGAAGTAAATAAAGCTTCTTTAAAAGATGCTGGGTTTGCTTTGTTTTTACCTGCAATATCAAATCCCGTTCCGTGATCAGGTGATGTTCTTACTTTGTTTAGTCCAGCAGTAAAATTAACGCCATTACCAAAAGATAGAGCTTTGAAAGGAGCTAGTCCTTGATCGTGATACATTGCTAATACACCATCAAATTTTTGATGAGTTTTTGATCCGAAAAAACCATCTGCTGCATACGGGCCATAAACTAATTTACCAGTTTCTTGAATTTCTTTTATTGTAGGCCTTATAATTTCATCATCTTCTTTACCAATAACTCCTTTATCTCCACAATGAGGATTTAAACCAAGTACAGCTATTTTTGGTTTGTTTATATTAAAGTCTTCTTTTAAAGAGGTGTGCATAATTTCAACTTTACTCTTTATTAATTCCGGGCTTATGGTTTCTGCTACTTGAGAAATAGGAATATGACCAGTAATTAATCCAATGCGTAACTCATCAGTCATTAAAATCATTAAACTTTCTCCTTCTAAATTATCTTCAAGATATTCAGTATGTCCGGGGAAGTCAAATTCTTCTGATTGAATATTCTCTTTGTTTATAGGAGCAGTTATTAAAAGATCAATTTTATTTTCTTTTAAAGCACTTACGGCAGATTGTAATGACTTCAAAGCGTAATTACCACCAGCTTCCGTTATTTTTCCTATTTCTATTTTAACATCTTCTTTCCAAATATTAACTAAATTGACCTTTCCATGAACTATTTTATCAATAGAAGTAATACCATGAATACTGTTGTTTAATTTTAATACTTTTTTATGATAAGAGATCAACTTGTTTGAACCAAACAGAACAGGAGTACAAAACTCTAACATGCGTTTGTCTTCAAAAGTTTTTAAAATAATTTCAATACCGATACCATTTATGTCTCCAATTGAAATACCAACAATAATTTTGTTTGATTTATCCATAGTTTACTTCTGTAATGTCGTATTTTTGATGGTAACAAAAGTAATTAAAATTTAGAGAATGTTTACGGGAATAATTGAAACTCTTGGTATTGTAACAAAACTTGAAAAAGAAAAGGGTAATCTTCATTTAACAGTTAAAAGTAGTATTACAAGTGAATTAAAAATAGATCAAAGCGTTGCTCATAATGGTGTTTGTTTAACTGTAGTTGATATAGTTGCTGATGAGTACAAGGTTACAGCAATTAAAGAGTCATTAGATAAAACTAATTTAAGCGAGTTAGTGATAGGAAATGAAGTAAACCTTGAAAGAGGAATGAAGTTAGGAGCTAGGTTAGATGGTCATATAGTACAAGGACATGTTGATAAAACGGGAGTTTGTGAAAATGTAAAAGACGATGATGGAAGTACTATTTTTACTTTTTCTTATGATTTTGACGGTAATGTAACTATTGAAAAAGGATCAATTACGGTTAATGGAGTTAGTTTAACTGTTGTGAATTCTAAGAAAAATGAATTCAGTGTAGCTATTATACCTTATACGCTAGAGCATACCACATTTAAAAACTTTGTAAAAGGTACTAAAGTGAATTTAGAGTTTGATGTTATTGGTAAATACGTTACTAGATTACAAGGCTTAAATAATTATTAGTTTTTTATTCGGTTCTTTAAAGTAAAGATATTAGCTTTAATTATAGGTAGTTGAACTTTATATGGTAACGTGTTATTTTTTTTGATACCTAAAAATACTGAAAAGACAGTATTTAGTTTTTTTTAAAAAGTAAAAAAAGAGTAGTTTTAAAACCTGAAGAAAGAAGGAAAAGGTTAAATAATTGCTGTTGTTTTTCCTAAATGTATTTGGATAAATTAATCAAATTATTTTATGGAACTTTTTAAATCGATTGCTTTATGTTTTTCTGGAGGTGGCTATAGGGCTGCTTGTTTTTCTTTAGGGACTCTTTCTCTTCTTGAAAAAGTTGGCTTGTTAGAAAATGTTAAAGCAATATCTACAGTATCTGGAGGTACTATTACTGGTGTAAAATATGTGCAATCTCAAATTGAAGGAAAAGATTTTGATGCTTTTATAGATGATTATTATAATTGGCTAGATAAAGATGAGTTAGCAAGTAATGCTATAAGTCATTTAAGAGGGCCTTTGGTGTGGAACAAACCAGAAAATAAGCATAAAAGAAAAAATCCTATTAATGCTTTTTCAATTGAATACAATAACTTTACGAATAACACTACACTAGGGCAGATTCAAAATTTAATTAATGAGGGTGGTTCAAAGACTCATTTAGAAAGAGTGATTTTTAATGCCACAGATTTTGATAGTACTCATCAATTTAGATTTCAAAATATAAAAGGAAATCAAAAAAGGTTTGGAAATGGTAAAGCTCATAGTAAATACAAGCATATTATTGATGATATTAAGTTAGGTGATGTTATAGCAGCATCTACAGCTTTTCCTGGAGGTTTTGAACCTATTGGGTTTCCATATGATTTTACATCAAAATATAATGATCTAAATGAAATAGGGTTAATGGATGGTGGTATTGTTGACAATCAAGGTACTTCTGTTTTTGTTTCTGAAGCTCAGAGTAGTAATGATGATAATTATGACTTATATTTTGTTAGTGATGTTGCTTCTCCTTATCCAGGGAAAGGTTTTGAATTTGCATCAAAAAGTAAGTTTAGTAAATATGCATCGTTATTATCAAGTGCTTTTACATTGTTACTAGTATTAATGGCTACTGTTTTTTTCTTTATTAAAAAATGGCTTGTATGGTATACGATTAGCGTAGTTTTTTTTGCTTTTTTAACCTTTATACATTTCTTGTTTTTTTCATTATCTAAATTAATGCAAAATCAAACAGGAATAGATCAGCAATTATATTTGCCACCGAGAAGAGTTGGTTTTTACATTATTAACAGAGCAAAATCATTAATGAGGATGGCTGGTGTTATTTTTCTTAAAAATGATAGACGTCAACATGCAAATGCTATCTATAGTACTTTTCCTAATAAAGTAATTTCATCTACTGTATATGAATTAAGATGTGAAGATTCTTCAGGAAATCAAACAGATAAGCCTGAAAGAGTTAGGAATTGGGATAAAATAGTTAAGTATACTGGTGCTATAAGTAATGAAATTATAAAAAACTCCATAAAAAGTGCTTCATTTGGTACCACGTTATGGTTTACTAAAAAAGAGAAGAAAAGTAATATGCTCGATAGTTTAATTGCAAGTGGAGAGTATACAGCATGTTATAATTTATTAGCACATATTATTATACAATATGGTAGTAGATCAACTTCAATACCTCTTTTTAATGAGTTAATGCTTCTTTGGAAACAATTTCAGATAAACCCTACTTTTTTAATTGAAGAAAGAAAGGCTAGATTTAATAAATAAGTAAGGGAGAGAGGTGTGATTACTTTTAAAAAACAAAAAAGCTTCACAAAATGTGAAGCTTTAATGGTGGTCCCACGAGGACTCGAACCTCGGACCACCTGATTATGAGTCAGGTGCTCTAACCAACTGAGCTATAGGACCCGTTATTTTGGGTGTGCAAAGATAGCATCTTTTTTAAAATACCAAACATTTTTTACACTTTTCTGTTCATTAAATTTTCACCAAAAGTGCGTAAGCCTTGCTTTGCGTCCTCATTTAGTGTCATGATATCTAAAAACTCGAACGACTTATTTGTGTAGTATTCAATAAGTTGTTGTGTGTGTTGAGGTATGTTGTTATCAGTGAAAATAGAAGTTGTTTGCTTGATTTTTTCTTCAATATTTTTTTCTTTTCCATTAAATAAATTTAATAGATTTTCTCTATCAGAGGTGTTCGCTACTTCAAGAGCTTTTAAATATAAATATGTTTTCTTGTTTTCTATAATATCTCCAGCAATTTGTTTCCCAAAAGTATCTGGGTTTCCAAAAGTATCTAAGTAGTCATCTTGTAATTGAAAAGCAATACCCAAGTTTAAACCATAATTATATAAATGTTGAGCTTGTTCTTCATCAGCTTCAGCTACAATAGCTCCCATTTTTAAAGCAGCAGCTACTAAAACAGAAGTTTTTAAACTAATCATTTTAATATACTCATCAATAGTAACATCATTTCTAGTTTCAAAATCAACATCTAACTGTTGTCCGTCGCAAACTTCTAAAGCGGTTTTGCTAAATAATTGAGCTAATTTTTGAAAAACAGCTGGTTTGTAGTTTTCAAAGTATTGATATGCTAGTATTAACATAGCATCACCAGATAAAATACCAGTATTTATATCCCATTTTTCATGAACAGTCTCTTTACCTCTTCTTAAAGGTGCATCATCCATAATGTCATCATGCACCAATGTAAAGTTATGAAAAACTTCTACAGCTAATGCAGCAGGAAGAGCCTCTGTATGACTTCCTGAGAAGATATCAGAAGCAATTAATGTTAAAATTGGTCTAATTCTCTTACCTCCCAATTGTAGAATATAATCTACTGGTTCGTATAGGTTTTTAGGCTCTCTTGTAAAGTTTTGTTTTTCTAAATAGGTTAAAAAGTCTGAATGATATTTTAATAAGTCCAAATCTGAAATTTTTTGTAAAAATAAGGTAAACAAAAAAAGTACACCCAAAAGAATGTTAAAAAAAGATTAAAACTTAGGAAACTTTTATTGTTTCCTAAGTTTCCTTTCGTAGATTTGCAAAGAATTATGAGAGATAAAATTTTAGAAAAATCGGGAGAAATGTTTTTAAACCTTGGGTTTAAAAGTGTTACTATGGATGATATAGCAAGGGAGCTGGGGATATCTAAAAAAACAATTTATAAGTATTTTCCTAATAAAGTTGGTTTGGTAGGAGCATCAACAGAAGCAGTTCAAGAAGCTATTGATGCCGCAATTTTATTTATTAAAGGACAAAAACATAATGCAATAGCTGAAGAGTTTGCTGTAAAAGCAATTTTTAAAGAGATGTTTAAAAACGCGAAAACTTCACCAATGTATCAGCTTAAAAAGTATTATCCTGAAACATATGCTGAGTTAATGGAACGTGAAGCATGTATGTTTAGAGATTGCAATGTAGATAATTTAACAAAAGGGATTGAACAAGGACTGTATAGGGAAAACATAAAAATAGATTTAATAGTGAATTTTTATTTCACATTAATCTTTGGCGTTTTTGAAAGCGATTTATATGGGCATGAAATGAAAGAAGTAATGAAAATAGAATATGAAGTATTAGAATATCATATTAGAGCTATTGCTACTGAAAAAGGGATAGTAGAATTAGAGAAACAATTAAAAATCATAAATAAAAATCACTAACAATGAGAAAATACATATATAGTGTATTTGTATTCTTTTGTACGAGTTTTTTACTCGCACAAGAAAAAGAAATGAGTATATCAATGCAAGAGGCAATTGATTACGCTATAAAAAATAACTACAGCAATAAAATAGCTTCAAAAAATATTGAAGCTGCAAAAGAAAGGAAATGGGAAACAACAACAATTGGTTTACCTCAAATTGATGGAAAGGTAGATTATCAAAACTGGTTGAAACAGCAAGTTTCTTTATTGCCAGGAGAAATTGCAGGAGGTGCTCCTGGGTCTTTTGTACCTGTGAGATTTGGAACGCAACAAACAATGAATGCTTCCGTAACATTAAGACAATTACTATTTGATGGTTCTTATTTAGTTGGATTGCAATCTGCTAAAACATACTTAAAGATTTCTGAGCAGGCAAAAGAAAAAACTGTTTTAACAACAAGAGAAGCAGTAATTAACGCATATGGTAATGTTTTAATAACTGAAGAAACTATTAGTATTTTGGAGAAAAACAGAAAAGTTTTACAAAAAAACTTAAATGAAACTCAAAAAATATATGATAATGGATTAACTGAATTAGAAAATGTTGAGCAGCTACAAATAACTCTTGGTAATGTAGAAAACAATTTGAATAATGCGAAAAGAATGAAAGAAATTGCATATCAAATGTTAAATATATCATTAGGAAGTTCAATAGAAAAAAAGTTAGTGTTAACTGATTCGTTAAATAGCTTAGTGGTTACTAATACCGATTTAGATTTGCTAAGTAAAGTATTTGATGTTAAAAAACACATTGACTTTAAAATGGTTGAGAACGATCGTGAAAGTAAACGATTATTAATGAAGTTGGAACAAAGTAAAGCTCTACCAAGCTTATCAGCTTTTGTTAATTATGGAGCTAATGCCAATTCAAATGATTTTAATTTTTTTAGTGGAGATCAAAAATGGTTTGATTATTCCTTGCTAGGGGTAACTTTAAATGTGCCTATTTTTAGTAGTTTCGGAAGAAAGTCAAAAACAGCTAGGGCTAGAATTGAATTAGAGAATGCTGATATTAAAAAAGAAGAAGTAAAGCAAAAACTTCGCCTTCAAGCAAAATCAGCAAAAAGTGAATATCAACTAAGTATTGAAAATTATGATACTGCTAAGAAAAATTTAGCATTAGCAGAGCGAATAGAAAAAAAACAACAAATAAAGTTTTTTGAAGGGATATCTTCAAGTTTTGATTTGTTGCAAGCACAAAATCAATTGTATTCGCAACAAAATAATTATGTGCAATCGATGTTAAATGTCATTGCCAAAAAAGCCAAATTAGAAAACGCACTAAACATACCTATTAAATAATCAACTAATGAGAAGGATTGCAATTATAATAATCACAGCAACACTTTTAGCTTCATGTGGAAGCAAAGAGCAATCAGTTGAGTCGGTAATAAACTCAAAAGATTTAAAAACAATTCGTACTAAAAAAGACGAGTTAGATAAGAAACAACAAGAATTAGCTACTCAAATTAAATTATTAAACAATGAAATAGCTAAGTTAGATACAAATAAAAAAGTACCATTAATTACTGCCATTAGTGCTCATGAAGAAGTTTTTGTTCACTATTTAGATTTACAAGGGAATGTACAAACTAAAAAGAATGTACTAGTATATCCTGAAATGGCTGGTAAATTAGTAAAGGTTTACGTTAAAGAAGGACAACGAGTAGTAAAAGGTCAGGCATTAGCTAAAATTGACGATGGTGGTTTATACCAACAAGTTGCTCAAGTAGAAGTTCAAGCTGCATTAGCGAAAACTACATTTGAAAGACAAAAAAGATTATGGGATCAAAAAGTTGGTTCTGAAATCCAATTTTTACAAGCAAAAACAAACTATGAAGCTGCTACTAGATCTGTAAATCAATTAAAACAACAGTTGGGAAGAAGTGTAATTAAAGCACCTTTTACAGGAATTGTTGATGATGTAATTAAAGAGGAAGGTACTGTAGTAGCACCTGGAGCAGGTGCAGAAGTGTTTAGAGTTGTTAACTTAGGGAATATGTATATTGAAACTGATGTTCCAGAAAGTTATATAACAACAGTAAAAAAAGGAAAAGAAGTACAAGTTGAGTTTCCAGTTTTAGGAAAAACAGTAACATCTTCTGTACGTCAAGCCGGAAACTTTATAAATCCTGCTAATAGAACATTTAAAGTTGAGGTTGGAGTGCCAAATAAAGATAGAAGCATTAAACCAAACTTAACAGCGAAGTTAAGAATTAACGATTACACAAATCAAAAAGCTATTTTAATTCCTCAAAGTATTATTTCTGAAAATGCAAAGGGAGAGCAATATGTATACATTGTTGAAAATGTTAAGAATAAAATAGGAAAAGCGAGACAAGTAATTATAAAAACAGGTAAAACTCAAGGAGATGTTATTGAGGTTTTATCAGGTCTTACCAATGGAGTTCAAATTATAGAAGAAGGAGCTCGTAGTGTTAAGGATAAACAAGAGGTTAAACTATTAAACCAATAATTATTTAGGATGACTGAAAAACAAAAAAAACAAGTCGATAAAGAATTTGGTCTATCCTCTTGGGCTATTGGTAATAAAACTACCATCTATGTATTAATGGCGTTAATTCTTATTTTAGGAATTTCAGCTTTTGTTAACATGCCTAGAGAGAATTTCCCTGAAATTAGAGAGACAAAAATTTATATCAGTTCTATATATCCTGGTAATACAGCTGAAGATATAGAGAAATTAATAACTGACCCGTTAGAAGAGAAATTAAAAACGGTTAGTAATGTTGTAAAAGTAACATCTACTTCACAAGAAGATGTTTCTATGGTTGTTGTAGAGTTTGATGAAAAAATAGCCGTAGATCAAGCAAAACAAAAAGTAAAAGATGAAATAGATCAAAAGACGTCAGGTGAAGATTGGCCAACATTTAACGGAGCGAAGGTAGAACCTAATGTTTTTGAGTTAAGTATTTCTGAAGAAATGCCTATTTTAAATATTAATATTTCTGGAGATTATCCTGTAGATAAGTTAAAAGAATTTGGAGAATATTTAGAAGATGAGATAGAAACGTTATCAGAAATTAAAAAGGTAGATATCCGTGGAGCTGAAGAGAAAGAAGTTGAAATAGCAGTAGATATTTACAAAATGATGGCAGCTAAGGTTAGTTTTCAAGATATCATTAATGCTGTTAATGGAGGAAACTTAACAATGTCTGCCGGAAACTTAATTGCAAGTGGACAAAGGCGTACTATTCGTATTTTAGGTGAAATTGAAGAACCACAAGAGTTGCAAAATTTTGTTGTAAAGTCTGAAAAAGGAAATTCAATTTATTTAAAAGATCTTGCTGTTGTAACCTTTAAAGATAAGGACAAAACAACCTACGCACGTGAATTTGGGGAAGCTGTTGTAATGTTGGATGTTAAAAAACGTTCAGGTAAAAACATGGTAGAAGCAGCAGAGAAAATTAGAAAAATTGTTGCTGATGCAAAAGTTGATGTGTTTCCTAGTAATTTGAAAGTTACTATAGCTAATGATCAATCTTCAAAAACAATAGGTCAGGTAGATGATTTAGTGAATAATATTATTTTCGGAGTTATTTTAGTGGTATTAGTACTAATGTTTTTCCTTGGATTTAAAAATGCATTATTCGTAGGTTTTGCAATTCCAATGTCAATGTTTATGTCATTAATGATATTAAACTGGTTTGGTTATACCATGAATACAATGATCCTTTTTGGTCTAATTATGGGGCTTGGGATGTTGGTAGATAATGGTATTGTTGTTGTTGAAAACGTGTACCGTTTGATGGATGAAGGGATGTCAAGAACTGAAGCAGCGAAAAAGGGAATTGGAGAAATTGCTTTCCCTATTATCATTTCAACCTTAACAACGGTCGCTGCTTTTGTTCCTTTAGGAATGTGGCCAGGAACTATGGGGCAATTCATGAAGTATTTTCCAATTACGTTATCAGCAGTATTAGGGTCATCTTTATTTGTAGCGATCTTTTTTAACTCAGTAATGGTTTCGCAATTTATGGGTGTGGAAGATAAGAGCATGCCTTTAAAGCGTATTATAGCGCTGTCTTCAATTATGGGAGGTATTGGTTTATTGATTATGATTTTTGGAGGTGCTAATAGAGCTTTAGGGACAATTATGGTGTTTACAGCTATTATGTTGTGGTTGTATCGAATAGCTTTAAGACCATGGGCAAATGCTTTTCAAAATAAAATATTACCAAGATGGGAGCGTTTTTATGAAAAATCATTAAGAGCAGTTTTAAAAGGATACAGACCAATTATTATAACTGTTTTAACTGTTGTAATGTTAGTGGTTGCTTTTGGTGGTTTTGGAGCTTCAGTAGCTAGTCAAAGAACAAAAGTTGAGTTTTTTCCTGATAATACACCAAATCAAATTATAGTTTATATTGAATACCCTCAAGGTACAGATATAGAAAAAACGAATACTATAATGAAAGATTTAGAAGAGCGAGTATATAAAGTATTAAACTCTTCCGAATATCTTGATGGTGATCATAACTTCTTGGTAGAAAGTACTGTTTCTCAAGTAGGAGCAGGCTCAGGGAATCCGCAAACTGATGGGGGTTCTACTGCTGAAATGCCACATAGAGGAAAAATAACTGCGTCAATGCGTGAGTATAAATTTCGAAGAGGGGCAAATAGTAAAGAATTGCAGAAAAAAGTAACGGAAGTTTTAAAAGGAGTTTATCCTGGATTGGCAATTTCCGTAGAAAAAGAGGCAGTAGGTCCTCCAGCTGGTTATCCTATTAATATAGAATTGGAAGGGAAAGATTATGGAGAATTGATAAATACTGCTGAGAAGATGCGTGATTTTATCAACTCAAAAAGTATTCCTGGAATAGATGAATTAAAGATTGATGTAAATAAATCAAAGCCAGCAATGTTAGTTAATGTTGATCGTAAAAAAGCTGGAGAGCTAGGAGTTAGTTCTGCTCAAGTTGGGCAACAATTGCGTAATTCAATATTTGGAGCTAAGGCAGGGATTTATAAAGAAGATGGTGAAGATTATGATATTTATGTTCGTTTTAATAAGGATAATAGGTATAACAAGAGCGCCATTTTTAATCAGAAAATAACATTTAGAGATCCTTCAAATGGTCAAGTAAAAACAATACCAGTTTCTGCAGTAGCTAAACAAACTAATACGTCAGGATATAGTGCAATTAAACATAAGCAAGCTAAGAGAATTGTAACCGTTTATTCAGCTTTAGCTCCTGGATATACAGACGCGGCTTCTATTGTTGGGAAAATTAGAAGCGAAATGAAAACGTTTACTGAAAAACCAGCAACTGTTAAAATTGATTATACAGGACAAATTGAAGAACAGAATAAGCAAATGTTGTTCTTAATGGGGGCTTTCTTTACTGGTTTAGGGTTGATTTTCTTTATTTTGATTTTCCAATTTAATTCGATTTCAAAGCCTGCTATTATTATGTTAGCAATCTTTTTAAGTTTAATTGGAGTTTTTGGAGGGTTAATATTAACCGCAGCACCATTTGTTATAATGATGACGATGATGGGTATTATTTCATTAGCAGGTATCGTTGTGAATAATGGAGTGGTTTTATTAGATTATACTCAATTACTGATTGATCGCAAAAAAGTAGAGCAAAGTATAGGAGAAAATGATTATGTAGATGTTGATACCTTAAAAGAAGCTATTATTAGAGGAGGTAAAGCACGTTTACGACCAGTATTATTAACTGCAATTACTACTATTTTAGGGTTAATACCATTAGCATGGGGAATAAACATTAACTTTTTTACCTTGGTTAGTGAGTTAAACCCACATATTTATATTGGAGGTGATAATGTAATATTCTGGGGGCCACTTGCAAAAACGGTAATTTACGGGTTATTTATAGCTACCTTTTTAACTTTAATTGTAGTGCCAATATTATTTTATTTAATAACTAAGTTTAAAATGTGGTTACGTAGCGTTTTATAATTAGTTTATTTGTTAACTAAAAAAGGTTGGAAGTTTTAAAGCTTTCAACCTTTTTTATTGTAATTTGATATGATTGCTATACAATTAAGTAATTTAAAGCTAAATTATTGCTCTTTATAAAGTGTGTCATTCATTGGATGCCTATGGAAGATAATCTTTTAAGAAATATAGAATATTAAAAAACCAGTAAAAAAGGGATTTCTTACTGGTTTTTATAGGTTATAATATAAAGTGTTAATCAGGCAAACGATCTCTATCTTTTTTTGATCGGTTAAAGCGATAAGTAAGCGTTATTGAAGTAAATCTACCAATTGGACGATTGTATGTATTTGTTGTGTAATTTTCTCCTGTTATTAATTGTTTGCTAACTCTTGAGTCTAAAATATTATTCATATTTAGAGTAACAGTAGCTTTATCTTCTAAGAAATCTTTGCTAATCCCTATGTTTGCTCTGTATTGAGCTTCAGTAAATATTTGCCCACTTTGTCTTTCTCCTCTATAGTTAAAGCTTGACTGGATGGTAAGTTTTGAAAATCTCATCCTTGAATTTAAACGAGTAGACCATGTATTGTCGTTTACTGTGTAAATCCCTCTTTGATCAAAAGAATAATAGTTAAATTCACTAGATAAACGCCACCATTTGTAAGGAGAATATCGTAAAGCTAATTCAGCTCCAAATCTATTTTCAGTTCCTGAGTTTATAGGTTTGGAAATTAATGCTCCTGTCGTATTTGGAATTATTAAGGTTTCAAAAACATTTGTTGTACGTTGATAATAAATAGAAGGATTAAAGGTGAATTTATTCCAACGTTTTAATACACCTAACTCAAAAGAGTTTGTGTACATAGGATTTAAATCGGGATTACCAACACGAATATTTCGCCTATCTGAAATTCCTCCAAAAGGGTTTAAATGCCAGAAACTAGGACGTCTTATTCTTCTACTATAACTTAGTTGCATGTTTGCTCTCTTATTAAAGTTATAGGTTAAATGTGCTGTTGGAAATAAGTCAGTATAACTTTTTGCTGTTTTAAATTTGTTTTTCCTGTCTGTACTTCCAGTATTAGCATATTCTGCTCGTAGTCCAACGAGGTATTGTAGTTTGTTTTTTCTGTTACCATATTGTATGTATGCTCCGTAAATACGTTCGTTGTATTTTAATAAGTTATCTAAGCTATCTATTAGTGTAGCGTTGTCCCATACTTTATAGTCGCTATCAATGTTCCTGATTTCTCCTTTTATTCCCATTTCAATATGTGTTTTTTTTGAAATAGGTAATTTAAAGTCAGATTGAAATAAAAAATCTTTACTGCTTTCTATATCTCTACTTTTTAATAAATTTATTGCTGAGGTTGTAGGAAATGTTTGTTGCTCTTCAACTAATTCGTTTTCGTCATCATTCCAAAAATCATATTGAAAATTTACAGTTAATTTTTGACCTTTTTTGGCAAATGTTTTTACAAAGTTTAATTCAATTTGATTCGCTTTTTGAGGTTCTTTATATGTTTCTTTAGAGGTAAGAATATTGTCTATTTGTTTTAAGTTGTTTAAAAAATTAAAAGTATAATCTACACTGTTTTTACTGGTGTTATTTCTATAGTAGTAGCTTAGGGTTAGGGTGTTTTGATCATTTATGTAGTAATCACTCCCAAAATAAAGATTAAACGTACTGCGGGATCTATTCATGTCTGTTGTTCTATTAGAAAATGAACTAATAGTGTTATTGGTAAAATTAGTTCTGTTTAAGTAACCATTACCATTAAACGACATGTAACGATATGAAATATTTGAAAATAGATTAAATTTTTCTTTTTTATAGTTCATATTGTAATTAATACTATGATTGTCTGGCACTCCTGTGGTGAGTTGGAGTGAGCTACCAAAGTCATTGTTTTTATTTTTCTTTAAAATAATATTAATGATTCCTCCGGTTCCTTCAGCATCGTATTTGGCTGATGGATTCGTAATAACTTCTACCTTTTGGATGGTTTCTGAGGGAATAGATTCCAAGCCGTTGTTGCTTGTTAAAACAGAAGGTTTTCCATTAATTAAAATACGTACATTAGAGTTTCCTCTTAGGCTTACTGCACCTTCAATATCTACATTAACAGAAGGAACATTGTTTAAAATGTCGTTTACTGACCCTCCTTTTGAAATTAAATCTTTACCAACGTTAAAAACACGCTTATCTAACTTGTATTCGGTAGTTGATTTTTCTGCAATGACTTCTACTTCATCTAAGGCTTGCGCATTTTCTTCTAAATGAATAGTAACCATTTTTTTGTTCTTTGTAAGTGAGAGACTATTTATGGAATAGTTTTTAAATCCTATAAACTCAACTATTACGTTATAAACACCTTTTTTGACTTTTACAGAATAGTTCCCTTTTTGATCAGTTGATTCACCGGTTATAATTTGATTTGTAGCAGGGTTTTTAAAAATAATTGTTGCGAATTCTAATGGTTGATTTGTGCTCTTTTCAACAACCTTTCCAGTAACTGTTACCTGTGCTGAAAGTGAAATTACAAAGAATAAAATAAATATTGATAGTAAATTTTTCATGTTTTTTATTTAATGTATTTTTTTAATAAGGTTATCATAGCTTCATTTTTTGATGAAACAGCATGGTACATTGGGTATTCGTCACCTGAAGAATTCAGCATAGGGTCTGCGCCGTTTTTTAATAAAATTTCAGCAATTTTATAATGATTATTTCTAACAGCTGCAATTAAAGCAGTGCCATCACCATTTACTTGTTTATTAATTTTTGCTCCTTTTTTAATAAGGTAACTAACGAAATTTAAATGCCCATTTGCTGAAGCAGCAATTAAAGGAGTTTCGTCTCCAGATGAATGGTGTTCAGTTGAAGCGTTATAAGAAATTAAAAGTTTACCAATAGTTAAGTCTCCTTTTCGGGCCGCAGAAACTAATGGAGATCTAGGTTCACCTAAGCCTCTGAAACTACAATTTGGATTTGTAGTTTTTAATAATGTACGAACTTGCGTTATGTTTCTTTTATTTACTGCATCTAGTAGTTTCTTACAATTGTCTTGAGAGCAGCTTGATAAAGTAAAAGAACTAATAATAATTAATAATAACCTTTTCATCTTTTTAGAATATTTGTTTTGTTAAACAAAAGTGAGATGTATTTGAGGATATTATATAGAGAATAGACAAATGAGTACTAAAAGTCGACGTTTGGTGTTTTTTTAATTAAATAATTAGTTTAGGAGGAAAAAGAATACAATTAGGAGTAAAAAAAGCTAGTTTGTCGATTAGTACTAATAATTGATTATGCTATTTATATATTTACAAGTATGATTACAATAACAACTATTATTAATTTTTTTCAGAAGAACAGAGCATTACAACATGTGCTGTTTTGGTTTGCTTTTTTTATTTTAGATTTCCCTAAAGATTCTATTAAACATAATCAAGAGTTTACTTTTATAGGAACAACAGTGATGTCCTTATGTCATATGATTCCACAAATATTGACTTCTTATTTTTTAGCATATTATGTAATTCCAAAGTTTTTGTTGAAGAAAAAATATGTAAAAACAATTATATTGTTTTTGTTGGGATCTTATTTGTTAGCTGCATTTAATCGGTTTTTAGTGGTGTATGTTGGTGAAATATTAGTAAGAAAAGGTTTTTTTACACAAGAGCCAATCTTGGAAATACTATCCGATTGGAAAAAACTTCTTTTTTACTACATACCAAGTATGTATCTAATTACATTAATATTTCTTTCAGTCAAATACTTTATGGATTATAAAAAAGTAACAGAAAAAGGGTTGGTGCTAGAGAAAGAAAAAACTAAAAGTGAGTTGGAAACTTTAAAAGCACAATTGAATCCACATTTTTTATTTAATACGTTGAATAATATTTATACACTTTCTTTAGAGAACTCTCCAAAAACACCAACATCGATTGGTAAGCTTTCAGAAATCTTAGATCATGTGTTATATAGGTGTAATGGTAAGTTTGTAACACTTTCTAGTGAAATACAGTTGATGAAAAATTATATAGAATTAGAAAAATTAAGATATGATGATAGATTGCAAATTTCTTTTATTACAGAAATTGAAAATGATATAGAAATCCCTCCATTAATTTTATTGTCGTTAGTAGAAAATGCTTTTAAACATGGAGCTGGAGAAGATAGCGGGTCGCCAAAAATTAATATTTATATATCAAATGATGATGATGGGTTTCTTTTTAAGATTTCAAACTCTGTGTCAAAAGATTATCAATCTAAAAGCAAAGAGAGCATTGGTCTTACGAATATTAGAAAGCAACTTAATTTAATTTACCAAAAAAAATATAGTTTGGAAATAGATTATTCTAACTATAATTTTACGGTAATATTAAATATTAATGAAAGTTAATTTATGAAAATAAAATGTTTGTTAGTTGATGATGAGCCATTAGCTATTAAGTTAATAGAAAATCATATTTCAAAAATTGATTCTTTACAGGTTGTGGCTACTTGCAATAATGCTATAAAAGCATTTGAAATTTTAAGCACTCAGGAAATAGATTTATTGTTTTTGGATATAAAAATGCCTAATATTACTGGAATTGATTTTTTGAAAACTATAAAAAACCCTCCGAAAACAATTTTCACAACAGCATATAGAGATTATGCTATTGAGAGTTACGATTTAGATGTGGTTGATTATTTATTAAAACCTATAACATTTGAGCGTTTCTTCAAATCTATTGATAAATTTCTTAGAGCGAATTCTTTAATTGTACCTGAAAAAAAAGAAGTTTTAAAAGATGAATTTATCCTTGTTAAATCAGGAAATAAGCATCATAAAATTAAAATTGATCAAATTTTATTTATAGAAAGTTTGAAAGATTATATTAAAATTCATACGGTTAATGATAAACGAATTGTTTCTAAATACAAAATAGGTGAAATAGAAGAAGAATTAGCACATAAAAACTTTTTACGTGTACATCGTTCCTATGTCATAAATACAAATAAAATTTCAGCTTTTACAATTAATGATATAGAAGTGAATTCAGTTGAAATTCCTATTGGGGCTAGTTATAAAGATAAGGTTATTACTTTTTTAAAGAATATAGTTTAATACATTTGTAGTTGAAAAATTAATATCCATTATGAATATCACATTACTTGAAGCTGAAAATGTAATTAGTAGGGCGAAAATTAAAGCAAATCAATTAAATGTATATATGAATATAGCAGTTGTTGATGCGGGAGCAAATTTATTGACTTTTGCTAGAATGGATGGAGCTGTACTAGGAGCTATAGATATCGCTATTAAAAAGGCTAAAACAGCTCGTTTATTTAATAAGGAAACAGGAGTGTTAGGTGAGTTGTCACAACCTAATGGGCCCTTATTTAATATAGAACATTCTAATGGTGGATTAATTACATTTCCAGGAGGAATTCCAATAAAAAATGCAGATGGTGATATTATAGGGGCTATTGGGGTTAGTGGAAGTTCAATAGAAAATGATTTTCTTGTAGCAGAATATGCAGTTGCATTATTACAGTAAGTTTATTAGAAAATATGAGTAAAAAAGTATTTACTGTTGATGAAATTAAGAGAAAAATTGAGTTTTATTGTGTATACCAAGATCGATGTCATAAAGATGTAGAAAAAAAATTAAGAGACTATAATTTAATTCCTGAAGCAAGAGAATATATTTTATTACATCTTTTGGAACACAATTTTTTAAATGAAGAACGATTTTCAAAAAGTTTTGCTAGAGGGAAGTTTAGAATAAAAAAGTGGGGTAAGCAACGAATAGTTCGTGAATTAAAACAAAGAGAGATATCGTCTTATAATATAAAAACGGCTTTAAAAGAGATTGATGAACAAGACTATATAGCTACTTTATACAGTTTAATAGAAAAGAAAAATAACTTTTTAAGCGAAACAAACTTATTTAAGAAAAAAAAGAAAATTATAGATCACCTATTATACAAAGGTTTTGAAACTAATTTAATTTTTGAAGCAGTAAATGAAGTCGTTATTTGAATTTAGATAAGAATAGGGAGTCTTGTACTTTTTTGATGTCAATTACTTTTTTGATGTCGTTGTTAGGAATCTCTACAGATAAAACATAGTGTTTAATTTTCCATTCGTTATTTTTATTTTTTTCTAGTACTCCAGAGCCTCTGCAGGTTCCCATCCATGTATTCAGTAATTCATCAAACCAAACAATTTCGTTGTTATTACTAGTGTAAATATTTCTTTGAAGAGGTTTAAAATCCCAAGCTTTTCCTTTGTCAAAATAAGGCTTACAAAAGTTACTGAATTCTTTTTTAGTCCAATTTTCTGAAGCATCAGTTCCAATATAAATAGAAGTATTCGCCAGACTATTAAAATAATTTTCATAATTAGCTTCTGCAGCAGCGTTGTGCCAATTATTTAATAACAGATTAACTTCTGTTTTTATTTCCTTAACACTAATTTTTGGAGTCTCTTTTTTTTCATTACAGGCAGTAAAAAAAAGTACGCTTAAAGAAAATAATAATAGAAAATTTTTCATCTTGATTATAGAATTTGGTCTAATAAAACCAAAACTACTAAAAAATAATTGAATTTGTAATTACTTATTTTTAATTATAAAAACAAAAAACCGAAGCATATAGCTTCGGTTTTGAATCAAAATAAATTTATTTTATTATTTTAAAATAAGCTTTTTAGTAGCTGATTTACCATTCATTTGCATTTTTAGTAAATATATACCACTTGAATAGTTACTCATGTCTAAACGATGATTACTATCTTTAATATTCTTTTTAGAAAATACTTGTTTACCAGTAATATCAAAAACACCAACATTCATAGTTTCTCCTTCTGATTTCCATTTTAAATTAAATATGCTTTCAGATGGATTCGGTGAAATTGAAATGTTATTTAGTAAAGTAACATCACCACTAGATAAAGTTCCTTCAATTACTAAATCATCAATTACTGCTCCTTCGCCATTTGTATTATCATCAGCTTTAAATACAAAACGGATTATAAAACTGTTTTCTGTTGAAAAAGCAGATAAATCATAGCTATACTGATGAGCAGTAGCGTTAGTTCCTCCTAGCGTGTTGCTTTCAGTACCAGCACCAGTCCATTGCTTTCCAGGTAATTTTGATCCATTTGTAGAATCAGTTGTTGCTGAACTATTATACCAGTTTGCATCTGAAGCTGTACCTAAAATTTTCCAGTTTTTACCATTGTCAGTAGTGTACTCAACATTCATGTAATCCCAATCTTTTTCAATATCAAAAGCCATTTTGAATTTCAAGTTAGGATTTGTGATTTGAGTTATGTCATAACAACCTGTATAAAGATATCCAGTTGTTCTATCAGGATAATTTCCTGTAGCTTTTGTAAAGTAAGCTTTAGATCCCGAAGGTACTTTTAATTGTGTTTTACCAGTAGTGCCTATCTCCCACATTGTATTCGAGGTGGTCTCTATCAATAATTCATCACTACTGTTTTCAAAAGAATTTAAAGAAGTAGGAGTACTATTAAAATTATTTAATAAAAATGTAGTGCTTTGTTTATTATTACTAGCATAAGCATCATTAGTAATAATTGTTTCAACTGCTAAAGAATGATTACCGCTTGCTACATTAATAGTAGGTATTGTAATTTTTTTAGTTCCTTCAGAAGAAATACTACCAGTCCAGTTATAAGTGTTTTCAGCTCCACCATCGATACTATATTTAACAGTTACAGCTGTTATTTCATTTTTTCCTTGGTTTTTAACTGTAACTTCAGGAGTTAAACCGGCTGAACACTTAAGTTGGTTAGATATTGGATTGTCTATTGAAAGTAATCGCACATCACTATTAGGTAGTTGTTTAGGAATTGGAGAAGAAAATAAACCTCTACCATAAGTAGCAGCATACAATATAGCCTCTTCTTCGTTTATTTCCAAATCTCTAACTTGTGTATTAGGTAATTTATTGTCGAATGTTTTCCATTCTGTAATATCATCATTAATGTAATACACACCTAAATTTGTTCCTAGATAAACAGTATTATTTCCACTTCTTGTATGATGTTTAATAATATTTTTGTTTTCTATAGGTAGGTTGCCAGTTATGTCTGTAAAGGTTGGCTTAGCATCTAATGCATTCGTTGATTTATATACTTTTTGACTGGTTACAATCCAAGCAATATTAGAATCAGTATTGCTTACTTCTATAGAGTTTACAAGGTCACCGTACGCACCAATTAAAGAAAAAGTGGCGCCAGCATCAGTACTTTTATGAATTTTTGAAAGACCAAATTCATTTCTTCCAAATGCATATATAGTATTATCATTATTTGGGTCAATTTCTAAACCTACTAGGTCTCCTTCAAAATTATAATTTGATATTTTAACCCAGTTGTAATTAACAAGTTTATATATTTGACTATAACCAGCATAAATATCACCTTTACTGTTCGAAACCAAAGGGGTTATCCATCTTCCTCCACTGTCATTATTAGGTTTGTCTACTTCAGCAGCTGGAGCACCTATTCTAGTTGCCTGACTTATTCCTCCATCATTTGATATATTTAAGCTACCTCCGTATTGTGTAAATCCATAATACGTTTTATGATTATTAGGTGAAATTAACCCCTCCATACCATCGCCTCCGTGATAATTGTACCATTTTCCTTCTGTTAAACCGTAACCGCCATTATCCTGTAAGCCGCCAGCAACGGCATCCTTTTTTGTTTGAGAAACAGATATTCTATAAAACTGGCTAATGGCTAGGTTTTTTGTTAAATCAACAAACTTAACACCATTGTCAGTAGACAGATATATTCCTCCGTCAGTACCAGCAAAAAACTTGTTGCCAAAAAATCTTAAAAAGTGAATGTCGGCATGAGTATATGCATCAGTATCAGGGTTATCCCAGAAGTTTCTTTGGAAAAAATTGTCGCCACCATTAACTGATTGCCAAATATCTAATACACCTACATAAATAAAATTAGCATTAGTTGAGGAAACAGTTATAGCTAAGTCGTACCAAGCTTGAGTGCTTTGAAAAATATCTCTACTTTCACCGGTTTTTGTGAAAGTTTCACCACTGTTAGTTGATTTATAAATTCCATTAAATTTATAGCTTTGACTTCTTAATCCTGCACTAACTATATATATATAATCAGCGTTGGCAGTAGTAACATCCATAGCCATTCTTGATGAATTTGTATTGTTAATTCCTGGAATACTTTTTTCCGTGAAACTATCACCAGCATCTGTCGATTTGTAAAATTTGTCAGCAGTAAGAGCATACCAAGTATTGGAATCTCCAGGTTTCATTTTGAGATCTAATATATCACCTGCTAACTTTGTAGTCCAAGTTGTTCCTGCATCTGTAGTTTTTTGTACACCAGTACTTGTAGCAACTAATAAAGTGTTAGTTGCGTTTGGCATAAAATAAATTTCGTTCATAGAATTTGGATTACCTGGTATTGCACCTGTATTGTTCCATGTTGTCCCTCCATCAGTTGATTTCCATACACCAACAGCATAGGAATCATTAGCATCATCATCACCAGTCGCAATATAAATAATTTTAGAATCGGTAGGGTGAATAGCAATACCAGAAACACCAATTTGTGGTAAATAATCAGTTAAAGGAGACCAATTAACACCCGCATCCGTAGATTTCCAAATTCCACCAGCAGGAGACCCAACATAGTAGGTATTCGGATTGCTAGGGTCAATGGCTATAGTATTTATACGTCCTTGACCTGTTTGTTTAAAATTAGTAGCATTATATCTGTTAGAGTTTTCGTAAGGTCCTAGAGCTTTCCAGTCTCCATTACTTTTTTTATTTTGTATACTTAATTGTTTTTTTTGTTCCCAAGCGTTCCATAAATCTTTTGCAGGAGCTATAGTTCCGTCAGGTTTTAAGTAATGAGACCAGTGATATTCCCATCGCTTAAAAGGTTTTAATCCACTACCTTTTTTATCTCGGTCAATGGTTTTAAAGTAAGCTTCTGCAGCCTTAGAAACATCTTCTAAGGTGGTTTTTTTCTTCTGCTTTAATTCACTTGATTCAGACCACGGAGCATTTTGTTGGATCTGTCCATAAAAAGGAAATGTTAAAGCGAAAAACAATAAAAGGGTAATTGTATTTTTCATTCTAAAAATTGTAAAAGAGTTATATTTTTTATTCCATTTTAACTAAATTGGTATTTAGTAGTCACAATATTAACATATTTAACACCATAAACCCTACTAATTTAGCGTATTTTTTTGAATACTTCATCAATTTTAACAGAGTTGCTGAATTTGTCTTTTTTATAAATTGCAATTATTTTAGAGTTAAGACTGTTAAATGATGAAAAAATATTTTCTATTTGTTTGTTCACTTGTTTTGAGGAAATTGCAGGAATATACGTCATGTCAGCTAATCTTAAAACTTCATTTTCAAAAACATTAATACGTGCATTGAAAGCAGGTGTTTTAAGTGTTTTTATAATATTACTATCTTTCGCTTTCTTTGTTAAGTTTTTTAATTCTAAAGCATTATTCAAAGCTTCTCTAGGAGTTGTTTTTTCATATTGATTAAGAAATTCAGCTAAATCAGAGTATTCTTTCCACTTTTTTAATTTGATTAGAAAAAGGCTATCTAAGTTATTATAGGTATAACTATTTGTAATATTCATTCCACTTTTTGTTATAGTAGTTTTTTTTATCTCTTTTTTAGATTGAGAACAACTTAAAACTATAACTAGTACAAATAGTTTTAAAAAATGAAGAGTTGGAAGTTTCTTTAAATTTATCATGATGTAAAATTACAGATTTATTAGTTAAAGTCAAATTGATGTTTTTTGATAGAAAAATTATTAATTCTTAAAAAACAATATTTTTATTTTATGAAATCTGAAATTTGTTACTTTTGTATGTTTATATTTTTGAATTATTAATAAATGGAAGATACAATACTAATTATAGGTGCTTGTGGTCAAATAGGTACTGAGTTAACTGAAAGGTTAAGAGAGGTTTATGGGGGTAAAAATATAATAGCTTCTGATATTAGAGAAGGGAATGATGAAATGATGGCTGCTGGCCCTTTTGAAATAGTTGATGCGACCAATAAAGAACGAATTTTAGAAGTAATTAAAAAGTATAATGTAAATCAAGTATACTTAATGGCAGCAATGTTATCAGCTACTGCTGAAAAGTATCCATTAAAAGGTTGGGATTTAAATATGACTTCACTATTAGCTGTCTTAGAATTAGCTAAAGATAAACATATTGAGAAAGTTTATTGGCCTAGTTCAATGGCTGTATTTGGTAATACTTCTCCTAAAATGAATACTCCTCAAAAAACTGTAATGGAGCCGTCAACAGTTTATGGTATTAGTAAGGTTGCTGGTGAACATTGGTGTAATTATTATCATAATAAATATGGAGTTGATGTTCGTAGTATAAGATACCCTGGGATTATAAGTTGGAAAACATTACCTGGTGGAGGTACTACAGATTATGCTGTTGATATCTATTTTGAAGCATTAAAGAACAAAAATTTTGAATGTTTTTTAAGTGAAAATACTAGGTTGCCAATGATGTATATGAAAGATGCTATTGACGCTACAATACAAATTATGCAAGCCAATCCTGAGGAGATTAAAATAAGAACCTCTTATAATTTGGGGGCAATTAGTTTTACTCCAAAAGAGATTGCTAATGAGATAAAAAAATATGTTCCAGATTTTTCTATTTCTTATAAACCTGATTTTCGACAAGACATAGCTAATACATGGCCTCAAATAATTGATGATTCACAGGCTAGAAAGGATTGGGGTTGGAAGCATGAATTTGATTTAGCTTCTATGACTAATGATATTATTTCGAATTTGAAAAAAAGTAAAGAATACTCGTTGTAAGCTTTCTGAAAAATAGCGTCTAAAATTGAGTGAATACAACTAAATAGTTTAGTGTTTTAGTTAAAAATATTTAAGATGAAAGAAATTATTGAAAAGAGCTTAAGTAAAGCAATGTCTTACGATGATTATAAGGTGTTGGTTGATAAACTGATTAAAGAAGGAAAATCAACTGGAGAAAATCAATCTGAAGATCTTTTAAATTATAGTGTTTTAAATGATAAACGAATGAAGCGTTTAGATAAAACGTTACATGTTTCTTCTGAGTCTATTGAGAACGTAAAAAAAATTAAGGATAAACAAACGTGGTTGGTATTAACTGAAGGATGGTGTGGTGACGCAGCTCAAAATTTACCAATGATAAATAAAATAGCGAAAGAAAACTCAAATATAAACTTACAATTAGTTCTTAGAGATGAGAATTTAGATTTGATGGATAGTTTTTTGACAAATGGAGGACGTTCAATTCCGAAATTAATAGTTTTAGATGATAAGAAAAATGTGGTTGGTACATGGGGACCTCGACCAAGTGAGGCAACTGCTATGGTGAAAACTTATAAAGAAAAAAATGGGAAATTAGATGCAGAATTCAAAAAAGATTTGCAAATTTGGTACAATAAAAATAAGGGTAGAAATACCGAGGATGATTTGGTATCATTATTGAGCTAATCAAATTAAAATTAAAAGTTTAAAATCCGTTTAACCATTATGGCTAAACGGATTTTTGTTTTGGTATCTTTGCAGCTTAAAAGAAAGTAATATGTTGATAGATTGTGATTTATTGTCTAATGAAGCAAAGGTTTGGGTATATCCATCAAGTAGAAAATTTTATCCTCAAGAAATTGAAGGAATAAAAAAAGAATTAGAAGATTTTACAAATGAATGGAAGTTAGAAGACGAAAACTTTAAAGCATCATATAAATTAATTTACAATAGGTTCATTGTTTTCTATGCTGCTGAAGATGTAGAGTTAAAAAATGAAGATATTGATAAACAAGTAACTTTTATTCTTGGGTTACAAGAAAAATATAGTGTTGAGTTACTAGATAAAATGAATGTATGCTTTAAGCAAGGGGAATTTGTTCAGTATAAAGATTTGAAAGATTTTAAAAAGATGTTAAAGCAAAAATCAGTATCTCCTAAAACCATAGTTTTTGATAATTTAATTCAAACAAAAGGAGAATTAGAAAACCACTGGGAAGTACCAATAACAGAAAGTTGGTATAATAGGTTCTTGTAATTTTTATAACTAATATAAAAAAGAGGTAGATTAACTAATCTACCTCTTTTTTGATGGCTTCTAATTAAAAGAGAAACCAAAACCAATAGAAACACTATCGAGATTACCGTTTTTAAAACCAGCTATTTTTTTTCTATGAAAATCTAATCGTAAGAGTCCGTTCCATCTATTGTTACTTATTGAAAGCATTCCTAATCCTACTTTGTAATAGTTACCATTTGAGAATTTTTTCGATAACCTAAACATTTGTCCGTAACTAGTTTCTATAAAATAAGCATCGCTTGAATTTCTAATGAAATTATATCGTAAGCTAGCAAATGCTGGAATAGAGTTAATGGCATAGCTAAAATGATGATCATATCCAACATTTATACTTGAAGCCCAACGTTTGTTAAATTGATACCCGAATCCTGTTCTTAATAAAATAGATTTAGGAACTATAAAAGGACCGTTTCCTTCTTCGTTTATTTTATACTGTTGATTTATACCAAAAGTTGTGCTTAATGATCCTGTAAAAAAAGGATGCGCTTTATCATTTTGAGAGAATGAAGAAGTTGTTAATGTTATTAGACTGATAAGTAGTAGTTTTTTCATGTTGAATTAATTTTCGAGTAATTACTCAAAAATTATTCCATAGTTTTTATGTAACAGAAAATATATTTTAAACAACTAATTAGAGTAAAGAAAAGAAATGGGAGGAGAAGGTAGCATGCAGGTCATCAATATTATTATACTTAATAATATTAAGTTACTAGCAAGAAAGCGCTATGAATTTTTCTATGCAATAGTGTTATTAAAATTAAGATATCAAAAATTAAAGGAGTTTATTGATTCTCTATAGAAGAGATAAACTCATGGATACTTAAAGCTTTATTTACAGAGAAATCACCAATTTTGGTTCTCCTTAAAGCAGATAAGTGAGCGCCAGAATTAATAGCTAAACCAAAATCATAAGCTAAAGAGCGAATATAAGTTCCTTTACTACAAACAACTCTAAAATCAACTTTAGGTAAATTGATATTCGTAATATCAAATTCAACGATTTCAATCTCACGTGATTTTATTTCAGTCGTTTCACCTGCTCGTGCTAATTCATATAAACGTTTTCCTTCTTTTTTTATAGCTGAAAAAATAGGTGGTTTTTGCTGAATTTTACCAATGAACTTTTTGGTGTTGTTGCGTAATATATCCTCTGTAATATGGTCAATAGGAAATGTTTTGTCTATTTCTGTTTCTAGATCATAACTAGGAGTAGTTGCTCCAATTGTAAAAGTACCCGTGTATTCTTTGATTTGACCTTGGTAAGTTTCAATACTTTTAGTTTGTTTACCAGTACATAAAATTAGTAAGCCAGTAGCTAAAGGATCTAAAGTTCCAGCATGTCCAACTTTTATTTTTTTTATGTTATACTGTTTGCGAATATGCCAGCGAATTTTATTTACTACTTGAAATGAAGTCCACTCTAAAGGTTTATCAATTAATAAAACCTGTCCGTTTTTGAAATCTTCTGCTGTCATTTAAAAAAATAAAGAATAACTAATAGCTAATAATCCTACAATAGCACAATATAAAGAAAAGTATGATAATTTACTTTTTTTAACTAATGAAATCATCCATTTACAAGCAAGTAAACCAGAAACAAAAGCGGCTATAAATCCTGCTGTAAGCGGAAGTGCTTCAGAACTTTGGAAGTTAATGTCACCACTTAAAAGATCTTTAGCTACTTTTCCAAAAATTAAAGGAACTACCATTAAAAATGAAAAACGAGCAGCTTTGGTACGATCAACTCCTAATAAAACAGAAGTAGAAATTGTTGCTCCTGAACGAGATATACCAGGTAGCATTGCAATTGCTTGAGAAATACCAATAATTATTGAATTTGAAAAGGATACGTTTTTAGTAGTGTTTTTAGCTTTGTCAGCAAGTAACAGTAGTGCGGCGGTTACTAAAAGCATGCAGCCTACTAATAATATCTTTCCTCCAAAAAAACTTTCTAACTGTTCTTCAAACAATAGTCCTATAATAACTGCAGGAATCATTGAAAGTACAATTTTTAAAGAGAATTTAGTTTGTTCATTCCACTTAAACTGAAATAAACCTTGAAAAATTTCTAAAACTTCTTTTCTAAAAATAACAAGAGTACTTAAAGCGGTAGCAGCATGTAACACTACAGTAAAAGTTAAACTTTCTTCTGGTACCGATGTGTCTCCAAAAATTGCTTTGGCTAACTCTAAATGTCCACTTGATGATACAGGTAAAAACTCTGTTAACCCTTGTATAATTCCAAGAATTATTGCTTCTAATAAATCCATGCTTATTTTTTAGGATTGGCAAAAATAGCATAAATTTCTATACCAAGACCAATAATAACTAAGGTAGGGGCTAAACGAATTCTACGCCAACTATAAATATCCGGATTAAAAACTTTAGGGTCGTCGCTACCGCCACCTGCCATTAATATAAATCCAAGTGCAATAACAGCTATTCCAATAAGCATAATAACATAATTACGTTTACCAAATAAAAATTGTTGTTCTGAGTTGTTTTCGTTTTTCATTACTGTAAATTTTAGTATGTGATTGAAAAAATAAACTTTAAATCAATCACTCTGTATATAATTTAATAATACAAGTCGTTAGTTTGTAAATTTAAGAATCGTTGAGTAGCAAAAAATGTACTAATCCATGTGATAAAAAAGGCAATGAATAGCACACCACCAGTAACATAACATAACGAAACATAATCTTTAATTAATTCAAGTGTTGGTATATAGCTATCTACATAGTAAATTACTATTGATAAACCAAGAAATGCAATAAAAGCACCTAGTAATCCAAGTTTAATACTTTGCCAAATAAAAGGTTTTCTAATAAAACGTTTAGTTGCACCGACCATTTGCATAGTTTTTATATTAAAACGTTTTGAATATATAGATAATCTAATAGAACTATTTATTAAAATAATGGCAACTAGTCCAAAAAAACCACTTAAAACTAGTAGCCAAAAACTCATGCGCTTAATGTTTTTTGTTAGTAGTTTAACTAAAGGTTTGTCGTAGTTTACTTCAGCTACATGGTTGTTTTTTATATACTTGTTTTCAAGTTCTAGCATTTTTTCAGGAGTAACATAAGTAGCATTTAAATAAATATCTATTCCGTTTTTTAATGGGTTGTCACCTAAAAACTTTAAGAAATCTTCACCTAAATCTCTTTTATATGATTTGGCAGCTTCTGCTTTACTTATGTATGCTAAGTTTTTTGTGTAAGCTTCTTTTTGTATAGCAGTTTTAAATTTATCTAACTGTTTTTTAGAAACATCATCCTTTAAAAATAAAGTCATCACAACTTTTTCTTTAAAGTGATTAGCAACTTTCGTTGATTTTAGTAAAACTAAACCAAGAACACCAATCATAAAAAGAACCAAAGCAATACTTACAACCACCGAAACGTAAGAAGATTGTAAGCGACGTTTTTGAAAAGAATCAAAAGATGTATTCATTTTAATAAGTCAGTTTATAAACCCTGCAAGATACTAAATACTAGTCAATGCTCAATAAGGAATTATTATTTAATGATTATTATAATTAACGTTTAATAACTCGGTTATTACATTATAATTATTTACACATTAGAGTTTTTAATTTCTTGGCAAAGTTCAATTAATACCCCGTTCGTTGTTTTTGGGTGTAAAAAAGCAACTAGTTTGTTATCAGCTCCTTTTTTAGGAACTTTATTTAAAACAGTAAAGCCTTCTTTCTCTAATCGATTAATTTCTTGTTCAATATCATCAACGGCAAAAGCAATATGATGAACACCTTCTCCTTTTTTTTCTATAAATTTAGCAATAGGACTATCTTCTTTTGTAGCTTCTAGTAGTTCTATTTTGTTAGGTCCAGATTTGAAAAATGAAGTTTTAACTCCCTCACTAGCTACTTCTTCAACTTTATAATGAGGTTCACCAAATAAAGAAGCAAATAGTTGATTTGACTTTTCTAAATCTTTAACGGCAATACCAATATGTTCTATTTTATTCATAGGATAAAAATAAAAAATATAGTTTGATATTATAGGTTTTCTAAATCTATTTTTTCAGCCATAATTATAATCACATCCGACCTGTTAATTAGCGATAATATTTGAGCAGTAATGCCTTTTAATTGTTCGTGATTAGAGCAAAAGCTCCATACTTCGTTTAAAAAAATAGTAAAGTTTTCATTTGTGTCGTATTTAAATTCTTTTGTTTGGTATATTACACCTAATAATTGATTAATTAAAGTTGAAGCGTTTTCTAGTTTTGTAGAATAAGCAGAAAATGTTTCCCACAAATCTTGTTGAGCTTGTGTTAATATTGTTGCTGCAAGATGTGCATATTCTTTTTTTTTGTTTCCATTGGTACTTGGAATAAAAGCTGTTAGCTCACCTCTTTTTACTGAAAATTTAGATGACTCGGGTAAGTTAAGTTCTTGAAGCATTTTTTCGGTATTAAGTAACCAGTCGTTTATACTTCTAATGCTTTGCGAGCTTTTTTTCTCTAACTGATTTACTAAGTTGTGAATTTCTGAAAGTTGCTTTTTTATATTTGAAGTTATTTTTGTTATAGATTTCCTCATGGCTATTCAGGTAGTAATTTAGATTCTTTCTCTCCATTTTCATTCTCTGAAGTATACCATTCCATACTTTCTTCGTTTAATGTCATTTTAATTTGAACAATATTTTCGGGTTTAATTTCATTCAATTTATGAGCCTCTACAATAACTTTTGTGTTTTGTTTTACCAACTGTCTAGTTTTGATAGAAGATTTAAGATCAGTAGTTAATTTGTTCACTAAAGAAGTATAGTCTAGTTTTTCTTTTGAAACGGAAACAAATTTTTCAGCAACTCTTTCTGAAAATTGTTTTAGTGAAAGGTCTTGGTTTTCGGTAGATTTTATATTTCTTTCAAGTTCATCGGTTTCTTTTGCAATAACCGACCGTATGCTTATAGATGTTTTTCTATCAAAAGAAGTGGCTTTTGAAGCGTCTTTTAAAATGGTATAAGTTTTAGAGTTAAATCCAATATTATCTATAGGTTGATATTCTTTTTCATAACTATTTTCTAATTCACCAATAGCTACAGGAATTGTAAGTTCAATGTTTTTAGCTTTAAAACGAGGAATTGAAAAATGTTTTAATAAATCGTGTTTTGCAAATTTTTCTGCAATTTCTAAAGATTTTAAATCCGACATTAATCGGGCTTCTGAAATGCTAGTGGCTATACCTCCAAGGTATTCATTTAAATTGACCATAATATAAGTTTTTAAAAAGAGGCTATCTAAAAAATGGTCATTACGAATGAAATGAAGATTTTTCGGAATGGTGTTAAAAATAATTTTTTAGATAGTTTCTCTTTATTTGTTAGTGTTAAGCAACTGCAGCTATACTGTCTTCAAGCATGTCTAAGATTCTACTTAAACCTTCAGGTAATTCATCATTCACAGCTTTTACTTTTACTCCTAAGTTGTAAGTTTTATCAACTTTTACTCCTTGTGAAGTATTACGCTTATAAGAAACAGAAGCTTTAAAATTCACTATTTTATAGTTAATACCTAGTTCTGCACTAGCAGCAAATTCAGAAGAAACATTTCTAGTTTCTGTTGAGCTTAACCTAGCATTAAAATCAATATTAACTTCATCAATTCGTATAGAAGGAATTGTTAACATTGTTAAAAAAGGTACTTTAATTTCTACTTCGTTATCTAAAAAGTTATTAGTAGTGTTTGTAGAAGGAGGTAGGCCTTCATCTGTTAATTCTTGGGCAGTTTTACCTACATGTGGATTAGGAACTGATTTTTTGTATTTAAAATCTACATAACGTAATTGGTCAACTGTGTTAGGATCATTGTCGTTTTCAAAACCAACTTCTTTAATGAAGTTTACAGTAGCCATTGAGGCAGCTGTTTGTGCTTGAATTGCAGCTTGTAAAGGCCCACCAACATACACATTAAAATCTAAACTATTCAATTCTGGAACTAAATTTGGCATAATATTTATTTTTTACCTACTCTATTTATTATTAGGCTTTTCGGTTATCGCCTTTTAGTCTTTCGAAATAACTGATGGCAAAATTCAATTAAATTAGAAGTGTATTTGTAAGTAAAACAACTATAAAGAGTATGTGATAACCCGTTTGTTTTTTAAGGTGTTTTCTCCTGAATAAAGAGTTTATTAATTGTGTAAAAAGATATGAGGTTTGTTTATGAGAGATATGTTTTGATATAACATTTTTAATGAATTAAAACTTAAAAAGTCAACAGTAAAACCCATGAAAACCCAATAGGGTATTAGCTTTTAGGTTTAGGGTGTTTTTCCTGATTGTTTTATGTAAAAGCTTGATTTACTTAGGTACTTGTAAAAATGATTTGCTTTTCAAAAGAACAAGAGTGTATATTTGACTAGAATTAAAACCAAACGTATTATGAATAAAAAGAATATATTTCAGAAAATAATTGGAATATTCAGAAGCATATTTTGCAAAGAATGTACCTATGAAGAGTGTATAGAAAGCGCAAATGAAAATGGTGTTTTTTGTTATAAGGATGAAGGTAGAACAAAAGAGATGTTGAGCTATTCAGAAATTATTGAAATGCTAAAGAGTTATGATACGACAAGAATAGAGCCTATTGAAAAAGCTTTAGGATATGAAGATTCTCGAATTAATACATTTGATTTTATTCAGTTTAAAAAATACTTAGGGCATATAGAAAACTTAAGTAGAAAAGTGAAAATTGAAATTACAGGAATTAGTTTTATAGCTACAGCAAAACCGAATCATAAAGGAAAAGAAAAAGGATATGGTAGTTTAATTTACATGCCATCTACAACTATTAGAGGTAAACAAGTTTTATTTGATCCAGTTCAAAGTGCTAAACGTGGTGAATTAGTAACGTTTAAAGAAATGTTAGTGAAACATGGATATAATTGGATTTACGATTCAGAGGGGGATTATAAAGAAGGGAAAAGAAAAGACTATAATTATAGTTTACCATCAGTAAAGAAAGAAACAGTTGCTTTTAGTATGAGAAACGGAGATGATATGGAAGAGGTAAGTGGTGCAGGGAATTTTGGAAATATTACACCACCATATAATTAATTAAGGGAATAAATATGCAAAAAGAACTAGTTTTTTTCTCTTTTCTCATTCAGGTTACAGCTGCTTTATTGAGTTTGTTTTATTTACATAAATTTAAGAGTGACTTTTATAAAGTTCTTGTAATCATTTTATGTTTAACCGCTTTTATTGAGTTGTTAGGGTTTAATAATGTTAAAATAGGGAAGTCTGGGGAGAATTTGTATTTATTGTATGGTTTTTTGTTGTTTAATTTAATCCCTTATTTGTATTTAAAAGTATTAAAAATTAGAAAAAAAAACTTATTAATAATAATTCTTAGTGCGACTTTTAATATATTAATGTTATTTGTTTTATATGGAAGTATTTCACTTAACTATTTAATTATTTTAGGATCTATTAATTCAAGTATATATGTTTTTCAATACTTAAGAGAATTATTAATGTCTGATAAGATATTAAACTACAAAAAATTATTGTCTTTTTGGGTGTCAGTTGGTTTTTTGGTTTTTTATTTGCCTTCAATACCTTTTTTTAGTATGCTAAATTATATGCATACTAGAGGATTGTTCTTTGTGTTATATATATTAATTATATTGATGAACACATTTATAATTTATGGTTTACTATGCAGCAAGAAGGAAGAGAAATTTTAATTATAACAACTTTAATTATTGTAGTAATTGTTGTCTTTTTGATAATATTATTTACAGTTTTCCAGCGTAGAAAAAATAAATTATTACAAGAAAGAAATAGTATTAAAAAACAGTTTGAAAGAGAAATTGCAGAAACACAAATAGAAATACGAGAAGAAACTTTACGTAATATTAGCTGGGAGTTACATGATAATATTGGGCAACTTTTAACTTTAGCAAAAATACAATTACAGTATGCATCACCTGATAATATGGGTGAAATAACAGAAACAATAACGAAAAGTTTAACGGAAATTAGAGCGCTTTCAAAATCTATAAATCCTGAATTTATAAATAATATAAAATTTATTGATGCCTTACAATTAGAAATTGAACGTTTTAATAGGTTAAATTATATAAATGCTAGATTAACTATTTTAGGTGAAACAAAAGAGGTAAATCAAAAGCATGGAATTATAATTTTTAGAGTGTTACAAGAATTTTTCTCTAATACTATAAAGCATTCTAAAGCTACTAATTTAGATGTGGTTTTAGAATATAGAAACAATGTTTTAGATATTGTAGCTAAAGATAATGGAGTAGGGTTTGAGGTAGAGAAAGTTACCTTAAAAGGTATTGGTTTACAAAATATAAAAGCAAGAATAAAATTGATAAAAGCCAAAGCAACTTTAAAATCTGAGCCTAAAAAAGGTACAACTTTAACAATTAATTACTATTTTTAAGCTTTCCCCAATATCTAAGCAGAAGTCTAAATATAACCCTAACTCTACTATATTATGAAATATTCAGTTGTAGTCGTAGATGACCATACACTATTGTCGCAAGCTATTGAAGGGATGGTGAATACCTTTGATAAGTTTAAAGTTTTATATACTTGTAAAAACGGAAAAGAAGTTTCCGATAAGTTTTTAGGATCGCCTAAAAATATTCCAGATATAGTATTAATGGATGTTAATATGCCAGTAATGAATGGTATAGAAACAACTCATTGGATTGTTGAGAATTATCCTAATGTACATGTAATGGCATTGTCAGTTGAAGATGCTGATGGTACTATCTTAAAAATGTTAAAAGCAGGGGCAGTAGGGTATTTATTAAAGGATACCCAAAAAGGAGTTTTAGAAAAAGCCTTGTTAGAGCTAATGGAAAATGGGTTTTATCATACTAAAGAAGTTACTAATTTATTGTTAGATTCTGTTTCTGGTAAAAATGGACGAAGTACAGTTAGCTTTAAAGAAAATGAATTAAAATTTATGCGTTTAGCTTGCTCTGAATTAACGTATAAGGAAATTGCAGAAAAAATGTTCTTAAGCCCTAAAACAATTGATGGGTATAGAGATAGTTTATTTACCAAATTAGATGTTAGAAATAGAGTAGGCTTGGTAATGTATGCCATAAAAAATAAACTGTATACACCATAAAATAGTACTGTTAGGAAGAAAATATTTCATAAATTTGCAGCATGGAAGAAACAAATAGACAGCGTAAAATTGCAGGTGTATTGCAACAAGACTTAGTAGATGTTTTACAAAGAGCTGCTCAAGATGGAATGAGAGGGGTAATAATATCTGTATCAAAAGTATCAGTAACTTCAGATTTAGGAGTGGCAAAAGTATACTTAAGTGTATTTCCATCTGACAAAAGAGATGAAATTATTGATGGAGTAAAATCTAATACCCCATTAATAAGGCATGAAATGGCTCAACGAACAAAAAATCAATTACGAAGAATGCCTGAGTTGTTGTTTTTTGGAGATGATAGCTTGGATTATATTGAAGAAATAGATAAGTCTTTAAAGGGAGATGATGTTGATCCGATTAAAAACCCAGACGTTTTACCTAAACGTCAAAAACGTTAACATTCTTATATACTATATAGAAATATAAACTACTTGTGTTTGCAAGTAGTTTTTTATTTATAAATATTTTAAGTATTAAAAATATAAAGAGAATAGTTAAAAAAAAACGCATAAATTTGAAAGATTAAATTCTAATACGCATAATCAACTATTGAAGTTTTCTTTATACATAGCTAAAAGATACTTGTTTTCAAAAAGCGGTACAAATGCAATTAATATAATTACTTTCATAGCAACCTTTAGTGTTGTGGTTGGTACTATAGCGTTGTTTGTAGTTTTATCAGGGTTTTCAGGTCTTCGTACTTTTAGTGATTCTTTGTTAGAGGCTTCAGATCCTGCTATAAAAATTATACCCGCTAAAGGGAAAACTTTTGTGTATACAGAAAAAATTGATGAAGTATTAAGAAGTAATAAAGCAATTCAGGTAAGTTCAAAAGTTATAGAAGAACGAGTTTCTTTAAAATATAAAAATAAAAACCATATAGCTTACATAAAGGGTGTTGATGAGTTATATAATCAAATAGTAACTATAGACTCCTCTTTAACTGTTGGTAGATGGTTAGATAAAGAATATAGAAATACAGCAGTTGTTGGATATGGTATTTTTTACAAACTTTCATTAGGTGTTTTAGATTTTGGAGAACCTTTACAGATTTTTGTGCCAAAACCTGGTAAAGGATTTATAAATCCTAATAATGCTTTTAATTCAGTAAGTACTCAAGTTATAGGTGTGTATTCAGGTTCTGAAGAGTTTCAGAATAAATATGTATATACTAATATTGATTTGGCTAGAGAACTACTAAATTATTCAGCAAATACGGTAACTGGTTTAGAGTTAAAATTAAAAAACTCTTTTAATAACGCTGATGTTAGAGATGAATTACAAAATGCTCTAGGTAGCAACTATGTTGTTAAAACAAAAAAACAGTTAAATGCATTATATTATAAAGTAGTAAATACAGAGAATTTTATATCTTATTTAATATTTACATTAATAATAATAATTGCTTTGTTTAATGTAATAGGTTCAATAATTATGATGATTATTGATAAAAGAAAAAATTTAAAAACTTTATTAAGTCTTGGAGCTAGTATAAAAGAAGTTAAAAATATTTTCGTGTATCAAGGTTTTTTGTTGGTTTTGGTAGGAATGATAGTAGGTCTAGTTTTAGGTATAAGCTTAGTGTTAATTCAGCTCCATTATGGTGTGTTTATGATAGCCTATAATTTACCTTATCCTGTTGAATTTAGGTGGACGAATTTATTAGTTGTAGCAACTACAATCACGATTCTTGGGTATGTAGCTGCTAAAATTGCAAGCTCTAGAATTTCTGTTAAGTTTATAGAGAAATAGTACTCCTAGTAACTATATATTATAGTATAGAATCTCCAAATTTATCTTTCACTAAATTAAAAGTATCAAAAACATCTTTTGGGTCATCCATGGTTACCATTTTAAGTCGATACTCTTTAAAATGAGGAATTCCTTTAAAATAATTGGTATAATGCCTTCTTGTTTCAACAACACCTAAGCGTTCTCCTTTCCAATCAATAGCCATTTCTAAATGACGACGAGCCATTTCTGTACGCTCCAAAATAGTAGGAGTAGGTAAATGTTTTCCTGTTTTAAAAAAATGTTTAACTTCTTTGAAAAACCAAGGATAGCCGATAGAAGCTCTACCTATCATACAGCCATCCAAACCAAATTTATCTCGCATTTCCATTGCTTTCTCTGGAGAATTAACATCACCGTTACCAAACACAGGAATATGCATTCTTGGGTTATTTTTTACTTCAGCAATTGGAGTCCAATCAGCATTACCTTTATACATTTGGGCACGAGTACGACCATGAATTGAAATAGCTTTACATCCAACATCCTGAAGGCGTTCAGCAACTTCAACTATTTTAATTGAATCATGGTCCCAGCCTAAACGTGTTTTAACAGTAATAGGTAACTTAGTGTGCTTAACCATAGCTTCAGTTAACTTAACCATTAAATCGATATCTTTTAGAATACCAGCTCCAGCTCCTTTAGAAACTACTTTTTTTACAGGGCATCCAAAATTAATGTCAATAATATCAGGGTTAGTCTTCTCTACAATTTCTACAGAACGTAACATTGAATCTAAATTGGCGCCAAAAATTTGAATACCAACAGGTCTCTCTTTTTCATAAATATCTAATTTCATAACACTTTTAGCAGCATCACGGATTAAACCTTCTGAAGAAATAAATTCTGTGTAAACTACATCTGCCCCATTTTCTTTACACAAAGCTCTAAAAGGAGGATCACTTACGTCTTCCATAGGAGCTAGTAATAGAGGGAAATCAGGTAGTTCTATAGTATCAATTTTAACCAAAATATTCAATGTTTTACAGCGGCAAATATACAATATTCTCTCTCCATACCTTATTTAAATATAAGATGTAAAAAAAGTTTCCTGAAAAGGAAACTTTTTAAAAGTAACAATATATAAATAAGTGATTAAAACACTCTTACTATATTAAATCCAAATACTAAATCACCACTAGCTTTACTTATGAATCCTGGTTCATTACTAGATTGTGAGTTTGTAAATAATAACTGAAATACATGCCCACCAGTTTCTATGTCAACACCGAAAGTATAAGGATTCGTATAATTCGAATCTTTATGTCTGTTTAAATTATGAACATATTCAGCATTTAAGCTTATTCTTTTACTTAATTTATATCTTCCTCCAAAGCCTAAAGCAAATTGATTATGATTAGCTTCCTTTACAATATCTAAAACTTGTAAGTTCTGACGTATGTATGTTGGAGCAAATTCGAATGAAAATTCTTTTGAAAATCTGCGAGAAGCTAATAGTTGTAGTGAATAGCTATATCTATCTGCATCTTTCAATGTGTAATTTGAAAAAGAAGCATTTTTGATTTCTGTATTTCTATTTATAGTAGTATACCCTACTAGATTTAGGGGGAATTTATTAGATTGTTTTGCAATTCGAACTTTAGCAGAAGCAGCTAAAGTTTTTTCAAAAGACTCTCTACTAATACTGAATTGAACACCGTCCCAGAAACTATATAAAAGTTCTATCTTGGTAAAAGCATCATCTAAGCCAAAAAAACTATCAAATCCATTTTTCAAAGGGCCAAATCTATGAGAAACTATTAGGTAAAGATCCCCTTTGTCAGCAATTTTAGTAGATTGTAAGTTTCCAATTTTTAATGTTTTAAATGCTGGTAAGTTAAATTGGGTTCCTGCATTTGATTCTTTATCCAATTCATCTAATAAATCATCTTGTGCGTATAAAGTAAAAGACGAAACAAGTAAAAAGGTTAAAGATAGTAGTGTTTTTCCTAGATCATTTATTTTATAATACATTGGTTAAGTTTTAATTCGTTTAGTAATTCGTCGTATCCTATAACAGTTCCTTTTACTGTTATTTTATCTTGTTGTTTCTTTGTTAAGCGAGTATCTTTTCTTAATTGACAAAAAATAAAGTCGTCTAGAATGAAACCGTTATTCACAACAGAAGTTATTGTTCCTTCTAATTCAATTGTTTTAGTGTTCCATTTATCAAAACCTTTTTGGAGCTCTTCAATGAACTTTTCAGAACTTCCAGTGTAAACTGCTTCAATTTCTTCTGTAGTTTTATGAGGTTTATATACTTGCTTGTATACAACTACTCCACCTATAAAAATAATGCTTATAGCTAATAAAATCCATTTACTTTTTTTCTGAAAGCTCATAATTAATGATAATGTTTATTTTATTGGCTATTTTTTTTCTAATAATGCTAGGTATTTCAATGTTATAATCCTTAGGGCTTACATTGAAATTTCCAGTCAGTTTAATTTTTTCATCTTTTTTGTTTAAATAAATAGGAAAAGAGATTTCTTTTGAGATACCTCTAATAGTTAATTTCCCTTTTAATGTATAGGTAGTTTTAGAATTAAGATTGTCAAATTTGAAATTTTCAATTTTACCCCTGAAAACAGCTTTTGGGTAAGTATCTGAATCCATGTAGTTCTCATTGAAATGCTCTTGCATCAAGGCAACTTTAAATTTAAAGGCACTTACAAAAAGTTGAGAAGCTACGTCACCATTTTTAGTAAGTATAGCAGAAGTGCTATTATTAATTGCTTCAACTGGTTCAAAAGCATCAACTGAAGCTTTGAATTCGGTTACTCCAGTTCTAGTAAAGTATTTTTGGGCGAAAATGGTTTGTCCAATAAATAATAATATAATTAATAGTCTCATGAGTTCTTGTTTTTATTCAATATATCCGTCCGATTTCCATTTGTCTATAACGCTTTTTTTGTCAGTAGCAAGTGGACTACTAGGAGGCATGGTATTATTGTCTATTCTAAAGTGTAAATTACCATTTTGAGCAGCGTTTTTAACTTGGGTGTAATTTGTTAAAGATAATCCAGCTGCAGGACTTGAAGCAGAATGACATCCAGAGGTTGCACAACTATTGTCGATAATAACTTTTACATTTTTGCTATAAGTAATTTCTTCTGTAATAGGCGGAGTTATCGGTACTTCTGAAGAAGAACAGCTAGTTAATGATATTGTTAGTAAAGAAAATAGAATAAAAGCAGTGAAATTTTTCATGAATTCTGAATTTTAAATGATTAGTTTTTTTGTTACGTGATAATTTTTGATTTTTTTCAAAAATCTTGTCTTGGTACAAATAAACTAAAAGTCAGTCTATTATATATGGATATGGTGGTTGAGGGGGAAAAATATACCTATGAAAAGGAAAAAAGAATGGTGAAGGAGATAAAGGAAACATGTTTTTTAATGGAATGAATTATTATTTAGTTGTGAAATTACTTTTCAAGGTTTTATTTTCCTTGGAATAAATATAAGCAAATTTTTTACCAAAATGTAAAATATTTTAAATAGCTCTTTTTATAGGGGACTAACTGTTAATTTTTTATTTGCTTAAGCATGTAATTAGCGTATCTTTGTCGGTCATCAGTATATAGATTTAGATACATGAAAAACATTAGAAATTTTTGCATCATTGCACACATAGATCATGGGAAAAGTACATTAGCAGATAGATTGTTAGATTATACAGGAGCAGTTACTGAACGTGAAAAGCAAGATCAATTATTAGATAATATGGATTTAGAGCGTGAGCGTGGTATAACTATTAAATCACATGCTATTCAAATGGATTATATTCATAATGGAGAGCCTTATGTTTTAAACTTAATTGATACTCCTGGGCACGTTGATTTCTCATATGAGGTGTCTCGTTCTATTGCAGCATGTGAAGGAGCTTTATTAATAGTGGATGCTGCTCAAAGTATTCAAGCTCAAACAATTTCTAATTTATATTTAGCATTAGAAAATGATTTAGAAATTATACCGGTACTTAATAAGGTAGATTTACCTAGTGCAAACCCAGAAGAGGTAACTGATGATATTGTTGATTTATTAGGATGTGATCCGGAAGATGTAATTCATGCAAGTGGTAAAACTGGTTTTGGAGTAGACAATATTTTATCAGCAATAATAGATAAAATTCCTGCACCTGAAGGAAATCCTGATGCGCCTTTAAAGGCATTGATTTTTGATAGTGTTTATAATTCTTATAGAGGTATTGAAACTTATTTTAGAGTTATTGATGGTTCAATCAAAAAAAACCAGCAAATAAAGTTTGTAGCTACAGGAAAACAGTATACTGCTGATGAAGTAGGTACTCTTAAACTAGAACAAGTTGTTAAAAAAGAAGTTAATACTGGAGATGTTGGGTATTTAATAACAGGAATTAAAGCAGCAAAAGAAGTTAAAGTAGGAGATACTATTACAGATTTTGAAAACCCAACTACAGATATTATAGATGGTTTTGAGGATGTAAAACCAATGGTTTTTGCTGGTATTTATCCAGTTGATACTGAAGATTATGAAGAATTACGTAATTCAATGGAGAAATTACAACTAAATGATGCTTCGTTAGTATTTCAACCAGAAAGTTCAGCAGCATTAGGATTTGGTTTTAGATGTGGGTTCTTAGGAATGTTACATATGGAAATAATTCAAGAACGTTTAGAGCGCGAGTTCAATATGACTGTTATTACAACGGTTCCTAACGTTTCTTACCATGCATATACAAAGAAAAATCCTGATGAAATTGTATTATTGAATAATCCAACTGACTTACCAGATCCGTCAAGATTGGATAGAGTAGAGGAACCTTTTATTAAAGCAACTATAATTACAAAATCTGATTTTGTAGGTCAGGTAATGAGTTTATGTATAGAAAAGAGAGGAGAAATAGTTAATCAAACATATTTAACAACAGAAAGAGTTGAGTTAACTTTTGACATGCCTTTAGCTGAAATTGTTTTTGATTTTTATGATCGATTAAAAACAGTATCGAAAGGTTACGCTTCTTTTGATTATTCACCAATAGGAATGAGGTCTTCTAAATTGGTTCGTGTAGATATTTTATTGAATGCTCAGCCAGTAGATGCACTTTCTGCTTTATTACATGCAGATAATGCTTACACAATAGGTAAGAAAATTGTAGAGAAATTAAAAACATTAATTCCAAGACAACAATTTGATATTCCTATTCAAGCTGCCATTGGTGCAAAAGTTATAGCAAGAGAAACTACAAAAGCTTTACGTAAAGATGTAACAGCGAAATGTTATGGAGGTGATATTTCTAGAAAACGTAAATTATTAGAGAAACAGAAAAAAGGAAAGAAAAGAATGCGTCAAGTTGGTAACGTAGAAATTCCACAAGAAGCATTTATGGCTGTCTTAAAACTGAATGATTAATAAACAATTTAGTTTAAAAATCTCAAAAACACTAACATTTGTTTTTGAGATTTTCTTTTTTATGCAGTGATTTTTACTTCTCAAGCCATTTTCTAAAATCAGAGGTTGTAGATGAGCTCGTCATTGCTTTTTCTTTTCCTCCAGTGTATGATATTAGTAGTCTGTTTTTAAAATGATTTTCAATATTCTCTATAAAATCAATACTAATAATTTGACTTCTATTTATTTTGAAAAACTTATTAGGGTTTAATTGTTGAAATATTGAACCTAAGCTTTGAGATATTGTATGTCGTTTTCCTATATTATCTGTAGCTATACAGAAGTCACCAGAGGCTTCTATTAAACTTACATTAGTAACGTTTAAAAGTTGTATTCCTTTAGCTTTTTTAATAACAAATCGCTTTTTATAGGAAGTGTTCTCTTCTTTTAATGCAGATTTAAGGTTTGATATTGTGTTAGTGTTAAGTTTGTTATAACTTCCTTTGTTGAATAAAGCTTGATATTTTTCTATTGCTTTTTTAAAATCAGATTTTGAAAAAGGTTTTAATATGTAAGCAATTCCATTGGTATTGAAAGCTTTGAATAAGTATTCGTCATGTGCAGAACAAAAAATAATAGGGCAATTTATAGTTACTTCATCAAATAAATCAAAGGATATTCCGTCTAATAATTGGATGTCGGATAAAATAAAATCATACTTGTTTTGAGTTAGTAATTTTTTTCCTTCTGAGTTAGAACGTGCTAAATCATGAACAAATTCTTCTTCAAAAGTATCATTCAGGTAGTTTACTAATTTTTGATATGCAGGTATTTCGTCTTCTAGAATTAGTATTTTCATTTTAAAACATGTTGTTAGTTTTCTTCACTCAATTTGATTATTGGAATAGATATAACAAAACGACTATTGGCATTTTTGATATCTACTTTTTTGTCAGATAACAACTCATAACGAGTCTGTAAATTTTGTAATCCAGTACCTAAACTTTCTTTGTTTAAGGTGTTAGATTTTGTGTTATTAACAGTAAGCCAGTCATTTGTTACTTTAATTTGAGTTTTTATAACTTTGTTGCTAGCTTTATTATGCTTTACTACATTTTCTAATAGTGCTTGTAATGCTCCAGTTGGTATAAATTTATCTGTAATATCGCCTTCTTTTTCAATAGTAAACTTATAGTCGTTACCAAAGCGAGTTTCAATTAAAAAAATATAGTTTTCTGCAAATTGAATCTCACTTCGTAATTCCATAACTTCTGCATCTTTTGTTTGGATAAGGTACCGGTAAATTAACGATAAGCGATTAATATATTCTTTTGCTTTTTCTGAGTCAGAATCTATTAATGAATCTAATGTGTTTAAGTTGTTAAACAGAAAATGTGGGTCTATTTGTGAGCGTAATAGCTTTAGCTCATTTTCTTTTTGTTGTTTTTCTATTTTTAATATTTGACTTTGCCCTTCGTAGAATTTTTTGGTTAATAAAAGGGCAAAAGGAAAAGCTGTAGAGTATGTTGCGCGATCTATCATCTTAAAAAAGAAATCGACAGGCTTAGGGAATTTTGACCAATCATTATTCCCAGACCAATACCCTATAATATAATCTATTCCTGAAAAAAAAACAAGAATAAAAACTCCAAATAAAGTGAATAAGAAGTATTGTTTATTAATCATTAGCTTAGGTATTAGCCAAAAAATATATAAGAAAACAATAGAGCTAATCATGAAAATCTCTATAGGGAAATCAATAAGGTACTCTCGAAGTAATGCTTCTCTTAAATAGTAATCTCTTGCTTGCATAATAAATGAAACAATGAAATATATACTAAGAAGAATAAAATCTGATTTATTGAGTTTGGTATTCATTAATCGATTTGTTTTTGTAAAATATTATAGCATATCCAATAGCAGTAATTACATATACATAGATTAACCTTGAAGGTATAAATCTACCAAAAAATGCAATTAGAGTTGCAACTACTACAAGTATTACACCTAGTTTATTTTGTTTTAAATAATTTAAAGCTAAAAGTAATAAACCAATATTTAAAAAGTTAGGGCCAGTGGTTATAAATGGTTTCCATATTGATGGAAATTTAGAAATATGCCCTGCGAATTCATTCCGTATTTCTTGAGTAGGTTGGCTCCACCAAATAAAATCCAATACACACATTCCTATGATTGAAACTATTCCAATAATAATAACAGGAATTCCTAGGTAACTATATGTTTTTTTAGGAAATTGCCCTAGTTGAGGTATTAATAAAGTAACCCCAAGGAATAATGACCAATGAGCGAAGTCTATAGGTTTTAAGGCATATACAAATTCATTACCTTGAGCTAATAATAGTTGACCAATAGCTTCAAAAAGTAATCCGGCAATAAAAAAAGGTTTAAAGTTCATTTTGTACGAAAGTATTAATTATTATCTTGAATCCTGTTTTCTTCATCTCTAGAAGAGTTACGCTTTGATTTTTTCTTTCCAAATTTAGATCCAAAACTATAGGTTAATCGTAGTTGAATGTTCTGACGTGAACCATTACTTTCTACTTTGGCTGTTCCGTTTCCGTAATCAATAGTTCCGTTAAAACCACGGTTTAACATTTTATTAAAGCCCAGGTTAACTTTTAATTTATCATCTAAGAATTTTTTTCCAAGTGAAAAATCTAAACCAGCAAGCCAATCAACATCAATTTGTCCTTGTAAAGCTCCAGTTCCGTAATTACCACTCATTTCAAAGTTAACATCCCAAGGTAGTTTGTAACTAGCTTGAATAAACCAAAACAAATTCCACTTTGATAAATCTACTCCATGTATTATTGAGTTGTAGCTATTTTTGTTAACTATAAAACCAGTATAACCTTCAACTCCTTTAATAAAGTTTAATGGGCCAAATAATCTAAAGTTCCAATTGGTGAAGTTTTCAACATTTACTGCTTGTTGTCTAATCTGTGCGTTGCTATTATCTTGTTTAATTAAATCAAAAATAACATCATTGGTTTTACTGTAACCAACTGTAAAGAAAGGTTGCCCTTTGTAAGTTAAATTAAATTGGTAGTTATTAGTAAAGGCAGGTTTTAAGGCTGGATTTCCTTCACCAGCTGAAAAGGGGTCTAGGTAAGTAGCGAATGAATTTAAACTATTATAAGAAGGTCTTCTAATTCTATAGCTATAAGATAAACTACTTCCTATTTCTTCAGTAATTTTTCTACTAATTGAAGCGCTAGGGAATAATTTACTTATAGGTCTTTTCTTTAATTCTGTAACCATTTGGCCATTTTTTAAAAAAACTGAAGTACCATCAGTGTTACTATCTTCAAAACGTAAGCCACCAGAAAAAGACCATTTTCCGTAGTTGGCATTAATTTTTGAATATATGGCGAAAATATTTTCATTAACTAAAAATTGGCTACTATTTGTTTGATCAAAGTCAAATGTTCCAGTGTTGTTTTCTAAAAATGATTTTAAATCACTATCAGTATTTACCATAGCGTATTTACTACCGATACTTAATTTAAAGTTATCAGAGAAGGTTTTGTTATAGTCAATTCTATACGTTTTAATAGTGTATTTACCATCTTGAAGATACCTACGGTCTTGAAAAGGAATTGTGCTTCCTGCAACATCTGATAACGTGTTTGTATTATCGTTTTTATAATCAATATAGTTAAAGTCGATTAAAAGTTTGTCTGTGTCTGATTTGTACTCGTAATATGGGTTGATGTTAAAGTCAACTCTATCTCTATCAAAACTATTTTCTGAAAATAATATATCAGTGGTATTAGTTCTAGATATAATAGTTTTACTTGAGGCAATCCTGTCTGATTTTCTGTTATTCCATCGCCCACCAATACCTATAGAGTTTTTATCATTAATATAATAATCTAAGCTACCGCTAACTGTAAATCTATTAGGGTTATACGGTTCTTTGGTTGCTTGATCATAAGTTTCATTTCCAACGGTTCTTACTAAAAATAAATCATCTCTCCATGTTGGTTGTGAATGACTAATACTAGTTTGCCAGTTTAGTTTGTTTTTATAACTAGCTATCGAGGCTCTAGTTCCATATTCAAAACCTTCATCTTCACCAATCCACCCCATTACACTACCATGAGTACCTAAACTAACGTTTTTCTTTAGAATAATATTTATAATAGCCCCTGACCCAGAAGCATCGTATTCGGCACCGGGTTGTTCTACGACTTCTACTTTAGAAATATTATCAGCAGGAAAATCACGTAATAAAGTGTCAACATCCATGTATTCAGTTGTTTTTCCATTAATAAGAATTCGTACGCCGCTTTTCCCAGCTATGGTAATTCCATTATTAGTTACTAAAACTCCAGGAACTTTTCGCATTACATCCTGTAAGCTAGAATTAACCATTTCAGTTTTTTCTAAATCTACAATTAATTTTTCCGCAGTTTGTTTTATAACTGGTCTTTTAGATTTAATAACTACTTCATTTAATGTTTGACTTTCTTCTTTTAAAGTGAAGTTTAAAGTTTTATTACTGTCAAGTTTAAACTCTTTAGACTTCTCTATTTTGAAGCCTAAAACAGAAATTTCAATTTGATAAGTATTAGAAGAGATGTTTTCAAATTTATAGTTACCATTTTCATCAGTAACAGTTCCTTTTGGAGTTTTGTTTCCTTTTTTTTCTTTTAAAATTACGTTAGCAAATGGAACGGTTGTGTTATTTTGATCAATTACCTTACCGCTAATGCTATGTTGAGAAAAAGTTGTTGTTATTATAAAGAATAATAAAAGAGTAGTAGTTAAAAGTTTCATGTTAATCTTTTTTTCATTTTTACACTTCAAAAGTGCGTTGTTAATTAAAGTATTGAAATAGAAATCTGATGAATTAGGTTATTTTTCCGATGAACAGATATTAGTATTCTATGAAAATAAAGACGCATGAATTTTATAAATAGTTGCCTTAAAGTAAAAAAACTTCGGCATTCCCGAAGTTTTTTACAAAATTTAAAAGTTAATTATTAGTCTCTACTAGCAGCCATTAATTTCATTGCCCAATAAGCAAGCATAGCTAAAGAGCCTAAGGCAGCTACAAGATAAGTTCTTGCCGCCCATTTTAAAGCATCTTTTGATCCAGCGAATTCTTCTCTAGTGACTATATTTTTGGCTTTTAACCAAGCTAAAGCTCTATTACTTGCATCATACTCAACAGGCAAGGTAATAAAACTAAATAAAGTACTCATTCCCATTAATACAACTCCACCAGCTAAAACCCAATACCCTAAACTTGAAGCAGCACCTAAAACTAATCCTCCCATGATTAAATATTGAGAGAATCTTGAAGATACTGTTACCATTGGTACTAAATTTGAACGCATTTCTAACCATTTATATGCTTTTGCATGTTGTACAGCGTGTCCTACTTCGTGTGCTGCAACAGCGGCCGCAGCGGCGTTACGTTGATTGTATACACCTTCACTTAAATTAACTGTTTTGTTTTTAGGGTTGTAATGATCAGTTAACATTCCTGGAGTTGATATAACTTGAACATCAAAAACACCATGATCATTCAACATTTTTTGAGCAATTTCAGCACCACTCATTCCGTTGCGCAAGCTAACTTTTGAGTATTTTTTAAACTTTTGTTTTAACGTATTGCTAATTAACGAGCTTACTAGAGCCATAACTCCAATAATTATATAATATTCTAAACCCATAATTTTAAGTTTTTTGTAATTTAATTCTTTTTAAGTTAATAAATTTACCGCATAAATTATTCCATAATATAATAACTAATAATAAAATGTCAAAATGACAAAAAAACCAAAAATACTTATTGTTTATACAGGTGGAACCATTGGTATGGTTAAAGATTATAAAACAGGAGCGTTAAGAGCATTTGATTTTAGTCAAATATCAAATAAGATACCAGAATTACAACAGTTACATTGTGATATAAAAACTATATCGTTTGATGAACCTATAGATTCATCTAATATGAACGTAAATTATTACGTAAGTATAGCTGAAATAATAGCAGATAATTACTCGATATTTGATGGTTTTGTAGTTTTAACTGGCTCGGATACTATGTCTTATACATCTTCAGCTATTAGTTTTATGTTAGAAAACCTGCAAAAGCCTGTAATTTTTACTGGTTCACAGTTGCCAATTGGAGATTTAAGAACAGATGCTAAAGAGAATTTAATAACTTCTATACAAATTGCGTCAACATTAGAAAATAATGAACCAGTAATTCAAGAAGTAGGGCTGTATTTTGAGTATAAACTATACAGAGCTAATAGAACAACAAAAATTAGTGCAGAACAATTTGAAGCATTTGCTTCTATGAATTACCCTCCGTTAGTTGAAAGTGGAGTGCACTTAAATTTTAATTATCCAATTTTATTAAGATCTAAGAATAAAGAAGAAAAGTTGATTTTTAGAAAAAAGTTAGATAATAACATTGCTATTTTGAAATTATTTCCAGGAATAACTAAAAAAGTTGTTGAAAGCTATAAGCATATTGACGGTTTAAAAGGTATAGTTTTAGAAACCTATGGTTCTGGTAATGCTCCAACTCAAAAATGGTTCCTGAATTTATTAGAAGAATTTGTAAATAATGGAATTTATATTGTAAATGTAACTCAGTGTGAAGGAGGAAGTGTTATAATGGGACATTATGAAACAAGTTCTGATTTAAAGAGAATAGGGGTTATTGACGGGAAGGATATAACTACTGAAACTGCAGTAGCAAAAATGATGTATTTATTAGGTGAAAACTTAACAAAAGACCAATTTAAAGAATATTTTGAGTTACCACTTAGAGGAGAAATTAACAAATAAGCAAAAATGGTATGTTTTTTGTTTCTATAAATGCCTGAATACCTTGTGAAAAGACTAAAGTGGTAATGTTAATATATAAAACCGTTAATTTTTTTTTAAGAACCAACATTTTTTTGTTACTTGCCACTCTAAAAATGAAAAAATACGATAAGTGTAACTAAATATGCCACTTATTAGTTTTTTTATATTAAAATTACAGTAAAATTTGTATTTTTAACTCGTTAACTATTTAAAATTAATTATAACAAAATGAAGAAAGTAGTAAATATCCTAACTATTGCAGGATTTATGTTTTTAGGAGCTATTCAATCAACTCAAGCTCAGGAAGCAGCTAAAAAAAGTGAAGGTTTTCGTCAAGAATTAAAACAACGTTTTATTGAAGGAGATCCTGGGTTTATGGGAATTGTATTGGTAGCTTTAATTTTAGGTTTAGCAATTGCAATTGAAAGAATTATTTATTTAAACATGGCTACAACTAATACTAAAAAGTTAGTTGCTAATGTTGATGAAGCATTAAGTTCAGGTGGAGTTGAAGCTGCTAAAGAAGTATGTAGAAATACTAAAGGGCCAGTTGCTTCTATCTTTTATCAAGGTTTAGAAAGAGCTGATGAAGGTATTGACGCTGCTGAAAAAGCTGTTGTTGGATATGGTGGAGTACAAATGGGATTATTAGAGAAAAATATTTCTTGGTTATCTTTATTTATAGCTTTAGCACCGATGTTAGGATTTATGGGAACTGTAATTGGAATGATTACTGCATTTGATTCAATTGCTGTATCGAATGATATTTCTCCTGCAGTAGTAGCTGTTGGTATTAAACAAGCGCTTTTAACAACTGTATTTGGATTAGTAGTAGCAATTATCTTACAGATTTTTTACAATTATATTGTTTCTAAAGTAGATAATATTGTAAACAACATGGAAGACGCTTCTATTTCTTTAATCGATTTGTTAGCTAAGTACAAAAAATAATTTTTCTTATGAACGGAAAAGTATTAAATATATTAATAGCTATCATAGCAATAATAGGAATCGTATTATTTGTAATGGTAGGTATGGCAGAGGAAGCTTCAGAAAGTTTGAGCTCTGCAACATCGACAATCGTAGATTATTCTTTAACCTTGTTAATTGCAGCAGTTGTAATATCTGTTGTTTTATCAATCTTAAGTTTACTACGTAATCCAGAAGCATTAAAAAAGACATTATTAGGACTTGTAGTATTAGGAGTTCTATTTGCTGTGTCTTATTTTTCTTCTTCTGATGCGGCTGTTATAGGAACTAGTAATGAATTATTAGCACCTCAAGGTGATACTTCTAAATGGTCAGGAACAGGATTAATATTCAGCTACATATTATTAGTTGTAGGAGGAGTGTTTTTTGTTTGGGATTTATTGAAAGGATTAATTAAAGCATAATATACTATGGCAAGAAGAGAAAACCCAGAAATTAATGCAGGTTCGATGGCAGATATTGCCTTCTTGCTACTTATCTTTTTCCTTGTAACAACTACGATGGATGTTGATTCAGGTGTTTCTAAGAAATTAGCTGAAAAACCTCCAATAGATTTTAAACCACCTATTATTAAGGAGAAAAATATTTTTGAGATTAGTATAAACCGTAATAACGATCTTTTTGTAGAAGGAGAGATTATGGAGTTAAAAGATCTTAGAAAGGCTACAATAGCTTTTATAGATAATGGTGGAGGAGAAGGTAAAGAAGAAAATGGTGTAAAAACTGGTCCTTGTACATATTGTAAAGGAGAAAGAGATCCAGAATCTTCTGATCATCCTAACAAAGCTATTATTTCTGTAGAGAGTGATAGAGGTACGGAATATGGTACTTATGTTTCTGTACAAAATGAATTGTTAGCTGCTTATTCAGAATTACGTAATCGATTATCACAAGAAAAATATGGTATGAGCTTTACTGAACTTGAAAAAGCATTTAAAGATAGTGCAAGAAAAGATGAATCATTAAGGAAAAAAGTTAAGGATATTAAGAATAGTTATCCTCAAGTTATTTCTGATACTGATCCAACAAGTGTTCAATAGTAATTAAAAGCAAGAATTATGTCTAAATTTAGAAAAAAGAAAAAAGGCTTACCAGCTTTGTCAACGGCATCTTTACCAGATATTGTTTTTATGTTATTATTCTTTTTCATGGTAACAACTACTATGAGAGAAACTAGCTTGCTGATTGAAGCACCACGTTTACCTAGTGCTTCAGAGGTTAAAAAATTAGAGCGTAAGAGTTTAGTAAGTACTATTTATGTTGGTAAAGCTAAAGATACTAAATATGGAACTGGATTTGATAAAATTCAATTAAATGATAAGATATCTACAGCTGCTGATGTACCTTCTTTTATAATTAATGAAAGAAGTAAAGTTTCTGAAGCTGAAGTTCCTTTTATGACAACTTCAATTAAAGCTGATAAAGAATCTAGCGTAGGTACGTTAGCTGATATTCGTGAAAAGTTAAGAGATGTTAATGCTCTTAAATTAAGTTTATCTACTCACAAAGGAAGTGCTATAAGAAAATAATGTAAATTATTTATAATTATACAAAAGTGCAATCAATTCTGATTGCACTTTTTTTATACAATAGCTTTATATTTATACGATTTTTATTAAATGAGAGTTTTATTATCATATAATTTTTAAGTAAATGAAAAAAATATTTTTAATACTATTTTTGATACTTTGTAATAACCTTTATAGTCAAAAGGATTCATTAAGTATTGGAGATAAGTATTTAGAGGATCAATTGTATATTAATCTTAGTTATAATGTATTGTATAAACAGCCAAAAGAAGTAAGTTCAAGTAAGTTTTCTTATGGGATTTCAGTAGGTTATATAAAAGATATTCCTATTGTTACTAATGGAAAGTTAGCTTTTGGTGTCGGTTTAGGTTATGGCTTTGATTCTTTTAATCACGGTGTTAAAGTATCACAAGTTAGTTCAAAAGACTTTCTTGAGTCAATTCCTAATAATAAATTACGAATTCATAATATTGAAATGCCTTTGCAGTTTAGGATACGATCTTCAGAGGTTAATAAATATTCTTTTTGGAGAATTTATGCAGGTGTTAAAATAACATACAATTTAAATAATAAGTTTAGTTATGTTACTAACGGTACTACTGTTAATTTTAGTAATATTGATTCCTTTAATAAATGGCAAACAGGACTTACCATTTCTGCTGGGTATGGTACATTTAATTTTTATGCGTATTACGGTTTAACTCCTATTTTTAAAGATACTATGATAAATAACATACCTATTAACACCAAAATATTTAAATTAGGATTAAGTTTTTATCTGTTATAATAAAAAGTATACAATAAATTGAGAGGTAAAACCTAAAAAGAAGCCTGTATACACCTCTTTTGGGGTATGTGCTTTTAAATACAGTCTTGATGTTGCTAAAAGCCCAGAAAGAATAATAAAAATGATAATTATTGGTAATATATTAATACCATGTATTTCTTGAAATATTAAAAAATAACCTACAGCTCCTCCCATAGAAAGTAAGTGTAAACTTGATTTCAAACGTGTAAAAAATAAAAAATAGGTAATGGTTAATCCTAATACTATACCGTAAAAAAGGTAACTTAAATCTTTAACAATATTTAGTTTTTGAAATAATTCGGCTAAAAAGAAAAGTAGTGCTATCATAAAAAATAAAGGAACCTTTCTTTCTTTAATACTAAATACTTGATACGATTTTATATATCCTATTGCCTTTAGAAATACTAATAATAGTAGCGGAACAATATAAGTTGAAATAAAAACAATGCTGAGTATAGTTAACTGTTGCTGGCTGCTCAAATTAATTGGAGAAAAAATAAAATACAATAGAATTCCAATAGTAGGCATTACTATTGGATGTAAAATTGTTGATATAAATTTGTGCCAGCGCATTAAATTTCTTTTCTTAAACGAGCAACAGGAATGTCTAATTGTTCTCTATATTTAGCAACTGTTCTTCTTGCTATCGGATATCCTTTTTCTTTAAGAAGTTTAGATAGTTTCTCATCAGTAAGAGGCTTTCTTTTTTCTTCTTCAGCAATAACAGTCTCCAAAATTTTCTTTATTTCACGAGTTGAAACATCTTCTCCTTGATCATTTTTCATAGATTCGGAAAAGAACTCCTTAATTAATTTTGTTCCGTAAGGAGTTGTAACATATTTACTATTTGCTACCCTTGATACCGTTGAAACATCCATGTTAATTTCATCAGCAATATCTTTTAAAATCATAGGTTTCAATTTCCTTTCATCACCAGTTAAAAAATATTCTTCCTGATAATGCATAATAGAACTCATAGTTATTAAAAGTGTTTGTTGACGTTGTTTAATTGCATCAATAAACCATTTTGCAGCATCAAGTTTTTGTTTGATAAACATTACTGCATCTTTTTGTTCCTTACTTTTTTCTTTAGAATCACTATATCCTTTTAACATGTTATTGTACTCACGAGATACATGTAGTTCAGGAGCATTACGAGAGTTTAGTGTAAGTTCCAAAATACCTTCAACAATTCTAATTGTGAAATCAGGAACAATTTGCTCAGCAATTTTATTATTACCAGCATACGAACTACCAGGTTTAGGATTTAATTTACCAATTTCAGTAATAACATCTTTTAGTTTTTCTTCAGTAATATCAAACTTTTCAAGAAGTTTTTTATAATGCTTTTTAACAAAGTGATCAAAAGCATCTTCAAGTATTTTAATAGCTAAATCTCTATTTTCTTTCTCTGTTTTTGACTTTAATTGGATAACTAAACAATCTTTTAAGTTTAAAGCACCAACACCAATAGGATCTAATTTTTGAACAACATTAATTAATACGTGGTTTACTTTTTCTTCAGTAGTAAAAACGTTTTGGGTAAATGCTAAATCATCAACCAAATCTATAATTTCTCTTCTTATATAACCACTATCATCTATACTACCAACTAAAAACTCAGCAATAGCTTTTTCCTCTTCATCAATTCTAAATGTATTGAGTTGATTTTTCAAAGATTGGTGAAATGTTGTTCCTGCTGCATAAGGAACTTGTTTGTCTTCATCGTCTGATGAGTAATTATTTGCTTGAGTTTTGTAACTAGGGTATTCATCATCACTTAAATACTCATCTATGTTTATATCTTGAGCATCTATTTTTTCATTACCAGCATCATCATAATCAGTATCATTGGCAAGTGTGTCTTCAAAATTTTCAACCTCTTCTTTGCCCGTATCTAACGCAGGGTTTTCTTCTATCTCTTGTTTTAAACGTTCTTCAAATGCCTGAGTAGGTAATTGGATTAGTTTCATCAGCTGAATTTGCTGAGGAGATAGTTTTTGAAGTAATTTGTGATGTAAACTTTGTTTTAGCATAAATACAAATATATGAATTCAGGCAAAATAAAATCGCCATTCTTTGAGGAATGACGATTGTTTTATATAAGTTTTATGATTTTTTTAAAATTCTGCGTTCTGTGGCGTCCTTGGAAAAGGAATTACATCTCTAATATTACTCATTCCGGTAGTGAATAAAACTAAACGCTCAAAACCTAAACCAAATCCAGAGTGAACAGCAGTACCAAATTTACGAGTATCTAAATACCACCATAATTCTTTTTCATCAATATTTAATGCAGCCATTTTTTCTTTTAATACATTTAAACGTTCTTCACGCTGAGCTCCACCAACTATTTCTCCAATACCAGGGAAAAGAACATCCATAGCTCTAACAGTTTTTCCATCTTCATTTAAGCGCATATAAAAAGCTTTAATGTCAGCAGGATAATCAAATAAAATCACTGGACATTTAAAGTGTTTTTCAACTAAAAAACGCTCATGTTCAGATTGTAAATCGGCACCCCATTCATTTATTGGGAATTGGAATTTCTTTTTCTTATTAGGTTTAGAGTTACGTAAAATATCAATAGCTTCTGTATAGCTTACTCTTTTGAAATTATTATCAACAACAAATCTTAATTTTTCTAGTAAACTCATATCGCTTCGTTGAGCTTGTGGCTTACTTTGTTCTTCTTGAGTTAGTCGTTGGTCTAAAAATGCTAAATCATCTTCACAGTGTTCTAGAACATACCCTAAAACAGATTTAATGAAATCTTCAGATAAATCCATATTACCATCTAAATCCATAAAAGCAACTTCAGGTTCAATCATCCAAAATTCAGCTAAATGACGTGTAGTATTTGAGTTTTCAGCTCTAAATGTAGGGCCAAAAGTATATACTTTACCTAAAGCCATGGCGTAAGTTTCTGCTTCTAACTGACCAGATACAGTTAAGTTAGTTTCTTTACCAAAAAAATCTTGTTTATAATCTATTTGTCCTTCTTCATTTAAAGGAGCTTTATTTGCTTCGAAATTTGTTACTTTAAACATTTCTCCAGCACCTTCAGCATCTGATCCTGTAATGATTGGTGTGTTAACATAATTAAATCCGTTGTCTTGGAAATATTTATGTACTGCAAAAGATAGCTTAGAACGTACTCTCATTACAGCACTAAATGTGTTGGTTCTAACACGTAAATGTGCATTTTCACGTAAAAACTCTAAACTATGTTTTTTAGGTTGAATAGGGTATTCATCAGGATTAGAATCTCCAAGAATTTCTAAATTAGTTACATTAATTTCAACCTTTTGTCCTTTACCCTGGCTTTCAACAAGAGTACCAGTTATACTAACGGCAGCACTTGTAGTAATTCTTTTTAATAAAGCCTCATTAGTATTTTCAAAATCTACTACACATTGAATATTATTTATAGTAGAACCATCATTTAAAGCAATAAAACGATTGCTTCTAAAGGTTCTAACCCATCCTTTTACATGTACTTCATGTAAAAACTTATCCGACTGTAATAGTTCTTTTACGCTACTTCTGTTCATTATTTCTTAAATTCTTGTATAAAAACAAGCAAATATACTTTTTTGCAATAAGATGAGCAATGATATTTTGAATATAAGAAATAGAGTGCTTAAAAACAGTTTATTTATCCTCTTCTTTTGGAGGTAAAATTTTAAAATTAGTTTCTTTTAGTACTTTTTTGTTTGCAATTTTCTTCTCAAATGAAATTAATAAAGAAGGTAACAATACTAAGTTTGAAACCATTGCTAATAATAGAGTTACTGAAACTAAGCCTCCTAAAGCTATAGTACCACCAAAACTTGAAATAGTAAATACTAAAAAACCGAAAAATAATACAATAGAAGTATAAAACATACTTACTCCAGTTTCACGTAATGCTGAGTATACAGCAGGCTTTATTCTCCAGTTATTTGCTAGGAGTTCTTGTCGATATTTTGCTAAAAAGTGAATGGTATCATCAACGGAAATACCAAAAGCAATACTAAATACTAAAATAGTTGAAGGTTTTATAGGAATATTAAAGAAGCCCATTAATCCTGCGGTTATTAGTAAGGGAAGCATGTTTGGGATAAGTGAAATTAATATCATTTGTGGAGATCTAAACATCCAAGCCATAAAAATTGAAATTAAAACTATGGCTAATGATAATGAAATAACTAAATTTTTGATTAAATAATTTGTTCCTTTAAGAAATACAAGTGCTTTTCCTGTCATAGAAACATTGAATTTTTCTTCAGGAAATTGTTTTTTGATAACCGCATGTAGTCTATCTTGAATGATATCCATTTTATCGGTACCAATATCTTTCATAAAGGTTGTGATTCTAGCATACCTACCTGTTGAATCAACAAAGTTTTTTAACATTCCTGAATTACTACTTGAATTTTTTGTGTAAGAAAAAATATAGCTTTTTTCTTGTGATGTGGGTAATTGGTAAAATTTCGGATTTCCTTTATAATAAGCCTGTTTCGAGTATTTAACAAGGTTGGTAATTGAAATAGGTTTAGATAACTCAGGAAACGTTTCTATTGTTTCATTAAGCTTTTCAATCTTTTTTAAAGTTGAAAGCTTCATTACTCCTTTTTCTCTTTTAGTGTCTACTAAAATTTCCAAAGGCATTATACCACCAAATTCACTTTCAAAAAACTTAATATCTTTATAAAATTGTTTGCTTTTGGGCATGTCTTCAATTAAACTACCTGAAACTCGTATTTGGTATAAACCGATCATACTTAGTATTATAACAACAACAGTTGTAATGTATATAGTAATACGTTGAGTTTTTACAGTATGTTCCATCCAGTTTACAACATCTTCTATCCATCTTCTTTCCAAATGAGTTAAATGTTTCTTCTCAGGAAGTGGCATAAAGCTATAAATAACAGGTATAATTAATAGTGCAAGAATAAAAATACTTATAATGTTAACAGAAGCTAAAATACCAAATTCACGAAGTAGCTGACTTTTTACAAAAACAAATGTAGCGAAACCAGATGCAGTAGTAATGTTTGTCATTAAAGTAGCATTACCAATTTTTGATATTACTCGTTGTAATGATTTAGCTTGATTTCCATGTTTTTTTACTTCTTGTTGGTATTTATTAATAAGGAAAACTGCGTTTGGAACTCCAATTACGATAATTAAAGGCGGAATAAGAGCAGAAAGAACTGTTATTTCATATCTAAACCAACCAATAAAACCAAAAGCCCATACAACACCAATTCCAACTACAAGTAATGTGATAAATGTTGCTCTAAATGAACGAAAAAAGAAAAAGAATATAAGGGCCGTAATAAGTAATGCTCCTAATACAAAAATCCCCATTTCTTTAGTAATATTTAAAGAATTTAAGGTTCGTATATATGGCATTCCAGAAATGCGGACATCAATTTTTTGTAATTCTTCAAATTTTTCTATTTTAGGAATAAGTATTTCGGTAATGAAATCTGCTCTTGCAGGAGTATTTATTATATCTTTATTTAAATAAATAGCAGTTTGTAAAACACCTTTATCATTATATAATAAATTTTCGTAAAATGGTAGTTTTTCGAAAAGTTGTATTTTTATTTTGTCAATTTCTTCTTTAGTAGATGGAGGTTTACTAAATAAAGGTTCAACTACGAATTTTCTGTTTTTTCTGTTTGCTTTTAATTGTTTAACATCAGAAATTGAAACAGAGAAATCTACTTGTGAAATTTCCTCAAAAGATTTCGTTAGTTTATTCCAAGCATTAAATTTTTCTGGAGAAAAAATGGTACTGTCTTTTATACCAAGAATAATAAGATTACCCTCTTCTCCAAAAATTTCTAAAAATTTATTGTACTTAAGATTAGCTTCGTGATCACTAGGTAGAAGATTAGCTTCAGTGTAAGAGAAGCGCATATATTTCATTTGAGTGACTAAAAGCCCAGTAATAACAGCAATAAAAAGTAAAACAAAGTAACGATTACGTAATATAAAACCTGCGATCTTGGTCCAAAAAGTCATTCAAAAAAAATTTTAGCAAAGGTAGTTAAATGGGTGTAATAAAAATAAAAAAAGAGTGTCTTAAAAAACACTCTTTAAAAAGCTTATTTAAAAGAAATTATACAGTCATAATTTCTTTTTCTTTTACTGTAAATTTATCATCAATGTCTTTGGTAAATTGATCAGTCAAATCTTGAATATTTCCTTCAGCTATCTTTTTCATATCATCAGAAATATCAGTTTTTTTTATGTCGTTATTTGCTTCTTTACGAGCATTACGAATTCCAACTTTTGCATGTTCTGCTTCAGCTTTAGCTTGTTTTGCTAAATCTTTTCTACGTTCTTCTGTTAAGGCAGGAACATTAATAATAATGTTTTCACCATTATTCATTGGATTAAAACCAAGGTTAGCATTCATAATTGCTTTTTCAATTTCTTGTAACATGTTTTTTTCCCATGGTTGAATTGAAATGGTACGAGCATCAGGTGTATTAACATTAGCTACTTGACCCAAAGGTGTAGCTGAACCATAATAATCTACTTGAACATTTGCTAACATAGCAGGAGAAGCTTTTCCTGCTCTAATTGTTCTTAGTTCTTTTACTAAATGATCAATTGCTTTGTTCATACCTTCTTTGGCTGAATCTATAATAAAATCAATTTCTTCGTTCATTTTGTATGTATTTTAATGCCTCTTTATTAATTTAGAGGTGATTATTATATTTTATTGATTATCAACTATTGTTCCAATATTTTCTCCAGATATAAGCTTCAATAAGTTTCCGTTAGTGTTCATGTCAAAAACTATAATTGGAAGCTTGTTTTCTTCACTTAATGTAAAAGCAGTCATATCCATAACCTTCAGGCCTTTCTCAATAACATCTTTAAAGGTAATATTATTAAATTTTATGGCATCTTTATTTTTTTCAGGATCGGAGTTATAAATCCCATCTACTCGAGTACCTTTTAGTATTGCATCAGCATTAATTTCAATAGCTCTCAATACAGCAGCTGTATCTGTTGTAAAATACGGATTTCCAGTACCACCTCCAAATATAACAACACGTCCTTTTTCTAGATGTCTATTAGCTCTTCTTTTAATGTAAGGCTCAGCTATTTCTTTAATTTCGATTGCTGTTTGTAATCTAGTTTGAACACCCTCATCTTCTAAAGCACTTTGTAACGCTAAACCGTTTATACAAGTAGCAAGCATTCCCATATGATCACCCTGAACTCTGTCCATACCATTACTAGCACCAGCAACGCCCCTAAAAATATTTCCGCCACCAATAACAATTGCAACCTCTATATCTTTTTCAACAACCTGTTTTATTTCTTGTGCGTATTCTTTAAGTCTTTTAGGATCTATCCCATATTGGCGTTCACCCATTAAAGCTTCACCACTTAATTTTAAAAGGATTCTTTTATATTGCATAATTTTATTGAAAGTTGGGCAAAATTAATGATTTTTTTTGAAGCATAAAAAAACCATTCTTAAAAAGAATGGCTTTTATATAATGTAAATGTTTTATGGTAATTACCCTAAAGTAACTCTAACAAAACTTTTAATATCAACATCACCGTATGATTTAACATAGTCAGCTACTGTTTTCTTTTCATCTTTAATGAACTTTTGATCTAATAAACATTGTTCTTGATCTAAAGTTGTATTATCAGAAATAAATCTTTCCATTTTTCCTGGTAAAATTTTATCCCAAATTTTTTCTGGTTTTCCTTCAGCTTTTAATTGCTCTTTAGCAGCTTCTTCAGCTTTAGCTAAAGCTTCATCAGTTAACTGTAACCTAGATACGAATTGAGGAACGTTTTTAAGAGTTTTACCTAAACGAACTAATTCTTCATTATCTTTTACAATAGCAGCAATTCTTGCTTCAGTTTCAGCAGTAACAAATGCAGGGTCAAAATCTTTATACGATAAGCTTGTAGCTCCCATAGAAGCAGCTTGCATAGCTAAATCTTTAGTTAAAGCATCTGCATTATCTACGCTAGAAGTTAATCCTACCATAGCAGCAATTTTACCAACGTGAGTATATGCTCCTACATATGGTGCTTCAATTTTTTCGAAAGATGTAATATCGATTTTTTCACCGATAACACCAGTTTGTTCAATTAGTTTTTCAGCAACAGTAACTCCACCGAAATCAGCAGCTAAAAATTCTTCTTTAGTATTGTAGTTAAAAGCGATATCTACAAATTGAGATGCTAAAGCTTTAAATGAATCGTTTTTAGAAACGAAATCTGTTTCACATGCTAATACAATAGCAACTCCATATGTGTTGTCATCGCTAATTTTAGTAATAGCTACACCTTCAGTAGATTCACGATCTGCTCTTTTAGCAGCGATCTTTTGTCCTTTTTTACGTAAAATTTCAATTGCTTTATCAAAATTACCTTCAGCTTCTACTAATGCATTTTTACAATCCATCATTCCAGCTCCGGTAGTTTCTCTTAATTTCTTTACGTCTGCAGCGCTAATTTTTACTGACATTTCTATCGTTATTTTTAGTTGTAAATATTTTTGTTGTACAAGATATAAAAACCTAAAGGTTTCAATGTAATGAAACCTTTAAGTTAAAATTATTTTGTTTCTTCAGTTGTAGCTGGTTTTTCTGTAGCAGCTGGTGCTTCAGTTTTAACCTCTTTTTCAGTTTTAGCCTTTTCTTTTTCGGCTTTTCTGTCAGCTAATCCTTCAGCAATTGAATCAGTAACATAAGATAATACTTTATCAATAGATTTAGAAGCATCATCATTTGCAGGTATAACAAAATCAACTGGTCTTGGATCAGAGTTTGTATCTACCATAGCAAAAATTGGAATGTTTAATTTTTGCGCTTCAGCAATAGCAATGTGCTCTTTCTTTACATCAATTACAAATAAAGCTCCAGGTAAACGAGTCATATCAGAAATAGAACCTAAATTCTTTTCTAATTTAGCTCTTTGACGATTGATTTGTAATTTTTCTCTTTTAGATAAAGCATCAAAAGATCCATCTTGTTTCATTCTATCAATAGAAGCCATTTTTTTAACAGCTTTTCTAATAGTAACAAAATTTGTTAACATACCACCTGGCCAACGCTCAGTAATGTAAGGCATGTTTACATTTTTCGCTTTTTCAGCAACGATATCTTTAGCTTGCTTTTTAGTTGCAACGAATAAGATTTTACGTCCTGAATTAGCTATTTTTTGTAAAGCTTTAGAAGCTTCATCAATTTTAGCTGATGTTTTATACAAATCGATGATGTGAACACCATTACGTTCTGTATAAATATATGGAGCCATGTTAGGGTTCCATTTTCTTGTTAAGTGACCAAAGTGTACGCCACTTTCTAATAATTCTTGAATGTTTGCCATTTTAATAAATGTGTTTACGTTCTGTTTTCGCAATATTTCAGTAGTTATTAAGTCTGAAATATTTAGATACTAAACTGTTAAAAATTGATATATAATAACAGTCTCTTTTGAAAATAAACATTGAAAGCCTTTTTGGAAGGCAACAATGAAAATATTAACGTTTAGAGAACTGGAATTTCTTACGTGCTTTCTTCTGACCGAATTTCTTACGTTCAACCATTCTAGGGTCACGAGTTAATAATCCTTCTGGTTTTAATACTAGTCTATGATCTTCATTAATAGAAACCAAAGCTCTAGTGATTGCTAAACGAATAGCTTCAGCTTGACCAGTAACACCACCACCATAAACATTTACTTTAATATCATAAGACTCTAAATTGTCAGTTAACATTAAAGGTTGTTGTACTTTATATTGTAAAGTACCTGTTGTAAAGTAGTTTTTATATTCTTTTTTGTTGACTGTAATGTTTCCACTTCCTTGTGAAACATAAACACGAGCAACAGCTGTTTTTCTTCTACCTATTTTGTGTATAGTTTCCATTATATAAGATCGTTAAGGTTAGTAGCTTTAGGGTTTTGAGCATTTTGTCCGTGCTCAGTACCTGCATATACATATAAATTTCTGAATAATGCACTACCTAATTTGTTTTTAGGTAACATTCCTTTTACTGCTTTTTCGATAAGTCTTGTAGGATCTTTTTCGAACATTTCTGTAGCAGTAAGTGATCTTTGCCCTCCTGGATAACCTGTGTGACGGATATAAGATTTATCAGTCCACTTTTTACCAGTTAAGTTAATTTTTTCTGCGTTGATAATAACTACGTTATCTCCACAATCTACGTGAGGAGTATAGTTAGTTTTGTATTTACCTCTAATTAGTTTTGCTACTTTAGAAGCTAGACGACCCAACGTTTGCCCGTCCGCATCAACCAAAACCCACTCTTTGTTAACAGTGTTTTTGTTAGCTGATACTGTTTTGTAACTTAATGTGTTCATAATTACACGATTAGTTTTTGTCAAATGATTAATAATAATAAATTTTCCTTTAAAAAGGACTGCAAAAGTACGATTATTTATTTGATTGACAAATAGTAGGTTAGTTTAATTTGAGTTTTTCATTTTTAAACATTTCATAAGCAGCTTGATAGTATGAAATTGTTTCTTTTAAAAATGTAGAGTCTGTTTTAATAGGTGTAATTTCATTTTTCAATTTATTCCAGTCGTAAAAAACATGACCTCTTTGAGTTTCAAGTAATAATAATTTACCAGGTTTTAATAATCCTACTTTTCTATGGTTGCCTATTAGTGCTCTTTCATCTTCTGGGTTCATTTTATTAATATCTTTTCCATAAAGATTTGAAGTATAGCTCCAGTTTAAATATCCGAATAGGGTTGGAAAGATGTCTATTTGTGATGAAAGCTTATTTATTACAGTTGGCTTATTTTCTTTCATGTTGAAAATAAAAGCTGGTATGTGATGATTTTCTACATTTATTTCTGTTCTACCAGCACTAAAAGCACAATGATCTGACATGATAACAAAAATTGTGTTTTCAAACCATGGTTTTGTTTTGGCTGTTACCAAAAATCGCTTCAAACTTTCGTCTAAATATTTCATAGACCCTCTTATATCTACACCAGGAGGCAAATCTATAATATTCTCAGGGTATGTATGTGGTTTGTGATTAGAGCTTGTCATTACAAAATTGAAAAAAGGTTGTTGCTCTTTGTGTTGTTTATCAGCTACCTTTATAACCTTATTAAAAAGGTCACCGTCACAAATAGCCCAAGCATTTTCAAAAGTTGTTTCTTCATCTTCAATTCTTGTTCTTTTTGTAGGTAAATTCTTTTTTAAACGATGTAATTTTCTTCTGTCAACAATATCAAATCCATTATAACTAAAATAATCGGTCATATTATCAAAATGGCCATCACCCCCATAGATAAATGATCGAGAGTATCCTTTTTGTTTAAATACTTCCCCTATGGTAAAAAGGTTTTCGTTGTTTTCACGTTTTACAATACTTCTTCCTGGTGTAGGTGGAATTGATAAACTAATAGCTTCTATACCTCTTATAGTTCGAGTTCCTGTAGCATATAAGTTGTTGAAAAATATTGATTCTCCAACTAAAGAATCTAATGTTGGTGTCCATACTTTATCGTTACCAAAAGTGGTCATGAATCTAGCGTTCAAGCTTTCTAAACCAATAAATATTATATTTGGTTTTTTTTCTTCTCCTAAATTAATTGTATGTCTTTTAATGCCTTCATAATTTATAAGACTATCATTTGAGGCTTTTATGTTTTTTCTTAATATGCCGTATACTTCTTTTTTTGAAATAGTGTCGTAAAATTCTTTATAATTAAGCTCATTACTTTTGTAGGCAGCAAAGAAAGAAAATAGACCAGACTTTGCTAATTCACTTTCATTGATATTGTCAAAAATTTCTGCATTAGTGTTTTTTACGTTAAAATGGAATAATGAAAAAATTAGAACAGCGAAAAATGCAGGGATTATTTTTTTATTAAAAGAATCATCACTTTCAAATGTAAGTTTATATGCATTTCTTTTTTTAGCAAATCTTATGCTGATTATTAATATTAAAACAATAACTCCTACTAACAAAGGAATAGGAAATGATTGATGTATGTTTTCAACTACTTCATAGGTGTATAATAAATAATCGACAGCGATAAAGTTATATCTTCTTTGATATTCTTGCCAAAAAGGAACTTCGGCTAAAAAAGAAAATATAAAAACAAATAATAATAATCCGTAGGTGAATTTTGTTATGAGTTTATCAAGTTTACTTCCATGGAACTTCTTAGGTATTATTAATAGATATATAGTGTAAAGTAGTAATACATATGATAGTACACCAATATCATAAAATATTCCTATAACCAATATTTTGAATAGATTAATAATAGAAAAATCAATTGTATTTAGCGTTAAAAAATATAATGAACATCTAATTACGAAAGCAAAAAAAAGTATGGTTAGTACAAATGTTTTAGCTAGCTGAAATCTTTTAGGTAATAGTTTTGTTAGCATGAAGTTATTAAAATGTAAAGTTACAAAGAACGAGAATTTTATTAAAACAAAAAAAACTGCCATTAGGCAGTTTTTTATTTATATGTTTTGTTTGTTATTCAGCTTTTTGCTCTAACAATTCGAAGAATTGGTTTAAACGAGGAAGAATAATAATTTTTGTTCTTCTGTTTTTTGATTTGTTTGCAGCTGAATCATTAGTGGTTAAAGGAGCGTAACTACTTCTACCTGCAGCAATTAATCTACTAGGAGCTACGTTGTATTTATTTTGTAATTGGCGTACAATTGCAGTTGAACGTCTAACACTTAAATCCCAGTTGTCTTTTAAAACTGAAGAACCTTTTATAGGAGTATCATCAGTATGACCTTCTATCATTACATCCATTTTAGGCTGAGCATTAACAACTGTTGCTACTTTTTCTAATACTTTAGAAGCTTTATCAGTTATAGTATAACTACCGCTTTTAAATAAAAGCTTATCAGAAATTGAAATAAAAACTACTGTTTTTTCAACATTCACTTCAATATCTTCATCATCAATTCCTTGCTGTAATTCTTTCTTTAAATGGAAAGCAACAACTAAGTTTAATGAATCTTTTTTAGAGGCAGCTGCTCTAATTCTATTAATGTATTTGTCTTTTTTACTTAATTGAGCAAGAGTTTCTTTAATGTTATCATTTGCTCCTTGAGTTAAAACAGTTAAATTTCCTACTTGTTTTAGAGTTTCACTTTTGTCTTTACGTAAGTCATTAACAGTGGTTTGTAGGATACTTGATTTTTCTTGAAAACGTTCTTTTTCAACCAAACACTTTGTTAAATTTGTTTTTACAGCAAGTAATTCTTCTTGTGTTTTTTCATGTTTAGCTTTTAAAGCTTCCATTTCTTTAGTAGAAGCACAAGAAGCTATTAATATGGTTAGTACAAATAATAGAAATGCTTTTTTCATCTTAAATTAAATTTACTTTGATTGAATATTATAAAGCAAAGTTATAAAAATGGGAATACAAAAAAGATAATTAACAATCTTTTATGAAGATTGAAACTATTATTTTTGTGCTTAAATATTTTAACTGATGCTAAAAAAGAGTTTTTATTTAAGTACACTAGTGTTATTTGTTCTTTTTGGATGTAGTGAAAAAAAGCAAAAAGAGATTGTTAAGCTCGAAGGAGTTGTTTTTGGAACTACTTATCATATTACCTATTTAGATAAGACAAATTACCAAAAATCGATTGATAGTTTATTTAATTTGGTTAATAATTCGTTGTCTACCTATATGCCTACTTCTGATATATCAAAAATAAATAAAGGGGACTCAACGGTAGTGGTAGATGATATGTTTATAGATGTTTTTGAAAAAGCTAAACGAATTCATAAAGAAACTAATGGGTATTTTGATCCTACGATAGGTCGTTTAATTGATGCGTATGGTTTTGGATCGGGAAAAGAGAAAAAGAATTTGAGTTCAGAAGAAATTACAGGACTTATGAAGGGAGTAGGTTTTGATAAAGTAAAACTAGAGAATAGAAAGGTGTTTAGGGAAACTTCTAATATAGAATTTAATGTGAACGCTTTTGCTAAAGGATATGGTATTGATGTTATTGGGGGGTTTTTGGAGAGTAAAAAGATTAATAATTATTTAGTAGAAATAGGAGGTGAAATTAGAGCAAGAGGTAAAAAGGAAGGTAAATTATGGAAGGTAGCTATCGAAAAACCAAATGTTGATGGTACACGATCACTTCAAAAAATAATTGAATTGGATGATGAATCTATGGCTACTTCAGGAAACTACAGAAAATACAAAATGAATGAAGAAGGGGAGAAAATTGTGCACACAGTGAATCCAAAAACTGGTTTAGCGCAAGAAAGTAATTTGTTAAGTGTTTCAGTTCGTTTAAAAGGAGATTGCGCTGATGTAGATGCTTATGCCACTGCGTTTTTAGCAATGGGTTTAGATAAAACAAAAGAATTTTTGTTAAAGCATCCTGAATTGAAGGTTGTTTTATTATACAATGATAAGAATAATAAGTTGCAGGAGTTTATAAATTAATTTTTAAAACAGACTGGTAAAATTTCACCTTTCATTAAAGCAAATCGTTCTAGTTTTTCTGGAGCGATTTTTTTTGTGAAATCAACTTCATCAACTTGAAAACCAATAGATCGAAGTTTGTTAAAATAATCACGACCATATACACGAACATGATCGTATTGACCAAATATTTTAGCCCGTTCTTTTGGGTCGGTAATGGTATCGTCTTCAAAAGTAGTTTCTCTATTTAGATCTTGAGGGATTTGAAAAATACCAAAGCCACCAGTTTTCATAACTCTGAAAAGTTCGTTCATGGCTTTTGTGTCATCTTGAATGTGTTCTAAAACGTGGTTACAAAAAATAACATCAAATGAATTGTTTTCAAATGGTAAGTTACAGATATCAGCTTTTACATCTGCTATCGGTGATTCTAAATCAGAAGTAATATATTCTAAGTTTTTTTGTTTTCTAAAAATGTCTAAAAAACACTGTTCTGGGGCAATATGTAATACTCTAAACTTTTTTTTTGAAGAAAAAAAAGTAGATTCATTTTGTAAATACAACCACAATAAACGATGTCTTTCTAATGATAAGGTAGAAGGAGATAAAGCATTTTCTCGTTGTACACCATATCCGTAGGGTAAAAATTTTCGAAAAGATTTTCCGTCAATAGGATCTGTATAATTATCACCCTTTAACCACCAAGAAATAATGGGTTTTGCCCAGTAACTAGCTTTTATTAAAATAGGTCTAGGTATAGTATTTAAAATAGCTTTAAAAAAAGACACTTTTATTATAATATTAAAGGTTTTTGTCTAAACTCATCTTCTTCGTTACTTTCAATTCCTAAAGCATCATATATGTATTTGAAAGTAGAAAGTAATTCTGGTTTACCATCTATTATAGCTACATCATGCTCAAAATGAGCACTAGGTTTGTCATCTAAAGTAGTAATAGTCCAACCATCATTATGTTGACGGATTTTATGAGTACCTAAATTAGTCATTGGTTCAATAGCAACAACCATTCCTTCAATAAATTTTTTCCCTCGTCCTCTACGTCCATAATTTGGCATTTCAGGGTCTTCGTGCATTTTTTTACCTAAACCATGACCTACAAGTTCTCTAACAACACCGTAACCATGTTTTTCTGTGAAATTTTGTATAGCAAAACCAACATCTCCAACTCTATTTCCAACTTTTAATTCACGTATGCCAACATATAAGCTTTCTTTAGTTATATCTAGTAATTTTTGAGTTTCTGGAGCAATTTCACCTACAGGAAAAGTGTAAGCATGATCTCCATAAAAATCATTTTTTATAGCACCGCAGTCTATTGATATAATATCACCTTCTTGAAGAGGAGTGTTATTAGGAATCCCATGTACTACTTGAGAGTTAGGGCTCATACATAGTGTGTTAGGAAAATCATATAAACCTAAAAAACCAGGAATAGCACCTTGCTCACGAATAAAATCTTCAGCTAATTTATCCAAATGTAATGTGGTTACACCAGGTTTCACTTCTTTAGCAAGCATACCTAATGTTTTTGAAACAACTAAAGCACTTTCGCGCATTATTTCTATTTCTTCTCTAGTTTTTGGTTTGATCATGTTGAAAAATATTGAAGCGCAAATTTACGTTTATTTTTGATATGGATGTTTATAAGGTTGTCCTGATATTATTTTTAAAATATCATCTTCAATCGTTGAGCCATCATGGGCATGTTCTACGAATCGACCAATTTCTTTTCCGTTTTTATAAAAGATAAAGGTAGGAACACGAATAATGTTAAAACCTTTTTCTAATCCATCTGCTTTTTTTTGACGATTTACAGTGATCATTTCAAGCTTTTTATAATTAAATTTAGCTTCGTCTAATAATTTGTAAAAATTAGGGATTTCACGTTTACTATCACCACACCATGTTCCCATAAATGCTTTTATTTTAATCCCATTTAAGTTTTTTTCTAACTTTTGAGCAGTTGCTTTTTCAATTTCATAATAAGAATAGAAATCATTAAACCAATCACTTCCGTAAGGCTCTTGTTGGAAGTCTTTACGAGTTGCTATTCCAATTAAATTACCGTCTTTATCTTTAGTCGCTGGTTTTTTAGGGACTGAAGCACATGAACTTATTAATATAAAGGATAAAATAAAAAGTATTTTTTTCATAAAAAAGATATGTTTTTAGATAAGAGAATGTTGTGTCATTTCTTTAGGTTTATCAATTCCTATTAATTGTAAAATTGTAGGAGCAATATCTCCTAAAATTCCATTCTTTATTGATTTTAATTCTTTGTCAATTAAAATCATAGGAACAGGGTTTGTTGTATGAGCAGTATGTGGTGTTCCATCTGGATTAATCATCGTTTCGCAATTACCATGATCAGCAATTAAAATTGTAGTATAATCATTTTCTAATGCAGTTGTAATTACTTCTTTTACACAACGATCAACGGATTCGCAAGCCTTAACAGCAGCGTCAAAAATACCAGTGTGACCTACCATATCTCCATTTGCAAAATTCAAACAAACAAAATCTACATCTCCTTTTTTTAATTCTGGAACAATAGCATCTTTTATTTCATAAGCACTCATTTCAGGCTTTAAATCATAAGTGGCAACCTTTGGCGATGGGCATAATAATCGTTTTTCTCCTTCAAACTCTTTTTCTTGCCCACCAGAAAAGAAAAAAGTAACATGCGGATACTTTTCTGTTTCTGCAATTCTAATTTGTTTTTTATTTGCTTTTTCTAAAACTTCACCTAAAGTGTTTTCTATATTTTTAGAATTGTAAATTACATTTATGTTGGTAAAAGTTTCATCATAGTTTGTCATAGTAACAAAATATAGAGGTAACTTTTTCATGTTAAGTTCAGGGAAATTGTTTTGACTTAAAGCATTTGTTAGTTGACGACCTCTATCGGTTCTAAAATTGAAGAAAATAATAACATCATCGTCTTTAATACTAGTTTTAGGGCTATTATTTTCATCAACCATTATAATTGGTTTTATGAATTCGTCAGTAACTCCATTTTCATAACTAGTAAGAATACTTTTTTCTGCATTAGAAGATTTTATACCATCTCCATGAATCAAGGCATTATAAGCTAATTGAATACGTTCCCAACGATTATCACGATCCATTGCATAATAGCGTCCAGTTATAGAAGCTAATTCACCAGTGGTTTGTTTCATGTGTTCTTGAATGTCATTGATGAAAAACTTACCTGATTTTGGATCGCAATCACGCCCATCAGTAAAAGCATGTAAATACACTTTTTTTAAATCATGGTCGTTTGCGGCAGTTAAAAGACCTTTTAAATGATTAATGTGAGAATGTATCCCTCCATTAGAAACTAATCCTAAGAAATGAACATTTTTATTATTTGTTTTAGCGTATTCAAAAGCTTTTAATAACTCAGGCTCATTTGCTAAAGTTCTTTCTGTTATTGCTTTATTAATTTTAGCAAGATTTTGATATACAATTCTACCTGCTCCTAAATTCATATGTCCAACTTCTGAATTCCCCATTTGACCTTCAGGTAACCCTACATGTTCTCCATCTGTCCGTAGTTCGGCATTCGGGTATTGGTCATATAATGAGTTAATAAAAGGAGTTTTGGCATTGTAAATAGCAGATACTTTAGGGTCTTGTGTAATTCCCCAACCATCAAGTATCATTAAAATTACTTTCTTGTTCATTATTTTAAGAATTGAATGGTAAATGTAAGAAAGAAATTAGTATTTGTATAAATGAATGAGATGAATTAATGGATTTGAAAATAGATTTTTACTGCATCAACAGGAAAAATTTATATAAATAATAAAAGTGGTACTGTAAAATAGTTATTTTTATAAATTATTAATCGTTGTGAAAAGAATTTTGACTATTACATAAAAACATAAGAAGACTACTTATGTGATAAAAATTGTTTCTTATTTATTCTTATTAGAAGGCAATAGATTAAAAAATGTATATAAAATTAATGATTTCAAATAAATGAATTTACCTACATTATTTAATAGTTTGAGTACGCGTTTTGGACTTTTAAAATCTAAAATGAAAATAGAAAATGCGGTTAATGATTTTGGGTTACAAGTATTGTTAGAGAACACAGCGATAGAAATTTTAAACACCGTTTATGGATATAAATTTATAAACGCTAATAAAGAATCATTAAACTTTGCAGCAGTTGATGCTTTAGATAATGAAAATGAAATTGCGCTTCAAATTACTTCAACTTTTAGTAAAATAAAAATAATTTCTACTATAAATAAGTATTTAAAAAACGATTTACATAAAAACCATAAGCACTTAAAGTTTTTCTTTTTAAAAGATGTGAAATCATTAAATAAAGGAACTATAAATGAAATTTCTAAATTATTAGAAACAAAAGGACTTAGTTTAAATGTAAAAGAAGATTTTATTGATTATGAGGCTATCTATCAAAAGTTATATTTTGATACTCCAGATATTCCTAAAATACTTAAGGTTATCGAAATAATTGATAATGTTTTAGGTGTTTTACCAATTAATAAGATTTCTAGTTTTGCTTCTTTGGGAATTTCATTTGAGAATGATGAAATGGAAAATGTTCACACACTTGTTTCAAGTCTTTTAAAGCAGGGGATTAACATTTATATTACATCTAAAAAGTTATATGATGAATTAAAAGATCATCGTTTTTTTGATTATTTGGTGCTAGTTAAGGATGTTAAAAGTATTAGCCATATTAATCATTATTTAATTATTATATCTAATCAATATATTCAAAAAAATTTAATAGAAGAAGAAAGCTGTGTTTTGTTTAAAACGTTATTGCATAACAATTATAAATCTAAAACATTAGCGTTCAATCCGTATATTAATAATTTAAATAGAATTAAAAATAAACGGTTTAGGGTTTATAATAACTTAGATACCGATAAAAAAAATATTCAAGAGTTTTCAGAAAATCTAGTGGTTAATTTTATGTCGTCTAATACATCTCAACTTAAAGTTGATACAGAAAACATAAAAGAGAGTTTAATAAGTATTCGTAAAGGTTTTGAACATAAAATACTTCTAGAGAATAATCAACAAAAAACCATTTTATTTTATATAAATAAAATGGATGTTAAAATTATTTATATTGTTTTAAAAAATGGTTTTTCAACTATTTCTACAATAGCTTATGTGAAAGGCCTTTCAAAAAAATATCCACTTAAAAACATTAATCTTTTAGTACCTCAAAACCCTAATCATAAAACTAGAAAAGTATTAGATACTTTTAAAGATAAGATAAGGATAGAAAACGTGTATTATATTGGAGAATTTTTGTTTGAAGAAACACTAAATGATATTAATCAATTACCAATTTTAGGAATCGATGATTTTGTATCGCCAGTAATCAAACATGAAACAAATAGTATTCATTTAGTAGATATTTTACATTGGATTGTTGAAGAACGTTCACCTTCTATAGGAATCATTGAAGCGCCTGGAGGAATAGGAAAAACAACTTTAGTTGAAAAAATACATGATGAATTAATTAATAAAGAAAATGAATATAAACATTTGGTTCTTTTTATAGAAGCTAATGCTTTTATTGAAAGTTTTAAGAATACTGATTTTTCAGATGAAACTGAATATGATTTGTATTCTATTTTTAAGAAATGCCATAGTCAAGGGAATAGCATAGATGAGCAGTTATTTTATAATAACTTTAACTATGGAAATATTTTAATGATAATTGATGGTGTAGATGAAATAGTGTCAACAATTACAAGTTTTAACTTAGATTCTTTTTTAATTAAATTATCTGAATTAGGGGAGAAAATAGGAAAAGGGAAAATACTCTTAACCAGTAGAGATTTATATGTAAAAGATATTCAAACTTTTTTAAACAAAATTAATGGTAATGGAAATGCTATTGTTGTTTATAATTTAATGCCTTTTAATAAAAAATTAGCCGAAAAATATTTTTCATTAAATGGGGTTTCTCCTTCAAAAATAAAAAGGGGGCTTTCGTTGTTACATGAATTTGTAATGGAAAAAGAGAAGGGTAATGAATATGTATATCCTCCTTTTGTTTTAGATGTTGTTCTTGATTTTATGAATTCTGAAGAGAATTTTGAGGTTGATTCCGAGATGTTTAATTCAAATTATTTACTATCAAACCATAGATTAGATTTTATTATTCAACAAACATTTAATAGGGAGGGAATAAAAAAACATGAGTATGGTTATGACTTAAGTATTGATAGTCAAGTAGCTTTTTTTACCCTTATGGCGATAGAAAAAATGGGTAGAATAAGAGAAGAAGAAATATTAGAAATAGTTAATCAAATTGATTTTATAAGTAATTCTGAAAAAGTAGCAAAAGGGTTAAGAGACCATCCTTTTATAAGAAAACAAGATGATTATTATGTTTTTATATACCGATTTTTGGCATCTGAATTTTGTGTTACTGGTGTTTTTAGCTTGTTGAAAAAGGAACCATTTATAGAAATTAGTAATGAATTAATAAGAGTTTTAGCTTTTGAAGCTAATTATAATTCTATCATAGCTAAAGGTATTATTGATAAAGTTAATTTAGATAATTCTTTTTCTAAAGATAATTTTTATGTTTTTATAAGAGGGTTAATTAATGATATAAAACAAAATAGAGAAGAGTTAAAGTTTATTGATAAAAAGGCAATAAGTAATTTGTTTTTATTGTTGTGTGAATATTACTCTAATGAAGAGAAGTATAGCAATGAAAATTTTAATCATTTAATTAAAGTTGTTTTTGGAGATAAAGAAGGGAGTTTTATCTCTAACTTTTATTTAATGGATGTTCCAGATAACTTCACATTATTATTAAACTTTAGTGGGCTGAATTTGAAAAATAGTGAGATTAATAATTTTAATAATTTTATTTTTTGTGGATTTAATGCTGATACATCTTTTGAAAATTCTTGTGAAATAAAGAATATAAACCTTCATGGAGTTTCTTTATTTGATAAGTTGGAAGAAGTATCAATAAATGAAGAAAATTTTGATAATGTTGTAGGAGATAATAGTCTTCATAAAATTTTAAGATTAAAAGAATTAGGTAAAAGCGGGATAGAAAAAGAGATTAGAAAATATTTGAAATCTTTTTATATCGGAAAAACACTCAAAGACGCTATAAAACTAAGAGAATTAAAAAATACATATCAAAATAACGATTTGATGGGAAAGATAACTAAGGAAATGCACAAACAAAATATCTTATTAGAAATTGATAATAGCGAATTAGTTATAAATACGAAGTTGAAAAGTAAAATCAATAAATTTGTATATCAGGGTAGGAGTTTTACTGAAATAAGAGAGGTGTTTAAAGGAATTGCAGTTTCTATTTAATGTGTTTTAAAATAGCCATAAAGTAAAAGTATAACTATAAAATTTGTTTTACTTCATGGCTATGCAAGTTTTTATTTGCTGTACTTTTTAATTGCAACTTTAATTTTTTCAATTCTATTTTCAGGGTCAGGATGTGTGCTTTGAAATTCAGGAACACGATTAGGTCCAGCTGCAGCTTTTAAAATTTCCATTACGTTTATTAGATAGCGAGGGTCGTAACCTGCATCTATCATAAGTTTTACACCCAATTCGTCACTTTCTAGTTCATCACCACGCCCATTTTTAAGTAAAGTTTTTTGACCAACACTATTAGCAAGTTGACCTAAATCAGCACCAACAGAAGCTCCCATTGTTAAAAGCTTCCAAAAGTTAGCTTCAGTAATTCTTTCATTTGAATGTTTACCTAAAACATGCCCAATTTCATGACCTAAAACCCCTGCAAGCATGTTTTCATTCAAGCTACCATTACTGTTTGTTAATTTTGAAAATAAAGCATAAGTAATAAAAATTTGACCACCAGGTAAAGCAAAAGCATTAATAGCTCTTTGATCTTTTAATAAATGAAAATCATATTTGTATCCAGACTTTCTTGCTACAGTATTATTTACTAATTTCTGACCAATTTGATCAACAATCTGTTGATATCTGTTGTCAGGATATAACCCACCGTGTTGTTGAGCCATAGAAGGAGCTTGTTGTAAACCAATGGCAATTTCTTGTTCTGGAGATAAACTAATAGATTGTGTTTTTCCTGTATAAGGATTTTCTTCTTGCTGACTACATTTTTTTAAATATGCAAACGCAACGATTACTAGTCCAATAAGTAAACGAATTTTAAAACCGCCTCTATTTCTCATTTTTATGCTTTGATTTTTTGTGTTAGCTATAAATATACAAAATATATAATTTAACGGATATCAGTTTTTTGTGAAGCATAAAAAACTTAAATTTACGCAGTTAAAATACCATTCTATGGAGGCTCATTTTGAATTGAATGAAGTAACTAAAAAGTTACCTAAACATTTACATAAATTTATAGTAAAACAACCTTATAATGAATATACTGCGCAAAATCAAGCAGTATGGCGTTATGTAATGAGAATGAATGTAGATTATTTGGGTAAGGTTGCCCATAAATCATACATAAAAGGTCTTGAAAAAACAGGTATTTCAGTAGAGTATATTCCTAGAATGGAAGGGATGAATCGTATATTAAAAGAAATAGGATGGTCAGCTGTTTCTGTTGATGGTTTTATACCTCCTAATGCATTTATGGAATTTCAAGCTTATAATGTATTGGTTATTGCTTCTGATATGAGAACAATTGGTCATATAGAATATACACCTGCGCCAGACATTATTCATGAGGCAGCTGGTCATGCTCCAATTATAGCAAATCCAGAATATGCTGAGTATTTACGTCGTTTTGGAGAAATTGGTGCAAAAGCTATTTCTTCTTCTAAAGATTTTGAAATGTATGAAGCCATTCGCTTGCTATCAATATTAAAGGAAGATCCTAATGCCTCAAAAGAAGCAATTGAAGAAGCACAAAAGAAAGTTGAATGGCTACAAGATAATATGGGAGAGTTGTCTGAGATGGCTCAGATAAGAAATTTACACTGGTGGACTGTTGAGTACGGATTAATAGGTACTGTCGATGATCCAAAAATTTATGGAGCAGGCCTTTTATCTTCAATTGGTGAAAGTAAGGGGTGTTTACAGGAAGAGGTTAAGAAATTACCTTATTCAATTGAAGCTGCAGATGTAAGTTTTGATATCACTAAACCACAACCACAATTATTTGTAACTCCAAATTTTGCACATTTAAGTTTAGTTTTAGAACAGTTTGCTAATAAAATGGCAATAAGAACAGGTGGATTAAAAGGAGTAGAAAAATTAATAGATTCTAATAATTTAGGTACTATTGAATTAAGTACAGGTATCCAAATATCTGGTGTATTTACAAATGTAATATCTGATGAAAAAAATCGCCCTATTTATATTCAAACAACTGGAGGTACTGCATTATCAAATAGAGATAAAGAGTTAATTGGACATGGAATAAATTATCATGCTGAAGGGTATGGAAGTCCAATAGGAAAATTAAAAGGAATCAATATTCCAATTGAAAATATGAGTCCTAGAGATTTAGAGGCTTATGGAATTTATGAAGGAAAACAAGTTTCTTTAGAGTTTGAAGGAGGAGTTAAAGTAGAAGGAGAAGTTATTACTGGTACAAGAGAGTTAAGAGGGAGGATTTTATTAATTTCTTTTAAAAATTGTACGGTAACATATGGAGAAAAAGTATTATTCCATCCTGATTGGGGTATATATGATATGGCTGTTGGTGTTGAGGTGGTTTCTGCCTATGCAGGACCAGCTGATGTAAACTCTTTTGAAGATTTAGGAAAAGTGTCAGAAACCAAAACTCATAAAATAACATACTCAGAATCTGATGAGAAATTATATTCATTATATGATTCGGTTAGAGAGATGAGGGAAAATGGTACGGTTTCTGAAGTTAAAATAAAAGATATTTTTGAACAACTAGAATCTCAATTTAAAAACGATTGGTTATTACCGTTAGAGTTATTAGAGTTAGCTTTTGATAAAGAATATTCAATAAAAAGTAGCATAAAAGAATATTTGAAGAAACTTAAAGGTAACAAAAGCTACAAAACATTAATAGAAAACGGATTATTTTTGCTTAACAATTACCAACAAGCATAAAATGGGATTATTTAATTTATTTAGAAAAAAAAACATGAGTAACGAAATTAAAGAATACTTAGAGAAAGGAGCAGTTGTATTAGATGTTAGAACTCTAGGTGAATGGAATGAAGGACATTCTGAAGGTGCTAAGCATATTGTTTTAAATACAATACCAGAAAATGTAGAAATAATTAAATCATGGGGCAAACCTGTAATTGCTGTTTGTAGAAGTGGAGGAAGAAGTGGTCAGGCTACTGATTTTTTAACTAATCATGGAGTTGATGTAATTAATGGTGGCCCATGGGGAAATGTAGATCAACATCTTTAAACTACTTTTAAGAAACTGTTTAAAATAAAAAAGGCAATCTGAAATAACATATCAGATTGCCTTTTTTATACTATATATAGTATAAAGTTGATGTTTTTAAAAGGAAATATGTGTGTGTGTGTCTTTTAAGATTTTTATTTTTTCTTGAAGATTACTTATAAATTTCTGGTGTGCTTCTGAATTAGGGTTAAAAGACCTATGTGCCAATCCTTTTTGAATAATTTCAATTTGATTCATTGTTTGTAAAGAATCGTTTGTAAACCAAGTTTGGTTGAATTTTTCCCAAATATAATTTATAGCTGTTGTATTAGGGTGAATCATATCTTCAGTATAAAAACGATAATCACGTAATTCATCCATCATTATTTCATAGGAAGGAAAATAATATGTTTTGTCTCGAGGCTCAATAATATTATGAATAGCCGTTAATAAATGTGATTTACTTCGTTGGTTTTCAATAAAACCATCTTTAATATGACGAACAGGAGATACTGTATATAGTATCGAAACATTTTTATTTACTGATTTTATTAATGAATTAATAGCGTCTAAACTTTCTGAAATTTCTTCAACAGATAAAATTTCTTTTAAAAACTTTTTTTGCGGTATTTTATGGCAATTAGCCACGATAGTGTCACTTTCTATAAATCGATATACCCAAGAAGTACCCAATGTAATAACTATATGTGAGGCAGTTTTTAATTGCTTTGAAGTTGTATTAATAGCTTCGTTTAAGCAATTTAATAGCTCATTTTTATCAGGAGAACTTAAAGAAGAATGAGCATCAAAAGTATGCCATCGTTCATTCTGAAAAAAGATATCTTGTTCAGTATATTCTTTTTGGTTAATTGCATTATTAACTATTGTTTCAATAGCTTTAGGATGAAATAAAATACCAAAAGGATTTTGTAGCGTTTTAAATTTATAATACGTTAATTTATTTCCGATATTTTCAGAAAAGCAAGAACCAATTAATACAACTTCCGATTGATAATCTAATTGATTATGCTGTTGAGGTTTTAGCGGTATTTGAGTTTGTAAATTCATGATTAACACTTTGATATTGTAATATAAGGAAGTCTTTTTTGAAACCAAGATTTAAGTTCTCTAAAATCTTTTTCTTTAATTTCAAGAAAAGAAATTAATTTCTCAGAATCATCTTGATACAATACAGTTATTTGATTTGGGGATATTTTAAATTCTTTAATGTTCTTAACTAAGAAGGTTCTTTTTTCTTTGCTGTTTTGATAATTTAAATCATTGTTTTTTAATTCAAAAGTTACTGTTTTTTGTAAGTAAACTCCTTTAATGTTATGTATAAAAATGATTGAAATAAATAACCAAATATTTAGTGTAGGTGTTTTTATAAAATAAATGAAAGCAAAAAAAAGAATGGTAAATATGATTAAAGATCCAATTGTATTGTCCATTCTGTTATAGTCATTTTGACTTGCTATAAACAATATATTTTTATTGTTTATGTTTATTACTGGTTTAAATGCAGTATACATTGAGTATAATAAAAAAGAAGACAATATTATTGTAAAATATTTATTAGGTATTTGATTAATGTAGGTCTCAATATTGATTCCAAATTTTAATTCAAGGATATATGTTAAAACTAAAGGTAATATAATAGGTAATAAGTTCTTTAGTAAGTTTATATATAAATTAGGTTCCTTTTTCATTTTTTTCTCACAAATATAAAAAGGTTCAAAGTAAATGAAAACTTTGAACCTTTTTTAAAATATTTTTAATCTGTTTTATCCGATGTATTCAATTGCTTTTTCTAATACTTTTGGAATTCCACCAGGGTTTTTACCTCCAGCAGTAGCAAAGAAATTTTGTCCACCCCCACCACCGTGAATGTACTTCCCTAATTCTCTAACTACTTTACCAGCATCATACCCACGTTCGTTTGCAAGTTCTTTAGAAATATAACAGGTTAACATTGCTTTTTCTGGTGAAGCAGAAGAAGCAAATAGAACAAATAAATTATCTATTTCCCCACCTAATTCAAATAGTAAGGTTTTAATACTAGTTGGATCTAAATCTACTTTAGTAGCTACAAAGTGAACACCATTAACCTCTTGTAATTGGTTTTTGATGTCACCTTTCATGTTTTTAGCTTTATCTTTTAATAATTGCTCTAATTGCTTTTTTAAATTAGCATTTTCATCTTGTAAAGCAACTACCGATTTAGTAAGATTTTTCGGGTTTTTTAATACCTGTTTTACTTCTGTGTAATTACGTTCAATATCTTCAAAGTAATCACCTACGGCTATATTGGTAATGGCTTCAATACGACGAATTCCAGCAGCAACGGCTCCTTCTGATTTTATTTTGAAATACCAAATATCACCAGTTTGTTGTACATGAGTTCCACCACATAATTCTGTTGATTGTCCAAAACGAATAGCACGAACACTATCACCATATTTTTCACCAAATAAAGCCATTGCACCTTCATCAATAGCTTGTTGCATTGGGATGTTTCTTTTTTCTATTAATGGAAGGTTTTCTCGAATACGAGCATTTACAAACTCTTCTATTTCTTGTAATTGATCTTTATCAACTTTAGAAAAGTGAGAAAAATCAAAACGTAAATGTTTAGGACTAACTAATGATCCTTTTTGTTCAACATGAGTTCCTAAAACGGCACGTAATGCTTGGTGTAATAAGTGAGTAGCAGAATGATTACTTGCAGATAATCGTCTAAATTCATCATTTACTACTGCTTTAAACGTGTCATTTAAGTTTTTAGGAAGGTTTTTAGCAAAATGAATAATTACATTGTTTTCCTTTTTAGTATCCGTTATATATATAACATCACCATTTGGAGTTTCAATGGCACCTTTGTCACCAACTTGTCCACCACCTTCAGGATAAAAAGGAGTCATGTTAAATACTAATTGATATTGGTCACCATCTTTTTTAGTTGTAACTTTTCTGTAACGTGTTAATTTTACATCAACCTCTAAAGTGTCATATCCTACAAATTCTTCAGTTTCATCTTCTACTAAAATAACCCAATCGCCAGTTTCACTTGCAGAAGCTGCACGAGAACGATCTTTTTGAGCTTTCATTCCAGCATTAAATTCCTCTTCATTAATCTCATATCCTTTTTCACGAGCAATTAATTGAGTTAAATCTAAAGGAAAACCATAGGTGTCATATAATTCAAAAGCTTTTTTACCAGATACTGTTTTTCCATTAGTATCTTCTATAACCTTATCTAATAATAACAATCCTTGATCTAGTGTACGTAAAAAAGAAGCTTCTTCTTCTTTAATTACATTATGTACTAAAGTGTCTTGCTTTTTAATTTCAGGAAAAGCAGCACCCATTTGATGTGATAAAGTTTCTGCTAATTTATAAATAAAAGGTTCTTTTTGATTTAAGAATGTAAATCCATAACGAATAGCTCTACGCAAAATTCTACGAATAACATAACCAGCACCATTATTACTTGGTAATTGACCATCAGCAATAGCAAAAGCAACTGCACGAACGTGGTCAGCAATAACACGAATAGCAATATCTATTTTTTCATCTTTACCATATTCAATCCCAGTGATGGTTTCAACTTCACGAATTAAAGGTGTAAAAACATCAGTATCGTAATTAGATTGAACTCCTTGTAAAACCATACATAAACGTTCAAACCCCATACCTGTATCAATATGTTTAGAAGGAAGCCCTTCTAAAGAATCGTTAGCTTTACGATTGTATTGCATAAATACTAAGTTCCAAATTTCAACAACTTGTGGATGATCTTCATTAACTAATGATTTTCCATCTACTTTAGCTTTTTCTTCGGCTGAACGAATATCAACATGAATTTCTGAACATGGCCCACAAGGACCTTGCTCACCCATTTCCCAGAAATTATCTTTTTTATTTCCCATTAAAATACGATCTTCTGAAATATATTGCTTCCATAAATCGTATGCTTCTTGGTCCATTTTAGTACCGTCTTTTTCATCACCTTCAAAAACGGTTACGTATAAAATATCTTTATCTATTTTAAAAACCTCGGTTAATAATTCCCAAGCCCAAGCAATAGCTTCTTTTTTAAAATAATCACCAAAACTCCAGTTTCCTAACATTTCAAACATAGTATGATGATAGGTGTCATATCCAACTTCTTCTAAATCATTATGTTTTCCTGAAACACGTAAACATTTTTGAGAATCTGAAATTCTATTATTTTTTGGTGTGGCATTACCTAAAAAGTATTCCTTAAACGGGGCCATACCAGAGTTGGTAAACATTAAGGTAGGATCGTTTTTTAGCACCATAGGCGCAGAAGGAACGATGTCATGTTGTTTCGATTTAAAAAAATCTAAAAATTTAGCTCTAACTTCTTGAGATTTCATACCACTCCAGTATCTTAAAATTGTTAATTTTTAACTAAAAAACCGCTTTAAATAAGTAGTTTTAAAACATTTTGTAAATTTGTGTGTTTCCAAACAATAACCCCTTAAATAAAGGCGCTCGTTTAAAGAGCACAAAAATAGTATATTTAGCATTATGGCGAAAGTAAAATATTATTATGATCCAGAGACGTTATCTTATAGAAAAATAGAGAGTAGATCAGCCGAAAAATATAAGAAAGCTTTTTTAGTGGTAACAGGAGGATTATTAATTGCTTTTTTAGGATTCATAGGTTTTAGTCAGTTTTTATTAACACCAAAAGAGAGAGCCCAAAAAAGAGAACTAGAAAACTTAAAGTTACACTATGAACTACTTTCAAAAAGAATGGACGAAAGCTCTGGTGTTTTAACTGAATTACAAGAAAGAGATAACAACATTTATAGAACATATTTTGAGGCAAGTCCAATTGCTGAAGAACAACGTAGAGCAGGTTTTGGTGGTGTAAATAGATACAAACACCTTGATGGTTTTGATAATAGTAGCATGATTAAAAATGTAACCAAAGAGTTAGATATTTTATCTAAACAAATGGTAGTTCAATCAAAATCGTTAGATGAAATAGTCAATTTAGCTAAAGAAAAAGAAAAGATGCTAGCTTCTATTCCTGCAATACAACCTGTGAAAAATGAAGATTTAAAAAGAATGGCTTCTGGGTATGGTATGCGATTACATCCTATTTTAAAATCTTGGCGTATGCATAATGGAATGGATTTTACGTCACCTACTGGAACACCAATTTTTGCATCAGGAAATGGAAAGGTAATTAAAGCACATAGAAGTTCAACTTTTGGAAAAGTAGTATACATAGATCATGGCTATGGGTATAAAACAATTTATGCTCATATGAGTAAAATGGTGGCTAAGAAAGGACAAAGTGTAAAAAGAGGAGATTTGATAGGGTATGTAGGTAATACAGGACGTTCTGCAGCGCCACACTTACATTATGAAGTTCATAAAAATGGACGACCAGTAAATCCTATTTATTTTTATTATGGCGATTTAACTCCTGAAGAATTTATAGCAATGCAAAAGGCGTCTCAGCAAAAGGGGCAGTCGTATGATTAAAAAATAAAAATGTACGTAGAGTTACCTGAAAAAAGATACTATAAAATTGGCGAAGTTGCTGATGCTTTCGGAGTAAATACTTCCTTGATCCGTTTTTGGGAAAAAGAGTTTGATGTAATTAAACCTAAAAAAAATGCAAAAGGGAATAGGTTATTTACAAAAGTAGATATTGAAAACTTTAAACTTATTTTTAATTTAGTTAAAGAAAGAGGCTTTACTTTAGAAGGAGCTAAACAAAAGTTAAAGAGAAATCCAGATAAAGTGGTAAACAATCACGAAATAATTAGTAGATTGGAAACTGTAAAAGCAGAATTAATAAAAATCAAAAATCAATTATAAAATCAAAAATTATGAAAAAATGGTTAGTGCCTATAATAATACTTGTTATCGGTTTTTTTATAGTAAGTTGGGGTATTGGAGTTAACAATGAGATTGTAGAGTTAAAAGGAGAAGCAGAAATAAAGTGGGCTAACGTTGAGAGTTCATATCAACGAAGAAATGATTTAATAGGTAATTTAGTAAAAACGGTACAAGGAGCTGCTGATTTTGAAAAATCTACGCTTACCGATGTTATTAATGCCCGTGCCAAGGCTACTTCTGTAAATATAAACGCTGGAGATTTAACTCCTGAAAAAATGGCACAGTTTCAGCAAGCTCAACAAGGATTAACTGGTGCATTATCTAAATTATTAGTGTCAGTTGAACGTTATCCAGATATTAAGGCTAATAAGAATTTTTTAGAATTACAAAGTCAATTAGAAGGTACTGAAAACCGAATAAAAATAGCTCGAGACCGTTTTAATAAAATGGCAGGGAAGTATAATATATTTATTGAAAAAATTCCTAATAATTTAGTTGCTTCTTTTAGAAGTTTTACTAAAATGAGATTATACCAATCTGATGCAGGTTCTGAAAACGCTCCTAATGTAGATTTTAAGTTTTAATTGATGTCTAAAGTTGAAGACTTTCTTTCTGTTCAAGAAGAACAAGAAATTGTTTCTGCGATTAGGCAAGCTGAACTAAATACTTCTGGTGAAATTAGAGTACATATTGAGAAGAGCACAACACTTTCTCATTATGATAGAGCACTAGAAGTATTTAGTACTTTAAAAATGTATAATACCAAGCAAGAAAACGCAGTACTTATTTATGTAGCTGTTGAAGATCATAAGTTTGTAATTTATGGTGATAAGGGTATTGATACTGTAGTACCTAAAAACTTTTGGGACACTACTAAAAATACGATGCAGGAGCAATTTAAAAAAGGCAATTTTAAGCAAGGGATTATTGATGGTGTTTTAAAAGCAGGTGAAGAACTAAAAGCACATTTTCCTTGGCAGACTAATGATGAAGATGAGTTGTCTAATGAAATATCAAAAGGCTAAATGAAATTGAAAAAGACCATTTCTACTTTAATCCTTATATTTTCACTATTTAGTGTTTTTAATATCTTTTCTCAAGGTTTTGAAATTCCAAAGAAGCCGAAAAAAGAAAAAGATCAGACGAGTTTATTTGATTATATAGGCTTATTAACTCCACATGAGAAAACTACATTAGAACAAAAATTAATTAAATATTCAGATACTACTTCTACACAAATAGTAGTTGCTGTTATTAATTCCACGAAAGGCGAAGAAATAGGTTATTTAGCTACAAATTGGGCACATGAATGGGGAATAGGTCAAGAGAAAGTAGATAATGGTATTTTTATATTGTTAGCTAAAGATGATAAAAAGATTACTATTAGAACTGGTTATGGGACTGAGCATTTATTGACTGATTATGTTTCACGTCAAATAATTGAATACAACATTATTCCTTACTTCAAAAAAGGAAATTACTATGCAGGTTTAGATAGTGGAATTAATTCGATATTTAAAGTACTTCAAGGAGAATTTAAAGGAGAAAGAAAGCGGTCTAAAGATGGTTTTGACCCGAGTTTTATTATTTTTATTATAATACTTATTATATTCTTTATCATAATATCTCGCGGAAACCGAGGAGGTCGAGGCGGCGGAAGAAAATATAGAAGATCAGATCCAGCTAGAGATATCTTCGATACTATCATACTAAGTAATTCTGGAAGAGGAGGTTTCGGAAGCGGAGGTTTTGGAGGTTCTTCAGGTGGAGGATTTAGTGGCGGCGGTTTCGGAGGAGGCTTCGGAGGCGGAGGCTTTGGCGGAGGTGGTGCAACTGGAGGATGGTAACATAAAAATACTTTTCAGTTTTAAAAAATATACAAATATAAAACCACTGATTTTTCAGTGGTTTTATATGTAAATAAGAGTTTAGTTTTTAAAATTACCTAGTACTAGGTATTTCTTTGATAGATTGTTAGTGATAAATTGCGTGTACTTATTAATCACTAACAATCATTAATTATGAAATCGTTTAAAATATTATTTGCAACTACGTTTTTTAGCTTGTTTTTATTACAAAGTTGTATGATTCATAAGTTAAAAGTAAATCGAGCTGAAAAAACATTTTTTGGAGTAAAAAAAATAATTTCTGAATCAAATCATGTATGTTTTTTTATAACTCATGGAATGGGGGTAAATAATTTAGAATTTGCAGATAAACTAATTTCTGAAATAACAAATAAAGAAGGTTTTAAAAAGATTAAAACTACCTATAATAATAACAGTCGGTATAGCAAGGTTAAAATTATAACTTATAAAAAAGAAGATAAAAAAATGAGTTTTTATATTCATGGATGGTTTCCAGCTACTTCATGGAAATTTCTTCTTCATTATGTAGATACAAACAGTGATAGGTTAAAAACTATGCAGAATATAAAAAGTAGTTTAATGAATGAATCTGTTTCTGATGTTATCATGTATCAAGGGAATTTTCGAAATATAATAAAAAAAGATATGGAGATAACGTTGAAGTTAATGGTAGAATCTGATGCAAACGCTAAAATAGTTGGTGTTTCTGAAAGCTTGGGATCAAAGATTTTTATTGAAACAATGAATGATAACTTAAAAAGCGAACAACTATGGGCTAAAACATGGCAAAATAATTTAAGCACTATTTTTATGTTGTCCAACCAGTTGCCTTTATTGTATATGGGAGACCTAAAACCAAACTCTACAAGTAGTATTACAACAAAATCTCAAAAAGATCAGGCTGTTAAAGAGGTTTATGCAGCACTTAATGAGTATACAAAACATAGAGGGAATAGCGATGTTAAAGCTCAGTTAATAGCTATTTCAGACCCTAATGATTTATTGAGTTATTCTGTTCCAAAGAATACAATTTATACTAACAATTTTAATTTAGTTAATGTATTTGTAAGTGTTGCAAAAAAAGGATATTCATGGCCTTTTGGAAAACCTTTAATAGTGAATCCAATTAATGCACATTTAAAGTACCAAGAAAATGAAAATGTAATTAATTATATATTAAACGGATATACTGGAGTTAAAATAAAAAGATAAGTAATATGGCTATTAAAAATCAAACTAAGAATTTTGAAGAAAAAGACATAAGTATTTCTAATAACAATACAGGTTGTGGTTATAATTTAACAGATGATCAAAGATTTGAACTTATAAAAGAAGGCTTCTTGTTAGAAGATGCTAATAGCAATGGGTTTAATTTTTTTTCAAAATTAAACTACGTATATAACGACGATGTTTATGCTAAACATTATAATGGCGAAATTTGGAGAATCGTATATCTAGGACAACCAGCAATTATAAAACACTATCAAGGGCTACAGTATACTTGTGGAGGAGCTTATGGATATCCAATAAGTCAAGATGGTGGTTATTTAAAACATGTGAAATTAGGAAGTATAAAGTTTTTAAATAATTATATACCATAAAACTGTTTGCTGAATACTAAACAATTCCCTAGTTTAATGCTTTCAAACTAATCAATACTGAATAATGGAAAATAAAGAAGCTCCTGAAAAAAGTAAAATAGATTTTATAAAATGGTTTATAAATACAGTAGTAATAGGATTATTAACTTTTTTCTTTTCATGGGTTTTGGATGAACGAAAACAAGGGGTTGAAGAAATAAAAGTATACAATACATATGTTGAATTAATAACAAAGGTAGACGGATTAGCTGAGAGAAGATTATTAGCAGAGTTTTTTTCAAACGTAACAGTGTCTGGTCAGTTAAAAGAAGGATGGAAAGACTATTATGATATTTTAGATAAGCAATACAAAAATGAAATAGCTAAACAAGATTTAATTATTTCTAAAACTGATACAACGACTATAGAAGGGAAATTTGAACTTGAAAAAGCAATTTTGAAAAAAAGTAAAATAGAAGGTACAGGTGTTATATCTCCTATTATAACAAAACTAAACCCTCAAAACTTTAAATTGGCACTACAAAAAGAGTTAGAAGGATTTTCATTATTGATAGATAAAGATATTGAGGGAGCTATTTTAGCTTTTTCTGAATCTGAAAATGCATATAATTCATTTCATCAAGTATATGAAATAGAAAAATACTTGAAAAGTAAATTGCAGTCAGAAGAAGTAAAAAGTGATGAGTTTTGGAAAATTATTTATAAAGACTTACTTGAAAAATATAGCTGGAAAATGCCTAAAATAATTAAATTTAAATTAGAAAAATTCTCGAAATAATGAGTTGCTTATACTAAGTAAATTGAGAGAAGTATTTTCATAATTGTATCTTTGCAAGAAATAAATTATTATGAAAAACTACTTTTATATTACAGGTGTTATATTACTATTTTTAATTACTGTTAGTTGTAAAAAAGAGATTCATGCATCTAACGAAGTTTATTCTTCAGAAACATTAAAATTAAAACAACTAACCGATAATGTGTATGTGCATACTACATTTTTAGATACAGAAAGTTGGGGTAAAGTAGCATGCAACGGCATGGTAGTTATAGATAATAATGAAGCAGTGATTTTTGATACATCATCTAAAAATAAAGTAGCGAAAGAATTAATTACTTGGATAGAAAACCAAAAAAAAGCTACCATAAAAGCTGTAATACCCACTCATTTTCATGTTGATTGTTTAGGAAGTTTAGAAGCGTTTCATCATAAAGAGGTACCATCATATGCTAGCCTAAAAACGATAAAACTAGCTAAAGAGCAGGGTACTATTATACCACAACATGGCTTTCATAATAATTTTGAATTAAAAGTAGGTAATAATAAGATTATTTGTGAGTTTTTAGGAGAAGGTCATACGAAAGATAATATAATTGGGTATTATTCTAAAGATAAGGTATTGTTTGGAGGTTGTTTAGTAAAAACACTAAAGGCTAAAAAAGGGAACTTAGCAGATGCTAATGTTAAAGAGTGGTCAAATACCGTTAATGCAGTAAAAGGTAAATATAAAGATGCTAAATGGGTGATACCTGGGCATGGTAATGAAGGAGATACTTTATTGTTAAATTATACAATAGCGTTATTTAAGGAATAACTGGATAGTTAATATTATACATAAACTAACTTTATAGTGTGGCTTAGAAATTGTTTTTTAAGTACCTTTACTATTATAAGTAATTCTTTAAAATGAAAAAGGTATTCTATTTTTTTTTAAGTATATTTTTAGTTTCAAGTTGTACAAATTATGGGCAATTAAAAATAGTTGGCTCAGTGCCGGATGAACTAGAAGAGGTGTCTGGAGTTGAAAAAATAAAAGGCTCAGATATTTTATGGATGCATAATGACGGTGGAAATGAAGCTGATATTTATGGTGTAAATGTTTTTGGTGAAATACAACAAACAATAGCACTGACTATAAAAAATAAAGATTGGGAAGACATTACTTCAGATGAAGAAGGTAATTTATACATTGCTGATTTTGGGAATAACGGTAACAAACGTAAAAATTTAGTTATTTATAAAATAACTGCAGAAGAACTAGCGTCTCAAAATATAATAACACCAGAAAAAATTAAATTTAAGTATCCTAATCAAACTAAATTTCCACCCAAAAGGAAAAAACGTTTTTTTGATGCTGAATCATTATTGTATTTTAAAGGGGGGTTATATGTTTTTACTAAAAGTCGTGTAAAAGGTGCGTATGGTAAAACAAGTTTATATAAAGTACCAACTACAAAAGGAAAATATACTGCAGAATATATTGATACGTTTGAAAATTGTAATAGTAGTATACACTGTTGGGTAACTGCAGCATGTGTATCTCCTGATAAAAAAAAAGTAGCCTTACTAACTCATGATCAAGTATTAATTTTTACAGATTTTACTAATGATAGTTTTTTCAGTGGAGTAGTAACTGAACATGATTTAGGGCATACTTCACAAAAAGAAGGAATTACTTTTAAAGATAATAACACACTTTATATTACTGATGAACAATCTCATGGAGCTGGAGGGAAGTTGTATGAGTTTTCCCTTGTGGAAAAATAAAAATTTGTTGACTTGAAATCTGTCATAGCGAGTATACGAAGCTATTAAAAAATACTTCTTTCGTGTCCCAATCTTAATGAAGTTAAAAATATACTTGGAATAAATTATAGGTTAATAATTTCAACAAATAAAAGGATCCAGCCAATAACTAAGAATAGTCCACCAAGTGGAGTAATTGGACCAAGAAAACGTAGCTTTTTGCCTTTGGCATCTGATAAAACCAATCCGTAAATACTAAATGAGAAAAGTAAAACTCCAATTATAAAGCTCCATCCTAATAATGGATTTGGTATCTTGAAGTTAAAACCAATAGTTAGTAAAACAATAGCATGGTACATTTGGTATTTCACTCCTGTTTCAAAAGATTTTAATTGATGATCAGTTAAAATTTTCTTTAAGGCATGGGCTCCAAAAGCACCAAAAATAACTGCTAGCATTCCAAAAATGGCTCCAAAAAATAAAATGGTTTGTTGTGTCATAATTTGTTTTAAAAAATTGTGTTAAAAAGAAAATCCAATACCAAAAGCAACTCTATTCTCATCAGTGTTTCCTTGGAAGTAAGAAATATTTAGGGTGAATAAATCAATTCCACTTAACCAAACAGAACCACCATAACTTGTGTGCCAGGTTGAATTTGAAACTTCTCTTGGACTCCAAACACGTCCGTAGTCAAAACCAGCAGAAATTCCCATTTTTAATGGTAAAAAAGAAGTTTTAATTTCTCCAAAGCGCAATCGTAAATCATTACTATGATAAAAGCTTTGAGTTCCTGTAAAACGCTGACGGTTAAAACCACGTAAGCTTTTATCACCACCTAAAGTAGCAGCTTGATATATTTCAAATCGATTACCAATATTGATATGCGTGCCAACTTCAGAAGCAAAAACTAATGAACGATTTTGCACCAAGTTTTGATAAATAGCTAAAGAAGATTTAATATATCCAAAACGCCTTTCAAAGTCATTAATTTTTGATTTTGCTCCAACTGCTAATTCAAAATTCATTCCTTTAGTTGGGAAGCTTACATTATCAATTCTGTTATGAGTAAAACCAAGTTCACTTCCTATAAAATAATTAGTATCAAAAATATTAATAGCACTTTGATTGTGATTTCTAATGTTTCTATTCGGTGTGTTTTGTACACGAACACCTTCTATAGAAGAAGCTAATTGAACAGCAAACCCACCTCTAAAACGTTTTAAGAGTGCTGGCGAAAAGCTTAATTCACTTTTCTTAATACGATAATAATCTAAATCTAAATTTTGATTGTTTATACTGTTATTACCCCATCCAAAAAAGTTAATAGAATAATTATCACTAGTTGCTTTTGCGCGTATTGCTAAACTCCAATCTCCTATAAATTCAGTAAACTCACCATTATATTCAATGTCAAAACCATTAATAGCTGAAAAATAGTTTGCTGATAAAGAATGTTGATTTGCAAATGGACGTTTTTTAAACCCTTGTCGTGTATGGGTTACAGAGGCGCCAATAAAGAAACCATCATCTGGATTACTACCTAAGCTAGGAAAAACAAGAGTAGTGTTGTTATCTATATCTCGGTGATTATAGGTGTTTCTATAGTAATTGTCTGAGCGTAAATCGGCAGTTTCCTTGTTTCCGTTTACGGTATTTTTCTTTGATTTAGAATCGTAGATTTTTGTTTTCTTACTCCAACCAGCTACTGAAGACTCATCAGTATACACATCATGATCTTGTCCTCCTATTAAGCGAACTAAAATACCGTTTTTAACTTTTCCAGTTATGGTGAAAGTATCATCACCATTTAATCCATAGATTTGAATTTCATTCGTTTCTTTGGTCGTAAAAGTGCGTTTATAGATTGTATTTTTCTTACGAGTAACAGTAACCCTAGTTTCAGTGTTGTTTATACGTTCTATTGAGAATATATCCTTTTTGTCAGTACCTAGAATGTATACAGTTTTAGCTTGTTTTGTATAGTATCTACGAGCAATGCTTTTTAATTTATCTCTTCGTGATTTTATTTTTGCAATTGTTTCTTTTCCGTCTAGTTCATAAATCTTGGTAGGTAACTTTTTTATTGAAGCTTCAATAATATCATCTGTTAATTGTTTTTGAATATAATCCGCTTGTGTTAACCAATCTTTTAAAGTTAATTCATTTAAAAATTCAGCATCAAAAAAACGAGGATAATTGTTATACCATTTCATATTTTTAATATCATTTTCAAAAGTTTGCATGTTTTTAACTAAAGGAGCAAACTGTTGAAATAAAGGAATCATAACTCCGTCGAATTTAGAAAAAGGTTGATCTCTATCTCTAGGTATAGGTCGGTAATAGGTGTTGCCATTATCGGTTTTAAATGAAGCCCAACGCCATTGATCTTCATGACGATCCCAATCTCCAATTACCATATCAAACAAGCGAGAACGTATAGCCCATTCTTGATCTACTGTATGCTTTCCATTTTTACGAATCTTTTCTAATACATCAAAAGTATTTATAATGTTCGTTGAATTACCAAAACTATCTACATCTTCTCTATTACCAGCAGGACGTTCTTCTAATAAATATAAACCACCTCCAAAAATAGTGTTGTATTTACCTAAAGCTGGTTGTTTAGGCATATAGTATAGCTTAGGATTTGTATGGTAAATATTCACAGCTTCTGCCATATCAGGAATAACAAATGCAGCATATGGGTGTGACATAGTAAAAATATCTTGTACAACGTCAATTAAAAAAGTCCCTTTTAAGATTCCTCCCATAATACGACTACCATCTTTATACATAGAACGTAGTACATATTGTTTTCCTTCAGAATTTTCAAGACGAAGTGAATTTGTTTGGTTTCCTCCTCCTTGTCTAATAGGCTTTAATCCACCAAAAACAGACTCTAATTCTAAAACAGGTACTTGTATTTTTTTACCATATTTTTCACGGTGTAAGTCTCCCCACATAAATTTATGAAATCCACTTACTTTTGTAGCTTCTGAAGGATAAATAGAAGTTTCAATAACTTTTTTATGAGCATTATATTCACTAAAAACAGGAGCTTTCTTTACTGTTTTTGGAGCGATAATTTCTTTACTAAATAGCAGCTTATTATTATCGGTAGTGTTAGCAGCGTAATATTCAATTACAGCAGAACCATCTTTATGAAAATTTAATTTAGCATATCCGTGATTACCATAGGTGAAAGGAGCATTATAACCAGCTAAAGCAGGTGATTGTTTAGAACCTGAACCACTTACTACTTGTTTGAAACCATCATTTTCTATATACTGAAGGTTGTGTTCATGACCACCAACAAAAACAATGTTATTTTTAAAGTCATCAGCAATAGTTTTTATTTGTTCTATAAAATCTGTGTAACTTTTGTTAAAATTGTCAGTTTCAATACCAGCATGTGAACGCAACATATTTTTTAGAGTACCTAAAACAGGTATAGGCTTCATATGGTCTTTAAAAGAAAAACTACCACCATGAGGTCCATTACTATATAATGGGTGATGCATAGCTACTACTACATTTTTATAACGATTTTTTTTAAACATTCCAGATAGTTCATCCATAAAATGTTCACGTGTTTTAATATCACAATTCTCATTAATAGTTGGGTGATTATTCCAGTCAGTAATAAACCATTTACTGTCAATAATAATAAGAGTTAAGTTATCATTGATGTTTACTTTTTTTAATCCACATCCTTTTTCTGGTAAAAAAGAATTTTTACCCAAGGCCTTTTCTACCATTTTTTCTTGGCGTTTTAAACCTTTTAAACCATTATACCAATCATGATTACCAGGAGTGAAAATAGTTTTTCCTTTAAAGTTTTTTACAGCATCTATTTGAATTTGTAATCTATGTTCAGCTAACGCTCTTTCAGTAGTTTTCTTTTTAGGCATTCCTATAGGATATATATTATCACCTAAAAAAAGAGCTGTACTATTTTTTGTTGAGGTTTGTAAATCTTTTTGAAAATACTCTAAAGAAAGTAAGTTCTTACCTAAGTCAGCATTACCAGCATCTCCAATTAAATAAAAAGAGTGAGAAAGCTCTTTATTAACTTTAATTGTTTTAGGTGCTTTATTATTGGCATATTGTGCTTTATACGTTGCACAGCCAGTTATAAAAATAAAGGCAATGAAATATAGGAAAAATCTAATGTTCATAAGTGGTTTTATTGAATTACAAAAATACTATTAATTCGTTAGTTTATTATAGTCTTCAGGAGTATCAATATCTATCAAATTAAAAGGCGTCATTTTTACAAGATTTTCTTCTTCATTATTAAGAAGCTCTTTAGCACCTTTGTCGCCTTTTAATTGTAACAATTCTGAAAAATAAGTAGCTGGAAATATAGCTGGGACACCTACTTTTTTACAATAATTAGAGCCGATTATTTTTGTAGGGTTCTCTTTAGATAGAAGAAACATTTCATGAATATATGATGAAGTGACTTTTGGTTGGTCAGCCAAAAGTATCGTTACTGAATCGTATTGTTTGTCGACTATGTATTTAATCCCAGTTACTATGCTTGAACTTAATCCATTTTCATAGATATAATTATGTAATATTTGGATAGGGTAGTGCTCAATTTCTTTTTTTATAAGTTGAAAGTTTGCTCCTAAAACACAATAAACAGTTCCTGTTTTTAAATTTAAAACTTGCTCTATCGTCCAACCTAATAAGTTGGTATGTTTAAAAGGGAGTAGTTGTTTAGAGCTTCCCATTCGAGAAGAACTTCCAGCGGCAAGAATAAGGATAGCGGTTTTATTCATTGTTCTTAATAATTATTGTAAATGAAGTAAAGTATTCCATATAGAGATTGCTTCATTACTTTCGCAATGCCGAATTTATAATTATGTGTGAATTTTACCTGTTATTTTTTTTAATGAAAAAACTTCTTTATTTCTGATAACTGATAATATTTCAGCAACAATAGATAATGCAATTTCTTCTGGAGTTATTGCGCCAATATTTAACCCGGCAGGCGTGTGAATTTTATCTAAAAAGCTATCAGAAACGTCAGGAGATAGCTCAAATAATTCATTGAATAGTTTTTCTCTTCTCTTAGCAGCGCCTAATATTCCAATATAACTAGGGTCGGTTTCTTGTAGTTTTATTATGTATCGTAAATCGTAGGTGAAATTATGATTCATAATAACGATAGCAGTATGTTGATTTATGTGTGTTAATTCAACCAATTCTGGAGTTTGTGCAATTACCGATTTTGCTCCTGGGAAATCTGATAATTGTTTAGGGTCTTTTATAGAGGTTATGACTTCAACCTCCCAGCCTAATAACGTGGCTTGTTTACATAGTTTTACAGCATCGTGTTCTCCACCAATAATTATTAAACGAAATAGCGGTTGCATGGTTTGTGTAAATACTAAAGATTTGTTATTTACCGTAGGTTTAAAATGATTAGAAAAGGTGAAGGATTTTTTGCCAAATTGAATTACTGTGCCGAAGTTTCCTTCAATTTCATCTTCTTTTTTATAGTGAGCGTTTATACTAAAAGGGATTCTTTTTTCTATACTACTAGAAAATTCTTTTAAAAATTCAGGTGTAATACTAATGGGTTCTAATAAAATATATAAAACGCCCTCACAACCTAACCGATATCTACCGTCATAAGCTATAACTTTTGGAGTTCTTGTTTTAAAAACTGTTTGAGCTCTTCGTTGCACTTCTTTTTCTACACAACCACCGCTTACGGCTCCTGTTATTTTTCCGTCAGAAGATAGCAACATTTGTACACCAGGCTTTCTATAGGAAGAACCATCTAAAGCAACAACAGTTGCCAATACATTTTGGATTCCTTTTTGCTGATTAAGAAAAGCTTGTTGAATAATTTCTTTAAACTCGTGTGTCATTAATAGAAAACATTTCCTTAAAAGTACAAATTTTTAGGAACTACATGAAAGCATTGAGCAACCTACTTTATTACGTGCCCATTCAGGGCGCTTGGCAAACCATTTATGATGTTGAGGTTGTTCGCTATACGGTTGCTTTAATAACTGATAAAATTCTTCAATTAAATTGTAATCACCTTTGTTAGCATCATCAATTGCCAGTTGTGCCATGTAATTACGTAATACGTATTTAGGGTTTACAGTATCCATTTGTTGTTTACGCTGTTCATTAGTTTGAGTTTCTTGTTGTAATCTATCAATATATTGAGTAAGCCAAGTTTCCCAATGCTGTTTTATTTCGTCTTTTAATTCTAGTGGGTTATAAAAAGCTTCTGCTATTTTTTCAATAGCTATAGAAATGGTGTCTTCTTTAGTGATTTTTGAAAGGTTTCTGAAAAATATAGTCATATCCGTTTCTATCAAATGTAACGTTTCTTCTAGTCTACCAATAAGCTCAGAATCCGTATCGTTATTTTGAATTAAACCTAACTTACTTTTCATCATAGTTTCATATTGCTCTTTAAAAAGAGAATTGTAACCATCTAAAATTTGTTGTAAAGGTTCAGCTTCTTCAATAAGTGGATATAAAGCATTCGCTAGTTTAAAAAGATTCCATAATCCAATATAGGATTGATTACCGAATCGATAACGTTTATGTTGAGCGTCTGTTGTATTTGGCGTCCATCCAAAATCAAAACCTTCTAACCATCCATAAGGACCATAATCAATTGTTAATCCTAAAATAGACATGTTATCCGTATTCATAACACCATGTACAAAACCAACGCGTTGCCAATGTACTATCATTTCAATCGTATTATCTCTAACCTTGGTTAAAAAGTCAAGATATTTTTGTTTTCCTGTTGAAGTTATTTCTGGGTAGAAATGGTTGATTGTATAATCTGTTAATTGTTGTAAAGCTACGTTGTTTTTTCTAGAAGAAAGAATTTCAAAACTTCCGAAACGAATAAAACTAGGAGCAGTTCGACTAACAATAGCTCCTTTTTCATAAGCTCGGTTTCCGTTGTATAATACATCTCGTAAAACTTCATCACCAGATAAGCTTAAAGACAAAGCTCTAGTTGTTGGAACTCCTAAATGATGCATTGCTTCACTACATAAATATTCTCGTATAGAAGAACGTAAAACGGCTAAACCATCAGCAGTTCGTGAGTAAGGTGTTTCACCAGCACCTTTTAATTGTACTGCCCATTGTTTTTTATTATGAGTTACTTCAAATAAATTAATAGCTCTACCATCACCTAATTGCCCAGCCCAATTCCCAAATTGATGACCACCATAGCACATGGCATACGGATGCGTATTTTCTAATACCTCATTTCCTGTAAAAATACTTAGAAATTTGTTCGTTTTTGCATCATCTTTTGTGAGACCTAATTCAACTAACATTTCTTCAGAAACATGAATTAATGAAGGATTAGCTGTTTTTTTAGGCGTTACATACGAAAAACAAGCATCTAGTACTTGCCTGCGAGTGTTTTCTAAGACTTTATCTGCAGGTAGTTCTTTATTAAAAGTATTATTTAGGTGTAGCTTCATTAGAGTGTGGTTTTACTTCTCTTTTTTCAACTAACAAAGTTATTACACTTATAATAAATAAACTGAGTATTAATAAAAAATAAAAAACCTCAGATTAGCTTAACTAATCTGAGGTTTTTAGATTTTAAAAAATTATGCTTTAGATGCTACTTCAGATTCATGAAGTAATAACTCTAGTTCTTTATTTAATAAATCATGATTAAATCGATCACCAGAAAGGTCAGTATTTATAATAGTTTCTCTAATTCCGAAAGGGCCTTTTACAATTCCTTTAATGTGGAAATTAAGTTTAGTACTAGTACATTGCCATTTAGAAATAGTTACTTCAAGAGAAAGTGGTCCCATTATTGGGTAAGTATTTGTTTCATTTCCTTTTAAAACAACTCTTTTACCTCCACTACCACGATTTGTTTTAACAAAAACATCAGTGTGAAATCCAGCACAACCACCATTATTGTCATAAACTTTAATGTTTGCCGTTCCTTCTATGCGTATTCCAACGATACTAAACTTAAAAGTTCTAGTTTCATCAATAATAATTGGTCCTCCGTTTGATAATTCGCTCATAATAAATAGTTTTAATAATCCTTACTCGTAAGGCTTTTCAGGATTCGCCTCGTTTTTGTAGTTTCTGAACTCTACTTTGTTTGGTTTTAGAAAATTATTTTTTAGCGCTATTTTGTTGTTTTCTGATCCTAAAATTACTCTTGAAAAGACTTTTTAAGAAGCTAACTTCTGTGAATGAATTAAGAAACTTCGTGAGTGCTACAAAAAAGGAGTTAAGCGTTTGAAATTGAGTGTTTGATGTATTGATGGTTATTTCACAATAGAGTATCTTGCACTATAATCAAACTAATAAATCATGGAAAACAATACGAGCTTAGAATTATATTCTATAATTAAAGAATTAAAAATCAGAAAAATTGATGGAAACCAAACTCCTATTAGTATTGATGGACACACATCTTTAGGTCCTTTTGTAAGAATAACAGAAACAGGTAGCTTAAATTATTTATATGTTACTGCTTTTTTTGATGAAGAAGTTATAGAGGGTGGTGTTGAAGAGTTTGATATTGATGGAATTATTTCAAATAAAGAATTGAGTTTGTTGATTAAACCTAAAAAGAAAACTAATCCAAAGGCAGAAAAACAATGCTTGTTAGTTTTTATCTTTACTATAGATGATGAGCAAATGGATACGGTTGATAAAGTAAGAGTTACTATTAATTTTAATGGAGAACCATTTATTAAAGAACCTAGAAGAGGTACATTGGTTATTCCTCCAAATTCAACTATCAAGAATTAATTATGCACTATAAAGTGAAGTTTTTGCTTTATTTTCTGTTTTTTTTTAGTTATTTATCTTTTTCTCAAACTTCATATGTGAAAGAGTTTTTTTCTGAAAACTGTACTATCTGTGGAAATTTAGATACTGTTAACTTGGATAAGTTACCAGATTTAGAAAAGAATGCTTGGCATAATGCCCATATTTCTTTCATAGATAATGATTATGAAAAGGTAAGTTATTATTTGTTGAAAGATGAAAATACTAATAATAAATTGAAAAGTATTTTACAAGGACATTTATTTTTACGTTTAAAAATATACGATAAAGCTGAGTTTTTTTTTAGAAAGAAGATATTAAAGAATGATGAAAAATATCGCTTAATTGTAATGAAAAGTCTTGGAGAGTTTTATGAAGGAAGAAATTATGATTCGGCTGTATTTTATTACAGTGAAATATTAAAGTATAAAAGTCTGCCTTATAAACTAGAAAGTGAATTAAATGAAAGCTTAGCTTTTTTAAACTCATCAAAAAGAGAATTTAAAAAAGCCGAAGTTTTATACCTAGATTTACTAAAAGCATATAAAAAACATAATGATTCTTTATCATTAGCTAGGGTGTATTCTAATTTAGGGAATTTGTATTTTGAACAATATCAAGATAAAAAAGCAAAAAAGTATTTTGATTCTGCTTATGTAGTGGTAAAACCTTTAAGAAATTTTCAACTAAAAAGTTTTATTACCCATAACCTATATATTGTATCTGAAGCTTTAAAAGAGCATAAAGAAGCAGTTGGATATTTAAAGGAATACAATGTTTTTCAAGATTCCATTCAAAAAGAGAATACAGTTTGGCAAATAGCGCAACAAAAAGAGGCGTTTAATATTGAGAAAAAGCAAATAGAGGTAGATAAAAAAACAGCGCAACGTAATATTTTTATAATCATTACTGTTGCTATATTATTACTGTTAGTAGTAATTTATTTTTTCTATAAAAAACTAAGACAAAAGCATCAGCAAATTGGTGTTTTAAATGAAGAGTTAAAAGAAGTAAATGCATTAAAAAATCAAATATTTAGTATTGTTGCTCATGATTTACGAAGTCCTGTAGCTTTATTAAAACAGAAATTTCAAGTTTATGAACCTAAAGAAAATAAAGAAACGATAACTATAAATAAAAATGTAGTTTCGGTAATAGATTCACTAAGTTTTTTGTTAGATAATTTGTTGAACTGGTCTTTAAGTCAATCAAATTTATTGTTTGTACAAAAAGATTGGTTTCCATTATTGCCGGTTGTAAAGCAAATAGAACATCAATATCAATCATTATTACAAGAAAAAAAGATAGAATTTACTAGTAAGGATTTAAATTCTGTATTAATTTTTGGAGACATGGAGTTGTTTAAAATTGTACTACGTAATTGTTTAGATAATGCCATAAAGTTCACGCCAGTTGGTGGAAATATAAAAATATATGGAGTAGTAGAAAGTGAGTTTTTTAAATTACGAATTCAAGATTCAGGAGTTGGTATACCAGAAACGGTATTGAAAACATTGTTTGAGCTAGATGCTCAAAAAGCACAAAAAGATACAGAAGGAAGAAAAAGTTCTGGTTTAGGTTTACATCTAGTAAAATCGATGATTGAACTAAATGATGGAATGATAAGCATAGAAAATAACCCCCAAGGAGGAACGATAGTAAACATATCAATACTTCATAAAATAATTGCCTAATAGGTATGGAAAGAATTAAGATTTTAATTTTAGAGGATAGTAAAGAAGAAGCACAAATAGTAGAAAATATAGTGTCTAAACATTATGATGTTGTAGGTGTAGCTACAAACTATAATGAAGCTGTTGCCTTTTACCATTTACACAAACCTGATTTAGCAATTTTAGATATTTTTATAGAAGGAGAGCGAGAAGGAACTAGGTTTGCAACTTATATTAATGAAAACAGAGCAATACCTATTTTGTTTTTAACTAGTGCTAAAGATAAAATCAGTTTTACAGCAGCAAAAAGTGCTAACCCACATAGCTATTTGTTAAAACCTATAGATTCGTTTGGTATTAAATTTACTATTGAGCTGGCTTTTGAAAAATTTGTAAATGGAGTAGGGCAACTGTCAACTAAAGAAGAGGCAGTCTTAAAAGTAAATGAAGAGTTATTTATAAAAAAGAAAGATTCGTTATTTAAAATATCTAAAAATGATGTGTGTTATATAGAAGTAGATGATAAATATTGCCATGTTTATACAAAAGATGCGCAATTTTTAGTACAAAAAACCTTGAAAAGTTTTGCTGAAGAATTTACAGATATATTTATTCAAACTCACAGAAGGTATTTGGTAAATAGAAACCAAATAGAAAGAATTGATACTGCAGATTATAATATTATTCTTAAAAATAAGATGACAGTTCCGTTAAGTCAACGACATAAAAAAGAAGTGCTTGAAATTTTTACTATTTTAAAATAGTTTTAAGTGGTGTGTTTATTTAAATGGTTGATATAATTTGTTAAAAGCCCTCTAATTTGTTCTGCAGCTACTGGGTTTGCTGAATGAACTTTAAATTGTAAGTTTTTTAGGTTTAAACCAGATTTGTAAACAAGCCATTTAGCTGCAGCCAATCCATCGGGTGCAATTTTTCCATTAGCGTCAAGACCTAGGTCATTGTCAAAACTAATAAAATTTGGGAGTCCGTTAGTAGTAATATAAGCTACAAAGTCTTCATAAGTTCTAACAATGTCAAATTCACTTTCCATTGATTTGTCATAAATCATTTCAATAGTTCTAATATCGTCAAGAAATAGTTTTTTCATAGTTTTATATTTTCATGTGGACATTGATATTTTTTGATTTTAAATCGTTATAAAAATCATCTAAATTCTTTTCAGTCCAATTTTCACCACAGCAATCGACATCTAAATTAACACAATAAAAAGTTTCAATTTTTTTTCCCAGTTTAATTTTAATTTGGTTACGATTAATTATGAAAAAGATCCATAAAAATATTGAATTTACTGTTCTTTTATCGTTGTCTATTATAACTTCATTAATACTGCTTAAATTATATTTTTTAATTGTTTTAAAAGGAAAGTTTGGGTTTATAACTAGTAGATAATTGTTAGAAACAATAAAACTATTGTTGTAATAGGCAGAGATAACGTATGATATAATGAAATATGAAATAATTAAAGAAATGATAATTATATTAAAAGAAGTTGAGAATAATGAGCCTATAAAATAAATTGAAAAAGGACTAATGATGATTAGTATTAAAAAAATAAAAATAAACCATGATTTTATAGGGCTATGATAAACAGTATATTGATCAAGAGGTATCTGTTTTAGGTGTTTTTTTATTCTTTTATCTTCTAACTTCATATAGTTTTTTAATTAAAAGTTTCTTAAACTACTATGATTGAAATGATTTTTTCTATGCTATAATTTTTTATTTCTTTTCCAGTTAAAATCACGTATTCTTTTCTAGTTCGCTGTTTATTTAATGGAAAATTTATCAATCCATTTATTTAACTCTTTATCTGAAGGGTTTCTGAGTTTTTTTTTACCAATTGTAATAGTAGGGAAATTCAATTTTTTATTTTCATATAATTTACGGAGCTCTTGAGCATACTCACTATTTTTTTCAACATCTAAAAAAATAAAACCAATATTCTTAGCAAGGAAAAATTCTTGGTAATATATGGTTTTATGACACCTTTGAGCTCCGTATAATTTAATAATCATTGCTTATTTTAATTTGTCAGCATATAGTTTTCTAAGTTTACTTAACTTTGGGGTAATTACAAAATTGCAATATCCTTGTTCTCTATTTTGATTGTAATAATCTTGATGATCCTCTCCAGCATCATAAAAAATAGGAATTTTACTAATTTCAGTGACTATAGGTTCTTCAAAATAAGGTTGTATCTGTTGTATTACTTCAGTGGCTATTTGTTTTTGCTCTGAGTTATGATAAAAAATAACAGATCGATATTGAGTTCCTACATCAGCTCCTTGTCTATTTAAAGAAGTTGGATCATGAGTGGTCATAAAAATAGTGATAATTTCTGCATACGAAATTATTGTTGGATCAAACATAAATTGAATCACTTCTGCATGTCCAGTCAATCCTGAACAAATTTCTCTATAGGTTGGCTTTCCTGGAACAGTACCTCCGGCATATCCAGAAACTACTTTTTCTACACCTTTTATTTTTTGAAAAATAGCTTCAGTACACCAAAAACATCCACCTCCTAATGTTGCTAACTGTTTATTCATTACTTTCTAATTTAATACTTAATGAGTTTACACAATAACGTAATCCGCTAGGTTCTGGCCCATCAGGAAAAATATGTCCCAAGTGGGCATCACAAGTATTACATAAAATTTCTACTCGTATCATTCCATGCGTAGTATCTTTATGATATTTAACAGCGTTTTCTTCTACAGGCTGCGTAAAACTTGGCCATCCTGAACTTGAATCAAATTTTATATTTGAATCAAATAAAGGAGTATTACAGCAAGTACAATTATATTTACCTTCTGTAAAAGATGAGCAAAGCTCTCCGCTAAAAGGTCGTTCGGTTCCTTTTAAACGTGTTATAGTATATTCTTCTGAAGATAATAATTTCTTCCATTCTTCATTTGTTTTTTCTACTCTTTTCGTTGGAATTGGATTTCCGTTTGCAGTAAAACTGATAATGTTTTTCCAAGTAAGCATATTCTATGTTTTTAAGTAATTAATAGTCGGTACAGGGGCTAATTCCTTACAATTATTAATTGTGCTAAAGTTTGGTTATTTTTACATTCTAAAAGTAACCAATTCATGAGTAATTTATTAGAAAAAGTAGAAAGTTATGTGATAAATTTTTTAAACGCTGGTTTAAAAAAGAAATTTGTATATCATAATATAGCTCATACGCAACGAGTAGTAGAGAAGTCAAAAGAATTAGCGGAGCTAGAGTTACTTGATGAAAGAGATACAGAAATACTTCTTACAGCTGCTTGGTTTCATGATACAGGGTACACTGTAGATTTAAATAATCATGAGGAGGAAAGTGTAAAAATAGCTTCTGAATTTTTAAAAAAAGAAGGTGGTGAAGAAATAATAGATGAGGTTACCCGTATTATTTTAGCAACAAAAATGGGTGTAGTACCTAACAGTTTACTAGAAAAAATTGTAAGAGATGCTGATTGTTCTCACTTAGGGAGTAAGAATTATGAGGAGTTCTCTGAATTACTTCGTAAAGAGTTAGAATTAACAAAAGGATTAGAGTTTTCAGATATTGATTGGCTTACTAATAATATTAATTTTTTAACTCAAGATCATAAATATTATTCAGTTAAAGCTATTAAAACTTGGGAAAAGCAAAAAGGTAAAAACTTAGCACAGTTATTAAAAGGGTTAAAGAAAACCAAACAAGAATTAGCTAAGATTAAGCAGAAAAAAGAAGAATTAGCTATTAAAAAAAATAAAATTGATTTACCCGAAAGAGGTATTGAAACAATGTTTAGAGTAGCGCTTAGAAATCATATTACTTTAAGTGATATTGCAGATACGAAAGCAAATATTTTATTATCGGTAAATGCTATTATTATTTCCATGACATTGTCTACTTTAATTCCTAAATTAGATAATCCATCAAATAGCTACTTATTAGTTCCTTCTATTATTTTTATAATTTTCACAGTAATTTCTATTATTCTATCTATTCTTGCTACACGGCCTAATGTTACTGAAGGGAAGTTTTCAAAAGAAGATGTTGCTAACAAAAAAGTAAACTTAATATTTTTTGGTAATTTTCATAAAATGAGTTTGCCGGAATTTGAATGGGCAATGGATGAAATGTTAAAAGATCGAGATTATTTATACGGCTCACTTACTAAAGATTTATATTTCTTAGGATTAGTGTTAAATAGAAAATACAGTATATTAAGAACAACATATACTGTATTTATGATTGGAATTATAGTAAGTGTAATATCTTTTGCAATAGCTTTTTATATGCAAAGTGGTGCGGCTGCAGTGTAACTGCACTAAATACTATTGCTTGAAATCGTGTAAAAGTTGGTCTATAGTTATTGTTTTGTCTGATGTAAAATCATTTTGATAAATTACTTCAACTCGTAAAGCTTTTAAACCAGAAACCCCTTGAAGGTCTTCTAATTCTAATTTTTCTATGCTTCCAAGCTGATTTTTTGACTGCAAATATTTTATGTATTTAAGATATTCTCTAGCATCTTTATCTTGTGAATAAACAATAGCTATTTTACCAGGTACAGTTAATCTGTCATTGGTGTTTTTTATATGTGCTTTGTCTATTCGTTTTTTTATTATTTCATAACGAATATTATAAGCTCCATCAACATCAAATTGTTTTTCATCCATTCTAAACTTTATAGCTAAAGAATTACTGTGAACTAAAATTAATGAAGCAACTTCTAAATCATGTGTTAATGTTTTTCTAGTAGTGTTAGCAAGGTTCTCCATTTCACACATGGTTTGTAATTGCCATAAACGAAGGTTATAGAGGTACAGTTCATCAAACTTTTTTTGTCTTGTTAACGATTGCCCAATGTACATGTTGTACTCAACACCATCAGTTTTATAGCGTTCAAAATAATGAGGAAACATTTCTTGAGCTTCCTCTTGCTTAGTGTCAATAAACTTTGCTAGCTTGTCATTAAGCTTTGTAACGCTTTGTTCATAGGCTTTACGTTTGTCATAAACTACATGTAAATTTGCATCTAAGCTGTTAGTATATGTTTTTACAAGCTCTGTGAGTTCAAGATTAATTTCTTTTACATGGTTAAAAACTGGATAAATATCCTTCTTAAGAAAATCTAAAATGCCTATTTCGTCACCGGCTTTTAGTCCCTTTTTTACTTCGTGTAAATATTCTTTAACTCTAAATGTTAGTTCATTATATATCGGTAGATTTTCGGCTTTACAAGCTTCATTTAAAACATTAATTGCCAATGTTAATTGAGTTGTTAAATCGTCTTTAATAGCCGTATTTCTAGCTATAGAAGATCCTTTAACATCTATTTGACCATATAATGGATATACATTTTCAAAAACAATTTGTTCAATTTTTGCTTCTTCTTGCTTTGAAAATAAAGCGTTTTGATATTTTTCAGCCGCTTCATAAAATCGCCATTTTACCGAAGGGTGAATAGAAGTATAATGTTCTTGGATAGTAGCTTCTAAGGTGTTTAAAAACTCTTCAGAATTTCTTTCTGCTGCAGCTTTAAAAACTGGAATTATATCTTTTAACTTTTGTTTATTTACTGAGTTTAATTCATAAGGTCTTGGTGAAGCTATTTCAAGTAAAACAAGATCTCTGTTGGTAGATGTTTTTATAGGAATTAATATAATGCTTCCTATATTTTTTTCTTTTAGTTTTTGGTAAAAATCATTTTCACCTGAATTTATTCCATATTGTTCAATATCAGAAAGTACTACTTCTTCATTTTTATTGAAAATTTTAGAAATTATATGATCACAGAAAAAATCATTACAGGTAATTATTGTTCCATTTTCAATTAAAATACTTTCAGAAATTTTTACTCTTGGAGGTTCTACTTCAATATTACTAACATCATATACAGAAAAGCCTACTTTTAAATCTTTAATAGTGTAAAACTCACTTAAATTTTTCTGTAGTTTCTCAACTATACTACCGTCATCTTTTTGAAGTAAATTGGTTCTAATAGCACTTAGTGTTTCATCGGCTGTAACATCAAAAAGATTCATAATCCCAAACCCTTTAAATATATATGAGTTTGGTGGAAATTTTTCTCTCCAAATATCAATATTATTAAAATTATCTAATAATAATTTGATGTCTTCTTTCGTGATTTCTGGAGCATTTTTAGATGGAGAAATATCCATAAAATCTCCATTGAAAGCAACACGATAATGCTTAGTTACTCCTAGTTTTTTATCTGGTATATCAAAAAAGAAAGGTCTTTTTAAATCTACAGGATAATTATATACTGTTCCTAAAATAAGTGTACAAGCATAAATGTACATTACATCATCTTCAAAATTCCGAACTTTTAATTCGTAGTCATCACCCGCATTTTCTAATATATTTTTAAAACGTTCAGTGTATTTAAAAGTGGTAAAAGAAAAAGGAATAGTGGCTACTTTAATTTCATTATTTGATAATATTTCAGGGAATAAGGCATCTAATAGATGGTTGATTGTGTTTTCATGTTTTTTTAATAATGAAAAATCTGAAAAACCATTGATAAGTTCAGGAGCTTTTTCAATTTCACGGATCATTACTTTAGCAGATTCATGGAAAGGATGTTGCTTAGATGCTTTATCTGCATACTTTTGAAATATTTCAAAAACTCTTTTAAAACTAATGTTTAGTTGTAAAGGGAGTTCTATGTTTTGAATATCCGTAATACTTTTAATTTCCATGTTGGGTGAATTTCTTTTTGCAAATTTACAAAATACTAATGGTATAGTCGTTTTTGATAAGTGAGCTTGCACTGTAAAGGAATTTGCGTGAATAAAAAAAGCCATTATAGGATATAATGACTTTTTATTGAGTTTTTAAGGCTGATTAAAAATGACTTCCGTAGTCTCGAATTTTTCCTTTCTTACCTAAACTATTAAATTTCCAGCTAAACCCTAACATAAAATATTGTTGAAGTACAGTACTTTCAGAATCTTGAATATAGTTAGATGTTGATGTTCTTCTGGCATTATTATTCTGTTTTAATAAATCATAAGCTTTTAAAGTGATTGTTCCTTTATCTTTCATTACAGAATAAGCTAAGGTAGAGTTCCAAAACCAAGCAGAGTTGTTAAATCCTACTACATTGGGGTTGTAACTATATCGTATATCATTTCTCCACTCTAATTTTTTAGGGAAGTTTGTTTTCGTTCTAATATTTAAATTGTGTCTTGTAAAGTTTAAGTTGTTAAAATTATCAATATCAAAAGTTGTATTTGATAACGATACTGAATATCTAGGCTCAATACTTATAATTTTATTCCATTCAAACGTAAAACCAATATTAGGAGATATTGATGTTGTTGTTGATTTATATTGTATATCATTAAAGAAGTTAATGCTTCTATTTCCGTTAATATTAGTTCCAATTCTTAGTTTTATAGTGGTAATAGAATCTAGTTTTACTTGTTTACTGTAGCTACCGCCACCCCAAAAGTTGTATCCGCCATTTACATTTTCATAAGTTGTAGTTCTAACAAAGTTAGCATCAATACTACTCTTAGAAACTACTTGGTTATTTACTAAATCACCTCCAGCATAGATAAACATTCCTGTTCTTTTTTGCCAATTGTATTTGTTGAAGTTAAGATATACTCTATGTCTTTTAATTGGTTTTAAAGAAGGGTTACCAGTTATTATATTTAGTGGATTACTAACATTTTTAAAAGGTTGCAATTGAGTTATAGAAGGAGCATCATTTTCTAAATTATAATCGAAATATATTGATGCTTTTGAATCAAAACGATACCTAAAAGTACTTCTAAGTTTTAAAGCATTAAAATCTTTCTTTAAGTTTAAATTAGGTCTTAACTGATCATTGTTTTTTAGAGTTCTATTAACATATCCAGCTTCAATGTCAAAACGCCACTTTTTAACTTTATAAGCAATACCTAAAGAAGGGGTTTTGGTAATGTCGTCTGATTTAAAGTTTGAGCTTAAATCTGTATTGAAATCGGTATACTGATTTAAAGAACTATTAAAGTCAAAAGTATTATTTACATTTTCACGTTCATTTTTTCTATAACGATATTCGAAATCTAAAAATAGTTTTTTAGAAATTATTGCATAGCGATAGCTTACACTTGTTCTGAAACTATTTAAATTATTTTTAATATCACTAAATTGATTTCTGTTTTCTACAGAAGGTGAAGTTCCAAAAATTTCTGTTTTAGAAATATTGTAATTTTCAGTATTAGCTTTATCAATTTGATTGGTAATAGAAGCTTTAATAAAAGAACCTTTACTATTTAATCGTTTAGTAATATCAATATCATTTTCAAAATTATTGGCACTTGATTTAGATCGAGAGTTGATAAAAGATTTATTGGTTAATGTTTTGTCTTTATCAAAAGATTCTTGAAGATTGTTATAAGTTCCCTCTCTATCATTTTTTATAAACCTAGGGGCAACATTGATTAAAAATGTTGAGTCGATTTCTATATCAAATTCAGCATCTATACTATGATTATCATTTTCATCAAAAGTAGAAGAGTTTGAGTTAGAAAAATAACGACTACCATCAGGTAAAATATTTTCTCTATTTCTTTTAGAGTCATTGTTAGAAGAACTACCAGAATAAAAATAGTTTAAATTAACATCTAAACCTTTTTTATAAGTATCTGCATAAGTAACTCCTGCAGTTTTAGATTTAATAATTCCTTGGCCGCCTCCAAAACGTCTTCCGTTTACACTGAAAGATCCATTACTACTGAACCATGTGTTACCTCCTCCAAACATTTTTTGAATTTCACCAAAACTAAATCCAGGAGAATTAATATTATTGGTACTAGCTAATACACTAATTCTTCTATCATTATTAAAACGATTAACCATTGTGGCACCTTCATAGCGTTTATCAGTTCCTGCACCTGCTGAAATTCTTCCAAACCATCCTTTGTTATTTTCCTTTTTTATTGTAAGGTTTATTGTTTTATTATTAGCATCTCCTTTACCACCACTAAAAGCATCAGATTTAGATTTAGTATCTGTAATTTGAACTTTTTCAATAATTTCTTTTGTTAAATTTTTTGTTGTAATTGAGGGGTCGTTACCAAAAAAAGGTTTTCCATTTACCAAAATCTTATTAACAGGTTTTCCATTTACAGTAATTTTACCCGCTTCATCTACTTCAACACCTGGAAGTTTTTTTAATAAATCTTCAACATTTGCATCTTTCTTTGTTTTAAAAGACTTTACATTAAACTCTAAAGTATCTTTTTTAACAGTAATAGGCGCTCTTGATTTTATTACAACCTCACTAAGAAGAGTGCCTTCTTCATCTAGAGATATGTTACCAAGATTATATAATGATTTTTTGTCAAGAGAAATTAATTTCGAGTAATTTTTCATTCCAACAAAAGACACAAAAAGTTTAAGGTTTTTATGAAATGATTTTCCTTCTAAAGAGAAAAAACCTTTGTCGTCAGATATTGTATAAGAAACAACTGAGCTATCTTTTATTTTTTCTAAGTGAATTGTCGCAGCTTCAATAGCTGTTTTTTCTTTTTCTGTTTGAATTTTCCCTGTTATTTTAAAGGGGTATGATTGTGCAAAAAAATGGGTGCTAAATAAAAATATAAAAGCATATAGTAGTTTTTTCATAGTTTTTGTACATATAAATTTCAATGCACAAAAGACGAGAAAAAACTACTAACGTTTCATTAAAAAAATGTTAAACTTATTTCTGTCTAAAATAGATACTTATAGGAACACCTGTATAGTTATAATGTTCACGTAATTGATTTTCTATATAACGTCTATATGGATCTCTAATATATTGAGGTAAATTAGCAAAGAAGGCAAATTGGGGAGTATGCGTAGGTAACTGCATACAGTATTTAATTTTGATATATTTACCTTTAGTTGCTGGTGGTGGATTATGTTGTATAATTTCTAGCATAGTTTCATTTAACTTACTAGTTTGAATACGACGTTTTCTGTTTTCAAATACTTCAACAGCAGTTTCAATAGCTTTGAATATACGTTGTTTTGTAAGTACAGAAGTAAATACAATTGGTACATCAGTAAAAGGAGCTATTTTTTTACGTATCTGCGCTTCAAAATCACGCATAGTATTGGTTTGTTTTTCAACTAAATCCCATTTATTAACTAGAATAACAACTCCTTTTCTGTTTTTCTCAGCTAACCAAAATATTTTTTCATCTTGACCTTCAAAATCTCTTGTTGCATCAATTACTAGAACAGCAACATCACAATGTTCAATTGCTCTTACAGCTCTCATTACGGAATAGAACTCTAAATCTTCTTTAACTTTTGATTTTTTTCTAATTCCAGCTGTATCTACTAAATTGAATTCAAAACCAAATCTATTATATTTTGTATCTATAGAATCTCTAGTTGTACCAGCAATATTGGTAACAATGTTTCTGTCTTCTCCAATTAAAGCATTGATAAAAGATGATTTTCCAGCATTAGGTCTTCCAACTATAGCAAAACGAGGTAGTTCACTTTCTTCTTCTTCTTGATCTGGTTCAGGAATAGCCTCAACTACAGCATCTAATAATTCTCCAGTACCACTACCATTTATAGAAGATATAGTATAATAATCACCTAATCCAAGATTGTAAAACTCTACAGCATCAGCATCTCTCATGGCGTTATCTACCTTGTTTACAGCCATAAAAAGAGGCTTTTTAACTTGGCGTAATATTTTAGCTACAGCATCATCCATAGGAGTAATTCCTTGCTCTACATCTACCACAAATACTATAATATCAGCTTCATCAATAGCTAATTGTACCTGTTTTCTAATTTCACCTTCAAAGATATCATCTGACCCAACTACATATCCTCCTGTATCAATTACAGAAAATTCTTTACCGTTCCATTCTGATTTTCCATAGTGCCTGTCTCTTGTAACACCACTTACAGAATCAACTATTGCTTCTCTACGTTGAACTAAACGGTTAAATAAGGTAGATTTACCTACGTTTGGTCTTCCTACTATTGCTATAATATTACTCATTTTGCAAAGGTAGTGTTTCTATAAAACAAAACAACTATTGATTGCTCACCAATAGTTGTTTAGTTGCATTTTTTTTAGTTTTATTTTAAATTTTCATAAATACTAACAGTTCCACTATCTTCATTAGATACAATAAGTAAATCTTTACCATTTGGGCTGTCCTTTGAAGGAATAGCTAATAATCCTTCTGGAGCTTCATCACCATTATGAGATAGAATAGTTAAAAATATTGGAGCAGCAGGATTAGAAATATCATATACTAATACTTGGTCAGTTCGTTCAAGGCCAACAAATAGAATATAACGTTGATTGGCTATGTTTAATACTTCTACACTTTCAGGTTCGGTACCTTTGTCGTCACTTCTTTTATCGTCATCATTAAATTTATCAGAAGTAGTTGCTAGTAGTTCTTTAGCAATTGTATTTCCACTGTCGTAAATTAAATTTCCATTTTCAGACCAAATACTAAACGAGCGTGCACCATAAGAATATAATTTATCATAATCTCCGTCATTATCTGTATCGCCTATATCTAAAGCAATTTTTAATCTTCCTAAATTAGCTTCATTTTGATAATCATTTACAGAAGGAAAAACAGTTGGGTCTAATTTTATTTTTTTAATTCTTTCTTCATTAACAAATCCAGGAGTTCCATCATACTCTCTAGCGTCACCTTCATTTGCTGAGATAACATAACCAATTCCTTTTATAGTAACATGAGTTATAGCATCAGGTTGATACATTCCGTAAACTGGTACTTGTCGTAATTCTTTTTTACCGTCTTTATTACTTGGGTCAATTGAGTTTTTAGCTATGCTATAGTCTTTAAAACCTAAAGGATAAATAGTTTCTATTGTTTTTGTAATCAAATTTATTTTGGCAATTCCGTTGTTTTCTTGAAGTGAAACCCAAGCAGTTTTTGAATCATCTGAAATAGTTATGTATTCTGGTTCAACATCTTTAGCTAAAGTAGCATTGGGACCAAATACTCTGAAACCTTTACTTTCTAATTCAGCCTCTTGAGAGTTAAACGAAGAAAAATCAAGAGTAGTTATTTGTTTGTTTTCAATAGAAATAATGCTAACACTTCCTAAAGGGTCATTAGTATAGTCTTTATTAGGTTCACCTTCGTTTGCGCAAACAATCATTTTCCCATCTTTAGAAAAAGTAACCATGTCAGGTAATGCCCCTACAGTAAAAGAAGCTTCTAATGATTGATCATCTGTATTGTAAAGCGCAATTTTCCCATTACTTTGTTTATTGTTATTTTCAATAGCTACAGCTAATTTACCATTGTGTATACTAACGCTATTAGGTGATCCACTTGTTATTGTTATTGGTGTTTTTTTTATAGGTGTATTTAAATTTGTTATGTCATAAATTGAGATTTCTTTTTTTTCAACATTTACAATAAATATTTTTTTAGTTTTCGCATCATAAGCAGTTATTTCTGAAGCACCTTCACCGCCTACTTTAATTGTTGTTTTATGTTTAAAATTCACGTTAGTGTTTTCAAGGGCAGGAGCTGGAGAGTCATCATTACAACTTGCAATGAATAAAAAAGATAATGCAATAATACTTTGTGCTAAATTTTTCATGGTTTTTATATTTCAGGCAAAGCTGTAAGTTCTTTTTTAACTAAAAGTTAGTGTAAGTGTAAGTATTTGTTATGATTAGTTAATAATTGTTTTAAAATTGTAAATTTGATAAAATCAATTAGCTAGGTAATGGATAATACATTATACAATCAAATTTTTTTAAAGCCAAGGTTTCAAATAGATTTTGAAATGAAAGCCGATTTATTACTTGAAAAAATAAAAACTAACATAGACGAAAACCAGAAGTTTAAAATGAAGGTTGTTGATAATCATATTATAGTTGATGTGCCTGAGAAAGAAAACCATTATTGGTCACCGCAATTACAAATAGAAATTGAAGAGTTAACTGAATATACAAGTAAAATTAAAGGGTTGTTTGGTCCTAAGCCTCAGGTTTGGACATTGTTTATGTTTATACACTTTGGTGTTGCTACTGCATTTTTAATTTTTGCTGTAGTTGCATATAGTAATTGGTCTTTAAAAAAAAGTGGATTTTTTCCTATAGTAATGCTTGTCGTTTTACCTTTACTATGGATTGTACTCTATGTCATAGGAAGTATAGGTAAATCAACTGGGAAAAAGCAGATGGATGAACTTAAAGAATTTACTAAGCAGATTTTAAAAAATATTAAATAAAGTTAATCTTTATATCCAAAACGTTTTAATTGTTTATCATTAGAACGCCAGTTTTTGTTAACTTTTACATATAAATCAAGAAAAACTTTTTTATCAAAAAAACGCTGTAAATCTTTACGAGCTTCTGTACCAACTCGTTTAATTGCACTTCCTTTATGACCAATTATAATTCCTTTTTGGGTATCACGTTCAACCATAATTACTGAGCGAATTTTTATAATATCTTCTTCTTCAGTAAAACTTTCTGTTTCTATTTCAACAGAATATGGAATTTCTTTTTTATAATGTTGTAGTATTTTTTCTCTAATTTTTTCATTAACAAAAAAGCGTTCAGGTTTATCTGTTAATTGATCTTTAGGGTAAAAAGCTGGGCCTTCAGGTAAAAGTTCTATGATTTTTTGAAAAACATTTTCAACATTGAATTTTTCAAGAGCAGATATTATATAAACAAATGAATTTGGAACTTTATTTTTCCAGTAGTTAATTTTATCTTCTACTTCCTCTTGACTAGATTTATCTATTTTATTTAACAATAAAATTACTGGTATTTTACTGTGAATTATTTTATTAAAAAAAGCTTCGTTTTTTAGCTCTTTTTCCCCCATTTCTACCATGTATATGAGCACATCAGCATCTTCAAAAGCTGCTTTTACAAAATCCATCATAGATTCTTGTAGCTCATAAGCTGGTTTTATAATACCAGGTGTATCAGAAAAAACAACTTGATAATTATCATTATTCACAATTCCTAAAATACGATGTCTAGTAGTTTGTGCTTTAGAAGTAATTATAGAAAGTTTTTCACCAACGAAGGCGTTCATTAAAGTTGATTTACCAACGTTTGGATTACCAATAATATTTACAAATCCTGCTTTGTGTACCATGAGGCAAAGATACATGGTTTTTAAAAATAAAAAGGATTTTTAATGGTCTGTAATTGTAGTGGTTATGTTTTTTGCGAATAAAAAGATGCTTTTTATTTGTTTATAAAGATAAAAAAGACGTATATTTGCAACCGCAAATCGCGGGATAGAGCAGTAGGTAGCTCGTCGGGCTCATAACCCGAAGGTCACTGGTTCGAGTCCAGTTCCCGCTACAAGTTTAAAGTTAATAAGATCAACGGTTCGTGTTACACGAACTGTTTTTTTATGCTATTAAATTCCTTACTTTTACAAGACGTACACGAAAACGTACACGTTTTTACTATGAAATTGAATTATTCTGAACCGAAGATCTACACTGGAGGTGTAGACATTTCTATTTGGTTAAAACTTTCTTATCAAGAAAAAAAAGAGGCCCTTAGTAGACCTTGGTATATTTACTATTCCTTTAGAGATTCCAAAACAGAAAAATTAGTTAGGCAACCCAATATAAAGGCGGGAGTAAATAAGTTAAAAACAAAACGAGATCGTTATGAGTTTTTAAGGACTATGCAACAATCTTTATTAAAGTTGTTAGAATATGGTTTTAATCCATATAAAGATAATAGTGCTTTAGAAAAAGCAATGTTTTCAGAAGGATCAATAGCTATTAATAAAGAAAGAGATGGGTATAAACAAGAAGAGGTAAAAGAGATAGCATCTATTGCAAAAGAAAAAGAGCCTATTGTAATTTCAGTAAATGAGATGTCTACGAGTATTTCAGAAGCTATAAAGTTAACATTGGAGTTGAAGGTTAATATGATGAATAAAAATTCATTTGTTCAATACAAGAGTAGGGTAGGTCTTTTTGAAAAGTGGCTGATAGAAAAAGAATATTATAAGAATCCAATCACTTTTATAACAAAGAAAATTGTAATAGATTATTTAAATGAAGTTTTAAAAAGAACAAGTGCAAGAAATAGAAATAATTCAAGAACAGATATTGCATCGATGTTTCAACTTTTGGAAGATAATGAAGTCGTACAGGATAATTTTGTTAAAAAGATTTCAGTTTTAAAATCAGTACCAAAACGCAATAAAACATATACACCAAAATTAGAAAAAGGGATTTATAAATACTTAGAGCAAGCAGATTCGCATTTATTACTATTTATAAAGTTTATATCGTATAATTTTTTAAGACCTATAGAAGTTTGTCGTTTAAGAATAGAGGATGTTGATATAGATGATAGAAAATTGTATGTTAAGGCAAAAAACAAACCAGTTAAAGTAAAAATTATTCCAGAAATATTATTGAACGATTTACCAGATTTATCAAATAAAAACCCTAGATCATTTTTATTTGGTAGATTCGGAATAGGTGAAAATTGGGAAGCAGAAGAAACAAACAAAAGGAATGAGTTTTCTAAGCGTTTTAAGAAAATAAAAGATCACTTTGAATTAGGAACAGAATTTGGAATGTATAGTTTTAGACATACATTTATCACGAAATTATACAGGAAGTTTCGAGAAGGAATGTCTAAGTATGAAGCAAAAAGTAATTTAATGCCTATTACAGGACATGGAACAATGGTAGCTTTAGAGAAATATTTAAGAGATATTGATGCAGAATTACCAGAAGATTATTCGAATATGCTATACGATAATTTAAAAAATGAAAAAGAGACAATACATGAATGAGATTAAAAATAATTTTGGAATTCTGAAAGAAAGCGACTTTGAAAAACTATCGGAAGACAGGCAGTTGCAAATTTTAGTTGATTTAGGATTGTATGAAAGTTTTACTTCTATTGGGTTTGAGTCAGAAAGTGTTGTAGATTTAAGTGAATTTAATAAAGTTACATCTTATAAAACAAAAGTAAATCCTAATTATGAATTAAGAGAAGAGTTTTATACATTCTTTAAAGCAGTTAATTTGCCCGCAATAGATAAAGAATTTCTCTTTTTTTCTAAAGATTTCGAAGATGAGATTTTTGGAATGGAATATATTGAACAACGAAAAGTTGCATTAAAATATTTTAAAGATAAGTTTTCAAGAATTACGCCTAAAGATATCTCATTAGGTTATAGATCAATTTCAGAAAGCGGTTTAGAGCGAGTAGAAATGTTGAATCGATTTGAGTTTTTAAAAGGTTTAAGAAGTGCTTTAAAGGCAACTTTAGCAACGGATCAAAATTTAAAAGCATATTTGATTGGAGATCAAATATATTTTGAATCAGATGAATTTAAGAAACAAGAAACTTTCACTAAGGCATTCGAATTTGAAAGTACTCTTAAAATCTTATTAAGTTTAAATGATATGTTTCAATTTGAAGATGACACAGCTTTTAGTAATTTAGGAATTCTTAAAGAACGATATAAAAAATATAAGAATGTTTTTCTAGATTTTGATGTGTTTAGTTGGACACAAAAAAAGATACAAAGCTTTATAGATAATAAGCCTTCAAATATAGATAGTTTACATCAAGCTTTATTAGAATCATTACTTATTTCAGAAAAGAAAAAGAATTTCATTGATTATGTAAATCAAGAACATAATATGTCAATTACAAAAATTAGACATTATGGGAGAGGTGAAAATTTATCACATGATTTTAGATTAAAAAAAATCAAAGAAGAATTACAAGAATTGACGATTAAAAATTAAGAAATCACTTACTTTTCTTAAAAATACATTTTCAGACAACAATAGACATCACTCAGATATGCTATTGCCATAGCTTAAAATCTTCATATTCTATCACTAGAAATTAACTTAGCTAACGACAAGTTAATTAATTTATAGTGAATTCAGATGTAGTTTATCAAGTAGTAAAAGCACTTCCATTGGAAGAGCAAAAACTGCTATTGGATAAATTAAAGAATGATTTTTCGATTTCTTCAAGTTTTAAGAAAGCAAAAAAAAGAAAATCATTAACCGAAGAAGATGCAATTAGTTACTTATTGAAAAACGTTTTCAGAAACAGAAAACAATAAACAAAAACGAATCAGAAGAGATTAAGCGTAAAACGAACGTTCAATTAACGTATATGGAAACAAGATTGTATAAATGTGAATATTGTAGAAAAGAATTTTTACCAGTAAGAAGAAGAGTTCAAAAATATTGTTCAAATAGTTGTAGATCAAAATCACATCATCAGAAAGTAAAATCAGGTGATAAAATAGGAATAGATAAACCAGAAAATAAAACGAATAAAACAAGTATTGAGAAATTGAGTGTAGCTGGAGTAGGAAATGCAGCAATAGGAAGTGCAGCAGTAGATTTATTAAAATATGCTTTTACCAAGGAAGAAAACAAACCAGCAACAAAAAGCGATATTAAAAACCTTGCTAAAAAACTAAAAAGATATCATGTAATAAATAATATGAAGCCTAATTTTATGGGGCAATTAGCATATTTTGATATTGAGTTAAGCGTAGTTATTTATAAATAGAAGTTTAGTGTCAGATGGTTTAATCTTTGAGTTTAATGTATAGTAAATAAAGTACAGTTAGAAGTTCTAAAGGCTAGGCAGTGGTCTGCAAGACCATCTACAGCAGTTCGAATCCGCTATACCCCTCAATTAACTCTAGTAATATTTTGATTATCAAGTATTTGTTTTTAAAAACGCCTCCGTTTCTCACTTTTTAAGATAACTGGCTAGAGTGTTGACTTCTCTTTTGTTTACTAGATTATATTTAATAATTGTTAAGAGTAAACCTCTTTAATGAATTGATTTTATTAGTAATTCATAAATTTAGATGATTTTTAAATTTGAAAATTATATCATTGACTTATCGGCTAATCCACTTTTATTAATCTCAAATGATTGTTAGTTAATCAGTAGAGGTTATGTTTGGTCAAATATTAAGTTATTCCCGCCTCGAGTACAAGTAAAAACCTCAACTATTTGATTTTAAAATAGATTAAGTTTTTTTATTCGCTTAAATCTCCATTTTTTCTAAATATGCCTATATTAGATTAATATAATGAGTTGTAAAACAAGAAGTATATTTTTTAATCAAGTAATTTATGAATTTTTTTAAATGCTTCATCTGATGTGACTTTTTCCTTAATTAAATTCCGTAGTGTTTCATAGATGATTTCTTCACTGTCAAAACCATATTTTATTGTAGTCTATTCTTCTTTGACAGACCATATTATATCTTTTTTCTCTTCTAATGACATTTGCTTATCTGCCATAGATACAGAATAAAGCAAATTTGCAATATTTATATAAAAATATTTTGTGTGCATTCCGTTTTTCTTTTTATAGTTCAGGTAAAATTAACAGTTGAATTTTACTATGAAAAGTTGAGTTTTTAATCACATCTTCCCTTAAAAATCGATTAAAGAAATTATATTTATGATTTATTAAAGTTAATAACCCACTTTTGGTATCTTGTAAATGAGTTTCTATAGTGGTTGTTTTTGATTCATTCCTGTCTAACTTCTTATATTTAACTCTTAAGTCGGTGAAAATATCTCTCAATTTTACTTTATATGTTCGTTGTTTATTTGTTAAAATAGATTCTTCTGAGAGATTTACAACGTCAACAAGGCAATTTTTAAAAGCACACAATTCAAAGAAAAATTTAAACTCTTTTTAAATTCACAAACCCAATTTTTCTTTCATAAAGTCTTTTCCTTATAAGTAATTAGCTATTTTTACTTTTGTAATTATGACTCAAATAAAAGCAATATTAATAGACGATGAGCAAAGTGCAAGAAATGTTTTAACTAATTTATTAGAAAGAACGTCTTTTAATATAGAAATAATAGAAACGTGTAGTAATTTAGAACAAGGTGTAGTAGAAATTAAAAAAAGACAACCAAATGTTGTCTTTTTAGATGTGCAGATGCCTAATTATGCAGGTTACGAAATTACACATTTTTTCAATGAAATAAACTTCGAAATTATTTTTGTAACTGCGTATGATCAATACGCTATAAAAGCTTTTGAATTAAATGCGATTGATTATTTAGTAAAACCAATTGATAGGAACAAGTTAAATATAGCTCTTGAAAAATTAGAAGAAAAATTAAAACAAAAAAATCAATTAATAGACTATCAGTCATTATTAAAAACTATAAAAGATAAAAATTATAAAAAAATAGTGATTCCCGAATTAGGCAATAGACATATTGTTGATTTAAAAAATATTGTTTCTATAGAAGCTAGTGGAGCATATAGCGTTATACACTTAAAAGAAAACGAAAAAATTACTACTAGTAAAAACCTTAAATATTTTGAAGGAATTCTTTCAACAGAACCTTCTTTTTTTCGTTCTCATAGAGGATGGATTATCAACTTAAATTTTGTAAAATCCTTAAATAAAACAGATTTAGTTGTAACTTTAGCTAATACTACTCTTAAAACAAAAATTTCAAGAAATAGAATAAATAATTTTGAAGAAGCAATTAAATAATATTCCAGAAATTTTATATAAATCTAAAAAAAAACTTACGTTAAGTATACTTCTTTTTATTTCATTTATACTTTTCGCTCAAGAACCTATAACAATGCACCTCGCAGAAAAAGAAGGGGTACCTGATAAAGAATTTTATGATATTTTTGAAGATGACAAGGGTTTTATTTGGCTGTGTGCAGACAAAGGTTTTTTTAGATACAATGGTAAAGAGTATAAAAAATATAATAACATAGAACAACGAGGACTCTCAGTATTTGGCGTTCAAGAAGACCCAACAAAACGTATTTGGTGCAATAATATTTCTGGGCAATTCTTTTATGTTAAAGGAGATAAATTGACCTTATTTATTGATTTAAACAAACAGCTAAAAGGAGTTCTCGCAAAGTTTTTTGTTAAAAAAAACTATTTATGGGTATTTACAAGATCAAATATTTATCAAATTAATTTATTAACAAAAGAAATAAAACCTATTATAAAAGCTAGAACTTATATAGGAGGTACTTTTAGTTATAACGATGCTATTTACTATCAAACTATTGACTCAATATCTAAGGTAACTGTACATAATAAAATTAAAAGTTTTTTAGCAAGAAAACTAGCGGTTAGAAGTAAAAAAGGAAAATCAATTCCTCCAATCAAGTCAATTAGTTTTAAGTGCGGTACAGATTTATTTTTAATGCAAGAAAATGGTTTTGATAATGTTTTTTTTAAAATTGATACATTAAAAAAAAGTATAAAAATTATCAATGGTTTTGACGATATTAATAAATATGGAACGCATACTATTTTTGAAAACGATAAAGAAGTATGGTTTGGCACTAATAAAGGTGTTTGGGTATATGAATATGTTAAAGACCGTTTTCAATTAAAAAAACATTTTTTAAAAGATAAAAATGTAACTAAAATACTAAAAGATAAGGATAATAATTACTGGTTAACAACACTAAATAGTGGGATATATCTTATTCCAAATATACATATTGAATACAGTAACCTATTAAATATAAATAAAAATATTAGTAGCTTAGATAAGCTAAATGATAGCACTTTAGTTTTTGGACTTAGGAATGGAAATATAGGTTTTTATAACACAAACAATTACCAATCAAAAATTATAAAACTACCTACAGAAGATAGAGTATCAGCTATTAAATGTCTTTCAAGCAACACTATTTTGGTAAGCAAAGATATTACTTCTTATGTACTTGATTATAAAAAGAACCAATATGTTAAAACAGATACATATCAATCTGTTAAAAGTTTCTCAATAGTAAATGATAATATATTGGCTGCAAGCTCTAACACTGCTACCCTGCTTAAAAAATCAAATATTATGCTTAAAAGGTTTTTTTTTCAAAATAAAGCAAAGTTTATATCAAAAGGTAAAAGAACGTATACATCTTATTATAATGAAAAAAAGAAAGAGGTATATATTTCATATGTAGATGGTTTAAAGGTGTATGATAGTACTTGGAAAGCCAAAAGTATTCAATATAATAACAGATTTATTTATGCTAAATCAATAACAAAAACAACTAATGGTGTTATTTGGGTTGGTACTTTTAAAGATGGTATTTTCGGAATAAAAAACAATTCTGTAGTTAATCATTACACTACTAAAAGTGGGCTAACCTCAAACAATATTGAAAAAATTAAAGCTGATGAAAATACGTTATGGATCGCTACAGATAATAGCATTCAAAAGGTTGATGTAACTAGCTTACAATTTAAAAAACTAACCAAAAAAGAAGGTGTTCCTTCTTACGACATCTCTGGTATAGAGTTTATTAACGATAAAGTGTTTTTCTCTTCTAGTGAAGGTTTATTTTCTATAAACAAGAAGAAAACTTTTAAAAAATACCATCCAGAGGTTTACTTTAATAGGTTTCAAGTTAATGAAAAAGATACGCTCGTAAAACCAGAATACGTTTTAAACCATACTCAAAACACTATAAAAATAGGGTTTAATGTAACAGGGTTTTTATTTGATAAAAATGGAAAATACAAATACCGATTAAAAGGAATAAATAATAATTGGACTACCACAGGAATTGGAGTAAATACCATAAAATATAACAGTTTACCATCAGGAGAATACACGTTTCAGGTACAGCCATATCTAGAAAAACATACACAGAGTAGCATAAAAGAGTTAAAGTTCACTATTAAAAAAGCTTTTTGGGCAACATGGTGGTTTAGAGCGGTCATATTTTTTTTACTTCTAGGAAGTATAGTCCTTTATTACAAAAAAAAATTAAATAGAAAAGAAAAAGAACGCCTTACACAATTAGAAAAAATTAACTTAGAAAAAGAGTTAATTTCTCAGAATTTAACAGCATTACGTTCACAAATGAACCCTCATTTTATATTCAATGCTTTAAATTCTATACAAGATTTAGTCTTGAAACAAGACACAGATACCTCTTATGATTACATTGTATTGTTTGCTGAATTAATAAGAAACACTCTTAATTATTCAAGTCAAGATTTTATTCCAATAGAGAAAGAAATCGAATTTTTAAACATTTACTTACAATTAGAAAAACTCCGCTTTGGAGATGATTTCAATTACCAAATCTCTTTTACTTCTAACGAAGCTTTAGAAGTACCATCATTACTTATTCAACCTTTTATTGAAAATGCTTTGGTACATGGATTAATGCATAAGGCAGGAAAAAAAGAACTCTCAGTGCTATTTAATTTTACTAATGAATCATTACAATGCGTTATTACCGATAATGGTATAGGAAGAGAAAAAAGTAAAGCAATAAAAATTAGACAAGGTAATCATCACAAATCTTTTGCTTTAAGTTCTATAAAAAAGCGTTTAGAAATTTTTCAAAAACTATACGCTACTAAAGTAGGTTATGTTATTGAAGATTTACAGAAAGATAATAATTCTCAAGGAACTAGAGTTATTGTGTCTATGCCTTTTAAAAAGTTATTTTAATTCTTCTATATTTTCTTTTTACAAACCTAATTTGCCATTCACAAAGTCGTTTATTATAAAAACTAGTAAATGAAGTATTATTGTTTTAAAATTAAAACCAATGAAAAACATACTCAAATCTACAATTATCCTATTAGCTATTAGTGCATTTTTATTTTCTTGTTCTAGTGATGATGACACGCCACCTAATCAAAATAATTTCACCTTAGAAAGCGACCGTAATGCGTTAATTGAAATTTATAATACAAATACAAATAATACGTTAACCTGGAATATTACAACAACAGATGTATCTACCTGGGATGGAGTTTCGGTTGAAAACAGTAGGGTTTCAGCACTAAGTGTAGGGAATAAAAATGTAACAAATTTTCCTACAACAGCAATGCAAAAACTAACTGCACTAGAACGTTTTAATGCTAACAATAACGGTATAATAACCATTGATGTTAGTCATAACACAAATTTAAAAAATCTAGGATTATTTCATAATCAATTAACAACTATAGATGTTTCTAACAACATATTATTAGAACAATTACTATTAGAAAATAACAATTTAGAAACATTAGATGTTAGTATGCTTTCAAACTTAACCGATTTAAAAGGAGGCAATAATAATTTTACAAACGCTGTTAATATTGCTAACGGAAACAATGCCAATATGTGGCGTATGCAATTAAGTTCAAATAACTTAAGATGCGTGCAAGTAGATGCAGGAGCAACAAATGGTTTTACAGGTTGGTTAATATCTGCTGGTGCAAATTATAATACTAACTGTAATTAATTAGCTTAAAAAATAAATAATAACACCCACTTAAATAATTAGAGCGCTGATTATTTGTGGAATACAAAATTTTAAACAGATGAAAAAAATAATTTTAGCACTTACTTTATTAGTAACAACAGTAGCGTTTTCGCAAAACAATTTATTTGATAACATTTCAGAGAAAGATCAATATCAAGAATATACAAAAGCTTGGGATAAAGAAGGTGATGGTACTTATAAAATTAGTGAAAAACGATTTGTAGTTAATTTTAAAATTAAACATCTTTCAACTGGTGAAGGCTATAGTATAGCAGCTGTTGTAGCCGAAGGTGCAAAAAAAGGAAAAAAAGGAGGAGGATATAATGTAATAGATGGATATTATGAATGTAGTGGATATCCTTATGAAAGCGTTATACGACATAAATATAAAAAAGATGGTATTGTAGTTATAGGAGACTATGTGTTTGTGCTTGATGAAATTTCTAAAGACGGGACTTCTTTTAAATTTATTGACGATATCTATGTTAAAATAAAAGGAGGAAAGACTACGGGTAAAAAGAAAAAGAAATCTTTTTTTCAAAGATTAAAAGAAGCGAAAAACAAATCTAAAAAGAACCCAGATTATGGACCAGAACACAAAGCCTTGCAAAGTAAAAATTTAAAGAAGTTAATTACTAATTATTTAGTTGCTATGAAAGCTAAGCAAAATACTAGAACAGCAAAAGAAAAGCAAGGAGATAAAAATATTTTAGCCGCAAAGAATAAAGGAGAGCAAGATATTAAACGATATAATGATTCTATTAAGGCAACTCCAGAGTATAAAGATTTACAAAGAAGAAAAAGGCTAAACGAAGCTAATTATCAAGGGGCCAAAGCAAAAAATACAGTAACTCTTCGTAACAATAGCAGTCGTACAATTTATGTAGGCAGAAGTGGTAGTCGTAATCCCGGAACAAAAATTAGTGCAGGAGGCACAGCTTCATGGAGTTGTGATAGAGATGCTTATATACAAACAATTAGTTCTAACGGAGCATATAAATCTTCAAATAAGCGAGTATATCGTAAAAATTCAGGGTGTGGTAAGACCATTAGTATCAACTAAAAATTATTTTAATTATGAAAACACTTTTAAAATATTTTTTCATCGTACTTACACCTTATTTTCTTTTTTCACAAAACGAAATACCAACAAAAACTATTAACGTAACCTACCATTTATTAGAAGCAGAACGTGGTATTGGTAACAAACCAACCAAAACTAAAATTTTTCAATACGGAACGTTTGGGAAAGATAAAGTATTAGCTATTGCCGCTTGCAAAAAATGTATAGCTGCAATATATAAGTATAAAGAAAAAGAAAGTAAAGAGTTAGGATCCCCTTTCTTTTATAGTGACATTGGTCTTTTTATGATTACTTATGATAACGAAAGCTTTGTAATGGTAATGCCTTCAAATAAGGAAAATGCAGACTGGACAGATTTTTCATTCAGTAATTTTTATAGTAAAAGTAAGGCTAAAGTTAATATGATGACACAACAAAAAATTAAAAAGTTTATTATCAAAATTTCTGAATAGTTTGAATTTTAAAAAAATGTAGTTTACTAGACTAAAAACTCAGTTGTAACGACTGAGTTTTTTTCATAAAACAACAGTAATATATTTAAGTTTTTTTCTGTTACAAACTAAATCCGCTATTCATAAAACGGTTTCTTCTGAAGTGAATATTACATTGTATTTTCCAATTAACATTATAAAAATATTATATATGAAATTAAAAACACAAAAGAAATATATAAATAATAAGTTTTTTTTAGTCATTATTCCTTTAATGTTTTATACAACTCTCACATTTTCACAAGTAGCAGTAAAAGTATTAACAACAAAAGAGAAAACACTTGATTTTAATTATTTAGTTAAAGAATTAGAAAAATCGTATCCGTATTTTGACATTAATAAAAGGGTAAACCAAGTCGATTGGTTATCAAAAAAAGAGGAATATCAACAAAAGATAAAAGAAACGAAAAATGATAAAGATTTTTTTTTAGCTCTAACGTCTATTTTAAATTCCCTTAATAATGACCATACAGATACATATCCAACTGTGATTTACAACTACTTTTATAATGCGTATAAAGGAGCATCAGATCAAGACTCTTCATATTTGCCTTATGTACAAGAATTAGAGAAAACTAATACTATTCGCACTAAATATTGGACAGAAATAAATAGCACTATTTTATCTGAATTAAAAGTAATTGACAATAATAAACCCAATCTAGAAACAATTAAAAATATTGAAATTGATTTTAAAAACTCTTTATCTGTTGCATTAATTCATATTAAATCCTTTAGTTATGATTATTTAGAAAATGATTCTAAAAAATTAAAACATTTTTTAGAAAAAGCACATAATTATAAAAATTTAGTAATAGATATTCAAGGTAATGATGGTGGCGATACAGAGTATTGGATGGGAAATATTATTCCTTACTTAATCAATGATACCATTACTTTTTCAGCGACTTATGGATTTAAAAGATCTGATAGGTTAAAAAAATTTAAGCCAGATTATTTTGAAAACACTATTACTTACGATGAAGTAGGCTTACCTAATATGCCCAAAGAATTAAAAAATGGAAGTTATTTATTTAGAAAAGAGAACACGATAATTAATCCAATTTCTAATTCTAGGAAATATTCCGGAAATATTTACCTTTTAGTTGATGATGTGGTTTTTTCTAGCGCAGAAACTTTAGCCTATTTCTGTAAATCAACAAAATTCGCAACAGTTGTAGGTGAAAAAACAAATGGAGACGGCGTTGGAACTGACCCACTATTATTAACACTTCCTAAAAGTGGTATTGTAATAAGGTTTTCTGGAGAAATGGGGTTGAATCCAGATGGAAGTGCAAATGACGAAACAAAAACAGTTCCAGATATTATAATTAAAGCAAAGAATAAAAAAGAAAGATTAAATAAACTTCTGTTATTGATAGAATCAAAAATAACTATGAATAGATAAAAAGGGTACAATCTAATTGTTAAAGAATATATTTAACACAAATATTAAGTGATATAGAGAGTGTTTAAAGACGTTATCTGTTTTTTTTAGTAAATTAAATGTTTTTTTGAGATAATTACTTCACTATAAACAAATGATATATGCTTAAATAATTATCTCAAAAATATATTTAGCCCTTTATATAAAAACAGGAACATTTTTTTATTGAAAGCTCAGTTATAATGACGGAGCTTTTTTTATGGATTTAAAACAATGGATTTAAGTTGTTTTAATCATTCACAAACTAGAATTGCTATTCATAAAACGCTTTGTTTTAAAATTACTATAGCATAGTATTCTTGAGGTAAATTTTTATTAATACATATTATGAAACAAAAAATATTTTATTTATTATTATTTATATGTAGTATAATTAATGCTCAAATACGAATAGCAAGTAGAGCAAATCTTAATGCAGCAGAAGGTCTTGTTCTTTATGATGATTATGTTTATACAATGAATGGTAGCACTTTATTAAGAGCCAATAAAAATCAAATTGGTACTAATAACATTCAAACCGTTGCTTCTAATTTTCAAGGGAGTACAAATGGTCGTTGTCTTTCAAATATAAATTCAATTATATATGTTCCAGGAGGAAACGCAACTGGAATAAGAAACGTTAATGTAGGAGGTTCTGTTCCAACGACTTCTATTCCTGTTTTAAATACACCAGGAGTTGTAACTACAGCTTATCAATACAATAATGAATTGTATTTCATATCAGCTAATCCAAGTAATAATTCGCAACACGAACTAAGAAAATATACCTCGTTAAATTCAAGTACATTTGTAGCTTCAGTACCAGCAGCTCATCAGTATACTTTAGATATAACTAATGAAGGGTCAATCCTATATTTTACATATTTAGGAACAGGAACCAATAACGGTGCCATTTACAAAGTAGATGTAGCGGCAACTTCGCCAACCGTACAGCTTGTTAAAAATGGATTGCCTGCTCCTTGGGGTATTCACTTTGTTGATGACTATTTATACTTTACGAGTAGTTTAACTAATGGTTCTATTCGTAAAATTCATAAATCAGGTACTGGAGCAGTATCATATGTTGGACAATCGATAACGTCTCCAAGAGGTATAGATATAGATGGTCAAGATATTTATATAGCCGCAGCTGGTGGGTCATCAGCAGGTATTTATAAATATACAGATACTAGTTTAACACCAAATTGTTTAGCTCCTACAAATATAACAACTGCTTTTGACACAACGACAAGTACTACAGTAACTTGGGATGCGGTTACAGCAGGTGCGTCTTATGATGTAACTTATGTAGCTGCAGGAGGGGTAGTTAGTTCAGGAACTACAATATCAGGTATAGCATCAACCTCTATAACATTAACAGGTTTGACAAATGGAAATCAATACGATGTATATGTAAGAACTAACTGTACTGGTGCAACCTCCGCACAGTCTGGTTATTCAAGTCCTATTAATTTTATACAAGTACCACAATTAACAAAATATTTTGTAAATCATGCCGCGGTAGGGAATAACAATGGTGCTACTTGGGCAGATGCTTTTACCAATATACAAGATGCTTTAGCGGCAGTGAATAATGGAGGTGAAATATGGATAGCTGCAGGAACATACAAACCACACACTTCAGATAGAAATACTTATTTTACTATCACAAAGTCTGATATTCGTATTTATGGTGGTTTTTTAGGTACAGAAACACAATTATCACAAAGAATTTTAGGGACTAATGAAACTATATTATCAGGCGATTTACAAGGCAACGATGTAAATACTACAAATTTCGCTTCAAATTATGGAAACACTACTAGAAATACAGATAATAGTTATCGTGTTATAAATATTACACAAACAGGAGAAAATTTACTTTTAGATGGTTTAACTATAAGTGATGCACATACAAATATTGATGCGACAACACTTGGCGGTGCTATCATGAAAAATGGTTTAGTCGCTAATTTAACAGTAAGAAATTGTATAATAAAAAATAATGTTAGTAGAAACCATGCTGCAGGGCTGAATTTACGATATAATTTAACAAACACAGCACCTACGAGAGGTAGTTTAACAATTGATAGATGTCAATTTATTAATAATATGTCGCGAGGAGGTTCTGGAATATATAATTTAATTGGTGCTAATACATTTATAGATATTTCTATATCTAATAGTGTTTTTAACAATAACATTGCAGGCGATTTAAATAGCACATTAAAAGCTATTTCAGGTAGTAGTGCTATAATAAAGGTTACTGGTAATGATTCTGATTCTACAATTAATATATATAATAATACATACGTTAATAATATTGATACGGGTACAGATAATTTAAGTGATGATCGTTTTAGAGCAACATTGGCAATTTCTCAAGGTAATAATGTTAATGTTGCAAGAACTACAGCTTTAGCACAAGTAGCTAATTGTATTTTCTGGAATAACACAGGTGTAGGAGATCATATAAGTACTGGTGGACGTACACGTGCAATTTCAGATACTTTTGAAAATCCACTACCAACTTTAAATGTATACAACTCTTTAGACCCATTAAATTTTGTTGAAGGAAGTATTACAAGTGCTGTAAATACTATAACCACAAATCCATCATTTACAAGTTCAACAGATTTTACCTTACAAACTGGTTCACCTGTAATAGATAATGGAGACAATTCAAAAGTTACAGGAAATATAGATTTGTTAGGTAACCAACGTGTTTTTAATACTACGGTTGATTTAGGAGCTTATGAGTTTGGTTCTTCTGTACCAGTTTATAGAACATTAACAATTAATGCAACTAACGGAACAGTAACTACAAATCCAAATCCAACAAACGGAGCCTATGTAGACGGAACAAGCGTTGTATTAACTGCAACACCAAATCCAGGATATCAATTTGATGGATGGAGTGGAGATGCTACTGGAACAGTAAACCCAGTAACAATTGTAATGGACGCTGATAAAACAGTTACAGCAACATTTAGTAAAATTCAGCGTACGTTAACAATCAATGTAACCAATGGAACGGTAGCAACGAATCCAAATCCAACAGGCGGAACTTATGATAATGGGACAAGCGTTGTGTTAACCGCAACACCAGATGCAGGATATCAGTTTGATGGTTGGAATGGAGATGCTATAGGGACAACAAATCCAGTAACAATTACCATGGATGCAGATAAAGCAGTTACGGCAATATTTAGTTTAATTCCTCCAGCGCCAATACCAACCTTTGTAAATTCACCAACAAGTATTTCAGGAGTTTATACAGCAACAATTAACTTTAGTAGCGCAGTGACAGGTTTTGACATGAGTGATATTCAAGTAACAGGAGCTACTATAAATAATTTTACAGCAGTAAGCGGTACAGAATATACAGTTTTAGTAACGCCAACAAGTATTTGTAATACAACTGTTACATTACAAGTACCTGCAAATGTATCTCAAGATTCAAATAATGTGAATAACACAGCCTCTACAGTAGCTACAATTAATGCAATTGATAATGTAGCTCCTACAGTAGTAGCTCAAAACTTCACTTTACAATTAGATGCAAACGGACAAGGAACATTAACTCTTGTGAATATTGATAATGGTTCTTCTGACAATTGTGCTATTGCTACAAGCGTTTTAGATAAAACTAGTTTTACTTGTGCAGATTTAGGAGCGAACACCGTTAAGTTAACCGTAACAGATGCATCAAATAATAGTTCAGATGTAACAGTAACGGTAACTGTAGAAGATCAGATTAACCCTACAATAGTTCCAAAAAACATCATAGTTCAGCTAGGAACTAACGGTGTAGCAAATATTATTGCTTCTGATGTTTATAACAGTACATCTGATAATTGTTCTGTAACTTCTGTCAGAATAGATAAAAATAACTTTACATGTAACGATTTAGGAGCAAATAATGTAATGTTAACTGTTGAAGATGCATCAGGTAATACAAATACAGCTACCGCAGTAGTAACAGTAAATCAAAACCCGAATACACAATTAGCAGCAGTAACACAAAACATCACAGTACAATTAGATGCTAGTGGAAGTGTAGTTATTACTCTACAAGATGTAGATAACGGTTCAGGAAGTGGATGTAACAGTAATCCTACTTTAAGTTTAGATAAAACTACTTTTACTTGTGCCGATTTAGGAGCAAATACAGTAACATTAACAGCTACAGATGCTGGTAATAGTGATTCTGCTACTGCAACTGTAACTATAGAAGATAAAATTGCTCCAACAATAGTTGCACAAAATTTCACATTACAATTAGATGCAAACGGTCAAGGAACACTTACCGTAGCAAATATTGATAATGGAAGTTCAGATAACTGTGCTATTGCAACAAGCGTTTTAGATAAAACTAGTTTTGATTGTTCTAATATCGGAGCAAATGCAGTTAAATTAACAGTTACAGATGCTTCAGGAAACAGTTCAGATGCTACAGTAACAGTAACTGTTGAAGATAACATTGTACCAATAGCAGCAGTACAAAACATTATAGTACAATTAGGAACTAACGGACAAGCAAACATTACTACTACTGATATTAATAATGGTTCGTCTGATAATTGTGCGATAAGCTCAACGAGTTTAGATAAAACTAATTTTACATGTAATGATTTAGGAGCTAATAATGTAATATTAACTGTTGAAGATGCCTCAGGAAATCAAAATACAGCTACGGCAACTGTTACAGTAACTCAAAACCCAAATGCACAATTAGCAGCAGTAACACAAAATATCACAGTACAATTAGATACAAACGGACAAGCAACAATTATTCCATCACAAGTAGATAATGGTTCAGGAAGTGGATGTAACAGTAATCCTACATTAAGTTTAGACAAAACAACATTCGATTGTTCTAATATTGGAACCAACACAGTTACTTTAACAGCAACAGATGGAGGAGTTACAGAAACAGCTACAGCGATTGTAACTGTAGAAGACACAATGGCACCAATAATAACAACGCAAGATATCACGATTGATTTAGGAACTAATGGAACTGCTAGTATCACAGTCTCAGATATTGATAATGGAAGTACCGACAACTGTTCAATAGCAACAAGAACTTTAGATATAACAAATTTTACAAGTTCAGATTTAGGTGCTAATACGGTAAGCTTAACAATGGTAGACGGACAAGGTAATACATCTGTAGCAACAGCAACAGTAACAATTACAGAAAGTGTTGCACCAATAGTACTTACACGAAACATTACTGTAGCGTTAGATGCTAATGGAAATGTAACCATTACACCACAACAAATAGATAATGGAAGTAGTGATAGTTATAGCGGAATCGCTTCAATGTCTTTAGATACTTCTGTTTTTAATTGCCCAACATTAGGCGATACAACAGTAATCTTAACAGTTACAGATAATAGTGGTAATACTGCTACTGCAACAGCAATTGTGACGATAACAGGCCCAGATGAAGATAATGATGGTATTTCAGATGCTTGTGATAGTAAAGAAATAATATTCAATAAAGGATTTTCACCAAACGGAGACAGTGTAAATGATACTTGGGTGATAGAGAATATTGATAATTATCCTAAAAATACTGTAGAGATTTTTAACCGTTGGGGAGAGAAAGTTTATATGTCAAACAATTATAAAAATGATTGGAATGGTACAGCTAATCAAAGAGGTAGCGATACTAATGATAAATTACCTGTAGGGTCTTATTTATATATTATTAATTTAAATGAACCAGATGTTGCTCCAATTAAAGGTTGGATATATATAAACTACTAATAATCAGTAAAAAATAAAGAAATGAAATTATATAATATAAAATACATAGTTACTGCATTAATAGTAATGCTATGTGTAAAAGTACAAGGACAGCAAGACCCATCATTTACAATGTATAACCTAAATATGAATCTGATAAACCCTGCATACGCAGGTTCATCAGAAGGTTTGGAGCTTACAACAATGATAAAAAGTCAGTTTACAGGAATAGCAGATTCACCATCTACGCAAACTTTATCATTATCATCACCCGTTGGGAAAAATATGGGGCTAGGGTTGTCAATCGTTAATGACCAGGTATTTGTTGCAAAAGAAACCGATGTTTATATCGATTTTTCATATAAATTACAAGTATCAGAAAGCACTAATTTATTTTTAGGATTAAAAGCAGGAGCCTCTTTTTTTAATGTTGATTTAGCTTCTTTAAATATTAATGATGATCTTTTTAATCAAAATGTAAACCGCATTAATCCTAATTTTGGAGCAGGAGCTTATTTAAAAGGTAAAAATTACTATGCTAGTTTATCTGTACCTGTGTTGTTAAAAAGTAAGCGTTACGAAAAAGAAGGAAATACAGTAACTAGTGCATCGGATAAGCCGCACATTTATTTAGGAGCAGGATATACATTTGATTTAGAAGGTGAATACAACTTAAAAGTTACTCCTTCTTTTATGACTAGATATGTATCTGGTGTTCCTCTTTCTGTTGATTTAACAACTACAGTTGGTCTTCTAGATAAAGTAGAGTTTGGTGTCTCACATCGTTTAAAAGAATCTTTTAGTGGATTGCTAATGTTTCAATTTATTAAAGAGTTTAAACTAGGTTACGCCTATGAACATGCTACAAATGATATTTCAAAATATAGTAGTGGTTCACATGAATTTGTTTTTAAATTTCAATTTTAAAAGTAATTTCCCTTTTTAAGCCCAGTTATAATGACTGGGTTTTTTATGAAAAATTTTAAAAAAAATTATCAAAAAAACAGATTTTACAGCATCTATTTTAGCGGGTAATGTCCCAAACTGGCACTTACTAAAAATAATAATTGATTTATAGTTGTTTATATAAAACACACCACTCATATTGGGTGGTGTGTTTGTATTATAACAGTATTAAAGTTTTGTTAGAAGCGATGAAATCTAGGTTTTGTGTAGCTGCGTGTATTAAATGGTGCTTAAAAAGCTATGAATTACATAAAATGTAAAACAAACAATACTATTAAGAAAGGTTTACTAAATACTAAACAACGTTTTTATTGTAAATTTTGTAAAAGCTACTTTCAATCAAGTTATAAGTATAAAGTTCAAACAAACCTTTTATTAGTAAGCTTATTAAAAGAAGGTTGTAGTGTTTGGGGGATTTCAAGAATATTGAATATTTCAAAAAACACTGTTTTATCAAGAATGCTAAAAATCAGTAAACAAATTAAAGTTACATATTTTAATAAGTTAGGGTGTAAATTTGAAGTAGATGAGATGTGGAGTTTTATAGGTAGTAAGAAAAATGTAATATGGATTACCTACGTTTTAGAAAGAGAAACCAAAAGCATTATTGATTTTTATGTTGGTAGAAAATCAAAAGAAACGATTAGACCATTAATTTATAAAGTGCTATTACTTCAGCCGAATAGAATTTACACAGATAGACTAAATATTTACCCAAGTTTAATACCAACAGAAATTCATAGACGATTTCAGTATTGTACTAATAAAATTGAGAGAATGAATCTGAATTTAAGAACGGATATTAAACGATTAATTAGAAAGACTATTTGTTTTTCGAAAAATAAAATTTAGTTAGAAGTACACTTGAAGGTTTATTTTTGGGGATAAATACTTTATATTTGAGTAGAAATTAATTATTAATCAAAGTACACGAAAACGTACACGATTTTATATAAAATTGAGCAAAATAGTATGGTTTTGGAGTTTTTGTAAAACTCATAACCCGAAGGTCACTGGTTCGAGTCCAGTTCCCGCTACTAGTAATGACAAGGCTTCACATTTCTGTGAAGCCTTTTTTTATGTTTCATGTAAAACAAAATGTATTATATTATTCGTTACTCTTTCTGCTTAGAATTAAGATTTAAATATTGATGATTTCTCTTTAAAACTTTTAAACTCTATCATATAGCTATTTGGGTCTTTTACAAAAAAGGACAAGTGTTCACCAACATTTCCTTTCATAAAGGTTGTTTCAATTGTTACTCCTATATCCATTTGTAATAGTTTCCCATAAAGTTTACCAAATTCATCGATATCTAATATAATTCCGAAATGGAATGAAGGTAAAATATGTTCTTCTAATCTATAATTTTTAAATTCAAAATTAAATTCACCTGACTTGGTAAAAGTAATTTGATTTCCAAATAAATTAATATCTAACCAAGAGTTAGTATTCCTTCCTAATTCTACATTAAAAACTTCTGTATAAAAAGTCTTAGTAGTTGCCACATCTTTACAAGGTAATGATAAATGAAAGTTTGCACTCATAATTATATAATTTCTAAGTTATCTAATCTTAAAACTACAAAATCTTCGTCATCAAGATCTTCAGTTAATACAGAATAAGTAATATTAAATTTTTTTCCTTGAAACTTACCTGATTTTAAATTGTACTTTTCTATCACATCTTTTTTTATTTCTTCAAAAACAATTTCTTCTCCATTTTCTAAAAGAAAACTATAATACCCAAATTGAAAAGTTATAAAAGTACCTGTTTCGTCTATTTTTTCTTCACTTGAATAATAATTATACTTCATAGCTAGATTGGTTAAAAGTTATCATCTAAAAAATTTTCTTCATCAAAAGAGTTCTCATCTTCTATATAATCATCCATTGTTTCTTCTAACTTTCTACTAATTTTTACTAAATAAATAGTATCATCAGTTCTAACTTCAACAGCATTTATTGTTTTTCCTTCTGCATTTTGAAAGAAAATAATATCGCTGTATTCGTAACCATCAGGATATTTTTCAACTAATAAGTTTAATATACCTGTGGTTAATTTGTTGTAGTCTACAATTATTCTTTTCATAATTTTACATATTTAATAAATAAGCAAAAATTAACGGTGCAACTATAGTGGCATCACTTTCTATAATATATTTTGGCGTATCAATGTCTAGTTTTCCCCAAGTGATTTTCTCATTTGGAACGGCTCCTGAATATGAACCATAGCTAGTTGTAGAATCTGATATTTGACAGAAGTAACTCCAGAACGGAGTATCTTCTCTTTCCATATCTTGATACAGCATTGGAACTACACAGATAGGAAAATCTCCTGCAATTCCTCCACCAATTTGAAAGAAACCGATTCCATTATTTGAATTATCTGTATACCAATCAGCCAAAAAAGTCATATATTCAATACCAGACTTCATGGTTGAGGCTTTTAAATCACCTTTAAGCACATAAGAGGCAAAAATATTTCCCATTGTTGAATCTTCCCAACCAGGAACTACCATTGGTAAGTTTTTTTGTGCTGCTGCATACATCCAAGAATCTTTAATATCTATCTCATAGTATTCTTCTAAAACACCAGATAATAATAACTTGTACATAAATTCATGTGGAAAATAGCTTTCATCATTTTCCTCTGCTTCTTTCCATATTTTAAAAATATGTTTCTGTAAACGTCTAAAAGCTTCATCTTCTGGAATACAAGTATCTGTTACTCTATTCAAACCTTTCAAGAGTAAATCCCATTCGTCTTGCGGTGTTAAATCACGATAATTAGGAACACGTTTATAATGTGAATGTGCCACTAAATTCATAATATCTTCCTCTAAATTAGCTCCTGTACATGAAATAATGTGTACTTTGTCTTGACGAATTATCTCTGAAAATATTTTCCCTATTTCAGCTGTACTCATTGCTCCAGCTAATGACACTAGCATTTTAGAACCTTGTTCTAATTGTTCTTCATATCCTTTTGCTGCATCTACTAATGCCGCAGCATTAAAGTGCAAAAAATACTTTTCTATAAAGTCTGATATTGGATGTCTATTAGTATTCATCATTATCTCTAAATTTTGAAAGTTTATTAAATGGTGAGTCATTATTTTCATCTTCTTCATAATCATCATCTTTTAAAGAAAATTTATAGCTTAACATTTTATAATACAATTTAGCAGCTAAAAAATCAGATGATTTTTCTGATGGATTAGGACATAGCTCTACAATATCAAATCCAACTACATTTTTAGCTTTAAATACTTTTTGTAAAAACTCTAAAGTTTCATACCAAAACAATCCTCCTGGTTCTGGAGTTCCAGTACTTGGCATTATAGAAGGATCTAAAGCATCTAAATCAAAAGTGATAAAAACATTCCCTGTTAATTGATCAATTACATCATCCATCCAGTATTCGTTCGTAGCCATTTCATGAGCAAAAAACACTTTATCCTTGTTCATTACTCGGGTTTCTGAAACATCCATACTACGAATACCTACTTGTACCAAATTAGTATTCTGATTGGCTTCATATACAGCACAAGCATGATTGCAAGAAGAACCATTATATTCTTTTCTTAAATCTGCGTGTGCATCTATGTGTAATACTGTTAGATTGTTGTAGTATTCATTAAAAGCTTTAATACTTCCTATTGAAATTGAATGTTCTCCTCCAAATAGTGTTACAAATTTATTCTTGTTAATAAACCTTTTAGTTACTTCATGTACAGCCTCTACCATAGCTTCTGGCGAGCTATTTTCTGTTACAGCGTCAGCTAAATAAATTCCTTCTTTGTAGACTTCACTATTTGTTTCTATATCATAAAGTTCCATGTTTTCTGATGCTTTTAAAAATGCTTCTGCTCCTTTATCAGCACCTTTTTGCCATGTACTTGTTCCGTCAAAAGGCACAGGAATTAATACTACTTTTGAAGTTTCTAATTTTGAGTATTCTTCTGCAATTCCTGCATAAGTTCTATTAGTTTTCATATCCTAAAATTGAAAGAAATTCTTTACTTGTTTGTTGTTCTTTAAATAATTGTGTTTTTATATTTCCGTTCTCGTCTTCTTGAATTAAAACATGTTTTGGATGTGGAATTAAACAATGCTGTAATCCACCAAATCCACCAATGGTTTCTTGATAAGCTCCTGAATTGAAAAAGCCAATGTATAATGGTTTCTCTTTTTCATAAACGGGTAAATAAATGGCATTTATATGTTGTTCTGAATTATAATAATCATCACTATCACAAGTTAACCCGCCCAATAAAACACGCTCGTATTGTCTATTCCATTTATTAACTGGAAGCATAATAAAGCGTTTATTAATCGCCCAAGAATCAGGTAGTGTAGTAATGAAAGATGAGTTTATCATATTCCATTTTTCTCGATCGTTTTGTTTTTTTTGATATAGTACTTCATAAATAGCTCCTCCAGCTTCTCCTACGGTAAAGCTTCCGAATTCGGTAAAAATATCTGGGACATTAACTCCAGCCTCATCACAAGTTGTTTTTATCTGGGTTATTATTTCTTCAACCATATACTCGTAATCGTAATTAAAAGCTAATGAGTTTTTGATTGGAAACCCGCCTCCAATATTTAAACTATCTAATGTTGGACAAACTTTCTTTAAATCGATATAAACTTTTAAACACTTCAGTAGTTCGTTCCAATAATATGCATTATCCTTTATACCTGTATTGATAAAAAAATGAAGCATTTTTAATTTTACTTGCGGATTGTTAGCTATTTCTCTTTCGTAAAAAGACACAATGTTTTTATAACCAATACCTAAACGACTTGTATAAAATTCAAATTTAGGTTCTTCTTCTGAAGCAATACGAATTCCTACCTTAAATTGATTATTAGTCTTATCTAACAATAAATTCAACTCTTCAAAATTATCAATAATGGGAATACAATTTTTATGCCCGCCATCTATTAAATTAACAATGTTCTCTATGTAAGTATCACGTTTAAAACCGTTACATAATACATAAGCATTATCATTTAACTTTCCTTTTTTCTTTAAAGATTTGATAATATCAATATCAAATGCTGAAGAAGTTTCTATATGTATATCGTTTTTTAAAGCTTCTTCAAGGATATATTTAAAGTGTGAGCTTTTAGTGCAGTATGAGTAATGGTATTTGCCATTGTAATCTAATTTAGATATAGCGTTATTAAACCACTTTTGGGCTCTTTTAATGTTTTTGGAAATTTTTGGTAAATACGTAAATTTTAATGGTGTTCCGTATTGTTTAATTAATTCCATTAAATCTATTCCATGAAAGAATAAGTTTCCATTATGGGTGTGAAATTCCTCTTGAGGAAAATCAAATGTTTGTTCTATTAAATCTTTGTATTTAGTATTCATTTTATTTCAATAAAAATTATAGAATACAACCTTTTAATCACCTTGTGATTTGGTTGGATATAACTTAAATTGAAATAAGACTAAACTCTAAGGTCTAGAAAAACACCTCTTAGTCTGAGGTTTTGGAGTATACTTAATTGTAATAAAGTAGAAGAAACCTTAATTTTTTCGCTGTGTTTCCAAAACACTAAGCAACTTTCCATCTTCCTATTCAAGTTGCCTACGAAACGTGCTAAACGTAACATTTTATTAATCCATAGGTAAATCAAATATAAAGTTTTTTTTAACATAAAAAACTTCTTTTTTGTTGATTAATAATTTTAATACAGCACACATAAAAATAAATTATATCAATTGTTTTTATTGGATTTAATTGCGTATTCTGTTATATAAGCAAATAGTTTTATATTCACAACCTGAAGGTCACTGGTTCGAGTCTAGTTCCCGTTACTAGCCAAGATTCATCACCATATTTTGTTGATGGGTTTTTTATTTTCTTTTTAAGACATGTCAAAAAAAAATAATAGACTATGACTTATAGCTAGTAGTTGATAAGTGAAGCTGTTTTAATCATTTCCCATCCAATCTAAAAACTGAATAACTTTTACTCTACTTATGAGGATGTCATCATCTACAGGTAATTTCAGTTTAAGTTTAAGGCGACTGTTGAAAAATTTAGAGGCTTTTTCTACAGCATCGATATTGATAATATACTTGCGAGATACTCGAAAGAACATTTTGGGATTAAGTTTTACTTCTATTTCATTAAGAGAAGGGTCTAATAGAAACTTGTCTTTTTTATAAGTTACTAAATAAGTGTATTTAGCATCAGAAAAGAAATAAGCAATTTCACTAGTATGAACATACCGAAAAACATCACCGATTTTAATAGTAAATCGATCTTTATATTCTTTTTGAGGAGATTGAAGTAGTACTTGTAGTTCTTGCATCGAAATAGTCTGCTTCTTCTGAATTAACATTTCGTGTTTTTGAAGAGCCCCTTTCAGGTTCTTTTGATCAACAGGTTTTAACAAATAATCAATACTGTTTAGTTTAAAAGCTTGTATCGCATATTCATGATATGCAGTTAGGAATATAATAGGAGCTTTAGGTGTTATGTCTGAAAAAATTTGAAAACATTGTCCATCCGCAAGTTCTATGTCCATAAATATGAGATCACACCCATTTTCATTAGTAGTAAACCAATCTATGCTATCTGAAACTGATTTTAAACAAGAAACAATATTAATTTCTGTACCAGTTTGATGGAGCATTTCTATTAATTCTCGTTGCGCTAATACTTCGTCTTCTATAATAAGAATATTCATTATTTTATAATAAGGGTAAAATTACTTTAAAATCGTTTGGGGTTACTATAACATTAACCTCTTGATTAAATTTAGCGTATTGTATACGGATATTTTTTAACCCAATACCCCAAGACGCCTCACTTTTCTTGTGCTGAATAATATTATGTACTGTAATTGAATTAGCGTCAGAGATTATATTAATTTTTAGTGGTTTACTATCTGTAATACTATTATGTTTTACAGCATTTTCAACTAAAATTTGTAATGCCATTGGAATTATTTTTTTTGTAAGATGGACATCTTTTATTTGAACAGAGATTTGTAAATTAGATTCAAAACGTGTTTTTAATAAGAAAATATAATCTTTCAAAAAATTAATCTCTTCTTCTAAAGTAATCAATTCTTTATTGTGTTGTTCTAATACGTGTCTATATACATTGGATAATTTCCTTGTAAATTCTTTCGCTTTATTACCATCAAAGCTTACCAATGCTGAGAGTGTGTTTAAACTATTAAATAAAAAGTGAGGATTAAGTTGATTTTTTAATATTTCATATTGAAAATGAGAATTTTCTTTTTTTAACCATGCATTATCCAAGGCCGTTTCATAATGTCTAGTATATTGAAAATAAAATTCCATTGTAAGGATTAATAAAATATTAATAATAACACCAATTATAGAGCTATAGAATATTTTTTTAAAAGGAATGATTTCTTGACCTTTATATAGATAGATAATAAGATTGATGAGTATTACCCAAACTATAATTATAATTATTCCTAAAAAAAATTCGATAAAGAAGCGTTTTATCATGCTGCTATAATTATTCCATGAAAAATGGATATCTAATTTTTGAATTAACCGATAATCTAAATAACATATAAATAAAAGATTAGGGAAGTTGATTAAAAATTTTGATAGTAAGTTTTTGAAACTAAATAAGGCTTCATTGTTTTGTAGCCAGTAAGAAAAATCAATAATTACTTGAAAAGTAATGGCGTAAAATGCTAGAAGGAGAATTAATTTCCAATTAAAAAAACGATTCGTGTACTGTAGATTAGGTAATTTCAATTAAAATTCGATTTTATAATAAAAATTAGGAAGAAGAAATAAAACATCATTATCAACTACTTTGTTAGTGAAAAAATTATATTCATATCCTTGATTTTGTGTTGCTAATGTAGCATTTTGAAAATCCAATCCCCAAGTGGTTGTGCTTTTCTTTTTATTAATTTTATAAGTAACTCCAAAATTAACCCATAATTCTGGGTCGTTCTGTAGGCTATATAATTGGTCGTGATCTAGAACAACTTTTTGTTTTGCAGTACTTTGAGCTTCTAAAAACGGAGTATTACGTTGACCGCCCAAATAAGTTGTATTAAAATTGAAGCCAAGTGTTCTTTTTTTATAGTTGGCTATATCTTTACTATTACTAATAGTAAATTCTTTACCAGCAGTTAGAGTAGCTGAGTAACTTCTATTAAATAAAGAGTTTCTTTCAATACCATCACCACCAACATAATTTGAGTTGAAGAAAGATGCTGTTAGTAAATAATAATAGTTGTTACTAAAATACTTTTCTAAAGTAATATCAACTCCAATGTTTTTACCAGTACCATCATTATTCAAGGCTCTGTCAAGTTTCCAAAGCTGTGTGTAGTTAGCGGTAGAGTATGAGCTATCTATAGCAACAGGTACATCATGTAATTTTTGGTAATAACCTTCTACATTAAGATGTAAACTGTTGTTTATTTTCAAATCAACACTTGCAACATAATGATTCGCTTTTGATTTTTTAATATGTTTATTATTTCTGATTGCTCCATTTTTATCTAAATGCTTAAAATAATAGACTTTTAAATCTTCTCTACGACTATGTGAACCATAGCCTAATCCAAATTTAAGCTTTGGTGAGGCTTTCCATTGTATACCTGCTCGGGGTTCAATAGTAGTTTCTTTATTTACACTAAAGTGTGAAACATTAACACCAAGTTGTGCACTAAGTTTTGGCGAAATTTGAAAATCTGTTTGTGTATAAGTTTGAAAGTAATAACTGTTTTCTTTAGTGTTTAGGTATTCTTTTAATGGTTCTTTAGAATTATCAACTTGACGTGCGGTTGCTTTTAGACTAAGATAATCAGCAGTAATTCCAGTAGAAGTATGTATACGTTTAGAAAATTTATTAGATAAGTTTGTGGTAAGAGTGTATTTAATTTCACGATTTTCTAGATTACTATAAGGTGTTAATGTTCCTGTATTTAAAAATTCTGAATCTGGTTCGAACCATTCTGTTTTAGATTTGTAGCCACTAGTTGTTATACCGATAGAACTATTTAAAAAAGATTTTTTATTTAATTGTATTTTATGATTTACACCAATTGCCATCATATCAAAATCAATATCGTCTTGTTTAAAATCTCTTTCAGTTTCTCTACGCTTTATTTCACCATCTTTTTTATCTACTTTGTATTTTTTATAAGGAGTAAATATGGAGCTTATTCCAGCCATACCCCACATGGAAAAGTTTCCACTGTTTTCGGTTGGGATATATAATTTAAATGAAAGGTCTTGGTAGTCTGGAGAAACACCTCTTACGAGTCTTCCGTAATAGCCGATAAAGCCATGACGATAATTTACAAGATAGCTGGAGTTAGATCCTTTTTTTAGTGGACCTTCTATTGCTAAATCAATTCCTAGAATTCCTAATTGCCCTGTATATTTGGTTTCATCATTATTTCCTTTTCTAAAATTGATATCAAATACACCAGAAGTAACATTACCATAAGCAGCAGGGAAAGCACCAGTTATAAAATCTGATGTTCCTAATACATTAGGGCTGAAAATAGTAACAAGACCAGCACCAGCAAGATTACCGCCGCCAAAGTGTGAGGCGCCAGGTACTTCTATACCTTCAATTCGCCATAATACATTGGTAGGAGAATTTCCACGAATTACGACTCCATTATCTTGAGCGGATCCAAAAGTAGCTCCAGCAAAATTGTAAGCAACTCTGGCAGGATCACCTAATCCACCTGCGAAACGGGTAGCCTCTTCTATGGAAAAAGAGCGAGCACTAACTTTTGCCGATTTGTTTAAAGGGCGCTTCGCATTTATAGGGGTAATTAGAATTTCATTAAGATTTTCTAGAGATTCTTCCATTTCTACAATAATTGTATATGCTCTTGCCGATGTAATAAGTGCTCCTCTAGTAATTATAGGTTGATAGCCTATAAAAGAAACTTTAATGTCTTGTCTTCCTATAGGAACATTATTGAGTTCAAATTCTCCATTTATATTTGTTATAACTCCTAACAAAGGTTTTGTGTTTGGTATGGTAATAGTTGCGCCTATAAGTGGCTGTTTAGATGTAGCATCTATAACTTTTCCAGAGATTTTCTGAGTAAGTTCCTGGGATATAGATAAGTAAGTGTTCAGTATGGTAATTATAAAAAATAATAAAACTCTTAAAAACATAATTAAGTATTTGATTTAAATAAAGGGATAAAAGTATAGAGAACGCATAGGTTGAATATTGTTAATTCTGATGAGCTTTAGAATAAGATGGATAAACTCTTTTGTTTCGTTAATGAAATGATTTAGAGTGTTTAAAAAAATGTTAATTTTTTATTAGTATAGAAGGTAGAGTAGTCAGGAATATCAATAAATAAAAAATAAACTCGTCTAGTGTTACTTGAGAGGAAGTAGTAAATTAATGAAATATATGAATTTTGAATAAAGAGAAAGCGGTTTTAAGAGCATTGAATTTGGTTTTAAAACGTTTTTTTAAAAATTCTTTAAATCAATATCTTGGATGTTTTTTTATAAAAAAAGAAATTATTTAATAATAGTTTGAAGTAAGAAATCTAATATAAAAGAGTTAAAATTTAAAAACTACCCTTTTGTGTAAATTACATTATCTAGATTGCTTTACTTTTGATGTAATAAAACATAACAATGGAAGATAGATATATAAGGAATAGAATATACCTGACTGAAGAAGAACAAAAAATAATAAAAGATTTTCCAATACTGCTTGCAGGTGGAGGAATAGGAAGTGTTATAGCAGAATGTGCATTACGTTTTGGTTTTGAGACAATTACTATTATTGATGGAGATCAAGTTGAGAAATCTAATTTAAATCGTCAAAATTATACAGAGGCTGATATTACTGATAATAAGGTGGATGCATTAGAGAAGCGTTTATTATCTATTAATAAAAATGCAAAAATCAAATGTGTAGATTTTTTTCTAACTGTTGAAAATGTCAAAGAGCATATAGAAGGTCATAAAGCAGCAATTAATGCTTTAGATTTTTCTTCACCAGTTCCTTTGATTTTTGATACAACTTGCCAAAAGTTAAATATTCCAGTTTTGCATCCATATAATATTGGTTGGGGTAGTTTGGTTACAGTTATAACAAAAGATGGATTATCATTAGATACCTTGTCTAAACCTGATCAAGATTTTAATGAAGTTGTTATGGTAGAGTATGCTTCAAGTTATTTGAAATTTTGGGGTAATCCTCAATTATGGATTGACGATGTTATAGAAAAATATAGGAAAGAAGAAGGTACATTATCTCCTCCACAACTATCTATAGCATCGTGGTCAGTAGCAGCAATGTGTACACATTTACTTTATAATATTGCAACAGGGAAAAAGTTTAAAAAATTTCCAGAATTTTATTTATCAAAGGTAATAGGTGATGCTTTATAGTAATTAAATTAATTTGTTATTTGTAGCTGAAGAAATAGCTTCTGAAATATTAGCTACTTCTAATTTTGTAAATAATTTTCTTCTATGAAATTTAACTGTATCGGGAGAAACAAAAATAGCATCTGCTATTTCACCAATAGTGTATCCTCTTATAGAGAATTGTAAAACTTCTTTTTCTCGATCAGTTAATTTTATTTTATCCATTGTCTTCCAAAAGTTACCTTCCAGATCATATTTAAGTACTTTATTATCTCCTTTCTTATAGATCTTAATATTTCCAGATTGTTTTTCAGATGATAAAGAAATGATACAGATGGCTTTCCAAATTTTTCCAGATTGTGTTAAATATACTGGAGTTAGTTTTTGATTTATTAAAATGGTTTTTCCATCCGGGTTCTTTAAATGAAAATCATAACTAATAGTATGGTATATACGTTGCTCAACTGGTATGTTTTCAAAAAAATCAAAACCAATAGTATTGATTTTTAATAATAAGTCTAAATCATCTTTAATAACATATTTAAAATAAAAAGCATAGCCCATTTCTTGAACTTCAGCTGCTGTGTGTCCGCATAAAAATAATGGATTTTCAGAAACATATTCAAATCCTTTTTTTTCATAATCGATAACATAAATACTCTTATATGTAGTTCTTGCGAAAGCTTTAATTGCTTCTACATAGTTCATATTTTGTCTTATTTCATTCTCAGAAATTTCATTGACAGTGTTACGAGATGTAAAAAAGTCATTTTCATTTGGCATAGTAGTATTTTTTTTGGAACCTAAAAATAGTGTTTTTTTTTAACATTTAAAAAGAAGCCAAACTATACTGTTTTTTGGTTGTTTTATTTACCCTATAAATGATGTTTTTAAAAAAAAATGAAAAACTACCCTTAAAGGTAGTTTTTTGTTATATATCTGATAACTAAACTTTTGTGTAGCGTGTTGGGATGCTGGTTGTAATAATTTTAGCTAAAACAAAAACCACTATGCTAGTTCAAAACCAACAACCAAAAGTAAGTCAAAATGAATTCTTAAACATGTCTAAATTTATCGTAACAGAGAATTTTAAGCATCATACAGACAATAACTCTTCAACAAATTACAAGAATGAAATTAGTTCAGTGTATGAAGAAGAAGTTAGTTATTCAAACAATTCAAAAATATTTGTAATTAAAGAAAATAGCGAAAGTATACTAGGAACTATAAGAGTTTTAAAATGGGATTATATTAGTATGCTTCCAATACAAAAAATGTTTGGAATAAATCCATTAATGTGTACTAATGGGAATTCTATAAATGAGATATGGCATATTGGAAGATTTGCTATAAAACAAGGAGTACGTGATATTAATTTGTTAAAAAAATTAATGGTTTGTGCTATTATGCCTGTTTGTATGCATAAAGACAATATTGCTTTTGCTGAATGTGATGCTAAGTTGCTACGAGTTATGTCACTTATGGGAATTGAAACTAAAATAGTGGGAGAGTCAATTAATTATTTAGGATCTGAAACAATTCCAGTAAGTATGTCTTATGACGGATTAATTAATTTTTATCAAGAGAATAAGCATTTGATTGGTGAATCAAAAGATTTTAATGAATTACCAAAAGTCAATGTTTTATTTAATGACGTAGTATAAAGTTATTAAGTTTATTATATTAAGTGTTACTTAATATTTGGTGATATAAAAAGTGATAAACATATTACCATTAAAGAATTTAAGTAATGAAAATTTTCAAAGGAGTTTTACAAGTGAGTTAGATGGGTTTTATATTTCTAATTAATACTTTGAGAACTATAAGTAGCTTTTAAGAATTTTGACAAAACATAGAATTCCATTTTTTTAATGATTTAAGTGTTTTGTATTGAAATCCCGTTAATTTTTAATCTCACTACCTAAAAGTATAGTAATTAAGGTGTAATAATGTAACTACCTTATGGTGTAGCATAAAAGCTACATAAGTACTTTAACTTTGGATAAAGAATAAGTAAAAGTCAAGTTCATTGAATTGTTAATAGTTAAAGTGTTCTTTTAATAGGGGTATTAAAAGAGTTTGTTTAAAAATACTTTAAACTTAGATTAACAAAACAATGTTTGTAGTCAGTACTAAATTGTATTGATTAAAAAGATTACTCTAATTTTTTAATTAAACAACCATGTGACATGGAATGGCGAAGCCATGTTTAGTCGATAAAAATAACTTAAGAAGGAAAATAGTACAACATGTAGTAACTAATTAAGTCATTTTAAAAATTAGATTGAAACTACCTAAAAGTGTAGTAATTAAGGTGTAACGATGTAACTACCTTTTGGTGTAGTTAAAAAATAAGAGTTGTGCTTTAAATTTGAATAAACAATAAGTAAAAGATAAGTTCATTGAATTGTTAATAGTTAAAGTATTCTTTTAATAGAGGTATTATAAAGAACTTGTTTAAAAATAATTTTAAACTTTGATTAACAACACAATGTTTATAATTAATACAATTAAGTATTGATTAAATAAATTACTATAATTTTTTTTAAATGCAATAACCATGTGACATGGAATGGCGAAGCCATATCCAGTCGATAAAAAAAACAGGAAAAATGAAAAATAATATAGGGTGGCATGTACTTCATGTAAAGTTTAATAATGAGAAAAGAGCTCATAATGATTTAAAAAGATTAGGTATTGAATCATTTCTTCCAATGGGATTAACAATAAGACAATGGAGTGATCGAAAAAAGAAAATTTATACACCTCTATTTCCTAGTTATGTTTTTGTTAATATAAAATCTAAACTAGATTTTCATACTGCTCTTTCTGTAGATTCTGTAAGGTCATATATCCGTTTTGGAGACGAATATGGAAAGGTTTCTGAAAAGGAAATTAAACAAATGAAAATTTTAACTGAGGATAAAGAAATTACAGAGGTAGAAACGAATGTTAAACTACCAAAAGTAGGTGACAAACTTAAAATTGAAAAAGGAAAATTATCAGGAGTAGAATGTGAAGTTTATAGAGTAAATGAAAATCATAAAATTAATGTTTGGATAAATTCTTTACATCAAAATATATCTGCTACTGTGCCTTTGCATTACTTTCAAGGAAGTGGTACAAGTTTAATGCAACATTAAAATAAAAAACATACGAACTAGAAATTAACCATTAATTAATAAGAAGCATGAATTTAATAAAACCAAGCTCTATTGAGTGTGTACCGTATGTAGAATTAGAAACCAGCTATTTAAATAAAAACCATGAAAATCAATTTTCAAATATTTATAATAACATTTTTGATGATCTCAAAGATGAGCGTTGGGCAAGAGCGCTGGACGTTAAATAAATGTGTAGAGTATGCTATTGAACATAATTTACAGATTAAGAAAAATAAATATAAAAATGAATCTAACAGAGAAAAATATAAACAATCATATAGGAGTTTATTACCATCTGTAACTGCTACTTCTGATTATGCTACCCGTTTTGGACGTTCAGTTGATCCGAATGATAATAGTATTTCTGATACAAAATTTTTTATTAATAATTATTCTATAGAGGCGTCTATAGATTTATTTAAAGGATTTCAGAAGTTGAACGCTATAAAAGCTTCTAATCTCATTTATAAAACAACTGAAAAAGAAGCTTTACAAGAAAAGTACTTATTAGCCTTAAGAATAATGCAAGCATTTTATGATGTTCAATTTCTTAAAGGCGCTTTAGTCATTGCAGAAGAGCAAACAAAAGTGTCTCAGGCTAATTATGATTTGGTAAAAAGAAAAATAGAGTTAGGTGTTGGAGCTGGTGCAGATCTTTATGAAGCAGAATCAATATTGTTAACGGAGAAGTTAAATGTGACAACAACATTTAACCGATTAGCTGCTGCAAAATTAGTGTTGATTCAAGAAATGAACCTTGAAAATACTACTGAAATTCTTTTAGTAGAACAAATAACTAAAAATAATGAGTTAAAAAAAAATAAGGTACAATCAGATTCAATTTTTAAGAAAGCTAAAGGTTTTATACCAATAATTAAGGCTCATGAATTTAAGATTGAAGCAGCTAAAAAACAATTGGCAATAGAAAGAGGTAAGTTGTACCCTTCTTTGTCTTTATTTGGAAGATATGGAACAGGCTATGTTGAAACGATTAAGAATAGTTTAGGTGAAACGGTTTCCTTTGGTAAACAAATTAAAAATAATGCTTTTCAGGTTGTAGGGGTATCTCTTAATATTCCAATTAGTACTGGATGGGCAACTCGATCTAAAGTAAAACAACAAAAAATTGCTTGTTTAGATGCAGAAAATGATTTGTTAATGCAAAAACAAATTTTATATAAAACTATTCAGGAATTAGTACTTGAATATAATGCACTTAAAGTTGAGTATAAGCAAACCATTAAAAATGAAGAAGTACAAAGTTTAGCTTTTACAATTGCTCAAAAACGATATGAGAAAGGAATGATTAGTAGTATAGAGCTTTTTACAGCTAAAAACCTTTTTGCAAATTCTCAAAATCAGAATTTACAGGTTAAGTTAAAATTGGAAATAAACAGAAGTACATTAAATTTTTATGAAGGATTACCAGTTTTTTCAATCTACTCTAAATAAGAATAATTAACACGAATACGCTTCAACTTTTGGTTTTAGTGAATAATAAAAGAATTTATAAACAAACAATATTTTTTTAATTATGGATATACAAATTAAAAAGAAAAAGGGATTTAGAAAAAAACATTATGGCTACATGGCCCTTTGCATATTAGTTCTCTTTGTAGGGTATCAATTTGTTTTTGTAACAAGCATTTCTACATATAGAATAGAAAAAGATAAGGTTTCTATATCAAAAACTACAGAAGGAAAGTTTGATGATTATATAACAATAAGTGGAAATGTAGCTCCGATAACAACAATATTTATGGATGCCTATGAAGGAGGAAGAGTAAGTGAAAAAATGATTGAAGAAGGAGCAACGGTGAAAAAAGGTGATATTATTTTGAAATTAGAAAATATGAATCTTTATGAAAAAATAATGGCTAGTGAAAGTAACTTAGCTTTAAAACAAAATGATTTAAGGTCTACCAAGCTAACATTTGATACTCGCCAAGTAGAAGGTAAAAGATCATTAGCAACTGCAAAAACTGACCTTCAAAGGCTAAAGAGAAATTTCACTCAAAATAAGTCTCTTTTTAAGGAAGAGTTAATTTCTAAAGAAAAATATTTACTTTCTAAAGAAGATTATGAATTGGCATTAGAGCAATTCAATATTATAAAGTTACAAAAAGAAAATGATGATAATTTAAGAACGACTTCATTATCAAGTTTAGATACTGATTTAAATAGAATGAGAAAAACATTAGCGATGGTGTATAAGCGTTTAGACTATTTAAATGTAAGAGCTCCAGCTGACGGGCAACTTGGTTTTTTAGATGCTGAAATCGGTCAAAATATATCTCAAGGCCAACGCATAGGTCAAATAAATGTATTGACAAACTTTAAAATAGAAGCTAATATAGATGAGCATTATATTGAAAGAGTGAAAAGAGAATTACAAGGTGAATTAGAACGTAATGGAGCCAATTATTTTTTACGCTTAAGAAAAGTTTATCCAGAAGTTAGGAATGGGAAATTTAAGGTAGATCTTGTTTTTAAGAATGATAAACCAGAAACTATTAGAACAGGACAAAGCTACAATTTAAAGTTAAGACTAGGAGAATCTTCAGATGCAGTTTTATTACCAAAGGGAAGCTTTTTTCAAAGTACAGGAGGACAATGGGTTTTTGTTGTTAATTCAGAAGGAACTGAAGCTGTAAAAAGAAGTATACGCATTGGAAAGCAAAATTCTAAATATTACGAAGTAATCGAGGGGTTAAATTCTAAAGAGAAAGTAATTACTAGTAGTTATGATAATTTTGGAAACGCAGAACGTATCATATTAAAATAGAAACTTTCCATTTTATCATTATTTAATATCTAAAATCTTTTAAAGAGATAGTCAATTAAGTGTGAGTAATAATCACTCTTCTTTAATTATTTAAAATAATCATTATGAATAACGAACTATATTATTTAAAGCAAAACATACAAGTAGAACCATTAATCAATAACTGGTACGCATGGATTCAAATAATACCACCTGTACAAGGAGCTTTAAATGTTTTGCATAGACATTTACCTATGATGAATTCTTATGTAAGTGCACCAGAAATTCATGCTTCAGCTGTAAAAAATCCAGCTTTTAGAGGAGGACCTTTTATAGATTTAAATGGAGAGAAAGTAGAAGAGGTTACAGAGCTTATAACAAAAACAAATGGCGACTGTAAAGCTAGTATTGAATTTGCAAAAGCGATTAGAGATCTGTATAAGATGCTAGAAACTGAAGCTAAAGGTTATTCTATGGAGCCTTTATATGAAAAAGTTCCAGATATTCTTAAAGGTTATGTTGAGTTAGTTTACGATATGAACCATAATCCTTCTTTTAGGTTTTTTGAAGGATTATTATATAAAAGTGAGTTTTATGATACATCATCTCAATCAATAGCTATTTCATTTATAGAAAAAGATGCAGATAGACCTTTTATATTTTCTACGCCAAGATTGGAAAATAAAGATACATTAAGGCTTAATATACCATTTGCAAATAAAGGGTTAGATGAGTTATTCAAAATGAAAAAGACACCTCAAACTTTGAAGTATATTAAAGAGTCTTTAAATGTTGAAATTGATAATACGGAGCTTTTTGAGTCGTTTTTTACTCAAGAAAAACCTAGGGAATATGAAGAGTATGTTGGAGATAATATGAGAATTAGATATTTTGGACATGCTTGTATACTTGTAGAAACAGGAGGCGTTTCTTTTTTGTTTGATCCAGTTTTAAGTTACACGTATGAGTCAGATATTTCTAGATATACCTATGAAGACTTGCCTGAAAAAATAGATTATGTTCTTATTACTCATAGCCATCATGACCATGTATTGGTTGAAACAATGTTACAAATAAGGCATAAAGTAGATAATATAATTGTAGGAGCTAATGTAAAAGGAACTATACAAGATCCTTCTTTAAAAATTTTACTAGAAAATTTAGGGTTTGATAATGTAAAAGAGCTTGAGGAATTTGAAGAACTTAAATTTCCTGGAGGAAAAATAACGGGAATACCATTTCTTGGTGAACATCATGATTTATTTATTCAGAGTAAACTTTGTTACTTGATAGATTATAATGACTCTTCAATACTTTCCGTTGCAGATTCATGTAATATAGAGCCGAGACTGTATGAAAAAGTACAAGAATTATATGGAGAAGTAGATGTATTGTTTTTAGGAATGGAATGTGATGGAGCACCATCTTCATGGGTATATGGTCCATTATTTCCTGAAACCCCTGATAGAGATAAAGATTATTCTAGAAGAGGAAGAGGTTGTAACTATTCTGAAGGAATAGGATTAGTAGATATTTTTAAACCAAAAGAAGTATATGTTTATGCAATGGGAGAGGAACCTTGGATACGACATATTTTAGATGTAGCTTATACAGAGGAATCTAATCCTATAATTGAATCAAATAAACTTATTGATGATTGTAGAAATAGAGGGGTAATTGCTGAGCGATTATTTGCAGAGAAAGAGTTGTTAGTTTATTCAACAGAACCAGTACTTGATGAAAGGTGAAAACAAAAAAACTGATTGTCATTGTAAATCTTGTAAAAAACTTACTTGCAAGATAGCAATAGAAAAAAGAACAATATCGTTAGGTGAAAAAACGCTGTATACGAATGATAATTTACCTTTTAAAAAATAAAAGATAATAAGCACTTAACTAATAATAAGCATAGAGTTATTTTAATTAATAAACAAAATCAATCAAAATGATTAAGATTCAAAATTTAAAGAAAAGTTTTAGAACAGAAGAAATAGAAACTTTGGCACTAAATAATATTAGTTTTGAAGTGAAAAAAGGCAAGTTTACTGCAATAATGGGACCTTCTGGATGTGGGAAATCAACATTGCTTAATATAGTTGGTTTGCTAGATGGAGTAAATAGTGGTAGCTATCAGTTTAATGGAGTTGAAGTTAGTGGATTTAATGAAAAGGAGTATGCTGAATTAAGAAAAAGTAATATAGGGTTTGTTTTTCAGAAGTTTAACTTAATTGATGAACTTACAGTTGAAGAAAATGTTGAATTACCATTAATTTACCTTAAAATAGATAAACAAGAAAGAAAGACTAGGGTTCAAGAAATACTAAAAAGAATGCAAATTGATCATAGGTCAAAACACTTTCCTAAACAACTATCAGGAGGACAACAACAACGTGTTGCAATTTCTAGGGCAGTAGTTACTAATCCAAAATTAATTTTAGCAGATGAACCAACGGGAAATCTGGATTCTAAAAATGGAATAGAGGTAATGAATTTATTAGGTGAATTACATAAAGAAGGAGCTACCATAATTATGGTAACACACTCAGAAAGAGATTCAAAATATGCTGATACAGTAATTAATCTTTTAGATGGACAAATCGTATCAGAAGATATAGTAAAAGTCGAGAAACAACAAAAAGAAGCTGTTCTTCTAAGTTAACTAATAGTTGCTTTATTCACGATTAAAAATAATTAGTAGATCGTGTTTTTTTGGTACACACAATTAGTTTTTTCATTGTAAATAATATATCTAAAAATATTACCAAGCTATAGAATATAGGAGTTGGTAACATATCATCTGCTTTTATATAAAAAAGCTTTTAAATTACTCAAATCATGGTAAATAATATTTTAAATAAAATAGGAAATACTCCTATGGCATTTCTTCCGATTGCAAACCAACGAAACTTGAACGTTTTTGCAAAATTAGAATTCTACAATCCTACAGGTAGTGTAAAAGATAGAGCGGCATGTTATATTATAAATCGCTTATTAAGAGAAGGAACTATAAATAAAGACACAACATTAATAGAATCTTCTTCAGGTAATTTTGGAGTAGCTCTTTCTGCATATGCTAAGCATAATGGGTTAAAATTTATTTGTGTAATAGATAAAACTACGTTACCAGTTAATGAAATGCTAATTCGTCTTCAAGGAGCTGAGGTTATTCGTATAACTGAGCCTGATGCTCATGGGGGATATTTATTAAATAGAATTAAAAAAATAAAAGAAATACTAAATAAAACGGATAACATTTATTGGGTAAATCAATACGCCAATCCATTAAACGCTAGAGCTTATTATAATTCTTTAGGAAATGAAATATGTCTTGAAGCACCAAGACAAAAAATTGATTACTTATTTATGGGCATAAGTTCAGGAGGAACAATAACTGGTGTTTCACAAAAAGTAAAAGAGAATCATCCTAATGCTAAAGTTATAGCAGTAGATGTTGAAGGATCAATAATTTTTGGAGGAAAGTCCCGTAAAAGATTCATTCCTGGAATTGGTTCAAGTATGAAACCAGATATAATAGAATATGCGAAAATAGATGATGTTGTTTATGTAAATGAAGAAGAAACAATACATTCTTGTAGAGAATTATTAGAAAACCATAATTTATATGCAGGCGGATCTTCAGGATCTGTTTATGCAGGAATAAAAAAATATTTTGAAAATAATAAAGTAAGCTCAAGTGTTAACATAATGTGTGTGTTTGCAGATAGAGGAGAAAGATATATAAGTACCATTTATAATGATGAATGGTGTAAAATGGTTAAGGAATATAGTGAGAAAAATTTTTACTCAGAACCTATTGCTATTTAAAAAAATAATAAAAAAGAACTAAAGATAATGATATACTTAGGGGAAAAAAATATAAAGGATATAGATTTAAATTGGGAACAAAATATTAAAGCAATTGAAATGGCTACTCGATGTATAGAGTCAAATGATATTGCTCAACCAATAAAGCCATATTTAAGATATGGAGATATAAAAAATAGAATTATTGCAATGCCAGCATTTGTTGGAGGAAAAATAAATAGATCAGGAATAAAATGGATTGCTAGTTTTCCTGATAATCCACAAAAAGGAATTGCAAGAGCGCATAGTGTTATTGTTTTAAATGAAGCAGAAACAGGTAAACCTGTTAGTATAATAAATAGTGGTTCTATATCGGCAATTCGTACAGCTTCCGTTAGTGGTTTAATGATTAAGAAATTTATGGAACTAAAACGACATAAAAATGTCAAAGTAGGTTTAATAGGTTTTGGTCCAATTGGTCAATATCATTTAGAAATGTGTAATGAATTATTAGGAGAATCTCTTGAAGAGGTCCTTTTATATGATTTAAAAGATATTTCAAAAGATGATATAAATTCTTCAATAGAAGAAAAAATTAGCATAGTGAACAGTTGGGAAGAAGCATATGCGAATGCCGATATTTTTATTACTTGTACAGTATCAAAAGAACCATACATTGATAAAAAACCTAAAGATTCATCTCTCCATTTAAATGTTTCTTTGAGAGATTATAAAACAGATGTATTTCCATGGTTTGAAAAGAGTATGGTAGTTGATGATTGGAATGAAGTGTGTAGAGAGAATACAGATATAGAAATGTTTCATAAAGTAAATCATCTAGAAGAGAGTCAGGTGAGTTATATGCAAGATGTACTAAATGGATTCTTTGAAACTTTAGATGATAAACAACCAATCATGTTTAACCCAATGGGAATGGCTGTATTTGACATGGCTATAGCAGGACATTATCTGAATTTGGCTAAAGAAACAGAAGAAGGAGTATTACTAGAGTAATGTGGCGTTAAGTGTGTTTTAGCTTTTTAATATCTTTATAAAGGATTGATAATCATGTAACCACACTTAAAAATTAAACAATTTTAATGATTTTAAATTAAATGATTTGAATTTTTTACAAATTCAAGTTAGGAGGACTATTGTCTTTTTTAGAGTTGTTTTAAGAACACTTGTATTATTAAAGAAGTATTAAAATCAGTGGTTTTTTCAATTTTAAAATAGTAAGAATTGAAAAAAATATCAAAAAAAAGTAAAATAAAAATTAAAAACAGAACACTTAAACTAATAGATAAAAATGGAAAGTATTATTAATGTATCGTACATAATTAATGGTATAATGGCCTTTATAGGTGTATTATATTTAGGAATAGTTGTTTACCAAAAGATGAAGAAAAAAAGAACTATTCTTTTTACCAAAGAAAATATATTGAATTATTTCTTAGGTTTTTTAGTGCTGGCACCAATATTGGCAGTTTTATATATCATACCTATAGTATTTTATGATCCTAATTTTTGGTTAGAAGGAACTTCTCAGTATATAGAAGCTAGAAAAGGAATATATAGCTTTGGCGTAGGAGTTTTATGTTTTTATGCAGTGTTAAGAGCGTCAATTTTTATGCCTCATGAAAATGAGTATTATAATATTACTCCAAAATTACTATTCTTAAGTTTATTTCCTGGTGTAGCTAGTGCAATTAACGTGATGATTATAAGTAAGTTTCTTACAAATGATTATGATGCGAAATACTTTTTGTTATTTTTCTTAATAAACACTTTTATTTATGTAATAACTACAAGAATTAGTAAAAGGGAAACTGTAAATCTAGGAATCTTAACAGCACATAAGTTTAATCTTTTAATAATAGATAAAATTTTTAAAACACCATATAGAAAGCAAGAGGAAGTAAAGGAAGGAAAGATGTATACCATACTAAATGATGATATAAGAACAATTTTCTCTTTTTCACAAGATATAATTTTAACATATACAAACTTGATAACTTTAATTGTAGTTCAAGTCTATTTATTTACTATTGATTGGGCTAGTTCATTAGCACTTTTAGGAATCATAGTTTTTGTAATGGGATTTCTTGCTATACTAGTACCACGTCTTAATAAAACAGGAAATATAGCAAGAGAAAAAAGAGAAGAGTATTCGGAGTTTATATCCGGGCTAATAAAAGGATTTAAAGAACTAGTTTTACATAAAGTTAAGATAGGTAAATATAAAAAAGACATGGAGGAATCTAGTAAAGTGTCTTATAGTGCAAGTCAAGATTATGCTAATGTTGGAATTGATGCAAATGTATTTTCAGAGTTATCTTTTACAATAGCTATGGGAGCATCATGTTTGGTTTTTCCTTTAATTTTTAATCTAGATAAACAAATAATAACTGCTTATGTTTTGGTTGTTTTATTTTTAATGGGACCAGTTACAATAATCTTAAACGGATTACCTCAAGTAGTTCGTCTTAAAGTGTCATTAGATAGAATTAAAGCATTTATAAAAGATGCAGAGATAGAAGATGAAACTTCAAATGAGTTAATAGATAGAAATGTAATTCCTTTTGTTACAAGTATAGAAGTTAAAGATGTTTCTTTTACTTATGATAATGAAGATGAGAGTATGAATTATGGAATTGGACCAATAAATTTTAAAGCTAATAAAGGTGAGTTAGTTTTTATAATTGGAGGTAACGGTAGTGGAAAAACAACGTTTTTGAAATTGTTAACAGGTCTTTATAAACCTAATTCAGGGAACATTCTTATAAATGATATGGAAACAAGTAGAAAAATGTTAGGGGAGTGTTTTTCAGTTATTTATAGTGATTCTTATTTGTTTAAAAAATTATATGACCTTAAAGAAGATAGACTTAATCAAGTAAATGAATGGTTAGATGTATTACAATTATCTGATAAGGTTACTATTGAGAACGGTGTATTTAGTACAATAGCCTTATCAAAAGGTCAGCGTAAACGTTTAAGCATTTTAAAATCTTATTTAGAAGATAGGCCAGTTTACTTTTTTGATGAAGTAGCTGCTGATTTAGACCCTGAATTTAGAGACTTCTTTTATAACGACTTGTTAGTTAAATTAAGAGAAGAGGGGAAAATATTGATTATCATTTCCCATGATGATAAATATTTTAGTTTGGCAGATAGTATTTATAAAATGGATATGGGGCAATTGTCTCATCAAACTATAGACACATTAGTATTATTCGAGTAGTATTAATAAATATAAAATTTCATCTTAAATTTTAAAATTATGCTAAAACTTAATTTTTTATTAGTGCTTAGGCAAATAAAGAAAGACAAAAAATCGTTTCTAATTAATATTTTAGGAGCTTCAGTTGGTCTTACTACTATTGTATTAATGTCGTTGTATATTTTTTATGAGAAAAATTATGATAGCTTTAATGAAAATAACGATAAGTTATATAGGGTAGAAAGGGTTGTGAATGATAATATGCAAAATCAAATATTTGATTCAACACCTTATGAATTATCTAAAGAAATTAGAGCTTCTTTTCCAGAGATTGAACATTCAGCAAGTGCAAAATATACAAGTAATTTTCTAGCAATAGGAGATAAACTATACCCTAGAGAAAAAGGAATATTGGCAGAAAATAGTTTTTTAAAAATGTTTAGTTTTCAGTTTATCTCTGGAGATCGTTTTAAAGCTTTAAAGAATCCTATGAGTATTGTGGTTTCTGAATCTTTAGGAAAAAAACTATTCCCTAATGGAGATATTTTAGGGAAAACCATCAAAATTAATAAAAAACATATTTTAAATATAACAGGAGTTTTTAAAGATTACCCGAAAAATTCTCATTTTAATATGGAATACATTATTTCTTTTAATTCATTAAAAGAACTCTATGAATCAGAAATGGAAAAAGGTTGGGGTGAAAGTTATGTTTCTACTTATGTTTTATTAAATAAAAATGCAGAGGTTAATAGCTTATCTAATAAATTAAAAAATCTTTTAACGAAACATAATGATTTTAAAGACGGTATTACTCAAACTCTTAGTCTTAGACTTGTAGAAGATATTTATTTGAAGGCCTCGTATGTTAGAAATGACTCTATGGGAGGTAGAAGAAATACTATGATTTTTATCTATTTATTTATGTTAGTTGTGTTCTTTACAGCTTTCATAACAATAGTCAATTATATAAATATGACTACAACAAAGTTGATTAATAGAGAGTTGGAAATAGGAATGAAAAAAGTTTTAGGAATTTCTAAAAGACAACTACAATTTCAATTTATACTTGAATCGTTAGTTAAGGTTATTAGTGTTATAATAATTTCAAGTGTATTGGTGGTTATTTTACTTCCTGTTTTTAATTCTGTAGTTTCTAGGGAGCTTTCATTTGTGTTTACAGGAAGTTGGTTATTTGTTTTAAAAATTATATTTTTTAGTGTTTTTATTGGTATAGTAGCAGGTTTATATCCAGTGTTTTATCTGTCGTCATTAAAGATTACATCTTTTCTACAAGGAAATACTTCGATTAAACGTAGGAGAGGTTTGCGAAAAGGATTAGTGTTTTTTCAACTGTTCGTTACAATTCCATTAATTGTTCTTTCATACTACATCGTTTCACAAATTAATTATTTAAAAGAAAAAGATCTTGGTTTTAATAAGAAAAATGTATTGTCAACTTGGGTTAAAGTATCAGATGATCAGGATTTAAGTAGTGTTAAGGTTGTGAAGAATAAATTACTTAAAAATCCAAATGTTTTGAGTTTTTCTATTTCAGAATGCGCTCCATTTTTAGGTTTTGGAGATAAGAAAAAAGTAAATTGGGAAGGTAACAAAACTGATAATAAAGCTAGTTTAAGTACTTATGGAGTTGATTATGATTTTATTGATGTATTTAAGATGGAAATGAAGGAGGGTAGATGGTTCTCTAAAGATTATTCAACCGATAAGCAAAGTTCATGTGTGATTAATGAAACAGCAGCTTCGCTTTTAGGGTGGGAAAATCCAATTGGAAAAACACTTGATAATGGAAAAATTAAAGTTATAGGAGTGGTTAAAGACTTTGATCAAGTTTCGTTAACACTTAAAATTCCTCCAATGATGTTAACTATGAATTCAGATGATAAGAAGTATTTTGTAATTGGTGTTAAAGTAAATGAGAATAATAAATCTGAGACGAGAAGTTTTATTAATAAAACATTTAATTCACACTTCCCAGAAAAACCAATAGAATTTGGCTTTTTAGAAGACGGAATGGACGCAGCTTATATGTCTTTATTAGAAAATGTAATGAGAATGTTTATGCTTGTTTCTATCATTTCCATTTTATTAGTTATTGTAGGCCTTTACACATTAATATCATTTTCATTAAGAATGCAAAAGAAAATGATAGCAATGCATAAAATCTTAGGAGCAACTAAAAGAGAGTTGTTTAGACTTATTTTAAAAGAGTATGTGATAATTTATGTTTTAGCAGCTACGTTAGGGTTGATACTAACATATTTCTTAATACTTCAATTTTCTCAAATAGGACCTTATAATGTTAGTATTAATCCTATAGCCTTTATGATTGTCGTCTTAATTACTTTTTTCATTGTTTTATTTACAGTAAGTGGAAAAATATGGTCAGCTTCTTCTGAAAACCCAATTAAGGCTATTACACTTGAATAAAAACATAAAATAGGCTTAATTATTAAGCTTTTAAAAGTAACGAACTGTTGATATACAAAACATCAATGATATATGTATTATTGAGGTTTCTTGTCTTGTTTTAATACTGTGTCAATCTTCGGTATACTTTTTCATTAATTATTACTTACAAATCATGAAAGATCAAAATAAATTTATAGATACTAAGGGGAGTGACTGTATTATTTTAGGACGTACAAACTTGAGTATTCAGTGTGCCAAAATATTGTTAGATTATGGTATAAATATTAAAGCTTTTATTACTCAGGATATCAATGTTCAAAAGTGGGCGAACTCAAAGAATATTATTGTTTATAATACACTTCAAGAGTATCATCAATTACTTAATAATAAAGTTGATTATGTTTTTTCAATTATTTATGGAGCAATTTTAAGAACTAAGGACATTGCTCTTGCTAAAAAAGAGGCTATTAACTATCACGATAGTTTACTGCCAAAATACGCAGGTGTCCATGCAACAAATTGGGCAATTATTAATGGTGAAAAAGAACATGGTGTTACATGGCATCGAATTGATTCGGGAATCGATACTGGTGATATTATTGAACAAAGAAAAGTATTAATAGATTCAACTGAAACCAGTTTTTCTTTAAACTTGAAATGTTCTGAAGCTAGTTTAGAGGCTTTTACATTGATAGTTAAACAAATTGAGTTGAAAAGACAGTTTAAATATCAGAAACAAGATATTGAAAAGCGTACTTATGTAGGACGATATAAACGTCCAGAGAATCATAGTTACCTAAGTTGGAATATGCAAGCTGAAAATATGGGGCGATATACTCGAGGACTTGATTTTGGTCCAACCGAACCGAATATTTTGGGGGTACCTAAGTGGAATTTAGATAAAAATACATTAGTTACAGGAAAATTCTCGATATTAGAAACAAGATCTGAGGAAAATCCAGGAACGATTTTAAAAGTATCAAATGCCCCTTTAACAATAAATATAGCTACGGCCACCAATGATGTAATGTTAACTAAAATTACTCTATTGGACGGACAAGAGATTCCGAAAGAAATCAAATCTTTTCTTAAAGTAGGACATAAAATAGAAGCTTTAAATATTAATAAATTAAAGACTTTAAAATTAGAAGAGAGTTCTCTAGTTTACAAAAACGAACAATTTTTCGAAAAGTATATTAGACAATTTGAGAGGACCAATTTGCCTATAAAAAGTATAAATTCAGAGTTGTTTTTAACTAAATATCCAGAAGATAAGGTTTTTAAACAAGCAATGAATCTATTGGATTTAACATTTGAAGAATTAATTTTTGGTTTAAAACTGTTGTACCTATCTCGCATTAATGGTCATGATATAGTTAATGTAGTGGTATATGTTCCTAAACATGATAATGAACAATGTTATTTAGAAAACAGATTACCATTTGTATATAAATTTAATAAAAGTAAAACTATAGGAGACCATCTTAGAGCTATTGCTAGTCAATACAGTAAGTTGCTTAAAAAGGGGTGTTATGCGAAAGATATTTTTGTAAGATACCCAAAGTTAGAAGGAAAGGATGTTTTTGTTAATCAGGCTATTGGTTTTAAGAATGATAAGGGGATTCAAGGAGCTAAAAATTCTGTTTTATTGGTAATTGATAACGAAAATCAATCTTATGAATGGCAATTCAATTCTGAAGATTTTTTGAATCAAGAAGTTAGAATGAATCAAAACTGGTTCAATGTTTTTTGTGCTAATTCATTAAATAATCTAGATGATTACGCCTTAAAAATTGATTATATTACTAAAGAAGAAAGACAATCTGTTCTTACCTTAGGAAAAGGTAAAGTAATCGATTATGAAAAAAAAGAATCTATTATAAATATTTTTTCATCTCAAGTAGAAAATACTCCAGATCAAATAGCATTAGTTTTCGAAG
>NZ_QOCC01000017.1:0-122126 GCF_003318185.1 Tenacibaculum sp. E3R01 | reverse complement strand
CTTTTCTTTTATGGTTCATTCCTCAAATTGTTGCTAACTCGTTATATAGAGAACAAAGTTCTCGTTTATCAGATTATAATTCCGGATAAAAGGAACTTTAGGTAAATATATAAAGAAGTATTGATATTACTTTATGTATATCTGTAGTTTTTATTCTCGCAATTTTTTATTTTCAAATTTATAAAATTTTTTTATTTGCTAATAGAAAAACAGATAAAATAAAACCCTCTAGTAAAATAGAGGGTTAGTGCTGTGAATGCTATGTTTGTTGAGATTACATTTCCATAGAATGGTAAACGTTTTGAACATCGTCTTCTTCTTCTAATCTCTCTAAAAGCTTTTCAACTTCTTCTTGTTGTTCGGTTGTAAGTTTGGTAGTTGTGGTTGGAATTCGTTCAAAACCAGAAGATAAAATCTCTAAATTGTTTTCTTCTAAATATTTTTGTATACCACCAAATTGCTCAAAAGGAGCATAAATCATAATACCATCTTCGTCTTTAAAAACTTCTTCTACATCAAACTCAATCATTTCTAATTCAAATTCTTCCAGGTCTATTTGTAAGCTTTCTTCATTAATTCTAAAGTTACAAGTATGGTCAAACATAAAGATAACTGAACCAGATGTCCCCATATTACCGTTACATTTGTTAAAAGCAGCACGAACATTAGCAACAGTTCTGTTATTATTATCAGTAGCAGTTTCTACTACAACGGCTACTCCATGAGGGGCATATCCTTCAAAAAGTGTTTCTTTATAGTTAGCAGTATCTTTATCTGAGGCTTTTTTAATGGCACGTTCAACATTATCTTTTGGCATATTTGCAGCCTTAGCATTTTGAATAACAGCACGTAAACGTGAGTTAGTTTCAGGGTTTGGGCCACCTTCTTTTACTGCCATTACAATGTCTTTACCAATACGAGTAAAGGTTTTCGCCATAGCTGACCAACGCTTCATTTTTCTAGCTTTCCTAAATTCAAATGCTCTTCCCATTTCTAAATAATTAAGTTTTAATGCCTGCAAATGTAATTATTGCAGAATATATTTACAATTTAAAATCGTTTTTTGAATAAGAGTTCTTCATCTTTTTCCCTGTAGGCTTTCCAAGTACCTATTTGAACTCCTTTTTTGTACTTTCCTGTTATTTTTAAATTCCCGTTTTTATAGTATTCACTATAATCACCATGTTTTAAACCGTTTTTTAATTCAACTTCAAATTTTATAGTGCCAGTATCGTGTTTCTTTATAAATTCTGAAGCACTTAAATCATTTGGAAATATTTCGGGTATTTTAAAAAAAGTTTCTTTTGTCATTGCTACTGATGCTGTATCATTTTCATTAACAAGCTTTTTTAATAAATCTCTTTTTAAATTTTTATTGTTTCTTAATTGCTTACCAATTTCAACAGGGTTTTCGTATGCAATTGCTAAATAATTTTCAAAATGACTACCTCTGGAAATTAACTGAAGTCCAATTTGAGAAAAAGAAATTAAATAATCTTTGTTTTTATGTATTTGTCTTTGAGTTTTTCTATCAGTAAAACTTAGTAAATCATCATAAATGTATGGAGTATTTATGTATGCAAACAAACTTGATTTCTCATCAAATTGATCATTGAAATCTAAAAACTTTTTGCTAGAAGCTAAAGTGTAGCCAATTAATTGTGTATTAATTATCTCTTTTAGAGTATTAGGACTGTTACTAAAAATAACATAGTCATCTATAATTGTAAAATATGGTTTCTCCATTTTAGAAAATAAATCACCCGCTAACATTTTAAAGAAACCTTTTAAGTCTAAAAAGTTTATAGTTTGGTTTTTGTAATTTATTTGCTTGAATTTTAAAGGTGTTTTTTCTTTTATTTTTGTTAAAATAAAGTCTAAATTTTCTTTAGCTTTATTAATGCTATTTGTTTTTAATACAACAGCTACATCTTTTTGTTTTTTAGAAATGGCATCATTAATATGTAATAAAGCTATTTCGTTTCCAATCCAGCTAAAAACATGTTCTTTTAAGTTGATATCTAATCTGTTTTCAATATCAGTAACCTGTTCTGTATACGCTTTAAAATTATTTTGATTTTCTTCTTTTATGGCTTCGAAATTTTCATGGAATTCATCAAAGCTGTCAAAAGCAAAACTTAAATAGAGTGCTGTATTTTTAGGAGCTATTTTAGCTATAGACCGTTTTCCTTTTCCTGACTTTTGTAAAGCTCGCAAGTAACTTTCCGAACTTAGGTCAAAGTTGGTGAATCCTTCTGCTTGAATTATTGTGCTTTCTTTTAATCCAACATCAAAACCAGAATATAGCCATGTATTTCCAATAGTTTTTAAAATATCAGAATTTACTTTGTTAGAAAAGCAAGACAAGTATTTATTAAGATATTTGTAATGAATAAATAGTTTAAATAAACCATCTTCAGGAGTTTCTTTGTTAATTTCAACAAAGTCAACATCTCTACCAATAACTGGTTCTAAATATTGATCAATTGAATTTTCAACTAATACGTGCGTATAAGAGGCTATTAATTGATTTTTAATAAAAGAAATATATAAAGTTTCTCTCTTTTTTTTATCGTATAATTCTGTTATTTCATGATTGTGGTATTGCCTCTTTGTTGCTTTATATCCTTCACCAGCAAGTTTAGCAATAGAGCTTTTTAAAAAACTTAGTTTAGAAATTTTTTGTAAATCAACAACATAAAATAATCCGTATGTTTTTGGTTTATAAACGTGTATTGAAATAAAGATGTCTCTTTCGCCTAAAAATTGTATTATTTTTTGCTGTTCCTTAAACGTTTTGTCAAGGTTATTAAGGCTTTCAGTAACAGTATTAAAATAAGAATTTTTTTGTAGGTGTTTCCAAATATTACTATTACTAATCTCATCCCAAGTGTCTATAGGGCGCTCAGTGTCTATAAGAAAAACAGCATCATCAGGAATTAAATAAATAGGATTAATATTGTCTTCATCAACAGTGGTGAAAACATAGATTTGATAAATAATGATACTAAGTAAAATAAGTAATGCAGAAAATAGTATCTTTTTTTTCATAAGTTTTCTTTGTTAATGTTTTATAGAACACAACAAATTTAGAAAAATCATAAAGGTTTAAAAAGAAAATCACTTTCTAAAAATACATTGAAAGTGATTTTCTTTAATTTTAACATATTTGTAATCAATACTTCTATGCTTTAAATAGTATTTCGATAATTTAAGTGAGCTAAATTTTAATAAAAGCAACTCTGCGGTTATTTGCTTTTTCTTCAGGAGTACTATTGGTATTCAATGGTTCGTTTTCTCCTTTTCCAATAGTAGTTAATCGTGTTTCAGAAATTCCTTGAAGTATTATCGCTTGTTTAACAGCATCAGCACGTTTTTTTGAAAGTTTAAGGTTGTCATTTGCACTCCCATCGCTATCTGTGTATCCGATTATTTTCATTTTCCAATCTGGATTTTCTTTTAAAACTGTAGTTATTTTATTTATAATTCCCATAGATTGCAGTTTTATTTTTGCTTTTCCTGAATTAAAAAGAATTCCATTTGTAACATATTTACCTTCACTCATTATACGTTTATACATTTGCCCACCTCCATGAGCAATACGTATATTTTTAATACCAGTAACTAGTTTCCTATTGTCAAATGACTTAGGAGTCTCTAAAATTATGGTAAAACCTTTTATATCAGTAGGGAAATTAGGAATGTTACCAATTCTTTTTTCATTATGGTATATTTTTAGTTTCTTTTTATAATAAGATATAGAAATATGGTGCCAACTTTTCTTTGAACCAAAATTTATGTTTTCAAGATAAAATCTTTGATCTTTAGTATATATGTTACCCTCAACCTTATTTTTTCTATGAGTTATTGTAATGTCACCACCATAACCTAAGCTTTTGTATTTTTTAATTGTGCCAGTGAAAAATATTTTAAAATCAAGCCAGTCATTAATATTATTAATATCATCTATATAAATATCAAATTCTATAGTGAATTCATTACCTAAATAATTGTCTTTTTTAAATAAAGGAGAAATTGCATTGGTGTATTTAGTCGTAGGAATTATTACTTTTTGATTGTTGAATAAAGCAATTTCTGAGCCTCCTTCAAAAAGATCCCATTTAGAAGGAAATTCTCCAACTTCTTCATATTTTAAATTATCAAAAAATATAACTTTTTCACCTGGTATAAATTTAAAATTACGCCAAATTTTTATAGAATCGTTTTTAGGTGTTTTTTTATTATTTCCTTCTACAATTTTTTTATCGTTATTTTCTTTCTTTTTATTTATTTTTTTATCAATTTCTTTTTCGGCTTTCTTAACAATTGTGTTTTCAGCTTTCTTTTTTAATTTTTTCCAAAATTGGGCTTGAATATTAGGTGTAAAAGTGAATAAAAGTATAATTAATACAATTGATTTTCTAATCTGTTTCATTATAAAGTTTACTAAAAATTAAATGATTTTTAGATTAAAGGTAGTGTAAAAAAATATTCGTTTCATTATACGAAATAAGGAAACTTGAATTTGTTTTTTTTTTATTTGAATTTAAGGTTGTTTGTTTTGAATTGTAATATATGGTATAGTTAACTTGAAGATTTTAAAAGGTGCAATAAGTCCGCTTTTTTTCCTTGAGATACAGGTAAGGAGGTGTCATTAATTAATACAATTTCATCATTACGCTTATTAAATTTTTTAATATGTTGTAAGTTAATGAGGTACTTTTGATGAATTCTAAAGAAAAAATATGATGAAAGTTGGTCATCAAATGACTTTAATGATTTGGAAACTAAAATTTCTCTTTTATCTATAGTGAAAAAAGTAGTATAGCTATTATCAGATTTTGCGTATAAAATATCTTCTAAAGAAACTACATGAATACTGTCAGAATTTGAAAGAATTATTTTCTTTTGACCAGATGTGTGGTTATGGTATAGTGTAGTGATTTTTTCAAGATAATTCTTATGTTCTTCTTGAATAACTTTATTTACGGCTTTAATAATGTCTGATGGGGAGAAGGGTTTAAGAACAAAGTCAATAGCACTAAATTTGAAAGCTTCTACTGCGTATTTACTGTAAGAAGTAATAAATATAACAGTAAATTTAGGAGAATTAAATTTATTTAGAATTTCAAATCCATCACCATCTTCTAAATTAACATCTAAAAAAATAAATGTAGGGTTTGTATTTGTAATTAATTCATAGGCACCATTAATTGACGAAGCAGAACCAATTACATTGATAGCATCAAAGTTTTCTTCTATAATGCTCTTAAGCATTGTAATTGTATTTTTATCATCTTCAATTAACGCACAACTAATCATAAATAGAAGTTTTTTTTGGGAAAAGTAAAGTTATAATAGTACCATTATCATTCGATTTAATGCTCGTTTTAATGGAGTAAGAGTGGGTTTTTTCCAGGTTTTTAATTCTACTTTTTAGTACGCTTGAACTTGTAGAGTGTTCTAGCAGTTGATTATTATTATTACTGGTATTGATTCCTTTTCCATTATCAAAAATAATAACTTTAATTAAATTGTTGTAATTACTATATGTAATTTCTACTTTTCCATTTTTAATGTTTTTAATACCATGTTGAATTGCATTTTCAACATAAGGCTGAATGAACATAGGAGGAATTAAAAAATGTTCAATATTAGAATCCACATTAATTAAAAAAACAGTGTCTTCGTTAAAGTTTACTTTTTGAAGTTCTAAATAACTATTCATAGTATTAGCCTCTTCTTTTATGGAAATAAAATCAGTAGAAGCACTATCAAATATAGAACGCATTAGTTTACTATAACTAGACAAGTAATTTAGTGATTCTTCTTTTTTATTTTGATAAATAAATGATTGAATGCTATTTAATGAATGAAATAAAAAATGAGGATTTAATTGAGTCTGTAGTAATTTATGTTTTAAAGAAGCTTGCCTTAGTGATTGTTTAGTTTTTTGGTTTTTAAACCATAAATAAATTAAAATAGAAACTAATAAAACAATAATAAATAAAACAATAAAGATGTTTTTTTGATTGTTAATTTTTATTTGCTGCAATTGATTTTTAATATGTAAAACATCTATTTGTTGTTGTTTTTTTTCTGATTCGAATTTTTCAACCAATGAGGCTACTTTAACTTTTTGTTCTGCCTTGTATAGTGAGTCTTTTAGTTTTAAAAGATGGTTGGCATAATTAAGAGCAGTATTGTCTTCTCTTAAATTTTTATGAGCATCTTTTAAATTGTTTAAAACTAACCGTTGTAGACTTTTGTTTTTTGTGCTTTTAATTTTATTAAAATATAAAATTGCATTTTTATATTGTTTATTAAGTAGGTAACTATATCCAATATTATTGATGGTTATTTCTGGAGAAAGTTTTAGTTTTTCTTTTAAAAGAAGGCTTTTTTCTCCGTATTCTATTGATTTTGGATATTCTTTTAAACGATTGTATAAAAGACTAAAGTTGTTGTAAATATTACTTAAAACAGCTTCGTTATTTAGTTTTTTAGCTAAAGTTTCTGCTTCTTGATTAATTTTTAAAGAAGAAGTAATATCTCTATTTTCAGTATAAAGACCAGCGATATTAAATAATACTTGAAGTTTAAGATTATCTTCTTTTTTTATATGTGATAAAGATTTTTGTAAATAAATTATTGCTTTATCAAAATTTTTAAGGCGTGCATTTAGCACGCCTATATTTGTGTAAACCTTAATTAGCTGTATAGAATCTTTTTCGTTTTCTAAAATTTTTAAAGCTTCAAGATAATTTTTTATTGATTGCTCAAAGTTTTGTTTTTTTAGATTTTTATTTCCTTTAGATATAAAATAGGTGGCTGTTTTAATTGAATCAGTATGTTGACTCTGAACTAGCGTACTAAAAAATAATACAGCAAAAATTAATATTTTTTTAATCAAAATTAAGCATAGTATTAAACTTGAATTACACCTAAGTTAAATGGCTTTTCGATAGGAGCATGGTCAGCAGCTTCTATCCCCATTGAAATCCAAGTTCTAGTGTCTAAAGGGTTGATTACTGCGTCTGTCCAAATTCTTGCAGCAGCATAATAAGGTGAAATTTGCTTATCGTAACGAGACTTAATTTTATCAAATAACTCTTTTTCTTTTTCAGGAGTAATTTCTTCTCCTTTTTTCTTTAAAGAAGCAGTTTCTATTTGTAATAAAACTTTAGCAGCTGAAGCTCCACTCATAACAGCTAATTCAGCACTTGGCCATGCAGCAATTAGTCGAGGGTCATACGCTTTACCACACATAGCATAATTACCAGCACCATAGGAGTTACCAATAACAATAGTGAATTTAGGAACTACTGAATTACTTACGGCATTTACCATTTTTGCACCATCTTTAATAATACCTCCATGTTCTGATTTGCTTCCAACCATAAAACCAGTAACATCTTGTAAAAATACTAAAGGAATTTTCTTTTGGTTACAGTTAGCTATAAAACGAGTTGCTTTATCAGCAGAGTCATTGTAAATTACACCTCCAAATTGCATTTCTCTTTTAGCATTTTTAACTAATTTACGTTGATTAGCAACTATACCAACAGCCCATCCATCAATTCGAGCATAACCAGTAATGATGGTTTTTCCATAACCTTCTTTATATTGATCAAATTCAGAATTATCAACTAAGCGTTTAATAATTTCAAGCATATCATATTGTTCATGACGTGCTTTTGGTAAAATTCCAAAAATATCATCTTCATTTTCTTTAGGAGGAAAAGCTTCTTTTCTACTAAAACCAGCTTTATCATAATCACCAATTTTATCTACAATATTTTTTATCTTATTTAAAGCGTCTTTGTCATCTTTAGCTTTATAATCAGTAACACCTGAAACTTCGCAATGTGTTGTAGCTCCACCCAAGGTTTCGTTGTCGATAGTTTCACCAATGGCAGCTTTTACTAAATAGCTTCCTGCTAAAAATATACTCCCAGTTTTATCAACAATTAAAGCTTCATCACTCATAATTGGCAGATAAGCACCACCTGCAACACAACTCCCCATTACGGCAGCAATTTGAGTAATTCCCATACTACTCATGACTGCGTTATTTCTGAAAATCCTTCCAAAATGTTCTTTGTCAGGAAATATTTCATCCTGCATAGGTAAATATACTCCAGCAGAATCAACCAAATAAATAATAGGTAATCTGTTTTCTATAGCTATTTCTTGAGCTCTTAAATTTTTCTTTCCAGTAATTGGGAACCAGGCTCCAGCTTTTACAGTTGCATCATTTGCTACAACGATACATTGTTTACCTTGTATATATCCCATTTTTACAACAACCCCTCCGGAAGGACATCCACCATGTTCTTGGTACATTTCTTCACCAGCAAAAGCACCAATTTCTATAGATTTTTGATTGTCATCTAATAAATAATCGATACGCTCACGAGCAGTCATTTTTCCTTTTTCGTGTAACTTATCAATACGTTTTTGGCCACCACCTAGTTTTACTTTGGTAAGTTTTTGACGTAATTCTGATGCTAAAAGTTTATTATGATCTTCGTTTTTATTAAAGGTAAGGTCCATATGTTGTTATCGTTGTTTGTAAGCGATTGCTAAAGTACTAAATTAGTAGATAATGTTCAATTGAAAAAGACTGAATATAATGTTGATTTTATATTAAGAGTAAGTGTTTAAAATGGTAGAAACTGTTTTGTCAAAATCTTCAAAATCAAGTTCTCTTTGTAAACGCCACGGTTCTATCATTCTTTCTTTGCAGTCTTTTATAGAGCATGTTTCACAAGTAATACCAACTTTTCTTGTAGGTATAGAAGTGTCATTTGCAAATTTTAATCTTTTCTTTAAATGTGGTGATATAAGTAAACCAATAGAAATACTTCTACTTACATCCTTCTTAAAAGGATCTGATGTGGCTGATGATAATACTAAGTATTCATTAGTTGAATTTTCATAAGAAGATGTTTGAATACCAAAAGATGTTGATGCATTCGAGTTTTCTAAATTTTGAATAGAATTAATTGAAATCCAGCGTCTGCAATAGTGTTCATTATTTCTATTAGCATGTGGTGTTTGCTGTTGTGTAATGTGTAACTCTTTAGTTAGTTTGTATTTAGGCGAGTCTACTTTATGGGTGAAACGTAGAAAAAATAAATTTTTAATATTGAAATATTTAGGAAGGATATTTGTTAAACGCTGATAAAAAGATTCAGCTGAACAATTATACTTTCTCATCATTATATTAAAATTTTCATTACTCCAAGTTTTAGATTCAAAAAAGGTTTTTAATTCATGAACTAAGTTTTGTTTTGAAATGATCAAAGCGCCAGCAAAGTATGAAGCTATAAAATTATTTAAAACTTGATCAAAGCTTTCAAATTTTATCCATGGGAAAGTAAATAATCTATTTTCAATTTTTAAAAAATTGTAAGCAATTTCTTTCGCGTAAATAAAAGCTTTTTGAGCTTCTGATATTTCTTTACTTATTAAAAGTGTTTTTTTTGCTGGAATATATAAGTTACGAAGCTCGTTTAAGTTTGAGTATTTAGAAAGTTCTTCATTGTCAATCGTGTAGTTGAATTCTTCAATTAAAATTTCTTCTAGGTCAGAAGATTCAATTTTAGATGATAAATCTATATGATAAGCTTTAGCAAAAGCTTCAACATGATCTTCAATTTCTTCAAAATAATTATTATGAGCTTCTTGGTAAGAACGAAGTGATGCTAAGAAGAAACTCTCTCTAGTTAAGTTGTAGTTTTGAGATATTTTAATAATAGTACTAATGAACGCATTTACTTTGGCTGGAGCATTAGCAACAATATCAATTAAATTTTTCTCTTGAATACCAAATAACTCAAAAGGGATTTCTTTTAGTATTTGTGATTGTAGTATTTCACCAATAGGAGCTAAGTTTTTATCTAATTTTAAAGAAACTAAATGATCATAAGGCACATCTAAATTTTCTGAAAGCAAAACAATTTTATCTGTTTTGGGGTATTTTTTTCCTTTTTCAATTTCATTTAAATACGATTTTGAGAGCCCTGTAAGTTTTGCTAATCCAAATAATGAAAGCTTTTTCTCAGTTCGTATTTGCTTTAATTTTAAACCAAAAATTAATCTAATGTATTCGTCTTCAATATGCATAAAAACAAATATATAAATAATAAGCGAATAAATTATTTTTAAAAATTTAATAAAAATAGCGAACGTTCGCTTGTGGAGTTCGGAAATATTTTTTATCATTGCGGTGTAATTCTTAAAAATGATAATTATGAAAGCAGCAGCATTAGTTAAAGAAATTAATTTAAAAGGTTTTAAAACAGATATCTATCAAGATATTTTAACAGACGAGGCCTTACATTTTTTAATTGAGTTACATAAGAAATTCAATGCCAATAGGATTTCACTTTTAGAGGATAGAAAAATTTATCAAGCATATTTTGATGCTGGAAATTTTCCTGAATTTCCAAAAGAAACTAAAAACATAAGAGAAACTAATTGGACTTGTGCTGAATTACCAGAGGATTTGTTAGATAGACGAGTAGAAATTACTGGGCCAGTTGATAGAAAAATGGTGATCAATGCACTAAATTCTGGAGCAAAAACATTTATGGCAGACTTTGAAGATAGTAATTCTCCAACAATTACTAATTTGTTAAACGGACAAGTAAATCTTCGTGATGCAGTAAACAAAACAATTTCTTTTTATAATGAGAAAAAAGATAAAACTTATAGTTTAAATAAAGAAGTAGCTACGTTACTTGTTCGTCCAAGAGGTTTGCATTTAGAGGACAAACATATTGAAGTAGAAGGAGAAAAAATGTCAGGTGCATTAGTTGATTTTGGACTTTTCTTCTTTCATAATATTAAAAGTTTATTAGCTATTAATTCTGCAACCTATTTTTACTTACCAAAGCTTGAACATTATTTTGAAGCTCGTTGGTGGAATGATGTTTTTGTATTTGCTCAAGATTATATGGAAGTACCACAAAAAACAATAAAAGCAACTGTTTTAATTGAAACTATAACTGCAAGTTTTCAGTTAGATGAAATTATATATGAATTGAGAGATCATATGGCAGGATTAAATTGTGGTCGTTGGGATTATATTTTTTCATATATAAAGAAGTTTAGAAACCATAAAGGATTTATGGTTCCTAATAGAGATCAAGTAACTATGAGTACTCCTTTTATGAATGCATATTCTTTAAAAGTAATTCAAACTTGCCATAAGCGTGGAGTTCATGCAATGGGAGGGATGGCAGCTCAAATTCCTGTAAAAAATAATGAAGAGGCTAACAAAGTTGCTTTTTTGAAAGTTAAAAAAGACAAAGAACAAGAAGTTATTAATGGGCACGATGGAACTTGGGTGGCACACCCTGGCTTAGTTTCTACAGCAATGGATATGTTTAATGAGTATATGCCTAATAAGAACCAAATAGATAAACAATTAAGTGAATTAAATATTACTGAGAAAGCATTGGTAGAGTTACCTGAAGGAACTATTTCAGAAGATGGTATAAGAAAAAATATAAATGTAGGTATTTTATATATAGAAAGTTGGTTATCTGGTAATGGAGCAGCAGCACTATATAACTTAATGGAAGATGCAGCTACTGCTGAAATTTCAAGAACTCAAATTTGGCAATGGTTAAAAAGTGAAGTAATGTTAGAGGATGGAAGAACATTTACTGAGCCAATGTATAATGAGTATAAAAAATCAGAAATAAAGAAAATAAAAAATTTAGTTGGAGATGTGGTTTTTTCTGAAGGAAATTATAAAAGAGCTATTGAATTATTTGATTCATTAGTATTATCTAATGAATTTGAAGAGTTTTTAACCTTACCAGCGTATAAATATTTATAAAAATAGCCCTGCAATGCGGCAACATTAACAGGGCAAGTTATCAATACAATTAATAACCTTTATCAATTACAAAATTATGAAAAAAATAGCACACGAAAGTTATAGTTCTGCATTAGAAACTGTAAGAAGTCTTAAGGAAAAATATGGGAGTTCATGGAATGCTATTAATCCACAGAATGCAGCAAGGATGGTTTCTCAAAATCGTTTTAAAACAGGATTAGATATTGCTAAATATACAGCAAGTATAATGAGGGAAGATATGGCAGCATATGATGCAAATTCATCTGAATATACACAATCACTTGGTTGTTGGCATGGGTTTGTTGCTCAACAAAAAATGATTTCTGTAAAAAAACATTATAAAACTACCAATAAAAGGTATTTATACCTTTCAGGTTGGATGGTTGCAGCTTTAAGATCAGAGTTTGGCCCACTTCCTGATCAGTCGATGCATGAAAAAACGGCTGTACCTGCATTAATTGAAGAAATTTATGATTTTTTACGCCAAGCTGATGCCATTGAATTAAACGATTTATTTAGAAGGTTAGAATTGGGCGAAAATGTGCAATATGAAATAGACAATTATGAAACACATGTTGTTCCTATTATAGCAGACATTGATGCTGGTTTTGGAAATGAAGAAGCAACATACTTATTGGCAAAAAAAATGATTCAAGCTGGTGCTTGTGCTATTCAAATTGAAAACCAAGTTTCTGATGCAAAACAATGTGGACATCAAGATGGTAAAGTAACAGTTCCTCATGAAGATTTTATAGCAAAATTGAATGCTATTCGATATGCATTTTTAGAATTAGGAGTTAATGATGGAATTATAGTTGCTAGAACAGATTCTGAAGGAGCGGGGTTAACTCAAAAATTACCTGTAAGTAATGAACCAGGTGATTTAGCTTCTAAATATTTAAATTTTATTGAATGTAAAGAAGTTACAATTGATGAAATTAGAGAGAATGAAGTTTTGATAAAAAGAGGAGGGAAGTTGGTACGTCCAGTTAGATTAGCAAACGGTTTGTATAAGTTTAAAGAAGGTTCAAATATAGATAGAGTAGTATTGGATTGTATCACAAGTTTACAAAATGGAGCTGATTTATTATGGATTGAAACGCCTACACCTCATGTTGGACAAATAGCTCATATGGTAAATAGGGTTAGAGAAGTTGTACCAAATGCTAAATTGGTGTATAATAATTCTCCTTCATTTAATTGGACACTTAATTTTAGAAATCAAGTATATGAAGAGATGCTTGCTGAAGGTGAGAATATGACGCCATATGACAGGAATAATTTAATGGATGAGCAATATGATGGTTCAGAATTATGTCATCGTGCTGATGAAAAAATAAAAACTTTTCAAATTGACGGGGCAAGAGAAGCTGGGATATTCCATCATTTAATTACGTTACCTACGTATCATACAACAGCTTTACATATGAATGATTTAACAAAAGGATATTTTGGAGAAGATGGTATGTTAGCTTACGTAAAAGGGGTACAAAGGCAAGAAATAAGAAAAGGAGTTGCTTGTGTAAAACACCAACGAATGGCAGGTTCTAATTTAGGAGATGATCATAAAACATTTTTTGCAGGAGATAAAGCGCTTAAAGCTGGTGGAGCAAAAAACACTTCGAATCAATTTGAAACTAAAGAAGTTAAAAAGGAAATAGGAAGTGGCAAGAAAATAGCTGTAGCGTAGGTGTAGTTATAAAGTTAAATGGAATTAAAGAGAATGTATTATTTATTATAAGTAATAAATTTTATGTTATTTTGAAGTGAAACTCCACCTTTTGGTGGAGTTTTTTGTAGTAAAGCTATTAGATTTAGGTATTAGGTTATTTCTAAAAACTCTCCATCTTCAGGAATCCAGACTTTATTTATTAATTTATTTTTTATTAAAATATTTTTTAATTTTTTTCTAGTTAATGGACAGTGATTTATTGACTCCATGTGATTTGCAATAACTTTACCATTTGTATTTTTTACAAATTTTAAAATGTCATCTACATTCATAATAAGTTTATTAAACAAGTCAAATTGAGCTGTACCACAAGCTAAAACGCTTATTGCTGGTTTATAGTTTATTAAAACTTTATCAACTGAAGCTGTATAAATTGTATCAGAACTTAAGTAAATTGATTTTTGATTAGGTAATTTTATATAGAACCCAATTACTTTACCCATTAATTTAGATACAAAACCATATCCATGTTTAGCAGGAATTCCCTCAATTGTACCTCCTAAAAAACTTTGTTGCTCCCAGTATTTTAATGTTTTAACTACGTTTAACCCTTTTTTTAGAAAAGCTTTTTTATCTTTTACACTACAAGTAACAGGAATGTTTTTCTGAATTAAAAACTGTATTCCTTTATTGTCAATATGATCAGGATGTTGGTGTGTAATCAAACAATGAGTTACTTTATTTAATATTGAATTGGTATTGTTTGGTAAAGAAATGGTAGGATTTTTTCTAGCCTTATACCTAAAAAGTGTAAAACTAGGCATGATTCCCTGGTCACCTAGCATTGGGTCTATTAAAATAACGTCTTTTTCGGTTTCTAAAACCATTGTAGCGTTTCTAATATGATGAATTTTTAACATACGTATAATATTTATACAAATGTCTATTCTAAATAAATAATGACCATTGATTCAAATCAAGAAATTCTTTTTCTAATACGACTCAATGTTTCAGGAGTTATGTTTAGGTATGAAGCAATATGGTATTGAGGTATAGATTGAAGCCAATCGGATTTATATATAATTAGTTCATTATATAATTCTTCTGGTGTTTTGGTAATACGGTTAAATTCAAGTAATTCTTTTTGCTTTAATAGTTTTTGAAATGACGCTTCAACAAATGATTTTCCACATTCATATTTTTTTAAAAGATTAAAAAATGATTTTCTTTCAATACTTAAAATTTCTACAGAAGAGAGACACTCTTGATTTTTAAGAGTAGTAGAGTTTTGATTAAAAGTTAATAAATCAGTAATGAATAGGGGTTTTGTATAAAAATTTATGTTGATTTCTTTCTCATGGTTTGAATAAAACTCTCTAACTAAACCTTTGTTAAGAAAGCGTAGTTGTTTTTCTTTCTCATTTTCTTTTAATATCAAGTTTCCTTTTTTATAATGGTCTATTTTAAATAGAGAAAAAAGTTCTTCTAACCCATGTTCATTTAAGGGGTATTCAGTTTTGAAAAATTTAGATATTTCAGAAAACATTGTTGCTTTATTTAATTACTTAATAAATGTAATGGTATTCTATTTATATTCATGACTTTTAAAAAGAAATCTACAGTTTTTAAGAAAACAAACAGAGAATAAATATTAGAACTTATCTCACAGTTATTAATATTCAATTACCTGTTTTAAAAGAGTATTAATAACTGCCTAAGTTTTAGGTATAGTTGTATTACTGATTATTTTATTTCTCCTATTACTATAATTGTTGCTTTTATGAGTGAAAACTATATATTCATGACATTTTTTTTTAAATAAACTTATTAATTCTACAAATTTGAATTGTCTGACTCTATAATTATTAGTCGAGCTTATTGTGTCAGATGTTGTTTAATCATTTAATATTTAAAGTAAATAATACTAGATTTTGATTGATTGGCTATGATTGTTTTTATAGGTGGTATCCGAAAAACCTATTTTAAAAGAGTAGGAATTATTTAAAACTTTATTAATTATGGAGGCAGTGAAAACTATTAAAACTCATGAAGCAGTTGTTGAGCAACTGAAAAGTATTTTAGATGGCGATTCAGCAATGTCAAAAAGTTTGGGAGAATCATTAAAAAAGGCAGTTGAATTATCTAAATATGGTAGTCCTGATAAAAATATACCTCCTTTAAACAATGATCTTTACAAAGCAATTGATAAAGAGTTTAAAGGTAAAGGTTGGCCAGTAACTGTTGATGCTTATTATGATTATTTAGATCTTTATGTGAAAATGATTCCTAATGAAAGTAGAGATCCTGAATATCCAAATGCTTGGACAAGTGATGGAACAAAAAATGGATACAATCAAAAAGTGTATGATTTACTTTGCCAATCATATTGGTTAATAGATCAAGAAGACTCAGAAGGAAAAACAATGCAAAGCTATCCTGAATTTGCCAATTGGTTGGTGAGTTTTGCAAATGCTTGGGGTACTTTCTTAGATACTGAAGCATCATTAAATGATGAAACTTTAAAATCGTTTAAAGATGATAAAAATAGTTTAGGAGAAAGCGTTTATAATTTTCCTTTATATTCAGATAACGAAAAAAGTTGGAAAACTTTCAATCAATTTTTTTATAGAGAGTTTAATCAAGCAGATCCAAAAACAGGAATATCTCCATTACGTCCTATAGCAAGTCCTGAAGATAATACAACTATTGTGTCTCCAGCAGATTGTACTTTTAAAGCTTTTTATCCAATTGATAAAGAAGGAAATGTTGATGAAATTACATTGAAAGGAACTCATACTATTGGAACTGTAGATGAGCTATTGCAGTTTAGTAAATATGGTGAGAATTTTTATGGAGGTACATTTATACATTATTTTTTAAGTCCGTTTGATTATCATCGCTTTCATACACCAGTAAGTGGTGAAATTTTAGAAATTTTACCAGTAGAAGGTAAAGTATATTTAAATGTAGAAACTGCTTCAAATGGACAGTTTGATGCTCCAGATGGTGGAGAAAATGGATATGAGTTTACACAAGCAAGAGGATTGGTAATTATGGATGCAGGACCAGAAGTAGGAAAAGTAGCTATTTTACCAATAGGAATGTGCCAAGTATCAGGTGTTGATATGTATACTGAGCTTCAAGGCAAAAAAGTAGTTAAAGGCCAAGAGTTTGGAAAGTTTAGGTTTGGAGGGTCAGATATTATTATGTTATTTGAAAAGCCTCCACATGAGTTATATATGTTTCAACAAGATCCATCACATCAACCTATTCATTTCCAATACGGACAGACTTCTGTTTACTGGAATAGATAATAAATTAGTTAGAAAAAAGGTAGTTTTGAAACAAAACTACCTTTTTTGTTTTTTGGAAACAATAAGAAAATCAAACCCATATGCATGATGTAATAAAGGTTCTTTATAAACAGCATTTTCTAATTTATTGAACTCAAAATCTGGTTTGTTTTCTAGCTTGTTATTTTCGCTATTGTTTTTATTAATTGAAGTTTGGTGTGTAGATAATCCCTGTCCATTTTGTAAATGCCCAATTACAATTTCAAATTTATCAGTTTTATATGTTCTAGTTGAACTTATATAATAAGAAGTTAAGTCATCAGAATATTGCATACTTCTTTTAAATTCTTTGAATCTATTTAAGTTTATTAGTTGTTTTTTATTTTGATAGATTAAAAAATTCTTTTGAGTTTTTTTAGTATGAATAATTTCTAAAATTTCACATTTTTTTTGAAAATTACAAAATGAAATATATTCAGGTTCAAAAAAAGTTAAATTTTTAAATTTGCTTTTTATAGTTTGAATTCCCTTTTTGTAAGAAATTTTAAGTCCTTTAAGGTATTCGTCTTTTCTTATTTCTGATACATCTAGAGCTTCTTTAGATATTAATTTTCCATTTAAATCATAAATTCCGATAAAAGACTTTAAAGACCACGAGGTTTTAGGAAATACAAAATCATCAGTATTCTTCTTGTCTATGTATCCTCCTCTATAAATATAAACATCAAAAGTTATTATTTTTGAATTACTTATACCAATAGGAAATATTTTAAATTGAGTTGTAGATAGGCATGCGAATGATACAGAGGCGTATAATGAAAAGTAGAGTAGTAGTGTGAATTTCATTTTCATTCTTCAGTAGTTTTTTTAATTATGCTTTTTTTATATCTAATTTCATCATAATGTCAGTTTGTTTGTCATTACCAAGCATAAAAACATGCTTATCAAAAGCAATAAAATTATTTTTTTCATAAAAGCGAATGGCCTTATAGTTTTGTTCCCAAACTCCTAACCAAATATATTTTATATGATTTCTTGTGGCTATTTCAATTGTTTTCTCATAAAGGGCTTGTCCAATTTTTTTACGATGAAATTCTTTTAACACATAAATACGTTCAATTTCTAGTGCGTTTTCATCTTTTATTTCAGTTTGAGCTTCTTTGAAATTTACCTTTAAATATCCTACAATTATTTTGTTAAGTATAGCAAAGTAAAATTCAATTTTTGGATTGGTTAAATCATTTGTAATTTTTTCAGTAGAAAATTCATTTTCCAAATATTTAGCCATATTTTCATAGCTGTTTTTAGAAGAATAAGTTTCAATAAAAGTCAATTTACTTATTTCTTTTAAGCTTTCAATATCTTGAATCGTTACTTTTTTAATTGTCATTAAACCAAATATAATCATTTTGTTTGGTAATTAATTTTCAATTTTCTCTAGATTAGAATCAATTTCATTTTCACTAAAACCTAAAAATGTCATTTCGTACAATGAGTGTGCAATTATTTCAGCATTTGTGAAATTTTTTAAACTAATTGGGTGAATTTTCATGGCAAGCCATTTTTTCCAATTTATAGCTGAAATATTATATGAATTACCTAACTCATTAATTTCACCAATTCCAGAAACTCGAATATAAAAATCTTCGCCTTCAATTTCTACTTTCTGTATAAAAAGAATAAATTCATTTTCTACAATAGGAAGATTATTTAATTCTATAAATACTTTTTTAAAAGTAGAAATAGTATTTTTTAACTCAGGATAATATTTTATTAACTCAAGTTGAATATCTTCCCAGTTACAATTGTTTATTATGTTTTTTAAAATCAAATTTTTAATAATTATGAGGTATAGTTAATTAATAACTTAAAAAGGTGTTCTATTCAAATTAAATAAAAAAGTATTTATTTTTTTGATTTTTCTAGTGCTTTTTCAAATGATTTGACAGCTTTTGTAATATCACTTTCTGTTGTTGCCCAAGAGCAAATACTAACTCTCATTACTTTTTTTTCAAACCATATTGAACCTCCTAACCAACATTCTCTTAACTGTTGAATATTAAGTAAAACATTCTCTGTAATTTTATCTGAATCACATCTTACAATTACTTGATTAAAAACAATTTCATTTTCAACATAAAAGCCAGTTATTTTTTCTATTTCATTGGCAAACTGTTTAGCTCTTTGGTTCATTGTTAAAATCATTTCATCGATTCCTTTTTTTCCTAGATATTTCATTATTGACCATAACTCTATTATTCTAGCTCTACGAGACATTTCAGGAGTATAAAACATCCCATCCCTTTCCGAGCTTTCTACAATATAACTACCAGACATATGAAGTGCAGAAGTCATAGCTTCTTGATCTGCACATAGTATAATTCCACAATCATACGGAGTATTTAATGTTTTATGACCATCTACAGCCCAAGAGGAAGCATTTTCAAGCCCTTTAGTTAAATATTTTAATTCATTTACTGCTTCGGCCCATAATCCGAAGGCTCCATCAATATGTACCCAAGTATTGGCTTTTTTAGCTTTTTCACAAATAATTTCAAAATTATCGAAAGCTCCACTGTTTACATTACCAGCCTGTAATACCAAAATAGTGTTTGCATCCAATTCAGGAATTTCTTCGGGTATAATTCTCCCTTGTTTATCTACATCTACCCATTCTATATTTTCTTTGCCTAAGCCTAAAATACCTACAGCTTTTAAAACTGTAGAATGTGCTTGTTTACTTGTAACAATTCTTATTTTGGGTGAATTTCTAAGCCCTTTTTCATTGATGTTCCAATTGTTTCTTTCCAAAATTCGATATCTAGCAGCAGCTAAACCACATAAGTTTGCTGTTGATGTTCCACTAACAAATCCTGCTGAGGTTTTTTTTGGTAAATTAAATAAATTTACAAGCCATTTTTCTACAACAGATTCTAATTTACTACCAATGGGAGAAAGAACATTCATTGCTGGTGCTTGATCCCAGTATGTGCCTAGACTTTTTGCAGCTAATCCTACCGGAACAGCACTCCCAGCTACAAAACCAAAATACCTACCGCCTAATGTTGCAGTAGTAGCTGGGTTACCATATGTATTTAATTGCTCAATAACTTTTGTAGCTTTTGTTGAATTTTCAGGAAGTTCTTCATTAAAAACAGACAAATTATCTAGTGCTTCTTCTGAAGGATAAACGTTCCTATTAAAAATAGAATTTAAATATTCATACGAATATTGTTGTACTTGGTTAAATATTTCTTTGCTTCTAATTTCTTGAAACATTTTATTTTGAATTTCACTCATTTTTTCTAATTAGTATTAACAATTTATTACCTATTCACTAGATTGTTTTAATCATAGTGATTGAATTTTATCTAATAAAGATTTAGATGTATCGATTGAAGTTTTAATGCTTACTATAATAAATACTAATATTTTTGGTCATCAATAGATTTTGTAATTGTAGATTCTACATCGCCAGTATGTTTTGCAGATTTAGTTTCAATAAGCATGATTAAACAATCTTCAGATGAAGAAACTCTATGGTTTATACCTTTTGGTACAACAAATAAATCGCCAGTATTCATTATAAAATTAGGTTTATTTTCTATTTCCATTAAAAGAGAACCTTCAATAATATAAAATAACTCATCTTCTTTATCATGATTGTGCCAAGGAATTTCTTGACCTTTAATTTTTGCTATTTTAACGTATTCATCATTAACTTCAGAAATTATTTTAGGGGAAAAATAGTTTTGTAATTTATTAGCCTCTTTATTTAATTCTATTTTCATAATTTAAAAGTTAGTTTAGGTTTAATTTCATTTTAATATCACTTCGTTCATATGGAGAGTCTTCTTCAACAGGAATTTCAATGAAGTTATATTTCCTATAAATATAAATAGCGTTTTCAAGTTTTCTATTAGAGTATAATATTAAGCTCTTAAAGTTATTTTTAGTAGCAAAGTCAATGCAATGTTGCATTAATAGTTGACCAATTTTATGGCCTCTGTAATTTGGTGACACTGCCATTTTTGTTAACTCATAAGTACCATCTTTTGGCATTAGAGCAACGGTTCCAACAATTTCAGCGCCTAATTTTGCAAAGAAAATATGTCCTCTTTTATTAATAATATATTTTTCAGGATTACTTAATACTTCTTCATCAAAGGCTTCTACATAAAAGAAGGATTTTAACCATTCAATATTTAAGTTGTAGAAAGAAGTTGAGTACTCATTTTTAAAATCTACAATTTCAATTGTTTTTGTTGTTGTATTCATTTTTACATGTTCAATTATCGCTTGACTAAAATCTTTTTGATTAAATTTTTCTTCTAAAATATTTAGATGTTCAATTAATGAATTTGATTGTATAGCGGTGTATTCTTTAATAATATGTTCAATACTTTCCCAAAGTGGAGTTATCTTTTGTATTAGTTCAATTCCTTTTTTTGATAGGAAAATAATTTTCTTTCTCTTATCATGTTTATCTTCTTTTAGTATTATAAGTTGTTTTTTTATCAGTTTGTTAAGAGTTTGAGTAGTTGCGGGTTGTGATGTTTTTAAACTAGCATTAATCTCAGTATTCGTAACACCATTTTTATTTTTAATGATTTTGAAAATAGGAAATAAATAGGGGTCGAAATCTATATTAAATTCGTTATATACTAGTTGAGTTTCTCGCATCATATAGTCACTAACCCTTTTAAGTCGTGACCCCATGCCAATTTCTCCTATACCTTTTAATGCGTCTACCATATTTTAAATAAGTATTTATATAAGTACTTATGCAAATATAATAAATTTTTAATATCAAATTAATTTATATTAGTATAAATAATATTTTCCGTAAAATTATATGCCATGGAAAATAAAATGTATATTTGCATTAAATTTAAAATATAACACAATGAATAAGAATAAAATTATTTTTTACGTATCAACAGGTTTATTGACTTTGTTAATGTTGTTTTCAGCAGGAATGTATTTTTTTAATCATGCAGAAGTTGCAGGAATGTTCACAGGGTTTGGATATCCAACTTATATAATATATCCATACGCAATTGCAAAAATTTTAGGTTTAATTGCCATTTGGTTTTTTAAAGGAAAGTTTTTCAGAGAATGGGCGTATGCAGGATTCTTTTTTGCTTTTATTTTGGCGTTTTTTGCGCATGTAATGATTTCAGATGGTGGGCAATTTGCAGCTTTAGTGGCATTAATTTTATTGGTTGTTTCATATATCTTTGATAAGAAAGCATAATATGGCAACAACAGTTTCTAAAGTAACATTGAGTAATCGTGATTATTTAGCTGAGTCTAAAATGAGAAATCACTTTGTAGTTATAGATGAACCAACTAATAAAGGAGGTGATGATAACGGTCCTACACCAGTTGAGTATTTATTAACAGCAATAGGTGGATGTGTATCAATGACACTTAGGATGTATGCAAAACACAAAGGGTGGGATTTAGGTAAAATAACAGTTAATGTTTATCAAAAGGAAAAATTAACTTCTGAAGGTGTTCAAAAAATATTAGAAGAAGAAATTTCTTTTGAAAAAGAAGTAACCGATAAACAAAGAAAAAGATTATTGGAAATAGCTGGTAAATGTCCAGTAGCAAAAATGGTAAAGGGTGAAACACCTATAATTTCAAAAATTAAATAAAAAATGAAAAAAGTAGTAGTATTTGCAGGTAGTAATAGTGTTAATTCAATTAATAAACAATTAGCAGAGTATGCAAGTAGTTTGTTAGATAATGTTGAAGTATCAGTTTTAGATTTAAATGATTTTACACTTCCAGTTTACGGAATTGATGAAGAAACAAATAATGGTATTCCAAAAAATGCAAGTAAGTTCTTAGATGAAATTCATGGTGCTGATGGTATTATACTTTCTTTAGCAGAACATAATGGTAATTTTTCAGCAGTTTTTAAAAATGCATACGATTGGATGTCAAGAATTCAGCAAAAATTGTGGAATAATATTCCAATGCTTTTAATGGCAACTTCACCTGGGGCTAGAGGAGGAAGTTCAGTTCTATCTATAGCAAAAGCCGGTTTTCCTTATATGGGAGGAAGAATTGTAGCAGATTTTTCTTTACCCTCTTTTTCTGAAAATTTTAAAGACGGTGGTTTAATTAATGAAGAGTATAATGACCAACTAAAAGAATTGGTTAATAAGTTAAAAACTTCATTATAATTTGAGTTTACATATTATGAATTGTAAATATATTCCTTGGTAATTATTTAAGGTTTTTATAATTTTGTAAGAGAAAAAATAAAAGAAATGGGAGATATTTCAAAAGACATTAAATCAACGTTTCCAAATGATAAAGTAAAAGCTTTTATTAATATTAAATATACTGCAAATTGGTTGACGAGTAAGGAGAATGAATTTTTTAAACCTTATGGTATTTCACCACAGCAATATAATATTCTTAGAATTTTACGAGGAGCAGGTAAGCCAGTAAAAGTACAATTAATAAAAGATAGAATGATTGAACGTGCACCCAATGCAACACGTTTAATGGATAAATTATGTGATAAAAAGTTTATAGAAAGATATAGATGCAATACAGATAGAAGAGTAGTGTTTATAAAAATTTCTGAAAGTGGTTTAACATTACTATCTGATATTGGTAATACCATTGAATTTGATTTTTTTGAAAATTTAACTGAAGAAGAAGCTGTACAGTTAAGTGATTTATTAGATAAATTAAGATAAAAAAATAAAATGGATTTAAAAATAGTTCATAAAATAAGTGAGAGTCCTATAGTAAATATGGGGAATATTAGGTTACGACAACCTTTGCCAGTTGAAGGTATAGAAATGGTTGATCCTTTTTTATTACTTCACCATTATGGGCCTTATGCTATTAGTCCTTTTAATAATCCTTTTGATGTAGGTGCACATCCTCATAGAGGTTTTGAACCAATAACTTTATTATTTAAAGGAGAACAGTTGCATAGAGATTCTTTAGGTAACGAAGTGATTGTAGAAGCAGGTGATGTTCAATGGGTAACAGCAGGTAGAGGAATTGTACATTCTGAAGGACCTACAAAAGAATTTATTGAAAAAACCGGAGATTTAGAAGGAATCCAATTGTGGCTTAATCTTCCTGCTAATAAAAAAATGATTCCTGCTAACTATCAGCATATTAAAGCATCACAGATACCTATTGTTGAAAATATTGATAAAAGTATTTTATTAAAAGTAATTGCTGGAGGGCAGAAGAATAAACAAGGGTTAATAAAAACGCAAACTTCAGTAAATGTATTCACTATTGAAGCTAAAAATAACGGAAAAATTGAGTTTGATGTTCCTGAAGGTCATAAAGCACTTGTGTATTTATTACAAGGTAAAGCTATTATAAATAAAGAAACGACTTTATTGAAAGGTGAAAACCAAATGATAACTTTTAAAGAAGAAGGAAGTAGGATTGAGTTAGAAGCTGAAAAAGGAAGTGTATTGTTGTTCCTTTCTGGTGAACCAATTAAAGAGAAAGTAACATCTTGGGGGCCCTATGTAATGAATTCACAAACTGAAATAATGGAAGCTTTAAGAGATTATAAACAAGGTAAAATGGGTTTTCTATATTAGAAATTAATATTTAAATAGTTTTTATAAAAGTTATGCACTTAAAAATCTCAGCGTTAAATTTAACGTTGAGATTTTTTATTTAAGTAAAAGAAGTATAGGGTAATAACTAATAAAAATTAGTGCAAAACCTTTTGTAGTATTTAATTAATTTTCAATATTTTGTAAACAACTAAAAACTATAACCAAACATTATGATTAACCCTATTTTCTTATCAGAAACAAACAAAGCTGATGCAGAAGCAACATTGAATGATTTATTCAATGATCCAGTTGTAATATTATTAGTAATAGGTAATAGCAATACAGCTGAAACAGTTTTAACAAAAATATCTTCTTTAATTAATTCAGATGATCATTTTTTTAAAGGAGTTCGTGTAGTTCAGGCCAAGAACCCTGTATTGCTAAATGACTTATTGAGTAGTCTACATGTAAATCCTAGATTAGATACAATAAAATGGGATGCTATTCAAGAATACATCTTTTTTTCAATTACTAATGTTTTTAATAATATTGGAGATGCAGTGTTAACACAAAAGTATGCTAATAAGCCTATGTATTATATAGAAAGATCAATTTTTAGAGCCTGGGCATTTGATAAAAATTTAAGTATTTAAAAAAGAAAAGATGAAAGCATCACATTATATTTTTTTAGTTTTATTACTCATACAAAGTATAACTAGTATAGGACAAGAAAAAGTTATTTCAGTTTTGGAAAGAGATAGAGATGGCGGTTACGAAAAAAACAAGGATGATTATAAAAATAACATAGTTGTTGATATTAATAGTGTTTTACAAATTGATCTAAATAAAAATGTAATTTTAGAAAAAGCAAGACAAAACACAAATGGAGTTTCAACTAGTATTGTAGAAAAAATAAAGTTTTTCACTAAAATATTGGAGTCTAGGAAAAGTCTTTTAAAATCATTTAATGCTACTTTGAGTGCTTATAATTACAATGAATTTAAAGAAGATACTAGTAATGAAAAAAACAAGGAATGGGCTAGAGAAATGAGTAAAATAGCCAGAGACGTTATTGATTTAGCTGATATTTTAAAAGAGGAGAATGTTAATTTTCAAAGGTACAGGTTGGAATACATGTATGATGCAGCTCAAAAAGAATTAGATAAATTAATAAAGGAACTTGAAGAATATGCAGATAAAGAAGGTGTTTATGTTCAATTTGGTGCTTGGTTATCTAATAATGGGCAAACAGAGTCATTACACTTACCTGGTTTTGACTCTATAGCACCTAAAAAACCGTATGAGGTACAACGTTGGCAAATTTTACCTACTGAAGAACAGTTAAAAGAATTTGAAGAATTCAGTAAATTAGCTCAGGAGAATAAAACTAGTGGACTTACGGCTTTAAAAAATATAGTAAATAATCAATTAACTTATTTAAAAAAGATATTTTCTAATGAATTAGAAATGCTTGTAAATCAAATTAATGAAGATTTAAGAGCGCTACCTGTTGCAACAGAGGTAAATCAAATTATTGTTGATTTTACTAGTTTTAAAAGCGATTTAGAAGTTTTTGAGAAAGAAATTAAAGAACGAGTTACTTATTATGAAAATTTAACATTTAATAATCAGAGTATTGTTTTTCAAGTGATATCTCAAATTAAAAATGATATAGATTTAATAGATAAAGAAGGAAAGAAACTTTTAATAAAGAGTACTTCATTATATACTAAAATTAAAGCGTTAGGAAGTCATGAAAATTTAGAGAGTACAGTAAATAAATTAAAAGATAATTTAGATTCATGGATAAGAATTGCCTTTAACAATGAAATTGTAGGTGCTATAAATGAACTATTATCAGGGACACCTATTGATTTTTCATTGTTGAAATTTAGTAATAAAGTATTTAAATTATCATTAAAGGATATACCTAAGCAAACGGATTTAGATTTAATAACTACAGGAAAAAGAAAAAGTGGAGATAGAATTGCTTTTAAGTTAGAAGTTAATTCAAAGAAAAAATTATTATATAGTGAAAATAGAGAGGTTTATATGTATAAAGTTCTTCCTCATTTAGAAGGATCTGTAGGTGTTATTTTTGCTGATCCATTAGCAAATACTGAAGTAAAAACGCAGTTTCAAATGGCACCATATTATAATTTAATTTTTAAAGGTATTTGGGATCAAAAAGCACGAAGAAAAAGTGTCACTTATAATAGAATTTTTGATTGGGGAGTAGGTTTACATATGTCTGCACCAGATTTTGATGCTGATGATGTTCCCGAGTTAGGAGTTGGTGTTGTAGTTTCTTTACTTCATGATTATGTGCAGTCTGGGATAGCTATTAATGTATTTACTGGTGATCCTTATTGGTTTTTTGGACTAAAATTACCAGTACCTTCATTTAACATTGGTACAGTAAGATCTACGAATAATTAATTATTACAGAATAAAAAAAGAGCGCATCTTGCGCTCTTTTTTTATTTATATAAAAATGTTTTCTGATTTTTTTATAAATGAATTACTTCATCATAAGCATCAGCAACAGCTTCCATTACCGCTTCACTCATAGTAGGGTGAGGGTGAATAGCTTTTAAAACTTCATGTCCTGTAGTTTCTAATTTACGACCTAAAACTGCTTCTGCAATCATATCTGTAACACCAGCTCCAATCATATGGCAACCTAACCATTCACCATATTTAGCATCGAAAATTACTTTAACAAAACCATCTGGAGTTCCAGCTGCTTTTGCTTTTCCTGATGCAGAGAATGGGAATTTACCAACTTTTAATTCATAACCAGCTTCTTTTGCCTTGGCCTCAGTTAATCCAACTGAAGCAATTTCTGGAGTAGCATAGGTACAACCAGGAATGTTTCCATAGTCAATAGCTTCTGTATGTAAACCTGCTAATTTTTCAACACAAGTAATTCCTTCAGCAGAAGCAACGTGAGCAAGTGCAGGCCCAGGAGTTACATCACCAATTGCGTAGTATCCAGGGATATTAGTTTGATACCAATCGTTTACTAAAATTTTATCTCTATCAGTAATAATTCCAACATCTTCTAAACCAATGTTTTCGATGTTAGTTTTAATACCAACAGCGGATAATACGATGTCAGCTTCTAAAATTTGTTCTCCTTTTTTAGTTTTAACTGTTGCTTTTACTCCATCTCCAGAAGTATCTACAGATTCAACAGAAGAACTTGTCATTATTTTAATACCTGATTTCTTAAAAGAACGTTCCATTTGTTTAGAAACATCTTTATCTTCAACAGGAACAATAGTTGGCATAAATTCAACGATAGTTACCTCAGTTCCCATAGAATTATAGAAGTGTGCAAACTCAACACCAATAGCACCAGAACCTACAACAATCATAGACTTTGGTTGTTTTGGCAAACTCATAGCTTCACGGTAACCAATTACTTTTTTACCATCTTGAGGTAAGTTTGGTAACACTCTTGAACGAGCACCTGTAGCTATAATAATAGTATCAGCACTATATTCAGTAACAGTTCCATCTTCAGCAGTAACATCTACTTTTTTACCAGGTTTAACTTTACCAAAACCATCAATGATGTCAATTTTATTTTTCTTCATTAAGAACTGAACTCCTTTGCTCATTCCTTCAGCAACACCACGACTACGCTTAATTACAGCTTCAAAGTCTTTATCAATAGCTTCAGCTTTTAATCCATACTCATCAACATGTTTTAAATAATCATATACTTGAGCAGATTTTAATAAAGCTTTTGTAGGAATACATCCCCAGTTTAAGCAAATTCCACCTAAGTTTTCTTTTTCTATTACAGCAGTTTTAAAGCCTAATTGAGATGCTCTAATAGCTGTTACATAACCTCCAGGACCACTTCCGATTATTAATACGTCGTATTTCATGTCGTTTATTTTACTTGTTGTTTGTTATATTATTATTCTACGGTTTCAATGATTTTACTAATAAAAATCACAAATAAATTGTTTTGGGCGTTTTAACGGGCTTTCCTCTATATCTTTTTAAAACGTGTCATTACGAAGTTTACTTTTTTGTAAACTGTGGTAATCTCTTAATCCTATGAGATTACTTCGTCCCTTGTCCTCGTAAAGACGCTTACTTTATAATGTTTTAAAAAGGATGCCGCCCTAATCCCTAACGCAGGAATACCTGCTAACTTTTCTACATTCTTTCAGGAACCTGAATTCCTAATAAATTAAATGCAGACTTTATAGTATTAGCAACTTTTTTAGCTAGCTGAACTCTAAATGTTTTTTTATCTTGATCTTCTTCTCCTAAAATATGTACGTTTTGGTAGAAAGAATTAAACTCTTTAACCAATTCGTAGGTGTAATTTGCAATAACTGCTGGTGAATAATTATTAGCAGCTTGCTGAATTATTTCAGGATATAATTCTAATTGCTTAATTAATTCTTTTTCTTTATCGTGTAATTCAATAGCTACAGGTTGAGAATAATCAAAAGTTGCTTTTCTTATAATTGATTGAATTCTAGCATAGGTGTATTGAATAAAAGGCCCTGTATTTCCTTGAAAATCTACCGAAGATTTTGGATCAAATAAAATTCTCTTTTTAGGATCTACTTTTAAGATAAAGTATTTTAAAGCTCCTAATCCAATAATTTTATACAATTCTTCTTTCTCTTCATTAGAATATCCTTCTAATTTCCCTAATTCTTGAGAAATAGTACGCGCTGTATCAGTCATTTCATCCATTAAATCATCTGCATCTACTACTGTACCTTCACGAGATTTCATTTTTCCAGAAGGTAAATCAACCATTCCGTAACTTAAATGATGCAGTTGACTAGCCCAAGAATACCCTAACTTTTTAAGAATTAAGAATAATACTTTAAAGTGATAATCTTGTTCATTACCAACTGTATATACCATTCCACCAACATCAGGCATGTCTTTAGAACGTTGAATGGCAGTACCAATATCTTGCGTCATATAAACAGCAGTTCCATCTGAACGTAATACTAGTTTTTCATCTAAACCTTCATCAGTTAAATCACACCAAACAGAACCATCTTCCTTTTTAAAAAAAACATTCGTTTTTAACCCCTCTTCAATAACATCTTTACCTAATAAGTAAGTATTACTCTCGTAGTATAATTTATCGAAATCTACACCTATATTTTTATAAGTAACATCGAAACCTTTATACACCCATCCATTCATAGTTTCCCATAAAGCAACAACCTTTTCATCACCAGATTCCCATTTACGAAGCATTTCTTGAGCTTCGATAAATAACGGAGCTTGCTTTTTTGCATCATCTTCAGAAATACCAGAAGCAATTAACGCAGCAATCTCTTTTTTATATTCTTGGTCAAACTTCACATAATAATTACCTACTAATTTATCACCTTTTAAACCTGTTGAGTTTGGAGTTTCTCCGTTACCGAACTTTTCCCAAGCCAACATAGACTTACAAATATGAATACCACGATCGTTAATAATCTGAGTTTTGTAAACTTTTTTTCCAGATGCTTTTAATATTTCAGCAACCGAATATCCAAGTAACACATTTCTAACATGCCCTAAATGTAAAGGTTTGTTGGTGTTAGGAGATGAATATTCAACCATACGAGCATCAATCTTGTTTTCATTTACAAAGCCATATGAAGTGTTAGTTGAAATTTGGTTAAAGAAGTTTACATAAAAAGAATCGTCAATTACTAAATTTAAAAAACCTTTAACTACATTATAATTAGTTATTTCTTCTATGTTTTCTACTAAGTACTTACCTAAATCTTCACCAATTTGAACTGGATTTCCTTTTTTGTACCGCAGTAAAGGGAACACAACAACAGTGATGTCTCCTTCAAAATCTTTACGAGTTGCTTGAAATTCAACACTTGGAATTTCAATATTATACAAGGCTAAAAATCCTTCTTTTACTTTAGTTTCTATTAAGGTTTGAATACTCATTATTTATTAAAAATTGATGTGCAAAATTACATAATTTATTTGGATGATATTTAAAGTGATTCTAACAATTTATATAGGTATTTTTGCAATGATTTAAAATGCTAAAAAGGCGTCTAGTTTTCTTTTAGATTTTAAGAAAATAATTAATAGAATTATAGTTATATTTAAACTGTTGAATGATGGATAAAGATTTAGAAAATTTAGAGAAATTAGCAAAAGACGCTTTAGAAGAGAATAAAAAATATTTTCAACTTTTAAAAAAGAGAACGCCAAAACGTTTAGACTTAATAGTTAGAGAAATTCATGATGAAGAGTTTGAAAAAACCGATTGTTTAGACTGTGGTAATTGTTGCAAAACAACATCTCCAATTTTTACTGATAAAGATATTGAACGAGTAGCAAAACATTTAAAAATGAAAGTTCATAACTTTGTTGATCAATATTTAGAAAGAGATTCAGACGATTTTATGGTGTTGAAATCTGCACCCTGTACTTTTTTAGATGAACGAGATAATTCTTGTTATATTTATGATGTTCGGCCAAAGGCATGTGCTGAATATCCACATACCAATCGTAAAAAGTTTGCTCAAATTTCAGATTTAACAATAAACAATACTGAGATTTGCCCTGCTACTTATAGAATTGTTGAAGAATTAAAAAAGCGCTTACCTTTAAAATCTAATGAAAAAGTTAGAAGATCACCTAGAGCTAAAAAGCAACGATAGAATTTTTAGTGTAATGAATTGGTGTAAGGGTTGTTATTTTTAATTTTAAGAAGCTTGAATATAACTTAGTAAAAAATAAAAAGACAGATATTTAGAAAAATATTTTTCAACTTTAAGTAAGTCAGGGCGAGAATTATGTAGCTTTATAAAATTAGGGTTATCAAATAAAAAAATATCTACTCTTAGAAATGTATTACTTGAAGCGGTTAGTTAGGTCAAGTAGATTTCGATTAGGAAAAAAAATTAAACTTTACATCAAAAAGATGAAGTAGAAGTTTTTTTACAAAAATTGTAGATTATTAAAAAAGAAAAGACTAACTCAAAACTTTTTTTTATTTTTAAGGAAAACTAGTACATATTGGAAACCCTTATAAATTATTTTGAAACAATTCCTTCAGCTCATAGAAGTTTAATACTTGTTGGAGGAATAACTTTTTTTTGGTTACTCGAAGGCGCCATACCATTATTTAATTTTAAGTACAATAAATGGAAACATTCATTTCCTAATTTGTTTTTTACAGGAACTACTATTGTAATTAATTTTTTGTTGGCTTTTTTATTATTAAAAACGGCTGATTGGGTGCAAGAAAATAACTTTGGACTAATAAATAGTTTACCTAAAATGCCATTATGGCTTTATGTTTTTTTAGGAGTATTTTTCTTAGATTTTTTTGGAGCTTATTTAGCACATTTTGTAGAGCACAAGGTAAAGCCGTTATGGATGGTACATTTAGTGCATCATACAGATCATAAAGTAGACACCACAACAGCAAACAGACATCATCCTATTGAAAGTATAATACGATTCATATTTACTTTATTAGGTGTGTTTTTAGTAGGAGTTCCTATTGCAGTTGTTATGTTGTATCAATCTTGTTCTTTAGTTTTAACTCAATTCAATCATGCAAATATTAAAATGCCTAAAAAATTAGATAAGATATTGAGTTATGTTATAGTTTCTCCAGATATGCATAAAGTGCATCATCATAATTTATTGCCTTATACTGATAGTAATTATGGGAATATTTTTTCTATTTGGGATAGAGTATTTGGTACTTATATGGAATTAGACCGCGAAAAAATAGTATACGGTGTTGATACATTTCCAGATGAAGAAATCAACTCTAATTTAAAAGAGTTGTTAAAACAACCTTTTCAAGGGTATAGAAAGCCTACTAATATCTAATTAAAAATAGCCATGTTTTTTACATGGCTATTATAGTTTGATTTCTTTTAAGATTATGGTCTAATATGATCGTTGTAATTAAACTCAAAATAGTCATCATCACTAGCAGCAACTTCTGCAATAGGTGAACAGTTCACTGAAGAAGACGATACATCAGTACCAGAATTAAAACTTGATCCATCAGCTTTAAAGCATAAATAATCATTGGCACCTCCATTGATTACTTTTTTTTTAGCATTATTTAACTCTTGAACACCACTTAAACTTAAAATTTTTTTTAACATAACTTATAATTTAATTATTAATATTGTTATCAATGTAGAATGATTTGATGATATAAAAGTTGAAAAGTTTTCGAAAGAAGTAAATTTGTTTCCGAAAATGATTAAATATTATTTTCAAGGGGAAAAAAGTTAGATTAAAATACAGGAACTGTAGGAACACACATAATATAATCTCCAGATAAATCAATGTTTGAATCCCAACAATTACCATCTTCATAGCAAACAAAAGCTAAATCGTAAGTAACACAACCTCCTGTAACTTTTTTTAAATCAGAAGTTTTTAATTTTTTAACACCCTCTAATCTTTTAATTTTTTTTAACATAATATATAATTTTAATTAATTACAATTAATTTATAAAGGTTTTTGTTAAAAAAAGGTAAAGACTTTTCAAAAGAAATAAATTTGTTTCCGAAATGAATGTTTTATGAATGTTTACTAATTAGTTCTAATATTTTAGTACCTCTAGCTTTACAGCCTTTACTTTCATGTATTATTTTAGTACTAATTAAGTGTTTTAGTTCGGGATGAATCCAATTTTTTTGTAAGCCGAATAAATAAAGGGTAGTCATTGTATATGCTCTAACAGCTATTTTTTGATCGGTAATAAGCCAGTCAAACCCCGTTTCAACAATTTTATCAATATGATTTTCTGTTAAATTAAATTTGGTATCATTTTCTTTTTTGGAGGTATATGCTGTGGCTAAATGTTCACATATTTTAGCACAAGGTCTTATAGCACTATCAAAATACACTTTTGAAATATTTTCAGTAAATATATCAAGATATAGATGTATGTTATTTATACCATGATGAGTACAAATCCATTCTAATACCCAAGCAGCTTTTATTGAAATTTTATTGCTAGTGTCAAAAGTTAATTCAACTAAGAAATTTACTAACTCAGGTTGTTCTAATACAATATTTGCTGCATTATTTCGATTAACTCTTGCAGGGTTATCCATATTTTTTAGTACAGTAATTAAAAAATCAATACTCATATTGGTATGGTTTATGTAAATTTGAATCGTAAAAGGAGTAACAAAATGATAAATATAAAAAGGATATTTTCAATCACAATTTTATTAGTAATGTTTTTTACAGTAACGATGAGTGCTCAAAAAACAAATCAATTTAATAATAAAGGTAAAAGAACTGGAGTTTGGAAAAAGTTTTATAAAAACGGAAAAATTAGATATCAAGGTGAGTTTAAAGATGGTAAAGAAATAGGAATTTTTAAATTTTATTCAATTACTTCATCAACTCAACCAACTATTATTAAGGAGTTTTCTTTAGTTAATAATGTAGCTGATGTAAAGTTTTATACTATTACAGGGAAGTTAAAGAGTAAAGGAAAAATGAAAGGAAAAAATAGAGAAGGTACATGGCTTTATTATTTTCCTAATGGAAAAAAAATTATTTCTGAAGAGAATTATGCTAATGGAAAATTGGATGGAGTATTAAAAAACTACTATACTAATGGAAAGCTAACAGAAGAAACATATTATAGTCAAGGGAAAAAACATGGAACTTCTAAAGTTTTTACTGAAGATGGTGTTTTGATAGAAGATGTAAGCTATGAAGAAGGAAAATTACATGGTGAAGGGAAATACTATGATTTGAAAGGAAATATAAAAGAAAAAGGGAACTATAAAAAAGGTAAGAGAGATGGTAAATGGGAATTTTATATGGATGGTGAAGTAGTTACAAAGAAGAAGAAAAATAAGTTATCTGAGTTGAAAAATAAATAAACTTACATATTTAATATTTTTTTAAAGAGCTATTGTATTTATAAATGCAATAGCTCTTTTTAATATTATTTTTTTATAATTTGTAAAACTTCAGTTGTGTTTTCGTAGTTTATTCGTATAAAATAAAGCCCTTCTTTCAAATTTGAAATAGAGATTTTATTTGAAGGATTTTCCTTTTTTTCAATAAAATTTCCTTTTATATCATAAAATACAGCTGAATTAATTTTTAAAAAAGTATTAATGATTATATAATTATTTGTTGGGTTTGGGTAAAGAGTAGTGATGATTTTTGATTCAGGTTTAAATGATTTTACATGAAGAGAGTTACTCACATTTTTTAGTTCGTAAGCTCCAATATCAAATGCATTGTTTTGAGGTCTGCTAATTCCATTAAAATCATTAGTAATACCAAATTTTACTAAATCTTCACCTGTATCTACCATACTAGAGCTACTGTTTTTTGGAGTATAATTATTATTTAATGAATCTGAAAAACCAAGTGTATCAATATTTTTTGAAAGTAAATTAGAACTGATATATTTTTTCAGCATGTTTTTTTCATCTGGAGCATTAAAGTCAAAATAGTTTTCATCAATATTTTTCCATGTTCCAGTAGTTTCATAATTATTACCTGGATTTACAATAATATTATTTACAAAATAACTAGGAATAGAAGATTGTAGTGTATTTAATAAATTTGGATTTGAACTTTCTGTAATATGAGTATATAATTTAACGCCTGATTTTTCAGGGTTTATAATTGTATTGTTTAAAACATAATAGGCTCTAGTTTTATCTTCCAATTGATGTCTACTATGTATAAAAATAGCATCAGATTTTGGATTAATCATCACGTTATTATATATCATTGTACCACTTTGAGTACTTATAAACTGCATTCCTTTACCATCGTTTAAGTTTTTGATATAATTATTATAAACTGAGTAACGACCACCTCCAATACTCATTGCAAATTTTTGATATCCATTATTTGTAGATGTACCATAACCAGTTATAGTATTATTATAAATTTGTCCATTTTTTCTCACTAAATTTACTTGAATACCATCCCAGCCAACATTTTCAATACTATTATTATATATTTCAATGTTTTCTAACCAATGAGGAAAAGCATATTCATCATTACATTTTAATCTTGTTTTAACTTTATATCCATCTGTGCTACCTATATAAAACCCTTCACCTTCAGTGTCTTTTATATAATTATCATGAAGTTTAATGTTTTTCATAATAAATCCATTTCTTCTCCAGGTTTTTGGGTTATTACATCTCGGATTTGTTTTTGCCATAAAACCAGCGAAACCAGCACGTTCTACTTTAATATGATCCATTTCTATATCACTACTAAACTCAGTAATTCCTATAGCAGTTGTATTTGCTGTAACAATAAATCCATATTTGTTTTCAGTATTACCAGTACCTGTAAATTTTATAAAAGTACTTTCTTTTAATTCTATAGCTGGATATGTTGTTTCAGAGAAAATAACTTTTCCTCCATCATTTTTAAAAATTAAAGGGTTGTTTTGTGAGCCATTAAAATTAACTAGTCTAATCCCTTTATATTCACCACTAGCAATACAAAAAATATCACCAGGTTTATAATCAAATGAGTTACCATTAATAAGGTTGAAATTTGTAGCACTCAAATTGGATATGTAATGATCACAATTACAATTGTTTTGAGCAATTAGTATGGCTGAATGTAGAATTAGGGTAAAAAAATAAATACTTTTTTTCATAATTATATAGGTTAGTTGTTTGTGTAAAATTAAAGAGAACTTAAAAAAAAGGGGTAACCCTTTTCGGGTGAAATTTCAGTTGATTTCTGTGTTAATTGGAATTATATTGAAATGATTAATTATTGAAAAGGTATTCGTAAATTTGCACCTCACTAAAAGTAAATAATGAAAAGAGTAGTAGTAGGACTTTCAGGTGGTGTTGATAGTAGTGTTACGGCACACTTATTAAAAGAACAAGGGTATGAGGTTATAGGTTTATTCATGAAGAATTGGCATGATGATACTGTAACTATATCTGATGAATGTCCGTGGTTAGAAGATAGTAATGATGCAATGATTGTTGCTGAGAAATTAGGAATTCCATTTCAAACTGTTGATTTAAGTGAACAATATAAAGTACGTATTGTAGATTATATGTTTAATGAGTATGAGAAAGGAAGAACTCCTAATCCTGATGTTTTATGTAATCGTGAAATTAAATTTGATGTATTTATGGATATTGCATTAAGTTTAGGAGCAGATTATGTTGCTACAGGACATTACTGTAGAAAAGCAGAAGAAATTATTGATGGTAAGCCTGTATATAAATTATTAGGTGGTAAGGATACTAATAAAGATCAATCGTATTTTTTATGTCAGTTATCTCAAAAACAATTATCAAAAGCTTTATTTCCAATTGGTGAATTAACGAAGCCAGAGGTTAGAGAGATAGCTAAAGAGGCAGATTTAATAACAGCTGATAAAAAAGATAGTCAAGGTTTATGTTTTATAGGTAAAGTACGTTTACCAGATTTTTTACAGCAAAAATTACAACCAAAAGAAGGGGTTATTATTCAAATACCCTCAGATTTTGAGGGATATAATCGTTCAGTTACTCAATTTGAAAATAAAGAGGCTGAATTAGCGTATTTTTCTACAAAGTTTGTATACACGAAAGAAGATGGTAAAGTTGTAGGAAAACATCAAGGAGCTCATTATTTTACAAAAGGACAACGTAAAGGATTAGCAGTAGGAGGAACAAAAGAACCTTTATTTGTTATAGAAACTGATGTTGATGAAAATGTAATTTATACTGGAGAAGGAAAAAATCATAAAGGATTATACCGTAATGTTTTATTTGTTTCTAATGAAGAATTACATTGGGTACGTAAAGATTTAGCATTAAAATCTGGTGAAACTTTGGAAGTAGAAGGAAGGATACGCTATCGTCAAAAATTAGAAAAAGCAATGTTACATAAAGTTGAAAAAGGATTATATGTTGAATTTGATAATCCACAATCAGCAATTCAAGAAGGTCAATTTGTAGCTTGGTATAAAGAAGAAGAGTTACTGGGTTCAGGAGTTATTAGTTAGCTTGTTTTTATAAAAATAATAATAAAAGTAGTAATTTAGTCAACATGAAAAAATTACTACTTTTTTGCGTTTTATTATTTAGCTCTTATCTCTTTTCTCAAGAAGATGCATGGGTTATTTTGAAAGATAAACCTAGTGCTTCTAACTATTTATCTAATCCTTTAACTATGTTATCCCAACGTTCTTTAGATAGGAGAACGAAACAGAAGATAGCATTAGATGAAAAGGATGTACCAGTACATAGTAGTTATTATAATCAAATTAAAGGAGCTGATGGTATAACAGTTTTAGCAAAGTCAAAATGGTTAAATGCAATTCATATTAGAGGAGAAAAATCAAAAATTGATGCTTTAAAAACTACATTTAATTTTATAGATAAAATTGAATTTGCTAATAGATCATTAAACGCTAGAACTACTGTTTCAACAAAAAAAGTGAAAGCATCACATTATAATAAATTTTCATCAGTAAAAGAAGACTTCAATTATGGGTTAACTTCTAGTCAAATAACTATGATAAAAGCTGATTTTTTGCATAAAAAAGGTTTTACAGGTAAGGGAATGCAAATAGCTGTTATTGATGCAGGTTTTCCAAATGTAAATATATTAAGTGCTTTTAAAAGGATTAGAGATAATAATAAAATTCTTGGAGGTTATGACTTTGTTAACAGAAGTACTAACTTTTATTCAGGTCATAATCACGGAACTAATGTTTTGTCAGATATTTCAGGATATATTAAAGATCAATTTGTAGGAACAGCGCCTGACGCATCGTTTTATCTTTTTATTACAGAAGATGTTTCTAATGAAGGACCTTTAGAAGAAAGTTTGTGGGTTGAGGCTGCTGAAAGGTCAGATAGTTTAGGTGTAGATGTAATTAATACATCTTTAGGGTATACTACATTTGATAACGCAAATTATAGTCATACCTATGCTGATATGGATGGGAAAACAGCTTTTATTTCAAGAGGAGCAGAAATAGGAGTTTCAAGAGGTATGATATTGGTTACTTCAGCTGGGAATGATGGTAATAAATCATGGAAATATATTTCTGCTCCAGCAGATGCTGCTTCTGTTTTTACGATTGGAGCTGTTGATGCCACAGAAACGATAGCCTCTTTTAGTTCATTTGGACCTACAGCAGATGGAAGGGTAAAACCAGATGTTTTAGCACATGGACGTAATGTTTATGTTATCAATCATCAAACAGGAATTCCATCAACATCAAATGGAACTTCTTTTTCTTCACCGGTTATGGCTGGAGCAGTAGCGTCTTTTTGGCAAGCTTTTCCTTCAAAAACGAATGTAGAAATAATGAATATGATTAGAGAGTCTGCAGATAAATATAGCAATCCAACAAATCAGTATGGGTATGGTGTACCAGATTTGGAACAGGCGTATAATAAAACATTGTCATCAGAAGATAATGACAAAGAAGAGTTTAAGATATTTCCAAACCCTGTAAATGATCATTTAATAATTTCTTTTACTGATACTATTAATGAGGTAATTGTTTATAGCGTTCTAGGACAAGAAGTATACAAGAACATTTCTAACTCTAATATAATAAATGTGTCATCACTTAATAAAGGTGTATATATATTACAAATTAAAAGTGGAAGGAAAATTGAAAAAATTAAGTTTATAAAAAAATAAGAAATTAAAATTGAAAAAGAATTTTATTATTATAACATTATTGTTGTTATGTGTAAATAATTTATTTAGTCAAAAAGATTCAATTGTAAATTATATAAACCATAAAGAAAAAATTACAAAAAGAAAAAAAGAAGCTAAATTTATAGAAACTATAGTAAAAAAGGATACTATTTGGGTAGGATCACTTTATTTTAGAAATGGAAAATTAGCAAAAAGAGGAGCTTATAAATTTAAAGATAAGAAAAACCCACAAGGGAAATTTGTTGAATTTTATAGAAATGGAAATTTAAAAAAGACATTTTCGTTTAATAAAGATGGTGATTTAAATGGTATTGTTAAATCATGGTTTTATAATGGAGGTGTAGATAATACATTATTTTATATTAATGGAGTAAAGACTGGAATATGGAAGTATTACCATACTAACGGGAATATAGCCTGTAGGCAATATTTTTCTAAAGGGAAGTTAATGAAAACATTATTATATAACGAAAATGGTGTAAAAGTAAAAAAAGAGTTGATAGAGCGTAAAAAACTTTTATTTAAAGGAGGAGATAGTAAGGTTTTTTTTAAAAGAATTAAAAAAATGTACAGTACATTAATTACATCAGGTTTTCAGATAAATGGAAGAGTTTATTTAAATTTCATAGTAACCTCTAAAGGAAAAATGATTGTAAATACAAGTGATAAAATACCAATAGATTTAAAAAATAGGTTAAAAATTTATTTCAAAAATATAAAAGGATGGGAACCAGCTATTCATATGAGTAGAAAAGTCCCCGTTCATTTTAGTACACCATTTCATTTTTATACAAGTTTTAATTAATGCAAAATAAAATAACAACATTATTTAATATAGAATACCCTATTATTCAAGGAGGAATGATATGGGTAAGTGGTTGGAAACTTGCTTCAGCAGTTTCTAATGCAGGAGGTTTAGGATTAATAGGTGCAGGTTCAATGTACCCTGATGTATTAAGAGAGCACATTCAAAAATGTAAGAAAGCTACAAATAAACCTTTTGGAGTTAATGTACCAATGTTGTATCCTGATATAGAAAAAATCATGGATATTATTATTGAAGAAGGAGTGAAAATTGTTTTTACTTCAGCAGGAAACCCTAAAACATGGACAAATTTTTTAAAAGATAAAGGTATTACAGTTGTTCATGTTGTAAGCTCTGTTAAGTTTGCTTTAAAAGCTGAAGCTGCTGGAGTTGATGCAGTGGTATGTGAAGGGTTTGAAGCTGGCGGACATAATGGGCGTGAAGAAACAACTACTTTTACATTAATCCCCATGGTTAAAGAACAAGTTAAAATACCTGTAATTGCAGCTGGAGGAATAGGGTCAGGTAGAGGAATGTTAGCAGCAATGGTATTAGGTGCAGATGGAGTACAAGTAGGTAGCCGTTTTGCAGCTACGATAGAGTCATCAGCTCATGATAAATTTAAAGAAACAATAGTTGAGGTTAAAGATGGAGGTACTCATTTAACATTAAAAGAGTTAGCTCCTGTTAGATTGGTAAAGAATAAATTTTACAATGAAGTACAAGAACTGTATCAGAAGAACCCTACAATAGAAGAAATTAAAGATTTATTGGGGAGGGCTCGTGCTAAACGAGGAATGTTTGAAGGTGATTTAGAGGAAGGCGAATTAGAGATAGGACAAATAGCAGGATTAATTCATAAAATAAAACCAGCTAAAGATGTATTAGATGATATAATTAAAGAATTTACTAGAGTTAAAAGTGAAATGCTAGGATAAATAATGGAAAAAGAAAAAGGGGTTAGGTTTTTAAAATTACCTTTTCAGTTTAATGTTGAAAAACTTCAGAATGAGTTACAAACAATTGTTACTTCTAAATGGAATGATCATTTTAATAAAACAGGTTACGAAGGGAGTTGGAAATCAATAGCTTTATATGCTGAAAATGGTGATGAGAATAATATTTATGCGTCCATAGAAAAAGTAAAAATAACTGAAACTCCTTTCTTAAAAGAATGTCCATATCTTAAAGAAGTTATAAATACCTTTAAAAGTTTATTAATTTCAGTAAGATTACTAAACTTAGAAAAAGGCTCAAAAATAAAACCTCATAGAGATTATAAACTTGGATATGAAGACAATTGTTTTCGTATCCATGTTCCTATAATTACTAATAATAAGGTAACTTTTTTATTAGATGATGAAATTGTTGATATGAAAGTTGGAGAATGTTGGTATACAAACGTAAACTATATACATTCAGTTTCAAATTTAGGAGATACAGATAGAATTCATTTAGTTATTGATTTAGAAAGAAACCAATGGTCAGATAACTTATTTTTTTCTCTTGCTGAAAAGGAACGCTTTTTTATACTTGAGAATTCTTCTCAAGTACATGATAAGGCAACCATTCAACAAATGATAAACGAACTTAAATTACAAAACACGCCAGCATCCAAAGAACTAATTATTCAATTAGAAAATCAACTGTTAATTAAATAAATCTCCTATTTTATATTTTTAATTTTCTCTGAGAGCTCTTTAGCTTTAGTATAATTATAATTTTCTTTGTTATTAAGGATTATAGTTAACGTTTTTTTAGCATCAGTTAATTTATTCTGATTCAAAAGAATTAAAAGCTTATACCAATACCCTCTTGAGCTTTCTAATGAGTTAGTGTTTATTAATTTGTCAAAAATAATAGAAGCATTTTTAAAATCGTTTAACTTGACATAAGAAGTTCCTATGTAGATTAATTCATAAGGAGCTTTATTTGTAGGTATATTAAAAGCAATAATTTTTTTATATTCTTTAGCGTTGTACAGTATTTCTAATTCTGAAAGAGTATTACTTTCTCCTTTTTCAATTAAAGAAGGTAGGTTGTTCCAATCAGCATATTCATTATATAAACTTAGAGAATTTTGTTGGGAGTTGTAAAATAACATAAAAGAAATTAAAATAACCGCAGCTATTGAAGCAATAAACTTGGTTACTAGTTTTATAGTTTTTTTATTTGAGTTTTTATATTTTTTAGTACTTTCTTTAATAAATTTTGAAGTTTGTCTTAATTCATCTGACTTTAATTGTTGTTTAATGTCATTAATTAAATTGATGTTATAAATATTTTGATTGTGTTGAATGCTAGGATCCTCAAAAGATTCATGAATTGCAATTTGAAGTAAAACTTCTTCTTTAAGCAATTCATCTGATTTTATTTTTTTTTCAAAAATAGAACGTTCTTCTATGTTCATTTCGTTATGTAAGTAACGTTCAATTTCTTCTTGTGTTTTTTCTTCCATCACTTTAGTTTGTTATAACGACGATCCTTTTTTATTAATGAAATCAACTTAGTTTTACATTTAAAAACTCGTTGTCTAATAGTATTTATTGTACTATACGAAAACTCTTCTAATAATTCTTGATACCCCATTCCATTAAAATAGTTACCTAAAATTTCTTTACAATTTGAAGAGAGTTTATGAAAAGCATCTCGATATAAATCTCTTCTTTCTTGTTGAATAATTAATAAGCTTAAATCATCATCTTTATCTTCTAGTGGTAAAACATTATTATTTATTACCTGTTTATTTTTATTTTTTAATGAAGTTTTCCAAATGTTTTTACAAATGGTGAAAAAATAGCCTTCAAAAGAGTTTATTTTTAAGGCTTGTTTTTTATGAGCAACTATTAAGTACATTAAGGCATCATGAAAAACATCTTCTACATCTTCTTCTTTTCCTTTATTGGCTAAAATAAAAGAACTAACTTTTCTATAAAATTTTGTGTATATCTCTGCAGTTATTTTTTCATTCCCTTTCAATAAAGCATTTAAATACCTTTCACTTTCTGTCATAAATTTAAAATATAGTTCAAAAATAAATTAATTTAATAAAATAAATGGGTAATGATTTTAATAATTTTAAGCCTATAATTATAGTAATATAAATTAAAAATAGTAATATTACTAAGATTCCTAAAATAATTATAAACAGAAAAACAATGAAACTCTTAAAATTATTATTTGTTTTAACTCTATGTTTAGGCTTTGTTGAGTGTACAGTAAATGATACTGAATTAACAGAAAATCAAGCAAAATCAAGAATGATTAAAACAAAAAAAGTTATTCTACCAACACCAAGATATTCAAAAACTGAACTTATTATTAAGTTTAGAGAAGGGGTAAGTACTAGTAAAAAACAAAAATTGAGAAAACTCTATGAGGTTGTCAAATACCAATTTTGTGATTTATGTGATGATAAATTAATAGAGAAATGGGATTTTGGAAGTAATGCGGATGTTGAAGATAAAAAATTAACTATACAAGGTGGAAGTGGAGGCCCGGAAGGGGATATTTCAAATGTAGATAATGAATTTGTATTTCATTTAGAAAATGAAAATAATTCAGGAATGTCAAATACTGATAATAATAGTTTTATATCTCAAATTGTACCGAATAATACGGGAGTAACAATTGGTGTGTTAGATACTGGAGTCAATGCGAACTATCCATTGTTTGTAACTCCTTTTTTATATAATTCTTCTGGGGTTAATATGGCTAATGAATTATCGGGATGGGATTTTGTAAATCACGACAATGATTTTTATGATGATTATGAATTAATTCATGGAACAAAAGTTACTTATATTGTTAACAATAAATTGAATGAAGAAGGGGTGCCACATCAAATTTTACCAGTAAAAGTATGTGATCAAAACGGGATAGCTAGCTATTTTAATATTTTATGTGGTTTAAAATATGCTTTACCAAGAGTTCATATTGTTCAAATGAGTTTAGGTTGGTATGATAATAATACATATGTTAACTCTATTTTTAATGACTTAATTACAGAATATAATAATGTTTTAATTGTTACTTCAGCAGGAAATTCTGGTGTTAATAATGATTATGTAAGTCATTATCCTTCATCATATCCACAAGGTAATATTTTAGCAATAGCAGCATCAGATTCAGAGAGAAATAATATTGCTTCTTTTTCCAATTATGGAATAAATACCGTAGATTTTTATGCTCCTGGCCACAATATTTTGTTTTATGATATTTTAGGCACTCCTGTATATATTTCAGGAACTTCATACGCTGCACCTTTAGTAACAGCAATTTCTGCCAAAGTATTATTTGAGTCTGGAATGTTATATAATCCCAACCAAATTATAGACGCATTAAATGTTATAGGTGTAAATCAATTGTATTCGAGACCTGTAAAATATAATAAATTGTTAAATTAGTATTCCATAATAATAATGAGATACTTATGAATCGATTTCTTTTTCTTTTTTTATCGTTTTTAATCATTCATCAAAAATCCTTTAGTCAAAGTAAACTAAATCAAGAAAAAGAAATCGATTCTATTTATAAATTAAATATTGAGAATACATTAAAAACTCAAATTTTAGAAGAATTTATAACTAAAAGAGAAAATTTAACTAAAGAGAATATATCGTATGCTTATCATAAGCAAGGTATTTTATATTCATTTGAAAATAATTATGAAAAAGCAATTTCTGTTACACAGAAATCAATTAGTATAAGAATAGATACTGATTCAATTAACTATTATAAATTAAATAATAGTTTTTATAATTTAAACTATTACTATAAGGTTCAGGGTAATGAGAAAAAGCAAAAAGAAATAATTATAAAACTGCAAAGTCAACCTGTAAAAAATAAATTTACTTATAAATCATATATAGATTTAGGGTTTATTTTTACTAATAAAGGTGATTATTTTAATGCTTTAATAAATTTTAATAAAGTAATTGAAAACTATACATCTTATAAAGATCCAAGAACTTTATTAAAAGCTCATGAAGCAGTGATTGCTACTTATAGTTATATAGATGAAACAAAAAGGTATTTAGAAGAAATAAATTATCATATAAACAGTATTGATAATATTTTAAAAAATCATAATTATCTTTCTACTGATATAGGCTATAAAAATAATTTAGCAAATATTTACGAAAACTTAAATAAGCCATTTAAAGTTATTGAGTTGTATAAACAGGTACTAAAAGTTTATGAAGAAAAGAATGATTTTGGTAATGTAGGTAGAGTATACAGTAATATAGGAAGGGTATATAATAAGTTAAAGAAAAGGAAAAAAGCAAATTATTTTTTTGATAAAGCATTAGAAATTAAAACAGATAAAAAAGCAATTGCTGCTGTAAATAGTAATATGGGAGATTATTTAACTCCTGAAATTAAAATACGTTATAATAAAAAGGCGATAGGCATTCTTTTAGATAGAGGTTATGATGAAACCGTACTTAGTTTAAAAGAAATTACGAATTCAGATTATACGTTAGATATTCTTGACTATTTAATAGAAAACGTAGAAGCTAGTATTAAAAATTATGAATCGACTTTAAAAAATGATGATTTAAATAAAGCAATTGAAATAAGTATTTTAGTTGATAAACTTATTTCGTTTATTAGATTAGAAAGTATTGTTGATACTTCTAAGCTGTTTTGGATACGCAAAGCAGCTAGTTTTTACATGAAAGCTGTTACTTTATCGTATTATAAAAATGATGTTTCTCAAGCATTTTATTTTATGGAAAAAAATAAGGCTTTATTATTATTAGAAGGATTAAATAATACTAAGGGCAGTAACAAAAAAGAATCTTTAATAATTAGTTTAGAAGAAAGTATTAGACAACATATAGGTAAAGAAAAAAACTTGGTAGAGTATATTTTAAATGAAAAAAGAGGTTTTGGAATTTTTTGTAATGAGAATGAAAAAATATTTTACAAATTAGAAAACGTACCAGAATTAATTAATCAAGTTGATAGTTTAAAAAATAAAATGTCTAAATATTTTATTTATAAAGATGATAAAGAAAAATACAAGAGGTTAGCAAATAATGTATTTTTAAAACTATTTCCTTTTAAAAATTCTATTAAGAAAATAAAAAATAAAGGATTAATAGTAATTCCAGATTATAAATTACAACGTATTAATTTTGAAGCATTAATTCCAGATGCCTTAACAGGTGAATACTTATTAGAGCATACAGAGATTAATTATTTATTATCAGCTTCAGTATTTGAAAAATTAAATAGGAACACTAAGAAATCGATAGATAAAATATTGGCATTTGCTCCAGTAGATTTTAATCAAAAAACTCTTCAATCACTTAAAAGAAGTAAAAAGGCAATGCAAGAAGTTGCATCAATTTGTGAAACTGAGTTATTTATAGAGGAGGAAGCTACAAAAGAAACTTTTATAAAAGAGTTAAAAAATTATTCAATAATACATTTAAATACTCATGCTGGTTTAAATAAAATAGATAATGATCCATGGATAGCTTTCCGGGATAAAAAAATTAATTTAAAGGAGTTATTGAGTTTGTCAAATAATGCAGAGTTAGTAGTTTTAGATGCTTGTAATGGAGCTTCAGGAAAACAAGAAATAGGTGAGGGAATTATGAGTTTGTCTAGAGGTTTTTTTAGAGGAGGAGCAAAGAGTGTGATTACAACACAATGGAAAGCAAATGAAAAGTCAACTAATGAAATTTTAAAAGTATTTTATAAAGAATTAAGTGCAGGTAAAACAAAGTTGAAGGCTCTAAATATAGCAAAGAAAAACTATTTAAAAACGCATCAATTAAGTGAAACATCACCATATTTTTGGGCATCTTTAATATTAATTGGAAATCCAGATAGTATAAAAATAATACCCAGTACTAATTACAGTAACTGGGTATGGATATTATTGTTTATAACTTTAGGCGTTATATTTTTATTCCTAAAAAGAAATAAATTGTTTTTAAAGTAAAATTAATAATTAACGTAGTCAACTATTTCTAAACCGTATCCAATCATACCAACACGTTTAGTTTGTTGAGAATTAGATACTAAACGTAGTTTATGAATGTGTAAATCATGAAGAATTTGAGCTCCAATACCAAAATCTCTATTATCCATTACAACATTTGGAGCTTTCATTATACCATTTGCTTGATTTTCTTTTAAGCTTTTAAGTCTGTTTAATAGATTTAAAGATTGAGCTTGCTGATTTATAAAAAGAATAGCACCTCTCCCTTCTTCATTTATCACCTTAAACATTTGATCAAGTTTTTTATCAGCATTATTGGTTAAAGTACCAAGTATATCGTTATTTACTAGAGTTGAATTAATTCTTGTTAATATTGATTCATTTTTTGTCCAACTACCTTTTGTTAATGCTATATGAACTTGTTTATTAGTTGTTTGTTGATAAGCACGTAAACGAAAATCACCAAAACGAGTTTGAATAGTATAATCTTCTTTTTTCTCTATTAAAGAATCATGCTCCATTCTGTAAGCAACTAAATCTTCAATAGAAACAATTTTTAAGTCGAATTTTTTTGCAACCTCTAAAAGTTGAGGTAAACGGGCCATTGTTCCATCTTCATTCATTATTTCAACAATAACACCAGCAGGTTTTAAACCAGCTAAACGAGCAAAATCTATAGCAGCTTCTGTGTGGCCAGTTCTTCTTAAAACACCTCCGTTTTTAGCTCTTAGAGGAAAAATATGACCAGGTCTTGCTAAATCAAATGATCTAGTTTCAGAATTAACTAAAGCTTCAATAGTTTTGGCTCTATCAGATGCAGAAATACCTGTAGTTACTCCATTACCTCTTAAATCAACAGATACAGTAAAAGCAGTTTCCATAGGGTCAGTATTGTTACTAACCATCATACCTAGTTCTAGCTCTTTACATCTACTTTCAGTTAAGGGAGTACAAATTAATCCACGTCCATGTGTAGCCATAAAATTTACCATCTCTGGAGTAATTTTTTCTGCAGCAGCAAGAAAATCACCTTCATTTTCTCGATCTTCATCATCTACTACAATAATAACTCTACCTTTTTTTATATCTTCTATAGCTTCTTCAATTGAATTTAATTGAATTTTAGGAGTTGTATGTGTTGTCATTTAGTTAAGTTGTTTTCTCTTTTTTAGAGAATATATTTTTAAAAAATGTTGTTATTGGTATAAATAAGTTACTAATACTGAATAAACCTTTGTCTTTAGCAGCTCTTATAGTTAATGTAAGGGCTAAAGGTAACATTAAAACTACAGCTAACCAAGAACCTAATAAGGCCGTTACAGAACTCTCTTCTGCCATATTTCTTCCAAATGTATTTGTGAAAAAATACAAAACATATATTGAGATAGCTAAAATCATAGGAAGTCCCATTCCACCTTTTCTTATAATAGAACCTAATGGAGCTCCAATAAAAAATAATAAAAGACAAGATAAAGAAAAGGCTATTCTATTATAATATTCAATGTCATGGTGGTTAAGCCATTTTCTTCTGTTTTTTAAAGGTTCTTTATATGATTTATTATTACTTAAAGTTCTATCTATTTTTGAAATAGCAATATTTAAAATACTAGTTTTTTCTCTAAGATCAAAGTTGTTTAATATGGTTGGAGATAACTCTTTGTTAATAAGAGAATCTGGGTAGTTATGAAGGTCTTCAACATCTAGAGTAAGAAATAAATTTTTTGCTCTACTAGCAATATATTCGTCATATCCTTTTTTAAGATCAGGAATGGTGTCTTTTAGCTGCCCTAAACTTAACATGTTGAAGTTTTTAGTATACTTTAATTCACCTAAATCTGTATCGTCTAGTGAAGAAATATCAATGTTTATAATGTATTCTTCAAAATTAGCATGAGAGGCAGGCATTTTTTTCCTTTCTTCAAATGTTTCTCCTGATTTTCTATGATGTTCAAAATAATATCCATCATTAAGTATCAAGGTCATATAACGACTACCTTGTTCTGAAGTAATCTTACCTCTTTTAGCTGTAATTATTTTATTATTCCCTCTTTTAGAAGATAAGTCATAAATTAAAACTTTTTTTAATAAGTTTTTTTCTTCACCGTATTTTTCTTCAAATTTAATTTGATAATTAGGTATTTCTGTATTAAAACTACCAGGAACTAATGCTAAAGCAGGCTGTTTCTTTTTTATGTTAGCTTTTAAATTTAGTTGTTTTAAAACAGCATATGGGTATACATAATTTAAAAATAAAAAATTAATAGAGCTTAAAAAGACAGCTAAGAAAACGAGAGGACGAACCATTCTTTGTAAAGATACTCCTGCTGATTTTGCTGCTGCAAATTCGTAGTTTTCTGATAAACTACCTAAAGTCATTATTGAAGATAGTAATACACCAATAGGTAAGGCCTGTGGTGCAGCCATAAGAGTAGAGTACCACAAAAACTTCAGTATTATAAAAATACCAATTCCTTTACCTGCAAAATTATCAAAAGCTAACCATAGCATTTGCATTATTAATACAAATAATATAATTAGAAAAGTTGTTAAAAAAGGAATTAAAAAACTTTTTAAAATATATCTGTCTAGTGTTTTCACAGAAACAAAGGTAGTTTGTTAGTTTTATAAAAACCTAAAAGTTTTGTTATTGTTTAAATAATAACAAAACTTTTAGATTATTTAGTCAATTAAGTAACCTTGACTAGTGTATTTTTCTTTATTGAAAGAGAAGTATTTTTCTGAAATAGGTTGATTACTTTTAAATTTAGTAATTGTAAATGTAGTTTCAGCTCCATTTGATCCTATTTGTACTAACTTATATATATGTTTTGTTTTTGCATCTATACCAAGTTTTACTTTTATAATATCAGAGTTACTATCAATTGGAGTTAGATCAACATATTGAACTTTACGCCCTTTATGATTCTTTAATTTTCCCATTTTGTAATTATAACCTTCTTTATAAAAAGTTAGAAGTTTTGAAGGGTAGATGAATCCATCTTCTTCTTCAAGGTCTCCATTAGAAATATTTATTTCTTTTTCATCATGGTTAATTACCGCAAGCTTTTTACCATCAAATAAAAAGTTGTTACCTAAATATTCTAAATTATATTTTTCTCCAGCGATTGTTATATTTCCTCGGATAGGAGGGTCGTTGGTTATACCAGCTTCTTTATTTACTAAAGTAGAGTTAAAGCCTATTACCATATTTTTATATGCTCCCATTTTTGTAGAAACTTCATCTAGTAAAAGTTTTGCTTTTGATGAAGAATCTTGAGCTATTGTATTAAAACTTATAAATATTCCTATAAAAAATAAACCTATGTTTTTCATTTGATATATGATTTCCGTTTTCGGATTTTAATTGTTGTTTTTTTCGTTTTCTAGTAATTGATCTAAAGATACTAAATCAGGAACTAAAACTTGCCTAGCTTTACTACCTTCAAAAGGGCCTACAATACCAGCAGCTTCTAATTGATCAATTAATCTACCTGCTCTATTATACCCTAATTTTAGTTTACGTTGTAATAATGAAGCTGAACCTTGTTGAGCCGTTACAATAACTTCAGCAGCATCTTTAAATAATTTGTCGCGATCTGCTATATCAATATCAACATTTGTGCCACCATCTTCACCAACATATTCAGGAAGCAAATGTGCGTCAGGGTATGCACGTTGTGAACCAATAAAATCAGTTATTTTTTCAACCTCAGGAGTATCTACAAATGCACATTGAATACGTGTAATATCATTTCCTCCAGAATATAACATATCACCTCTACCTATTAATTGATCAGCACCAGGAGCATCCAAAATAGTTCTACTATCTATCTTTGAAGTTACTCTGAAGGCTATTCGAGAAGGGAAATTTGCTTTAATAATACCAGTAATTACGTTAACGGAAGGTCTTTGAGTTGCTACAATTAAATGAATTCCAATGGCACGAGCTAATTGTGCTAAACGAGCAATAGGTGTTTCTACTTCCTTACCTGCTGTCATAATTAAATCGGCAAATTCATCAATTACTAAAACGATATATGGTAAAAATTGATGACCATTTTCAGGATTCAATTTTCTAGCTTTAAATTTAGTGTTATACTCTTTAATGTTACGAACCATTGCATTTTTAAGAAGATCGTAACGAGCATCCATTTCAATACATAATGAATTTAAAGTATTTACAACTTTGGTTGTATCTGTTATAATTGCTTCTCCTTCATCAGGTAATTTAGCAAGATAATGACGCTCAATTTTATTAAATAAAGTAAGTTCTACTTTTTTAGGATCTACCAGTACAAATTTTACTTCAGCTGGGTGTTTTTTATATAAGAGTGAAGTTAATATAGCGTTTAAACCTACTGATTTACCTTGTCCAGTTGCACCGGCCATTAATAAGTGAGGCATTTTAGCTAAATCAACAACAAAAGTTTCATTAGAAATGGTTTTACCAAAAGCGATAGGTAATTCCATAGGTGATTCTTGAAATTTCTTAGAAGAAATAACAGAATGCATTGAAACTATGGTAGATTTTTTATTTGGTACTTCGATACCAATAGTTCCTTTTCCTGGAATAGGAGCAATAATACGAATACCTAAAGCGGCTAATGATAAAGCAATATCATCTTCTAAATTTTTTATTTTTGAAATTCGTACCCCAGCTTCCGGTACAATTTCATACAAAGTAATAGTAGGACCAACTGTTGCTTTTATTTGAGCAATACCAATTTTGTAGTTCTTTAAAGTTTCTACAATTTGATTTTTATTAGCTTCTAATTCAGCAGGGTCTACAGAGATACTTTCATGATATTCCTTTAATAAGTTAAATGTTGGGAATTTAAAGTTACCTAATTCTAATTTAGGATCGAATTCTCCAAAATCTTTTACTAATTGGTCAGATAAATTTTCCGACACACTTTTTTCTTCAGCAATTTTTTCAATTGCAACTTCAACTTCTTTTATAGTTTCTTCAGAAATTTTTAACTCAGGAGTTTCGGTAGAGGTAATATCTAAAGAAATTTCTTTTTCTTCTTCTTTTTTAATTGACTGTTGATTAACATTAGAATGGTTTGTTATAGTAGGCTGTAAGTTTTCTACTGAAAGTTCAAAATCAGATTTCTCATTATCAGCTTCTTCTTTATGAATTTCTCTAGCAGTTTTTTCAATAGCTTCTTGCTCAATTTTAGAAGCTTTTTTAGCTTCTTTTTGTTGTTTTTTAGCATCTATATTCTCAACTATAGCGTCAGGGTCAATACTAAATCGAATAATTAAATAAGCTATAAAGAAAAAAAGTAATAAAATAATTAATCCCGTTTTACCTATAAATGTTTGAAGGTATTCATTAAGTTCAAACCCAATTATACCTGATAAAACAGCATATTTACTTTCAACAAAACCAAGAGAAATAGCAGTCCAAAGCATACCTAATAATCCCCAGTTCCATGAAGTAATAATTTTTCTTAAATTAGTTTGTAAAAGTATTCGTGCTCCAGTAAAAAAAAGTATAACATTTAAAATGAAAGCACCTAGTCCAAAACCTCTAAATACTATAAGGTTACTTAATTTTGCACCTACTTTACCTAATAAGTTTTGAGTTGGTAATTGCCTGTTAGAGAATTGCTGTAATGAGCTTTGATCTTCTTGCCATGAATAGAAAAAAGAAATAAAAGCTACGGTTAAAAAAATTGAGAAAAGGATTAGAAAAGCACCAAAAATAGTTTGGTTTTGTCTGTTCTTAATAAATACCCCAATCTTAGTAAATATAGAGATTTCACTTTTTTTACTTTTAACAGTTGTCTTCTTTTTTTTTACCATATATGTTAATTGACAATAGTCTAAACGCTAAAATATAGCTATAATTTTAGGAACGTAAATAATACTTGCAATAATAAGTGCAATGAGAGCAGCAAAAGCAGGTGCTCCTGCTGCAATATCTTTTATAAAACCTATTTTTTTATGATAATCTGGATGTATGAAATCGGCTACTTTTTCTACAGCTGTGTTTAAAGCTTCAGCTACTAAAACTAGGCCAATTGTTAATAATTGAATCATCCATTCGGTAGTTGATATAGAAAAGTAGAATCCCATTAAAGTACTTAATAAACCTATAAAAGTTTGAGCTTTAATACTATCTTCTGTAGTTAGTAATAGCCACATTCCTTTAACAGCAAATTTGATACTTCTTAATCTACCTTTTATAAATCCATCATTTGGGTTTTTCATATAAAACTATAATGCTTTTAAGGCAGCGTCATAATTAGGTTCATCAACTACTTCACTTACTTGTTCAGTATATGTTACGTTTCCTTCTTCGTTAACTACAACTATACAACGAGAATGTAAACTTTTTAAAGGACCATTAGCTATTTCTAATCCATAATGTTTACCAAAATCACCAGTCGCGAAATCAGATAGCATTACAACGTTTTCAATACCTTCAGCTCCACAAAAACGTCCTTGAGCAAAAGGCAAATCTCTTGAAATACATAAAACTTTGGTGTTTTCTAAACTAGCAGCTTTTTTATTAAACTCTCTAACTGAAGTAGCACAAGTTCCAGTATCTACACTTGGAAATATATTTAAAATTAGCTTGTTACCAGAAAAATCGCTTAATTTTTTTTCGGATAAATCACCAGCTATTAAATTAAAATCAGGTGCTTTTGTATTTGTGTTCGGTAAGTTTCCAACAGTCTCTAAAGGATTTCCTTGTAATGTTATTTTTGCCATTTTTTTCAAATTTAATCAGTTTTCAAAGGTAGTTAAATAATTTAAAAAATGGAGGTAATAAAATATTTTGACCTTTAAAAAGAAGTATCTTCGCAGATTAAAAATAATAGAGTAAAACAAATTGAATTTTAAGGAATACACATCTGAGTTTAGTTATAATTGGAAACTTGCAGCACCAGTAATGTTGGGCATGTTAGGACATACGTTTGTTAGTTTTGTAGATAACATAATGGTGGGGCAATTAGGAACAGCAGAGTTAGCAGCAGTATCATTAGGGAATAGTTTTATGTTTATAGCTATGTCGCTAGGAATTGGTTTCTCTACAGCTATAACTCCTTTAATAGCTGAAGCAGATTCATCAAACAACTTTGATAAGGCAAAGTCAACATTTAAGCATGGATTATTTTTATGCATAAGTATGGGAGTTTTAATGTTTTTAGGAGTTTATTTCTCTAAGCCTTTATTATATTTTATGAAGCAACCAACTGAAGTAGTTGATTTAGCAATTCCATACTTAGATTTAGTGGCTTTTTCTTTAATTCCTATGATTATTTTCCAAGGATTTAAACAATTTAGTGATGGAATGTCTATGACTAAGTATCCTATGTATGCTACCTTATTAGCAAATGTTTCTAATGTTTTATTAAACTATGTATTAATTTTTGGAAAGTTTGGGTTCCCAGCAATGGGAATTGTAGGAGCAGCATATGGAACTCTATTGTCAAGATTTATAATGGTCATTTATTTGTGGTGGTTGTTGACTAAAAATGAACGATCTAAAAAACTTGTAACAAATATTAAATTATTTGTTTTAGATAGTTTAATGTTGAGAAAAATTATAAATTTAGGAGCACCAAGTGCCATGCAAATGTTTTTTGAAGTAGCTATTTTTACAGCGGCTATTTGGTTGAGTGGTTTGTTAGGTAAAAATCCACAAGCAGCTAATCAAATTGCCTTGAACCTTTCATCAATGACATTCATGGTTGCGATGGGCTTAGGAGTCACTTCGATGATTAGAGTAGGTAACCAAAAAGGGCTACAAAAATATAATGAATTAAGAAGAATAGCTTTTTCTATATTTTTATTAGGAACAATATTAGCTATCGGTTTTTGCTTTTTATTTTTTGCGTTACATGAATATTTACCACATTTATATATAGATTCAAATGATGTAGAAAATTACGCTGATAATATGGAAGTGTTAAAGTTGGCATCGAATTTATTAATAGCTGCAGCTTTTTTTCAAATTAGCGATAGTATTCAGGTAATGGTATTGGGAGCTTTACGTGGGTTACAAGACGTTAAAATACCAACAATAATAACATTTATATCTTATTGGATTATTGGTTTTCCTATTAGTTTTTATTTTGGTAAGGAAAACATGTATGGTAGTTTTGGAATTTGGTTAGGGTTACTAGCTGGATTAACCACAGCTTCAATTCTTTTATATTTACGATTTAATTATTTAACTTTAAAACTGATAAACAATAATGAACTTACCTAAATTTTTACTAGCAGATAATAGTAATCATCCTGACGATGTTTTTGTATTACATACTGAATATCCTCGTTTTTTAATTAATCTTAAAGATGATGAAATAGAATGGTTTGAAGATTTAACAGGTGAAAAAGAAGAGGATGTGGCTACAGAATTGGCCGATTTAATGGATAAAGCAGGCGAGTTTTATGATGAAGAAATGAAGAAGTATGAATAGTAATTAATTTATGGTTAAAAATAAAAAAAATATTTCCCTAATAAATAAGTGTTTATTAGAGAAATATTTTTATTTTTCTTTACTATTTAAAAGATCTTTTGCTTGTCCTTTCCAATTATCTCGAACAATTCTACCTGGAAAGAATTGAATTAAATCTGTTATAGTGTTTATGTCTTCATTGGTAAGATTGTTTATTTGTTTATAGGTATAAATGCCTATGCTATTTAGTTTTGTTTCAATAAAACCACCAATTCCTTTAATTTGGGTTAAATCATTTTTGTCTTTTTCAGTAGCAATACCAATTTTATTAAAGTCAAGCTCTTTAGGTTGTTTTATTTCTATACCACCTCTTTCTACGGTTTTTTTCGCACGTATGGTTGATTGCATTTCATTTCTTAATTCTGTTATTGTTTCTGAGCTTTCGTTTAATTCTGATTTGTATTTATTCTTGAAATAAAACCAAGAAAATATATAACCAATTAAAAAGGAACCCAACATCCAAAAAAAGAATTCAAGTAAATGTGATGTTTTGGTTGTTAAAAATAAAATCATGTTTAAGGGGAGGTTAATTAATTATTACTTCAATTCGTCTATTCTTTTTTCTAGCTTTTAGAGTTTTATTGTTGGTAATAGGAGAGGTTTCTCCTTTAGATTGAACGCTAATTCTATTTTTATCTATACCGTTTTTAGTAAAGTACTTAGCAACAAGGTTAGCTCTTTCTAATCCAATAAGTTGATTAGTTTCAGTGTTACCTTGATTGTCAGTGTGTCCAATAATTGTTATTTTCTTAGACAAATGCTCTTTAAGGTAATTCTTAATTTCAAAAGTGTAAGTTAACAAGGCTTTAGTTGGTTCTAAACTACTTTTTCTAAAAGAAATGTATAGCGTTTTGTGTGAAATTTCTTTTTCTATAAGAACACGTTTACTTTCAGAGATATTTTTAACCAATATGGTTACGCCATCTGCATAATATCCTTCTTTATCGTATTTATATTCTTTTACCGTAGCTTTAGATGTAATTCTATTTGAGTTTATACCATATTTAACTAATTTGTTTTTGAGGTTGTTTGCTCTTGCTATTCCAAAATTAGTTTTATCAGTCAATATTTCATTTACTTTGTAAACTGCATTTATAACTATTTCCTTACCACTATTACTGTTTAAAAAGTTAAATATAGAATCTTTAAAATAGTAAAACTTCTTAGGAAGAAGTACTCTTGTATGTGCTGAATTAGTTATAAATTTGTCATTAAAAACCAAAGGAAAAGTATTGGCGTTCATTTTGACTTGCTTTTTTAAAATAGCCTTAGTTATCTCAGCTTTTTTTAAAATTTCCTTTTTTGTAGTATCAGTTTTTTTATTCGATAAACTTGACTGTTTATTTTCTATTGCATTTACTTTAGTCTCTAACGAATCATAATTTTCATTAGGATTGTAAAGAAAGAGAGCTAAAGCAGCCCAACATAAAAAAACGAGAAAAGCTTTTAAAAAGTTTCTCATGGTTAAGGGGTAGTAGGTTTGGTTTTAAGCACATAAAGTTATAAAAAACTTTTATTAAATCAAATTTTTTATAAAACGTAGTAATGTTTTATGTTTTTAAATGATTGTTTTTATAAAATTCAATGAATAATTTATTGAATATTAAGCTTGATATTTTTATTGTTTTATTAATGCAATAAAGGAAGTGTGTATAGATAAAAGTGTATAACAATTTATTTTTTTCTTGAATTTAACCATTGATTATATTTATCTTTATGTTTAAAGCGTTTATGAGACCATAAATAATAGGCAGGTTGTTCTTTTATCACTTTTTCTGTAATAGATAAATATTCATCCATTAGTTCAAACTTTTCATACTTTTTTGGAGTGTCAGTAATTAGTGTAAATTCACTTTCGTAATACCCTCTTTTAATTTTTGTCGTATTATAATAAACCACTGCAAAATCATATTTTTTAGCAAGCATTTCAGCACCAGTATGAATAGGTACTTTTACACCAAAAAATTCTTTCCAATAATGAGATTTATGAACCATAGGAGATTGATCACTCAATAATATGTATAAACCTTGTTTTTTCTTTAGACTATTTAAGTGAATTTTTTTTACAGTTTCCGTGGTTTTTATTCCTATAAATCCAAATCTAGATCTAGCTTTTTTAATTTTTTTTTCAAAATAAGGATTCGCAAGTTTGGTGTATGAACCATAAACATCTATATCTATAGCAAAAGGTAAACTAACAATCCACTCCCAGTTACCTTTATGTGCTCCAACTAAAGCAATACTTTTACCTTGTTTAGCTAAATTATTTATAAGTTCAGGATTTTTGTACTTGTAGCGTTTTAAAATTTCTTTCTCACTAATAGAAAAAGATTTGACACTTTCAATCATTAAATCTATAAGATGCCTGAAAAATTGTTTTGAAAGTTGTGTTATTTCTGAATCAGTTTTTAAAGGGAATACTAATTCTAAGTTACTTTTTACTACTTTCTTTCTATAGCCAACAACATAATATATTATGAAATAAAAAAAATCAGAAATTATATATAAAATACGTATTGGTAATCTTGAAAGTAACCAAAGGAAAGGATAAGAAATTATATATACAATGAAGCTCATAAATCAAATTTAAATATGCAAATATCTTAATAATATAATTGAAGAGTAAAAAGAAGTTTAAATTTTATTTTTTATATGTTAAATCAATTTGATTTTGGTAAATATTTGTTAATCAGTGTTTTTCCTGTTTTTGTTGTGGTTTTAACCCTTAAATTTATAGAGAATAAGAAAAGAAATAAGTAGTCCCCCCGTTTTTATCATTCTAATTTTAGTGAGAACTCTCCATTTTAAAAATAAATTGGAGAGTTTTTATTTTTGTAGGCAACCTTTTTTATTTTACAATCGTCTTTATATTTGAAAGCACAAATTATTTGTAACTGAATTGAAAGTAATATCATTACATAACACTACTTCAAAGCTTATAAAAAAAGCTTGTAAGCAAGACAGAGAAGCTCAAAAAGAAATATTTGAAGAGTATTCTCCTAAAATGTTAGGCGTATGCAGACAGTATGTTAAAGATGATTACCATGCAGAAGAAATGATGTTATCAGGTTTTTTTAAGGTTTTTACGAATATTGATAAATTTAAATTTCAAGGCAGTTTTGAAGGTTGGATTCGTAAAATAATGGTAAACACATGTTTAACGTATTTAAAAAAGAAGAATATTTTAGAACTTACTGATAAGGAATATGTTTTTGATGGGCAGTCGATTGATAGTTTAGAAAATACAAGTGTTGAGGATATTCAAAAGTTAATAGATAAGTTACCTAACGGATATAAAGTAGTTTTTAATTTATATGCAATAGAGGGATATAAGCATTCTGAAATAGCTAAAAAATTAAAGATTTCTGAAAGTACATCAAAGTCACAGTTGTTTAAAGCTAGGAAATGGTTGCAAGCAAATTACATTAAAATGAACAAGTTAGAAAATGAAGGAAGATAGAATAGATAAAATAATTAAAAGTAAGCTTGATAACAGGTCTATAGAGCCATCTAATTCAGCCTGGGAACGATTAAGTAATCAGCTGGATGAGAATCAATATAAAACCAAAAATAAAAAAAAGATTTATTACGGCTATGCAGCTAGTTTATTACTATTGTTAAGTATTGGTTTTTCTTATTTCAAATTTAATTCGAAAGAAAAAATAAAACCAATTTTAGTAAACACTAAATTAGAGATATTAAAAGTTGATACATTAAAAAGTATAGATAACTTAATTAATGAAGAAACAATTACAATTGCTAAACAAGAGTATATTCCAATACCAAAAGTCAAAATAGAGAAAAATAATTTAAGAAAAATTGATAGAAAAATAAATATAAAAAAGAATGAGGATACTTTTATTAAAGTTGATAAAGAAAAAAATGTGAAAATTGAAACTTTGATAGCTAGTGCTAGTAAAGAAAAAAGTAAAAAACCAATAAATATAAATACAATAAAAGTTAGTGGTAAAGATTTACTATTTGCTGTAACGCATAATGTTGATGAAGTAAAAGAATACTATGCTAAGCATAAATTAAATAGAAATAAAATCATTAATACAATTGAAAGAGAATTAAAAAAGTCAAACCTTAAAATTAATCCGGAAACAATTTTAGCAGAGGTAGAAAGCGACTTGATTAATGATCAATTTAAAGGAAGTTTTATGCGTAAAATAAAACTAAAAATATCTGATATTGCTATCGCTGTTGCTGATAGAAACAAATAAAATGTAGGGTCTTACTAAAAATAAATTAGCTTAATTTTTTAACATCTAAAAACAAAACAAAATGATAAGAATAATACTAATACTAGTGTTGTTTAGCACAACTATTGCCTTTTCTCAAGAAAGAGTATTTGAAAAAGAAGTAAGTAAAATATCAAAAAAAATTGATAAAATTACGAGACAACAAAAAGATTCACTAAAGCAAAAAATTAAATTAATAAACAAAGAATTAAAAGAGAATAAAATAACAAAAGAACAAGCTTTGTTACAAAAAAATGAAGCAGCTAATTATCATGCAAAGCAAATAGAGGTAAAAGTTAGTTTGCAAGAGCATAAACTTCAAGAGTTAGTTCAGGATAAAACAAATGGTAAAATTGCTAGTGTAGAAGAGGACGACTCTTTTAGTATCCGTTTCTTTGATAATGATATTATTGTTTTTGACGGAAAAAATAAAAAAAGGAAAAAGAAAAAATATAATAAAAGAACAACTTCACAATTTGTGTTTGCTTTTGGGGTAAATAATGTGTTAGAGAATAATGAGTTTAACTCTTTAAATAATTCACAATATAGGTTTTGGCAATCACATTTTTATGAACTAGGTTTTACATTTAAAACTAGATTTAGTAAAGAAGCATCTAAGTTATATTTTAAATATGGGTTGTCTTTTTTATGGAACAACTTAAGAGCTAAAAACAATCAACACCACGTTGTAAATAATGGAGTTACAAATTTAGAACAACATGTGAAGTCATTATCAGAAAGTAGGTTGAGGCATGTTCAAATGACGTTTCCGATGCATTTAGAATTTGATTTTTCAAAAAATAAAAAGTTATCTGAAGGAAGAGTTATTGATAAAACTCATGATGGATTAAGGTTTGGGATAGGAGGGTTCTTTGGTTTTAAGTTAGGAACAAGACAGTACTTGGAGTTTGAAAATAATGAATCAATACGTGTAGAAGAAGTACAGAAAGGAGATTTTAATATGAACACAGTTAATTATGGGCTGAGTACGTATCTTGCTTATGAAGGTATTGGTTTGTATGCTAAATATGATTTAAATCCATTATTTAAAGGTACAGAAACTCGAAATATTTCTTTAGGAGTTCGTTTTGATATTAATTAGTGTTAATAAAATATAAAGCTAAAAACTATTTTTCAAAGGTGGTTTTTAGCTTTTGTTGTGTAAAAAAGTTCTATTAATATAGTATGAATAAAAAAAAGATAAATACACTTTCACTCTTGTTTATAGTAGTAAACACGTGAAAAATGTATAAATCCATCTTACCTTAGATTTAAATTTAGTACTTTTGCTAAATTAGGGATGATTTCTTTCCCACGCTGAATTTTCGGAATTCTTCGAAAGGATAAAGGTAGATAAGGAATGGTTATTTTATAAATTAAAAATTATTAAAAATGGCTGTTTTAGACCAATTAACTTCGCAACAAGCGATCGATTTAGAAAACAAGTATGGAGCACACAATTATCACCCACTACCAGTAGTGTTGAGTAGAGGAGAAGGTGTGTATGTATGGGATGTTGAAGGAAAAAAGTATTACGACTTTTTATCAGCTTATTCAGCAGTAAACCAAGGACATTGTCATCCAAAAATTGTTGGTGCAATGGTAAATCAAGCACAAACATTAACATTAACTTCTCGTGCATTTTATAATGACATGTTAGGTAAATATGAAAAGTTTGCTACCGAACTTTTTGGTTTTGATAAATTATTACCAATGAACACAGGAGCAGAAGCTGTAGAAACTGCTTTGAAATTGTGTAGAAAATGGGCTTATGAAGTAAAAGGAATTAATGAAAATGATGCTCAAATTGTAGTTTGTGAAAATAACTTTCACGGACGTACAACAACAATTATCTCTTTTTCAAATGATCCAGTGGCTCGTAAGAACTTTGGACCATTTACTAATGGATTTATCAAAATTGAGTATAATAATTTAAAAGCTTTAGAAGAAGCTTTAGTGAATGAAAATAATATAGCAGGATTCTTAGTAGAGCCTATTCAAGGTGAAGCAGGTGTATATGTTCCTTCTGAAGGGTATTTAGCCGCTGCTAAGGCATTATGTGAAAAACATAATGTACTTTTTATTGCTGATGAAGTTCAAACAGGAATTGCTAGAACTGGTAAAATGTTAGCTGTTGATCATGAAAATGTAAAACCAGATATTTTAATATTAGGAAAAGCATTAAGTGGAGGAGCGTATCCAGTTTCAGGTGTATTAGCTAATGATGTTGTTATGAATGTTATTAAACCTGGTAACCATGGTTCTACTTTTGGAGGTAACCCTATTGCTGCTGCTGTAGCTATAGCTGCATTAGAAGTTGTTAAAGAAGAAAATTTAGAAGAAAACGCTGAACGCTTAGGGAAAATTTTTAGAGCAGAATTATCTGAATTTGCAAATCAAACTGATTTAGTAAAATCTGTTAGAGGTAAAGGGTTATTAAATGCTATTTTAATTAACGATACTGAAGATAGTTCTACAGCCTGGGATATATGTATTAAATTACGTGATAATGGTTTATTAGCAAAACCAACTCATGGAAATATTATTCGTTTTGCACCACCATTAGTAATGGATGAGGAGCAGTTGATGGATTGTATCTCTATTATAAAGAAAACAATTTCTGAGTTTAAAAATTAATTTTATTCTTAGTGTTAAAAAAAAGGAGTAATTTAAATTACTCCTTTTTTTTATTGGTTTAATTAACCATTTCTAAAATATTTAGATGCTTTTTTAAAACTCCAGATGGAGTGTTTTTAGTTTCATCAAAAATCCTCGTATCTCCAAATAAAATGAAACTATCTTTTGCTCTTGAAACCGCTACGTTTAGCATGTTAGGTTTGTTGTCTTTGTCAAAAAACATAGTACCTTCATCTTCATTACTGTAAACAGAACTAAATAATATGATATTGCGTTCTGCGCCTTGAAGAGCGTGTACAGTTCCAAGTTTTATTTGATTCACTTTAAAACCTGCTTCTATCAAGGCTTTCGATAACTCTCCTTTTTGACTTGCAAATGGGGTGATTATTCCTAAAACACTTTCAATAGAAGTTACATCATAAGCTTCTTGTATTGCTTCTTTATTTTGTTGTAGCCAAGAAATGATTGCTTTTACTTCGTTTAAATTACATCTACTATTATATTTACGTTCACTAACCCCTTCAACATGATAAGCTATCATCGATTGAAAAATTTGATCTTCTTTAGCTTTACCTTTCATAGGCTTTAAAATACCTTCGTAAGCTAATTCGTTACAAAAACCAATAATTTCATCATTACACCTTCTGTGTTCTAGAAGTATTAATCCAGTTTCTTTCTTTGAAGCTATTGAGGTTTCAAATTCACAAGCATTTTGAGCCATTTTCATAATACTACCACTAGAAGCTAAAAAACCTAGCTCATGTAAGTGCTCATTTTCTTTTTCTTCTTCTATAATATTTAAAGATGTTAAATTACCAATATCAATTTTTGGTGGAATGGACCAAATAGGTTCAATTTGTTTTAAATCACCAACAACAAAAGCTTTTTTTGCTAATGAAAAAACTGGGATACTTACTTCTGGTGTTACTTGTCCTGCTTCGTCAATGATTAATAAATCTAAAAAATTATACAAAGGAAGGTATTCAAAAACAGGTTTACCTTCTTCATTTTCGCCTTGAAATTGACTATATAAAAAGTGTGTAGGAGCCATGTAAAAAGTAGCAACAAAGCATGGTGTAAGCATTGCTCTTCTTTTCCATTTGGCTTTAATAACATTTTCACCAGTTCCTTTTTCTGTATCATTTTCAATAAGATCAATGGTTTCAAGTAACCAGCGAGCTTCCCAATAATGAGTAGCTAATAAAAAAGCAGTATGACGTAAGCCAAGGTCAATTTCGTCATAAAAAAAACGATGTGTTTTGTCTTTATTCTTTGCTTTTTCATATTCATAATGCCACATTTTCTCTTCGGAAACAAAAGGGTACCCTTGAATGTTATTTTCAAGTTTCCAGTTGTTTAATTTTAAGTTAGCTTGTAGCACCATATTTACATTATAAATACAGTCTTTTATAAAAGAGAAAGCAGATTCATTATTAGAAATAACATCTTCATTAATTTTAAAAATATAATCAGAACTTTCTATCTCTTTATTTTTTGAAGAGGTTACTATAAAATGAGTTTTAATTTTATTAATAAAATCACTGTCTTTAGCATAAGATTTAAGTTCAGTAAAAAGAGTTCTCCATTCTTGTAGTTTAGATATTTTAAACGTGTTTTTTTCAATAAGATCCTCTTTGTTTACTAATATCGCATTAATTTTGTCAATATAATTTAGGTAATCACTAGAAAAATCTACACTATCAATAAGATGGTTTTCAATAGTAATTATTTCTTCCTGTAAATGCATACAGGCATCTTCTAAGGAATTAGTTTCTACTCCAAAATAATTATTATACTTCGTTAAAAAATAATATTCAGCTTCGTAAACGTATTTTTCATTTTCTAAATCACATAAAGTTCCTTCATGCCCAAATAAATTACCTTTTAAAAAATTAATATTCTTTAAGTATTTTTCACTTTTGGAGTTAGAGGGTAAATAAGTAGCGTAACCATTAAAATCAGGAACCCAACGTTCAGCTAATTCTCCCATACTACTTTCTGAGTTAATAAAGCTATCAATAATATTTGTAACAGCTTGGTTGTTATTAGAGCAAGCTAAGATAATTGGAGCATCTTCTCCTTTAATAGCAGCTTTAACAACTTCTGTAGCCACTAAACTTTGTAGTAATGTAGTCTTGCCTGTTCCTGGTGGGCCATTTACTGCAGTTACTGAGTTTTCTTCAGCAGTTAAATAAGATAATAATGTTTTACGTTGACTTATAGATAAAGGAAATTCATTAGACATTTGTCCTAAATGTAAATGATTATAATTTAAAAAACCATAGTCTGTTATTGGTTCTTTTCTGGCTCTATTAAAAGGATTTATTATTTTAGATAATACAGGTAATTCTTCAGTCTCATTTAATAAGTTTTGATATAAGAATAAAATACTTTTGGCTGTAGATATTTTTGAGCTAATAGAAAAATAAGTGAGTTTATATTCGGTGGTATATTTTTCTTTTTTATAATTAGATAGATTACTAAAAGTAATTTCTGAAAAGACCTCATTTACATACGTCCAGTAATCATCCCAACCTATTAACTCACTTCCATATGGAGGTTCAGGTTGTTCAATATCTCTAGCCATCATGACAGTATCTAAGGACGAAAAAATGAAATCATTTTTTACATCTGCAATAGGATCTAAATAGTTACGAACAATAAGAGGGAACAAATCGTTTGGTGCAGATAAGTTTCCTGAACGGTCTACTTTAGCCGCTACCCAAAAAGGATATATTGTTCGTTGTTTAAAGTTAGGATTATCAGTTTGATATTGTAAATGAAATGGGGCAATAAGAATTTGAGTTTCGCTTACTTCATGCCATTTAGGACTATCTTTTTTACTAATTCCTTTTAACCTATTTATTCTTCTTTCCTCTACATCTAATAGTTCATTAGCTTGTTTTGGGTTTAAAAGAGCTGTGGTTAAATCAGCATTATTTTGATGAAATAAATTTTTGATTCTTGAAATATCAATAGCCAAGTTTTCACTATCAAATAAACTGTTTTTATAATAATGTAGCCAGTTTTTTTCGTTATCCATTCGTGCGCTTTAAGTACTCTAAATTAAAAGTAATTTTGTGGGGGAGAATGGCGAAAATAAGAGTTTTAAATTATTTCTATTTAGAAATAGAAGTGTTTTAATTAACAATTTTTTGATGAAGGAGTTTATCTTTTAAGTATTCAATTACTTAGATAAAAAATAGTATAAATTAAAAACACCATCCTAGTTTATATATATAATAGAATGGTGTTTTTAGTTTTATAGGTTAATTTTTTATTGCTCGTATTGTTCCATCATTTGTCGTGATTGCTCCATGATATTGTCCCAACCTATAGTGTATATTTGATAAGCAGTATAGGCTAAATACAAAACATTAATAATTAAAATAACCAAAGCAACTATTTTACCAGTATAAATACTGTCTTGGTTAGTATATGATTCAGGATCTTTGTAGTATTTTTTTAATTCAGTATGAGCAATGTAAAAGGCAATACCAGAAGGTATAATACCAATTCCAGCACAGCAACATAAAGGAAGTCCTACAATAGCCAAAATATAAATTAGAGGTCCGTATTGTAATTGTTTAGGTTCCATAGTTTATAGTATTTTTAAAATAAAGTTTCCTACTATTAAAATTAAGTTTAATAAAAGTAAGAAACGAACTGTTTTTTGAGAATTATTAAATTTGAACTTAAAATTTAGAAGAGTATATATTAAAAAAAATAATAATGAATAGATTGCAGGATACATTTTAAAAGCATCGATAAACTCACCTTTTAAAACATGCACAATCGCTCTTTGAAAACCACAACCTAAACAATCAACTCCCAAGAGTTTTTTATTTAAACATGGTAACATGTAATCTTCTAACTTTAAAAACATATTTTTTATTTAAACATATCCATTCCGGGAATATTTGGCATACCAGTTTTAGCAGCAATAGCTAATTCTTGCTCATTTATTTCACCAGCTCTTTTTAAAGCTTTATTTAATGCTAAAATTAAATAATCTTCTAGTTCTTCTCGGTCTTCAAGTAAGGTTTCATTAATTGTAATAGCCTTAATTTCTCTATTGGCAGTTACAGTAACTTTTATATTATTATTAGCAACAGTTTCATCGATTAAAACAGTATTTAATCTTTTTTTTGTTTCTTCTACTTTTTCTTGGGCTTCTTTTAGTTTACCCATCATACCAGAAATATCTCCAAACATTGATTTATTATTTACATATTTATTCAATAACAAATGTAGTATTTTCATAAGAGTTTTAATCATTCTTGATAAAAATGAAAAAAATAATGCTACCTGCTATGGCTTTTAATCTTATTTTTGCATTCTGCAAAAATGATATAATGAAAAAAGACATTAAAGCACCAGTAGCTGAAAAGCAATTAACTAAGTTAGAGAAACACGGTGATATTAGAGAGGATAATTACTTTTGGATGCGTTTAACAGACGAGCAAAAAAATGCAGAAGTTAAAGATAATCAAACTCAAAAAGTGTATGATTATTTGAATGCCGAAAATGATTTCTATGATAAAATGACTGTTGAAACTAATGATTTTCAAGAGCAGTTGTTTCAAGAAATGAAAGGAAGAATAAAAGAAGATGATGAATCAGTACCTTATAAAAGTAATGGTTATTTTTATATAACTCGTTATGAAAAAGGTCAGCAATATCCTATTTTTAGCCGAAAAAAAGAAAGTTTAGAGGCAAAGGAAGAAATCATGTTTAATGTAAATGATGAAGCAAAGGGACATGAATATTTTCAACTAGGAGGGCTAAGTATATCTCCAAATAATAAGCTGACTACTTTTGCTGTAGATACAGTTAGTAGACGTCAATATATTATTCAGGTTAAAAATTTAGAATCAGGAGAAATTTATTCTGATAAGATAGAAAATACTACTGGAGGATCTGTATGGGCAAATGATAATAAAACGTTGTTTTATACTAAAAAAGATCCTGTAACTTTACGAAGTTCACAAATATATAAACATATTTTAGGAACAGATACTAAAGATGATGTGTTAGTATTTGAGGAAGAAGATGAAACCTTTGGTACTTTTGTAACTAAAACAAAATCAAAAAAATACCTAGTAATAGGTTCGTACAATACTGTTTCTTCGGAATATCAAGTATTAGAAGCAGATAAGCCTAATGGAAATTTTAAGGTTATTCATCCTCGTGAGCGCAATTTAGAATATGATATAGCACATTATGAAGATCATTTTTATATAAAAACCAATAAGGATGGGGCTACTAATTTTAAATTAATGAAAACTCCAGAAAAGAAAACTTCAAAAGAAAACTGGGTTGATGTTATACCACATAGGGAAGATACTTTGTTTGAAGATTTTTCTATTTTTAAAGAGTATCTTGTTTTAGAGGAAAGAAATGAAGGATTGAATAAAATTAGAATTAAAAGATGGGATAATACTTTAGATTATTATTTACCTTTTGAAGAAGAAACTTATTCAGCAGATGTATATTCTAATCCTGAATTTGATACAAATGTTATTCGTTATTCTTATAATTCAATGACAACTCCAAGTTCTATAATTGATTTTAATATGAAAGATCAATCTAAGAACATTAAAAAAGAACAAGAAGTTTTAGGGGGGAGATTTGATAAAAAAAATTATGTAAGCAAACGTATTTGGGTTACAACACGAGATGGTGAAAAAGTAGTGGTATCAATAGTACATCACATAGATACAAAAATAGATGAAAATACTCCAGTTTTACAGTACGCTTATGGATCATATGGGTACACAATACCAGATGGCTTTTCAACTACACGATTAAGTTTACTTGATAGAGGTTTTGTATATGCATTAGCACATATTAGAGGAAGTCAGTATCTAGGACGTGAGTGGTATGAAGATGGTAAAATGTTAAAAAAGAAAAATACATTCACAGATTTTATTGATTGTTCTAAGTATTTAATAGATAATGGGTATACTTCACCAAAGCATTTGTATGCTATGGGAGGTTCTGCTGGAGGTTTATTAATGGGAGCTATTGTTAATATGAACCCTGAATTATATAATGGAATTATTGCAGCTGTTCCTTTTGTTGATGTTATCTCAACAATGTTAGATGATAGTATTCCTTTAACTACTGGAGAATACGATGAGTGGGGGAATCCTAATGATAAAGAGTATTATGATTATATTAAGTCGTATTCCCCTTATGATCAAGTAGTGGCAAAAGAATACCCAAATATGTTAATTACTACTGGTTTACATGACAGTCAAGTGCAATATTGGGAACCGGCTAAATGGGTAGCAAAACTAAGAGAGGTTAAAACAGACTCGAATATGTTGTTTTTACATACAAATATGGAAGCGGGTCATGGAGGTGCTTCAGGAAGATTTGATGCTTTAAAAGAATTAGCAGAAGAATATACGTTCTTTTTAATGTTAGAGGAAAAGTTAGAAAAATAGTTTTACTTTTGCCCTCGGAAAGAGTAGGGCGTCATTACTAGAAAATAGATAAAATCTTTAAATTTCGTCATATATTCTCGTAATGACGCCTTTTATATTAGATAAGAATGAGACACGCTGGTATTACCAATACAATTTTAGATTTAGTAGGAGAAACACCATTAGTAGAATTACATAGAATAACAAAAAATATTCCTGGAAAGCACTATGCTAAAGTAGAGGCTTTTAATCCAGGACATTCAGCTAAAGATAGGATAGCACTTCATATCATTGAAACAGCAGAGAAAAAAGGAATTGTAAAAAAAGGAGATATTATTGTAGAAACTACTTCTGGAAATACTGGTTTTTCTTTAGCAATGATAAGCATTGTAAAAGGGTATAAGTGCATTTTAGCAGTTAGTGATAAATCATCACAAGATAAAATAGATATGTTAAAAGCTATGGGAGCTGAAGTTCATATTTGTCCAGCGAATGTTGCTGCTGATGATCCTCGTTCTTATTATGAAGTAGCAAAAAGATTGCATAAAGAAAATCCAGGTTCTATATATATTAATCAATATTTTAATGAATTAAATATTGAGGCACATTATGTAAGTACAGGCCCAGAGATATGGGAACAAACTAATGGTAAAATAACTCACTTGGTTGCTGCTAGTGGAACTGGAGGAACAATTTCTGGAACTGGGCAATTTTTAAAAGAAAAGAACCCAGAAATTAAAATTTTAGGAGTTGATGCTATAGGATCAGTACTTAAAAAATATCATGAAACGGGTGAATTTGATGCTAATGAAATTTGCCCATATAAAATTGAAGGATTAGGAAAAACTTTGATACCTACATCAACAGATTTTGATGTGATAGATATTTATGAAAAAGTAGCTGATAAAACATCAGCTTTGAAAGCTAGAGAGTTAGTGAAAACTGAAGGTATCTTTGCAGGGTATACTTCAGGAGCTGTTTTACAGGGAGTTCAACAATATGCCGATAAAAACTTTTTCGATGAAGATAGTTTTGTTGTAATTATATTACCTGATCATGGATCACGATATATGAATAAAATTTATTCTGATGATTGGATGAATGAACAAGGATTTTTAAATTAAATTTTATATGTTTTTAAGTTGTGTCTAACTTTACTATAGAAAATGTACCTGATTCTTACATCAAAGGCACAAATAATCCTGATCTTTATATTTACGATTTAAAAATGGTTGATAATGCCATTAAAACAAAAGTAAATTTAAATATGCACATGTTTAGCTTTTTACAAAAAGGTAAAAAGCAAGTTCATTTTGCAGATAGTAAAGTGCAAGTAGATAATTCCCAATCAATTTTAATAAAAAAGGGAAATTGCTTATGGAGTGAGTTGTTAGATACAGATGAAGTTTATTACTGTAAATTATTATTTTTTTCTGAAGATAAATTAAAGAATTTTATTAAAAAACATATTAATAAAAAAGTGAGCACAAAAAATATAGCTCCGTATTTTGTAATTGAAAATGATGACTATTTAAGTACTTATTTGAATTCTCTTAATAATATAACTACATCATCATCTAAATTCATGATTGATTTACTTTCTTTAAAATTAGAAGAGTTATTGTTGTATTTATTGAACAAGTTCGGAGAGTTATTTGAAAATTATATTTGTAGCTTAGTTCTTAAAGAAGAATCTGTATTTCAGTCTACTATTGAAAAAAATATATACTCATCATTAACAATTGAAGAAATTGCTTTTTTGTGTAATATGAGTTTATCTACTTTTAAAAGAAATTTCATTAAGGAGCATGATATTTCACCAGGAAAATGGTTTCGAAATAAACGTTTAGACAAAGCTAAGGAACTTTTAGAAAAAGGAAATTTAAAAGTGTCTGATATTTATTTGGATTTGGGATATAATAACCTTTCTAATTTTAGTAGTGCTTTTAAAACAAAATTTGGAATAAGTCCATCTCAAATAAAGTGACCTTTTTTCATAAGTTATTTGACCTTTTCAAGTAAACAAGAACGTTAATTCTAGTACTAAATTTGCAGTATAAATATAAATCACTACAAAATGAATATAGTATTAGAACAAGCAGAAGAAATTATAAAAGTAGCTAAGGCTAAATCTACGGAGTTAAATACAAAAATGAATATAGCTGTTGTTGATGCTGGAGCAAATTTAGTTGCATTTACCAGAATGGATGGAGCATGGTTAGGTTCTTTAGATATTTCAATAAAGAAAGCAAAAACAGCTCGTTTTTTTGATATGAATACAGGAGTAATAGGTGAATTGTCTCAACCAGGAGGTTCTTTATTTAATATTGAGCATTCTAATAACGGATTAATAACTTTTCCTGGTGGAGTACCTATAAAAGATTCAGAAGGTACTATTATTGGTGCAATTGGAGTAAGTGGAAGTTCTGTTGAAAATGATCATACAGTTGCAGAAGCAGGAGCAAGTGCAATATTATAAATCAATTAGTAAAACATAATTAAAGGTAGCAAGTAGGCTACCTTTTTTTATACTTAAATTTTTAAAATGAAAAAGTATTTAGCTGAATTCATTGGAACATTTGCGTTGGTTTTTTGTGGAACAGGAGCAGTGATTGTTAACTCGTTATTTAATAATAGCATAGGTTTATTGGGTGTTTCTGTATCTTTTGGAGTAACTATAACAGCAATAGTTTATGTTTTTGGAAGTATTTCTGGTGCTCATATTAACCCAGCTGTAACTATTGCATTAGGAATAAGAAAAGTAATTTCTAAAAAAGAAGTTATAGGGTATATAGTGTGGCAAATATTAGGTGCATTAATGGCTAGTGGATTACTTAAAGTTGTTTTTTATAATACAACTACTTTGGGAGAAACTTTGCCAACAGGAGGAGTAATTCCTTCTTTTGTATTGGAAGCAGTATTAACGTTTTTTTTAATGTTAACTATTTTAGGAGTTAGTGAAAATAAGAATTATTCACATTTATTAGGTATTGTTTTGGGGGCTTTAGTTATGGGGTTTATTTTAATAGCTGGACCTATTTCTGGAGGATCGTTTAACCCTGCAAGAAGCTTAGCTCCATTATTGTTTACAGGTAATATGCATATAGCATGGCTGTATTTTTTGGCACCAGTTATTGGGGCGATTACTGCGAATTGTACATGGTTATTTATAAGTAAAGAAGGCTAAAACATTAATGTTTTAGCCTTTTTTAAATTAGTTGGTTTCAATTAAATCTGATTGATTCCTAAAAACAAGTTTATCATCAAAAGCATCTAATAAAATAATGCTATCTGTGGTAAGTTTTCCTGATAAAATCTCTTTAGATAAAGCATTTAAAACGTCTTTTTGAATTACTCGCTTTACAGGACGAGCTCCAAATTCAGGTTGATATCCTTTATTAGCTAAATAATTAATTGCTTCATCTGTAGCATCAATAGTAATGTTTTGTTTAGCTACCATTTTCTTAACATTATTCAATTGAAGTTTTACAATATGTTTAATATTAGATTGTGATAACGGAGTAAATAAAATAATGTCATCTATCCTGTTTAAAAATTCAGGTCTAACACTTTGTTTTAATAATCCAAGAACTTCTGTTTTAGCTAACTCCATAGAAGTATGAAGATCATTTTTCATGTTTTCAAACTTTTCTTGAATTATATGACTTCCCATATTTGAAGTCATAATTATAATTGTGTTTTTAAAATCAGCTACTCTCCCTTTATTGTCAGTTAATCTTCCTTCATCTAATACTTGTAATAGTATATTGAAAGTGTCAGGATGTGCTTTTTCAATTTCGTCTAAAAGTACAACAGAATATGGTTTTCTTCTTACAGCTTCCGTTAATTGTCCACCTTCATCGTAACCTACATACCCTGGAGGGGCTCCAACTAATCTACTTACAGAATGCTTTTCTTGATATTCACTCATGTCAATACGAGTCATAGCGTTTTCGTCATCAAATAGATAATCAGCAAGTGCTTTTGCAAGTTCTGTTTTACCAACACCAGTTGTACCTAAGAATAAAAAAGAACCTATAGGTTTGTTAGGGTTTTGTAAACCAGCTCTTGAACGACGTACGGCATCAGACACTGCCTCAATAGCTTCTTCTTGTCCTACAACACGTTTGTGTAATTCATCTTCTAATTTTAATAATTTCTCACGTTCAGATTGTAGCATTTTTGTAACTGGAACTCCTGTCCATTTTGCAACAACTTCAGCAATGTCATCATAAGTAACCTCTTCTTTTATTAAAGAGTTTTCTTGTTGATTAGCTAATACCAATTGTTGTTGATCAAGTTTCTCTTGGGTTTCTTTGATTTTACCGTACCGAAGTTCTGCTACTTTACCATAGTCACCATTACGTTCTGCTTTTTCAGCTTCTAGTTTGTAATTTTCAATGTCAGATTTTAATTGTTGAATACCATCTACTACATTTTTTTCTGATTGCCATTTAGCATTCAATTCGTTACGTTCTTCTTTAATGTTTCCTAAATCAGCATTTAATGATTTTAACTTAATTTCATCATTTTCACGTTTTATGGCTTCTATTTCTATTTCTAACTGCATTATTTTTCGATCAAGTACATCTAATTCTTCAGGTTTAGAGTTGATCTCCATGCGTAATTTAGAAGCAGCTTCATCCATTAAATCGATAGCTTTATCTGGTAGAAATCTTTTAGTAATGTAACGTTGAGATAATTCTACAGCACCAATAATGGCCTCATCTTTAATTCGTACTTTGTGGTGTGTTTCATATTTGTCTTTAATACCTCTTAAAATAGAAATGGCACTTTCAGTATCTGGTTCATCAACTAGTACTTTTTGAAAACGACGTTCTAAAGCTTTGTCTTTTTCAAAATACTTTTGATACTCATCTAAAGTAGTTGCTCCAATGGCTCTAAGTTCTCCACGAGCTAAAGCTGGTTTTAAAATGTTAGCAGCATCCATTGCTCCTTGTCCACCACCAGCACCAACTAAAGTATGAATTTCATCAATGAATAAAACAATATCTCCTTCAGAAGTAGTAACTTCTTTAATAACAGATTTTAAACGTTCTTCAAACTCACCTTTATATTTAGCACCAGCAATTAAAGCTCCCATATCTAATGAGAAAATTAGTTTGTCTTTTAAATTTTCAGGAACATCCCCACGAATTATTCTGTGGGCTAAACCTTCAGCAATAGCAGTTTTACCGGTACCAGGTTCACCAACTAGTATTGGATTATTTTTTGTTCTTCTTGATAAAATTTGTAAAAGACGTCTTATTTCTTCATCTCTACCAATTACAGGGTCTAATTTTCCATCTTGCGCTAATTGGTTTAAATTCTTAGCGTATTTGTTTAGAGAGTTATATGTTTCTTCAGCATTTTGAGAAGTTACTCTATTACCTTTACGTAATTCATCTATTGCATTTTGAAGATTTTTTTCAGTTACACCTTGATCTTTTAATACTTGAGAAATTTGACTTTTTGATTTAAATATAGCTAAAACCAAATGTTCTATAGAAACATATTCATCATTCATTTTTTTTGCAATTACAGAAGCTTCTGTAAGGCTTTTTCCAGCTTCAGGAGAAAGTGTTAAATTTGCACCAGTAACTTTAGAAAAACTATCTAATTGTTTGTCTAGTATTTGTTGAACAATTGTTAAATTAACATTTAATTTTTTTAATATAAAAGGGAGTACATTTTCATCAACTGAAAATAAAGCTTTAAAAATATGTTCGTTTTCAATTTGATTATGTTGATACTCTTGCGCTAATTGTTGCGCTTGTTGTATAGTTTCTTGCGATTTTATTGTATAATTGTTAAAATTCATAATCATTAATTTTACAATGAACTAGTCAAAATTAATACCAATACTTTTTTAAAGATAAAAAGAGTCAAAATGTCGCTAATCACCTTGTTTTTACTGACTTTTTGACATTTGAAAGGTTTTGGTTTTATAGTCGACAGAAATACTAAACAACAATAATGGGAATATTAAAATCACTTTTTGGAAATTCATCATCAGAAAAAAAAGAAGAAAAATCGTTAGTTAACTGGTTGCCTTTACGAAGTATGGATCAACTTAAAGAAATTGAAATTTTATCAAAGAAAGAACCGATAGCTATTTTTAAACATTCAACGCGTTGTGGAATTAGTAGAATGGTTATTCAACGTTTTGAAAGTAGTTTTGATGAGAGTTTAAAAGATTTTAAAGTTTATTATTTAGATTTATTAAATTACCGTGAATTGTCTAATGAAATTGGTTATAAATTTCAGGTATTACACCAGTCTCCACAGCTAATGATTATAAAAAGAGGAGTGGCTGTAGCTTATGCTTCTCATTATGATATTACTAACATAAATTTAAAAACTTTTTAAATTTTATAATGTTTTTACTGGTATTTACTTAAATAGGTCGTATTTTCGCATACTTCAAAATAGTACAAAATTGAGTAAAGAAACAGCGACGACTAAGCCAATTGTAGGTAAAAATTTATACGATTATCAAAAGGAAGCGTTACACAAAATTTTTAAAAGTTTTGAAAATGCCCCCGAAAATTACCACCTACTGTATCAATTACCAACAGGAGGAGGGAAGACAGTTATTTTCTCTGAAATTACCCGTCAGTATTTAAAGCATTATCAAAAAAAGGTGTTAATAATGACACACCGAATTGAATTGTGTAAACAAACCGCTAGGATGTTAAGCGAATTCAATGTAGATAATAAAATCATTGATAGTAAAGCAGACTTAAATGATCAAAGTAACTTTAGTTGCTTTGTAGCAATGGTTGAAACTTTGAATAACCGTTTGAATGATGATATGTTAGATATATCGGATGTAGGATTGGTTATTATTGATGAGGCTCACTATAATTCATTTACTAAACTGTTTAAGTTTTTTGATAAGTCGTTCGTATTAGGTGTTACCGCAACTCCATTGAGTTCTAACATTAAGTTACCAATGAAGAACAATTATGATGAGTTAATTGATGGTGAAAGTATTGGTAATTTAATAGAAAATGAATATTTAGCAAGAGCAAATGTATTTTCGTATAATGTAGGGTTAACTTCATTAGAGGTAGGTGCAAATGGTGATTATACCGTAAAATCTTCTGAGGATCTATATACAAATTCAGATATGCTTTCTAAGTTATTGCAGGCATATGAAGAACGTGCAAAAGGAACTAAAACTTTAATTTTTAATAATGGAATAAATACTTCTTTACATGTATTTGATACTTTTAAAAGGGCTGGATATCCTATTGCTCACTTAGATAATACGAATACTAAAAAAGAACGTGATTTTATTTTAAAGTGGTTTCATAAAACACCAAATGCAATTATCACCTCAGTAAGTATATTAACTACTGGATTTGATGAGCCTTCAGTAAGATCTATTATATTAAATAGAGCAACAAAATCATTAACATTGTATTACCAAATGATTGGTAGGGGATCGCGTGTTTTACCTGATAAATCAGAATTTAATGTTATTGATTTAGGTAATAACTTCCATAGATTTGGTCCTTGGGGTGCTGATTTAGATTGGCAAAAGATGTTTAGAGCTCCTAACTTTTATCTTGATAATTTATTAAGTGATGAAGAGCTTGAAAGTGAATTTAAATATGAGCTTCCTGCTGATGTAAAAAAGGAATTTTCTAATTCAAAAGATTTATATTTTGATGTAAAGAAGGTGTATGTTGATACAATACAATCGGGTCAATCTTCAAAAAAAGTATTAGAGAAATCTATTGAGCATCATGCAAAATTATGTATTGAAAATAGTGAAGATGTTTTTGATGCTTTAATTTTAGCTAAAAAGTTAGGAGGAGATATAGATGATAGAATATTTAGGTATTCAAAATGTATTTGTAAGAGTACACATAATTTTATTGATTGGTTACAAGATGACTATAGAAAAAAGTTAAATGCTTACTTACGAACAAATTTTGATGAAGTGTATGAACAAATTTTTGGACATCCACCACCAGAAGAAGAATAAAATAAAAAAAAATCCAGTTCAAAACGAACTGGATTTTTTTTTATAACACTATTTAGTTTATTCAATTGCAGGTAAAATTTTACCAACACACTCTCCAAAACCAATACGAACTTTGTCATTTTTAGAATATCCACGCATAATAACTGTATCATTATCATTGATAAATTTACGCTCGCTACCATCGTTCATTTTAATAGGATTTTGACCTCTCCATGTTAATTCTAACATTGAACCAAAACTATCTTGAGTTGGACCAGAAATTGTTCCACTTCCCATCATGTCACCAGCATTAACAGGACAACCATTTACAGTATGGTGTGCTAATTGCTGAATCATTGTCCAATACATGTATTTGAAGTTAGAGTTACAAACAACAGTTTCTTCTTTATCTTCAGGTTGAATAGCCATTTGTAAATTAATATCATAACTATCTTTACCTTCTTTACGTAAATAAGGTAAAGGTTCATGTACTTGTTTAGGGTTATCTACTCTAAAAGGTTCTAAAGCATCTAAAGTAACAATCCAAGGTGATATAGTAGAAGCAAAGTTTTTACCTAAAAATGGCCCTAAAGGAACATATTCCCATCCTTGAATATCACGAGCAGACCAATCATTGAATAAAACCAATCCAAAAATATAGTCTTCAGCTTCTTCAATAGGAATTCTTTCTCCTAAATCATTTGCAACTGTTGTAATAAATGCCATTTCTAATTCAAAATCTAACAATTTTGAAGGACCAAAATTAGGTGTAGTTTCACCTTCATTAGGTCTAGATTGACCAACAGGTCTTCTTATAGGAGTACCAGAAGGAATAATAGAAGAACTTCTTCCGTGGTAACCAATAGGTATTTGTAACCAGTTAGGGAATAATGCGTTTTCAGGATCTCTAAATAATGAACCTACATTTGTAGCATGTTCTTTACTAGCATAGAAATCGGTATAATCACCTACACTAACAGGTAATTGCATTTCTATTTCATCCATTCTAAAAATCACTTTGTCTTTATGTTCAGCATTGTCTCTTAAACTACTGTTTTTAACATCAAAAATTTCAGCAATTCTGTTTCTAACTAAACGCCAAGTTTTACGACCATCAGCAATAAAATCATTTAAGGTATCTTGTAAAAAAATATCATCGGTTAAAGGAATGCCTTCAAAATATCCAAGTTGATGTAAAGCACCTAAATCAATAGCATAGTCACCAATCCTTGTTCCAATTGTAATAATATCATCTTTGGTTAAAAAAACACCAAAAGGTATGTTTTGAATCGGAAAATCAGAGTTTTCTGTTACAGTTAACCAAGATTTTCTATTCGGGTTATTTGCGGTTATTTCCATTAATTGTATTGTTTAATTTTTTATCAAACCTACATATTTTTTTTGAATTTTAGAGAGGTAAAAAACTAAAAAATGTAAAAAAATGCACACAAAAGATTAATATAGTATCAATAATTAACTAATACGTATAAATGTGTGAAAATACTTACTATCCAAATAAAAATTATTGAGAAAATGATTACATTTGGCAACAAAATTTAACAACACATAGTAATGCAAAAAGATCATCAAATTTTTGACCTTATAGCTGATGAAAAAAAACGTCAGTTAAATGGGTTGGAGCTAATAGCTTCTGAAAACTTTGTAAGTGAGCAGGTAATGGAAGCGCAAGGATCAATTTTAACTAACAAATATGCAGAAGGATATCCTGGAAAAAGGTATTATGGAGGATGTGAGATAGTTGATATTGTAGAGCAAATAGCAATTGATAGGGCTAAAGAATTATTTGGAGCTGCATATGTAAATGTTCAGCCTCATTCAGGTAGTCAGGCAAATACAGCTGTGTTCGCTACATGTTTAAAACCTGGTGATACTATTTTAGGTTTCGATTTATCTCATGGAGGTCATTTAACTCATGGTTCACCTGTAAATTTTTCAGGAAAATTATACAACCCTGTATTTTATGGTGTTGATAAAGAAACTGGGCTTATAGATTACAATCATTTAGAGCAACAAGCTAATGAACATAAACCTAAATTAATTATTGCAGGAGCTTCAGCGTATTCTCGTGATATTGACTTTAAGAAATTTAGAGAAATAGCTGATAGTGTAGGTGCAATTTTAATGGCTGATATTTCACATCCAGCTGGTTTAATAGCTAAAGGAATTTTATCTGATCCGTTACCTCATTGTCATATTGTAACAACGACTACACATAAAACATTACGTGGACCTCGTGGTGGTATGATTATGATGGGACAAGATTTTGAAAACCCTTTTGGATTAACCTTAAAAAGTGGAAAGCCAAAAAAGATGTCGACTTTATTAAATTCATCGGTATTCCCTGGAAATCAAGGAGGACCTTTAGAGCATGTAATTGCTGCTAAAGCAGTTGCTTTTGGTGAGGCGTTAACTGATGGTTTTTTAGAGTATCAAATTCAAGTTCGTGAAAATGCCAGAGCAATGGCTGCAGCTTTTGTAGCGAAAGGATATGATATTATTTCTAAAGGAACAGATAATCATATGATGTTAATAGATCTACGTAACAAAGGAATTACAGGTAAAGATGCTGAAATAGCTTTAGGTAAAGCTGAGATAACAGTAAATAAAAATATGGTTCCTTTTGATACAGAATCACCTTTTGTAACTTCTGGTATCCGTATTGGTACTTCAGCAGTAACTACACGTGGTTTAAATGAAGAAGATATGATTGTTGTTGTTGATTTAATTGATGAAGCAATAACAAATGCTACTAATGATGAAGCATTAGAAGCAATAGGTGAAAAAGTATATGATTTAATGCATCAAAGAAGATTATTTGTGATGTAACTATTATATTAAAACAATAAAAAAGCGACTTAATTATTAAGTCGCTTTTTTTAATCCTCTTCTTGAGCTCGTTCTATTATTTTTTCAGGAAGTGCTTTCTTAGCTTTAGCTCCCATTTTCTTTAATTTTTCTACACTAGTAATCAAATTACCTCTACCTTCTACTAATTTGTTCATGGCAGAACTATAATCAGCTTTAGTAGCATCAATTTTTTTACCAATACTAATCAAATCTTTTAAAAGACCATCAAACTTATCATACAAAGCACCAGCTTGTCTTGCAATTTCTAAAGCATTTCGTTGTTGTTTTTCATTATTCCACATGGTATCAATAGTACGTAAAGTAGCTAAAAGAGTAGTAGGAGTAACAATCACGATATTTTTTTCAAAAGCTTTATTGTATAAAGTATTATCTTCATTTAAAGCTACAGCAAATGCAGGCTCAATAGGAACAAATAGCAAAACAAAATCAGGAGATTCTATTTTATAAATATCCTCATATTTTTTTTCTGAAAGTTGCTCTACATGTCGTTTTAAAGAGTTTACATGTTCTTTTATAAAACGAGTTTTTTCAATAGCATCATCAGTATTTACATATTGTTCATATGCAGTTAAAGAAACCTTAGAGTCAACAATCATTTTTTTGTTATCAGGTAAATGAATAACTACATCGGGAAGTATACGTTTACCTTCATCGTTAGTAAAAGATTGTTGCACAAAATATTCTCGATCTTTTTCTAATCCTGATTTTTCTAAAACACGTTCTAATACTAGTTCTCCCCAGTTTCCTTGTGTTTTACTATCTCCCTTTAATGCTCTAGTTAAGTTAATAGTTTCTTTACTCATTTGGGTGTTTAGCTCTTTTAAACCAAGTAATTGTTCTTTTAGAGCTGAATGCATTGAAATACTTTCTTTTTGAGAATCTTCAACTTTCTTTTCAAAAGTTTGTATTTTTTCTTGTAAGGGACTTAGTATATTTTTTATATTTTCTTTATTCTGTTCTGTAAATTTATTAGATTTTTCATCTAATATTTTATTTGCAAGGTTTTCAAATTCTTTGGTAAACTTATCTTGTAGTTTCTCAACCTCTTCTTTATTTTCGTTTAACTTTAATTGTAAGTTTCTTAGTTCTTCATTTTTTCTAGCTAATTCAGTAGCAGAGAAATCTTTTTCTCGTCTTAATTCATTATTCTCTTTTGTTTTATCATCCAAGCGTTTTAAGAAATCTTCTTTTTGTTGAATAAAAACCTGTTCTTTTTCATTCTTCTGAGCTTCTGCATTTGATATAGTAACAGCTAAGGTGTTGTTTTCTTTTTCTAATGTATCTGTAGCTTTATTTAAAGCTAATTTACCTAGTAAATGGCCAATAATAACCCCTAATACTAATCCAGAAATTGTTGTGATTATTAATAGTAAAGTAGTACTCATTAAATGAAAAAATTAGTTGAACAAGCAAATATAACGCAAGATATTATAAAAATGTTTGTTATTGTTACTGAAAACCGTATCATTGAGGCATATTTTATAAGAGATGATATCTAAGTTTATATATACCAAAATTTTAGGATGGAAGTTAGTTGGAGAGTTTCCTAAAGAATTAAAAAAATATATAGTTATTGGTGCTCCACATACTAGTTGGAAAGATTTTCCAATAGCGATCTTAGCAAGAAACTCATGGGGAGTAAAAATTAATTTTATAGGAAAAAAATCATTGTTCAAGCCTCCTTTTGGTTTTATTTTTAGATGGTTAGGCGGTGCACCGGTTGACCGTTCAAAAAGTAATAATAAAGTAGATGCTATTGTAGATGTTTTTAATAAGCATGATGAGTTTCGTTTAGCTTTATCACCAGAAGGAACAAGAAAAAAGGTAGATAAATGGAAAACAGGTTTTTATTACATAGCAAAGGGAGCCAATGTACCTATAATAATGTTTGCCTTTGATTTTGAGCATAAGCAAATAATTTTATCAGAACCTTTTTATCCTACTGATAATATGGAAAGTGATTTTGAACACTTTTATTCTTTTTATAAAGATATAAAAGGAGCTAATCCTGAATTATTTTAAGAATATGAAAGTTAAAAGTCTACTATATATTATTTTTATTTTATGTGTTTTTTCTTGTACTAAAAAGGAAAAATTAAAAAACATTTCTAGTGTTCCTTATTTTGTAGTGTTAGGAGTTGCACAAGATGCTGGATATCCGCAAATAGCTTGTAAAAAAGAATGTTGCTTAAAAACTTATACAAACTCTAGCTTGGAAAGAATGGTTAGTTCTATAGGTTTGGTTGATCCGATGACTAATGAAAGTTGGATGTTTGATGCAACACCTGATTTTACAAAACAAACTAAGCTATTATCTACCTATACAAAGAATAAAGATATTCCTGATGGTATTTTTTTAACTCATGGACATATAGGACACTATACAGGAATTATGTTTTTAGGTAGAGAAGCAATGAGCGCAACTAAAATGCCAATTTATACAATGCCAAGAATGAAAACATATTTGGAAACTAACGGGCCTTGGAGTCAGTTAGTAACTAACAATAATATTGAGTTAAAGGCATTAAAAAAAGATTCAGCACTTGTTTTAAATAAAAGAATTAGTATAACTCCAATTCAGGTACCACATAGAGATGAATACACAGAAACAGTTGGTTATTTAATTAATAACACTTCTAAAAAAGCATTGTTTATTCCAGATGTTGATAAATGGGAAAAGTGGGATAGAAATATTATTGATTATATAAAGCAAGTTGATATAGCATTTTTAGATGCAACCTTTTTTAAAAATGGAGAGATTAACAGAGATATGAATGAAGTTCCACATCCTTTTGTTGAAGAAAGTATGAAGTTGTTTGAGGAGTTAGCAATTGATGATAAAAAGAAAATATATTTTATCCATTTTAATCATACGAATCCATTATTAGGTGAGGGAAGTGATGCTGAAAATAGAGTTAAAGAAAGAGGATTTAATATTGCTAAACAAAATTCAATTATAAAATTCTAATATCACAATTCAATTAATTTATTATTTAATATAAAACCCCGAAGCTAGGGGAATGCTTCGAGGTTTTAGTTGCATATAATTAAATATAATGAAAGACAATTATCTTATTAAAACTTGTAATTAACCGATAAGTTAAACATAGATCCTAATTGACTGAAATGGTAACCATCATATGTCATTTGAGAATAACGTTGGTTAAAAGTAATTAAGTTGGATTGTGTTTTAACTTGTGCAGGGTCATTTAAAATTGCTTGTCCAGCTGCGTTTTCAGCTTTAAAACTCCATTCTGGTAATACGCTTAAAATGTTATTAGCATTGAAAGCTACTGTCCAATTATCATCTATATTATAGTTCACACCTAAGTCAGTTACAATTTGTGGAGTAAACTCAGTTCTTAAGTTACTGTCCATACCAGCTTGCTTAAACTTCGTTGTTCCAAAGTAAGTGTTATTTAAAGTAAATCCAAAGTTACCTACATCATATGTTGCTCCTAAAATCCATTTAGTGTTTGGTCTTGAAGTAAATAATAAAGCTTCCTGAGTTGCGTCAATTAAAGCACTACCATTGTTATCAGTTCTACCATTTTCAAATGTATAGTTACCAGATAAATTAAACCCTAATTTACCATTTCCTAATTCTAAATTTTTATAACCAATTACAACATCTAATCCTGACGTTCTTGTGTTAATTGCATTTGCAAAATAACTAACAGTACCAAATGTAGTTGAAAGCTCATTACTTAAAACAATTCTATCATCAACTTCAATGTTATAATAATCTAAAGTAAAACTAAAATTATTGAATGGCTTACCTCCAATACCAACAGTAAAGTTTGTAGATTCTTCAGCTTTTAATCTAGGAACCCCTAATTGTCTAGCTTCTCTTGAAACATTATTAATTAACCCACTCACTTGAATACCTGAACCAGCCACAAAGCTATATTGTTTCTTTTGTGTATATATTTGGTGTAAAGTAGGAGCTCTAAATCCTGTAGAAGCAGATGCTCTTATTGTATATTTATCATCAGCAAACTTATAACGAGAACTTACTTTCCAAACAAAAGTACTTCCAAAATCTGAATAGTTTTCAGCCCTAACAGTACCGTTTAATTGAAAGTCTTTAGTAGCATCCCATTCAACACTAAAATATCCACCTAAGTTGTAACGGTTGAATTCTCCAGAGTTTTCTGGTCTGTTACCAGCAAATGAATCGGCACCAATTCCATCATAAGAAGCTAAACCACCTTGAATTACTTCAAAATCTTCAGCTCTAAATTCAGTACCTAGTGCAATAGATACATTATCAGATAATATTTTTGAAATATCTAAATTTCCTACTACATGGCTAAAAGCAGTTCCTCCTGGTTTAAAAGATATAGGACTATTTTCTCTATAAATATTTTCATTATTAGAGTCAAGAATTGTACTTCTATTATGAGAATTACTTACAGTATAGGTTTGTTTGTTACCACCTACAGTAATACTACCATCAACATTCCAGTCATTAATAGTTGATTTAATACCAACTGTAGCATTATAATCTCCTAAAAGACCTTCAAAAGTAGGAAGGTATCCATCATAGCCACCTGCATTTGTTGGATGATCACCAGGGAAGAAATTAGCTAAATATGGAAAGTCACCAATTGTTCTCCAATATGGAGTTCTATAGTTAGCAAAACTGTTAACCATTTTATATACGTAGGCAGCATTGAAATATAAATCAGAATTTTCACTTAAATCATGACTACCGTTAATTAAGAATTTTGCAGCTGTAGTTTGAGGAGAAGCGTTAATATTACCAGCATCTGGTTTACGTCCTAAAAATTCATTTACAAAATTAATATTAGCTCCAAAATCGGCAGCTTCACCTTCAGCATCTACAGTACCTGGTCTGTTAGCCATTTTAGTTTTTGAAAAATCAATAGTGTAGTTTATAAAACCTTTTTTACCAAATCTACTTCCATTATTTACACTAACACCAAGCATTTCACCATCTCCTTCACCAGTAATTCCAGATCTAAATGTTGCAGAACCATTTTTATAATCCTTTTTTAAAATGATATTCATTACACCAGCAATAGCATCAGAACCATATTGAGCAGATGCACCATCACGTAAAATTTGAATAGTTTCAATTGCGTCAGTTGGGATACCAGAGATATCAGCACCTGTTTCACCTCTACCAGGAGATGTTTGTGTATATAATAATGAACTTAAGTTTTTACGTTTACCATTAATAAGTATAAGCGTTCTACTTGGTCCCATATTTCTAATTTCATATGGATCAAGTAATGAAGTAGCATCATTAACAGGTGTTTGTACTGTATTAAATGATGGTATTTTATACTGTAAAGCTTTATCAAAAGTTGTTTGACCGGTTGCTTGTAGTTCTTTTACACCAACAACATCAATTGGTAATGAACTTGTAGTATTACTTCTAGAAGGAGTTCTACTACCTGTTATAATTACTTCATCAAGTTCTAATCCTTCTTTTAAAACAATATTAAATACTTTTTTACCATTAACTGAAACTTCCTGTGTTTCATATCCAGAAAAACTAACAACAAGTATTGCTCCTTCTTGGACTGTCAGGTTAAATTTTCCATCAAAATCAGTATTTGCACCATTTTGTGTGCCTTTTTCAATGATATTTGCGCCAGGTAGGGCATCATTGTTAGAGTCTGTGACTGTTCCAGAAATTTGCATTTGTGCCCATGTAAAACCACTAAATACAATTGTAAAGAGTAACGTGAAAAGTTTTTTCATAAATAAAAATTTAGTTAATAATTAAGAAGGTTTTTGCTGTTTTGTTATTTTATTAACAGTAGCCTTGTATTATTATTAAGTTGAGTTTTATTTTTCTATACTCTGTTTTTTTGAAAAAAGTTAAAATAAAGTTAAAAATTAACAGAAAATTTACTGTAATAGAAAGCTCCATTACTACCCATTTGAACAGCATCCCATAGACCTCCACTATCAGTATTTCCGCCTTGTTGAGTAGGGTAGGTGTTAAATAGATTGTTGACACCAATTTGAATTGAATAATTTTTTGATAATTTATAAGAAAAATGACTATCTAAAGTGTATTTTGCATCATAGTCATCTATTGAGGCTGATAATCTTTCTTCAGGAGAGTTGTTAAAATCACTAAGCGGCTTATTTATTTGCCAATCAAGTAATCTAAGACTACTAAACCTTGTTATACTTGAACTTAATGATATATTTTTATTACTGTAAATAGCATTTAAAATTAATTTATGTTTCGGAGCTGAAGCAAGTAAAAAATATTGTTCTCTTGCTCCAAAAAATGTTTTTAAATCAAGATCTTTATTGTTTATCCTTGTAATTTTCATCTTATTAAAATTTCCTGAAAAATTAATAAAGAGTTTTGAAGCTGTAAATTTTTTACACCAATTAAGTTTAAAATCTAATCCGTAAGTTGAAGTGTTAACCCCATTAGCAAAGAATTGAACATTTTGAACATTAGGGTCAATACTTGATGCATCAAAATTTCCACTCAAAATAATTCTATCTTTTATAAAAATATAATAAGAGTCGATAAAGAATTGTAAATTTTTACTTGCTTTGTGACTTATACCTAAACTATAGTTAACAGCTTTTTCTTCTTTTAACTGTTTAATTCCAAACTTGTTAGTGATTGGGTTGTTGTTAGCTATTAAAAATGATTCAACAGGTTTGTTATCTATGTAGTTGGTGAATTTTAAATTATAATAAATTTGAGCTAATGAAGGAGCTCTAAAACCTGTACTAAATGATGCTCTTAAATTTGTTGTTGAAGTAACTTTAAACCTAGTAGCAATTTTAGTATTAATAGTGTTTCCAAAATCACTATAATTTTCATAACGAAAAGCTGTTGTTAGAAGCCACTTTTTTGAAAAATCTATTTCGCTATCAAAATATAAACTAAAACTTGTACGATTTCTGTTTACTTTATTTAAGGGCGAGTACCCAGGAAAACCTTGAGATCCTCCAGGTCTTATTTTATTGTTTAAGGTAGGTATTTGATTAATAGGTGTATTACTATTAACAATATTACCATTAAGGTCATAGGAAGCATAAGAGCCTTCTTCTCCAGCAAAAATCTTATAACTTTCAATTCTATTTTCTAAACCTAAGGCAATGTTTAGGCCTTTAAAAGTGGATCGAAAATATTTTGAAATATCAAAGTTTGTTGTATTTTGACTTAAGCTATGTCCACCAGCATCAAATTCTTTTGGAGATTTATCTAGAAGTGTAGCATTTAGAGTTTCTTTTATGAAATAATGGAAATTATTTTTTCCATACGTGTTACTAAAGTCAATATTCCATCCTTTTAATTTTCCTTTTAAACCTAGTGTAAATGACTTATCTGAAATGTTAGAAGTAATCATTGGATTAAATCCATTTGGATAAATACTTATTATATTTCTTTCACTATCTGAAGTTCTAGTAAAAGCATAAGCTTCAGTGTTTTTAAAACTATATCCTCCATTTGTGTAAGCTCTCATTGTAGGAGAAATAGGTATTTCAGAATTGATGAATAAATTACTACTTTTTAGTGCTGCATCGCCATATTTTTGTCGAACATTTGTACCATTTCTAAATGTATGATCTTTAGAAAGAAACTCTGCTGAAACATTTACAAAACCATTTTTATTAATTTTAGTTCCGTAATTTACATCAGCTTTATAGGTAAATCCATCAATACCTTTTTTACTTTGATCTGAATTGTTATTTGCATTATAAAATCCTACTGTTGAATTTATATTTGTTTGATTAACATTATCTTTTAAAACTATATTTATAACACCTGCGATAGCATCAGAACCATATTGAGCAGATGCTCCATCTTTAAGAACTTCTATTCTTTTAATAGCTGAAGCAGGAATAGTATTTAAATCTGTACCAGAATTCCCTCTACCTCTTGTTCCGTATAAATTGATAAGTGATGCTTGATGTCTTCTTTTACCATTAATTAAAACTAATGTTTGATCTGGTCCTAACCCTCTGTATGTTGCAGGAACAATATGATCAGCTCCATCTGATCCTGATTGTTTAGTAGCATTAAATGAAGGAATTTCATTTTGAATAAACTGATTTACCTCTAAAAATTCACTTTTCTTTTTAATATTATCTATTTCGATAACATCGGTTGATACAGGTGAGTCTACTTTCTTTCTTTGATTATTTCTAGACCCGACTATTAATATTTCATCTAATTCAATTCCCGATTTTAATAATACTCTTAAAAATTTATTTTTTGTTTGAACAATTTCTGTTTTATATCCTATATGAGTAAATATGATAGGATTATTTATAAGAAGCTTTAACTCAAAAGATCCGTCATTTCTAGAAATGGTTCCATTTTGGGTATTACTTTCAATAATATTAACTTTTTTTATTGGTTGATAATATTGATTAAGTACAATTCCTCGTACTGTAACTTCTTCCTCTTTTTTATTGATACTATCTTTTAATAGTTTTAATTGTGTTTTGTATAATGATTTTTGATTTGTATAATATTTATTTTTTATTGAAGCATACAATACATAATAGTTGTTTCCTAGATAATCTATTTTGTAAGAAGTTAATTTTTTTAATAATTCAATTGACTGATTTAGTGGGAGCTTTTGTAAGTTTTGAACTTCTACTTTTTGATCTTTTATAACAACAGGGTTATAGGTAAAAAACACCTTATGTTTATTGCTTATTATATTTAAAGCATCACTAAGAAGTAACTGTTTTTTATTTTGAGAATAGCTAGTAAGAAAATAAAAAAGGCAAGCAAAGAATAGTATAAAATGTATTTTAGTATTCTTTTTGGACATTAAAAAAGGTAGTTGGTTATTTTTTATAAACCACTAATTTAGTATTTTCTTTTTTAATAATAATATTTGTTGATTTTTTTATAGCATTTAAACAGATATCTAAATTAGTTGTAGGAACTATTCCAGTAATTAAAAACGCTTTAGTTTCAGGGTTTTTATAAGTGAAATTTACTCCATAGGTATCTGTTACCTTGTTTAATGCTTCTTCTAATGTATAGTTGTTAAAAATTAACTTTCCATTTTTCCAAGATGTTTTCTCTTCATTTGAAATTAATTTTTCGTCAACTGTTATTTTTTTATATTCAGATGAGTATTCAATATAATTACCCGGTATCATTTTTTTAGATTTTCCATTATTCATGGTTAACCAAATACTACCTTCCTCTAAATATACTTTTGTTTTTTCTTTTTTAGTATTAACGTTAAATTCTGTTCCATATACTTCTACTTTTAGGTCATCGGTATTTACCCAAAATTTTGCGTTAGTGGTTTCTTTTTTATTAACTTTAAAATAAGCCTCACCTTTAAGCCATACTTTTCTAACATCATTATTTTTATATGTAATGCTAGAGTTAGAGTTTAATGTAACAGAAGTACCATCTTTTAATTTTAAATCTAACGTTTCACCATATGCTGTTTTATGAGTAATATACGATGAATTTAAAAAAGTAGTATATATACCTACAGAAATCAATATTAAAATACTTGCAGCAACACTAATTAGAGTTAAATATTTTTTATTTAAAATATTATTTTTTTTGTTTTGAGTAGCTTTTAGTTTAGTTTCAAGTTTGTTCCACTCAATATTTAACTTTTCTTCTGGTATAGACGTTTTTTTAAAATTAATGCCTAGTAATATATCACGTGCTTCATAAGCAATATCTTTCTTTAAAGGATTGTTTTTTAACCAAAAATCCCAAAAAGAAATATCAGATAACTGACTGTTATGAGCCCAGTTTTTAAATGATGAATCATTTAAAAAATCATGAATTGTATTATACGTCCTTTTAGCCATTAAATTATAGTAATACTAACTGTGTATATATATAAAGTACATTATTTTATATATATACTCTTTTTAATCCCGCAAATTTATGAATTTAATAATTGTAAAATAGCCATTTCTTCTCTTAAATTTTTAATAGCTTTATGAAGTATATTTATTACACTTTGATAGTTAATATCCATTGTTTCTGCTATTTCTTTAGCTTTTAAATTACAATGAAATTTTAAATAAATAACTTCTTTTTGTCTTTTGGGTAGTTCGTTGACTAGTTTGGTAAGGTTTTTATTTCTAAAAGTTGTTGATTCTTGGTTAGTTATAAACTCTTCTGGGGTAAAATTTATATCAACAATATTTTTATCAATGTTTCTAACTATTGAATATTTTTTAATCTTGTTTATTCTCTTAATAATAAATCGTCTGTAAGAAGAAAATAAGTAAGGAGCAATCTTATCTAAGTCACTTAAGTTTTCTTTGTGTTCAAATATATATACAAAGAAATCTTGTAAAGAATCTTCAGTAATAACAGGATCTTTTGAAATTTTTAGACCATAACTAAATAGAGGAGGATAAAACTTTTTGAATAGTACAGAAAAAGCTTTAAGATCACCTTCTTTTAATGATTTCCATAAAATGTCATCAGATAAATTACTCATTAATTAGTAGTTAATTCCCGATAAATGTAGTGAAAAAAATATTAATATGATAAAAAACTGTTAAACTAGTTGTATTAGGTTCTACAAATTATAGTCATAAAACCAAGTAATATACTATATTTGCATTCGCAAAAAATATCAATAACATATTATAATGAAAGCTGGAATTGTAGGATTACCAAACGTAGGAAAATCGACATTGTTTAATTGTTTGTCAAATGCTAAAGCGCAGAGTGCAAATTTCCCATTTTGTACTATTGAACCTAACATAGGAGTGGTGAATGTACCAGACCCAAGAATTCAAGTTTTAGAAGGTATGGTAAATCCTGAAAGGGTAATGCCAGCAACTGTAGAGATTGTTGATATTGCAGGTTTAGTTAAAGGAGCAAGTAAAGGAGAAGGTTTAGGAAATCAATTCTTAGCAAACATTAGAGAAACTGATGCTATTATACACGTATTGAGATGTTTTGATAATGATAATATTATTCATGTAGATGCTTCTGTTGATCCAGTAAGAGATAAAGAAACTATTGACATAGAATTACAGTTAAAAGATTTAGAAACTGTTCAAAAACGTTTAGAACGTGTAAAAAGAACTGCTAAAACTGGAAACAAAGAAGCTCAAATAGAATTAGAGGTTTTACTAAAAGTTGAAAAAACTTTATTAGAAGGTGTTTCTGTTAGAGCTATTGAGTTCTCTGAAAAAGATCAAGAGATTGTAAAGTCATTACAATTCATAACCTCTAAGCCTGTATTATATGTTTGTAACGTAGATGAAGGTTCAGCTGTTTCTGGAAATGCTTATGTAGAAAAGGTAAGAGAAGCTGTAAAAGATGAAAATGCAGAAGTTATTGTATTAGCAATAGGAACTGAGGCAGATATTACTGAATTAGATGATTACGAAGAGCGTCAAATGTTTTTGGCTGATATAGGTCTTGAAGAAGCTGGAGCCTCAGTTTTAATTAGAGCTGCATATAAGTTATTAAATTTACAAACGTATTTTACTGTTGGAGTTAAAGAAGTAAGAGCTTGGACTATAAACATAGGTGATACTGCTCCACAGGCTGCTGGGGTAATTCATACCGATTTTGAAAAAGGTTTTATTAGAGCTGAAGTTATAAAGTATGATGATTATACTTCTTTAGGTGGTGAACAAAAAGTTAAAGAAGCTGGAAAGTTAGGAGTAGAAGGAAAGGAATACATTGTTCAAGATGGTGATATCATGAACTTTAGATTTAATGTATAAAACATAGTTAAATTAAACATATATAATTAACCCTATTGAAATATTTTCTATAGGGTTTTTTTGTATATTTAAATCAAATTTTAGTTAGATGCAATTCGAAAAAAAAACTTTTCAATTTTTACAAGATTTAGAAAATAATAATAACCGAGATTGGTTTGCAGAAAATAAAAAAGTGTATGACCTTTCCTTGAATAATGCGAAAGAATTATTTACTGAGATAAATCAAAACCTAGAGTTACATGATGAGATTGAAAAGCAAAAAGTATATAGAATATATAGAGATGTGCGTTTTTCAAAAGATAAAACACCTTATAATCCTCGTTTTGCAGTTTCCTATTCAAGAAAAGGTAAAGAATTAAGAGGAGGTTACTTTATACAAGTTAAGCCTGGAGATACAGTTTTAGGAGGAGGCTTTTGGCAACCAGAAAAAGAAGATTTATTTAGAATCCGTAAAGAGTTTGAATTAGATGCTTCTGAAATAAGAGAAATACTTGCTGAAGAAAACTTTATAAAATATTTTGGAGGGAAATTAGAAGGAGATGAACTAAAGACTGCTCCTAAAGGATTTGATAAAGAACATGAATCAATAGATTTAATTAAAAAGAAAGGTTTTGTAGCTATTAGAAGGTTTACAGATAAAGAAGTCATGTCTAAAAACTTTTTAAACGAAATAGATGCTTCCTTTAAAACTCTTAGACCTTATTTTAATTTAATGAGTGATATACTTACTACAAATTTAAATGGAGAGTCAATACTATAAAAAAAGCTGAGATTATATCTCAGCTTTTTTATTTATTATTATATTTGACTTAAGCCACCATCCACTTCTAGTTCAACTCCATTAATATATGAAGCGTCTTCTGAAGCCAAAAATAAAGCTGTATTAGCAATTTCTTCAGAAGTTCCAAATCTGCCTAAAGGTACTTGGCTAGCAAAACCTTTCCCCATTTCTTCTACAACATCTTGTGGTAAGTTCATTTTTCCATAAATAGGTGTATCAATAGGACCAGGGGCAATTGAGTTTACACGAATTCCTCTAGATTTAACCTCAGATGTTAATACTCTAGCATAGGCTCTTAAGGCTCCCTTACTAGCTGAGTACACTGATAAACCATCAAAGCCTTTTTGATGTACAATAGAGTTAGTAAATAGTATACTTCCATTATCATTCATATGTGGTAAAGCTTCTTTAGTTGCTAAAATCGGACCTTTAACATTTATATCAAAAACCTCATTATAATGTGCTGTTGTAATGTCTGTTGTTGTAGCAAGAGGTGCAACTCCTGCATTTAAATATAATACATCTATGTTTCCATACTTTTCAACAGCTTTTTTAATTAGTGTTATGTTATCTTCATCTTTAGATACGTCAGCAACAACAGTTATAAAGTCGCCAGATAAGCCATCTGTAGCTTCATTTAAAGCATCTTCTCTTCTACCTGCTAGTACAACTTTAGCACCATTCTTTAAGAATAATTTCGCAGTTGCTAATCCAATTCCACTATTTGCACCTGTTATTACGGCTACTTTGTTTTGTAATTTATTCATTTTTAGTTGTTTTATTTGAAACGTTCGTTTCAAATTAGGTTAAAAAAAATTATTTTAATGTAGAAAGGGTTGTTTTAACTATACTTTCTAATTGTTTACAATTGTTCATTAAAATTCCAGAAATACTTAAACCTTGAATAGAGTTTAATAAATATAAAGCATATTCATATGCAGTATTATTTTTGTTGATAGAACCTTCTTGTTGCCCTTTTTCAATAAAATCTTGAAATAATTTAATCATGCTTTTATGATTATTATCTAAGAACTTTTGAATTGTAACTTCTTGATTGGCCATTTCTGAAGTACAATTATTAATTAAGCAACCTATATTTTTATTATTCTTATTTTGCTTAATATTTAATATAAAAATAGCTTCAATTGCTTTAAGAGGTGAATTAATATTCTTTAAAATATTTTCTATACTACATTTAAAGTTAGTTTGATAACTTTTTAAACAAACTGTATATAAATCTAGCTTGCTACCAAAAGTATTATAAATACTAGATCGGTTTAAGCCAGTTGCATCTACTAGATCTTGCATAGACGTTAAGCTGTAGCTTTTCCGATGAAAAACTTCAGTAGCTTGTTTTATTACAACTTCTTTATTAAAGGTTTCTACTTTTGGCATTTAATTGAAATGAACGTTCCAAATGTACAAGTTTTTTTAATATGATAAAAAAAGATAATGTTAATTATTAATTTTTAAGTTTAAACGAATTTCTCTTTGCAAGAAAAAATAAGTAATTAGAGTAGATAAAATATCTGCTATAGGAAAAGAAATCCATACGCCATTAATACCATAAAATTTAGGCAAAACATATACTAATGGAATTAAGAAAAACCCTTGTTTTAATAAAGTTAATAATAATGCAGGTAATGCCTTGCCTGCCGCTTGGAAATAAGCAGAGCCTATAAGTTGCGTAGTAATTACCGGAGTTGCTAAAAAGGCAATAATTAAAGCATTTGGAGTTTGGTTTAATAATTCTTTATCATCTGTAAAAATACCCACTAGCTGAGAAGGAAATAGCATTATTAAAATAAAAATAAATGTAGCGATACCCGTACCAAATATAATAGATGTTTTAATAGATTCTTTAACTCTTTGTGAATCATTAGCGCCATAATTATAACCTGCAATAGGTAAAAAACCTTGAGTAACCCCAAGTACAGGGAAAAGTGAAAACATCATAACTCTATTAATTATACCATAAATAGCTATAGATATTTCACCCCCATATTTAAATAATGTAAAATTTAAAATGATAACAAGAACACTAATAGTACCTTGTCTAATTATTGTAATACCACCTAAAGAAACAATTTCTTTTAAAATGGAAAAGTCAATAATAAAATACTTTGGAATGATCTTTAATTCAGTATTTTTTGAAAGAAAAAACCATAAAATAAATAGTCCGCTTACAGCATAAGAAATTGAAGTAGCTAAACCAGCACCGTACATGCCTAAATTCATAAATTTAATAAAAATGATATCTAGTAAAATATTTGCTATTGCAGGTAAAATTAAAGTAAACATAGCATAATTAGGTTTACCTATAGCTCTTGTTACTGGATTTCCCATCATAGCAAAAGCTAAAAAAGGAATTCCCCAAATAATGACATGGAAATATTCTGTAGCAGGAACTATAATGTTACCATTTGCACCAAATAATTCTAAAATTGAAGAACAATAAAGGGTACCAATAAAAACAAAAGAAAGGGATAGTACAACAGTTAAGCTTACCTGATTACCAAAAACTTTATAAGCTTTGTATGTGTTTTTTTTGCCTAAAGCTCTCGATATAATAGAGCTACCGCCAATACCAATACCCATTCCAATAGAAGAAATAAGAAATGCAATAGGTAAAACAACAGTAATTGCAGCAATAGCCATAACACTAATCCAACGGCCAACAAAAATTGTATCAACTATCATATTTAAAGACATTACTAAAATCCCTATCGAAGCAGGAATAGCCTGTTTTAAAAGAAGTTTACTTATTTTTTCAGTGCCAAATTTGTTAGTAATTTTATTCATATGTAGTTTTCAGTACTCGAATATCATGAATATTATGTTATAGTAGTAAAATGAAGATAAGATTTAAGTAAATATTAACATCATTCATGTAAGTTTGCTGCATGAAATTTTACGAGAATAAACGTGTTGTGTCTTCTAACGAAATAGATGAATATAATCATGTAAATAATGTAGTATATGTTCAGTGGATGCAAGAAATATCTAATGAACATTGGTCAATATTAATAAAAGATATTCCTAAACCAGATTATGTTTGGTTTGTAGTAAGACATGAAATAGATTATAAAAACCAAGCAGTTTTAGGCGACAAAATTATAGTAAAAACGTGGGTTGGTAAAACAGAGGGAATAAAGTCAATTCGTCATTTTGAAATGTATAGAGGTGAAACTTTATTAGTGAAATCGCAAACAACATTTTGCCTACTTGATGCAATTAAATTAAAACCTAAAAGGGTAACTAAAGAAATAACAAACTTACTTTTAGGCAAAAAATAAGCAATATCTTTGCAGTTATAAATAAATTAAGGATGACAACATTTAGAGAGTTAGGGATAAGAAAAGAGTATGTAAAGGGGTTAAAAGAGTTAGGAATAACTATTCCAACAAAAGTACAAGAAGAAGCGATACCTTATTTATTAGAAAATAATTCAGATTTTATAGGATTGGCTCAAACTGGTACTGGTAAAACAGCTGCTTATGGCTTACCTATTTTACATAAAATTGATGCATCAAAAAATACTATTCAGGCTTTGATTTTATCACCAACTAGAGAGTTGGTTCAGCAAATAAAAAAACAATTATTTAAGTTTACGAAATATGTTGATGATAAAATTTTTTTAGAAGCTGTTTATGGAGGTGAAAAAATTGATCGCCAAATAAAAAATTTACAAAGAACAACTCATATTGTTATTGCTACTCCTGGACGTTTAATTGATTTGATAGAAAGAGGAGAGGTAGATTTAAACGATATAAAAACACTTGTACTTGATGAAGCTGATGAAATGCTAAGTATGGGGTTTAAAGAAGAGTTGAATCGTATTTTAAAATATACTTCTGGAACAAGAAAAACATGGTTGTTTTCAGCAACTATGCCAGATGAAATAAGAAGTATTATAAAAAAATATATGAATGCCTCAGCAAAACAAGTAGAGGTGAATAAAAACTCATTAGTAAATGCTAATATCACTCATCAGTTTGTTGAAACCACAATTCCTGAAAAAGTAAATTTAATTGTTAAGTTCATAGAAAGAAGAAACTCAGAAAGAGGAATCATTTTTTCAAGAACAAAAGCAGGTGCTCAAAAACTAACAAAAGAATTGAAAGAAGAAGGTTTTTCTGTAGAAGCTTTAGAAGGAGATATGCAACAAAAGGAGCGTGATAAAGTTATGCGTGCATTTAAAAAAGAAAATTTACAAATATTAGTTTCAACTGATGTAGCAGCTAGAGGTATAGATGTACAAAATTTAGGGTTTGTTATTCATCATCAATTACCAGAAAAACTAGAGTATTATACGCATAGAAGTGGAAGAACAGCAAGAGCTGGTAAGAAAGGAGTTTCTTTAACTTTGATTCTTAAAAATGAAAGAAGTCGTATTAAAGAGGTTGAAAGATTGTTACAGATAAGAATTTCTGAAATTACAATTTAAAATGAATATAATTTATGCAATAGATATCATTGGTACGTTTGCTTTTGCTATAAGTGGAGCTCTGGTTGCATTAAAGAAAGATTTTGATGTTTTTGGAGTTATTATTATTGCTTTTGTAACTGCAGTTGGAGGAGGTATGGTACGTGATGTACTAATAAATGCGCACCCTATAAACTGGATTGGAGATATAAATTATATATGGACAATTTTAACAGCTGTTGCTATAACTTTTTTATTTAGAAGTAGAATAGCACCCTTGCGAAAAACTATGTTTTTGTTTGATACAATTGGTATAAGCGTTTTTACTTTATTGGGCTTACAAAAAGGATTATCATATAATTTACACCCATTTATAGCTTTAGTAATGGGAATGGTTTCAGCAGTTTTTGGAGGTGTAATTAGAGATGTTTTAACAAGAAAGGTACCTTTAATTTTTAAAAAGGAAATATATGCATCTGCTTGCTTAGCTGGTGGTGTAGTGTATTTAATACTTGGTTACTTTAATATAAATGAAGATATTCACTTTATTATATCAGCAACAGTGATTATTATAATTAGAACAGTTGTGGTTAAATATGAGTTGGAGCTTCCAAAAATAAAAAATGATTTATTTGGTAAATAGTTGTTTAGTATTTAATCTATAATGGCATCTTTTATCAATAAAAAAACAGTAATTTAATTACTGTTTTTTTATTATAAGTTATTTTTTATTTAAGATATCCAGCCTCGATCAATACTTTTTTTAGTATAAAAATATAAGAATACTGCAACTACGATTACCATAATGGGCATTATTACTACACCAGGTCCGTAAACTTCAAGAGCTTTACTTAAAAATACATTATAAGTCATTTGAATAATTATAGCTATTAATGAAATTAAAAATACAATTAAGGCTAGTTTTTTTCTTAATAAGAGTAAAATACAACCTAATAAACCTCCAAAAACAGCTAATGCAAAAGCTGCCATTACCCATGAAGGAGTGTTTAGTATCATTTCTAAATGTTCCTCTTCATACATGGCTTTAAAAGCATCTGTTTTATAGGCTTGTTGAATATACGCATTAACACCCATAGCGTTCCATAAGAGAGCTATAATACCAATAATCCAAAAAAGAATATTAGGTTTGTTTGAATTTGTCATTTTTTTAAATTTAGTTAGTTTTTCTAAAACTACATATAAAGAATTGATAATCAAAATTTAATGATAATTTTACTTAGTTTATTGTTAATAAATTAAAGAGGTGAATATTAGAAAAAAACTACAATAAAAATTAGAATATATAAAAGTATTCGTGAATAAAAAAGTGTAATAGAGTGTTGTTTTCGAGTTGTTTGTCGATTTTTTTTTTTGATGCTATCAATAAGCTATAGCTTAAAAAAGAAATTAATTTAAAAACTAAAAACTTTATGAAACCCTTCTCATTCGTTCGAGAAAAACTATCAATAGTTTTTCTTCTAATGACTACATTCTTGTTTTCACAAGTAAACACAGGTGGAACAGCAACAACGTCAAATCATCAAAAACAAGTTATAGGTTATATAACAAATTGGGATGCATGGAAAACAACAACAGCCGGAATTCCTGGACAAGGTGCTTTAACGCATCTAAATATTGATTACTCTAAATATACGATCTTAAATTATTCATTTTTTGGAGTTGCAAATGATGGTTCATTACATAGTGGTGATCATAGAAATAAGCAGATATATCAAAGTGGAGCTACACAAGCACCTAATGATATTTTTATGAAAGATATTTATAGTAGTTGGGATATGCATATATTATTTGGAGAAATAGATCCTTTACAGCATATAAACGCAGATGCAAAAAGAAGAGCAGAAGCTCAAGGGTTCCAAGTTGAATTGGAAGGAACTACTTGGACGCATCCTACTTGGGGATTAAGTGGGCCATTACCTTTACCGTTACACAAGGAAAGTGGTGCTCCTGGTTTACTTGAACTAGCTCACCAAAAAGGAGTAAAAGTTATGGCTTCTATTGGAGGATGGAGTATGTGTAAGCATTTTCCAGAAATGGCTGCTGATCCAGTAAAGAGAGCAAGATTTATTGAAGATTGTAAAAAACTTATTGCTACTGGTTTTGATGGTATTGATTTAGATTGGGAATATCCTGGGCCATACTCAGGTATGAACTTTACAGGTACACAAGCAGATTTTGCTAATTTTGAGAACTTAGTAGAAGAAATTAGAGTAGCTATAGGCCCTGATAAATTAATTACATCTGCCATGTCAGCTGACCCAAGGAAGTTAGATGGTTTTAATTGGAATAAATTATCTAATTCAATGGATTACTTTAATATGATGACCTATGATATGAATGGTGGTTGGTCAAACAAAGCTGGGCATAATGCACCAGTATATCCATATGCAAATGCAGAAGTTTCTTTTTTTAATTGGCAAGCAACTCTACAAAAATTAGTAGATAATGGTGTCCCAAAAAATAAAATTTGTTTTGGTGCTCCATTTTATGGTAGAGGAGTAGTAACTGAAGGAGTTGCTGATTTAAATGCTAAAACAGTAAAAAAGGCAGTAACGATTCAACCTGATGGACCTATACAAACAGCTTCTGATTATACTAATTGGAAGTTAGAGGTATATGATGGTACTCCTAATTATTTTTTTATAAAGCAAAAAGCTTTGTCTCCTAATAGTGGATGGACAAGAAAGTGGGATGATGAAGCTAAAGTACCTTATTTGGTTAAAGGAAATTTCTTTTTAAGTTATGATGATGAAGAATCTATAGGCATAAAGGCTCAATTTATAAACGATAATGAACTTGCAGGTACTATTGTTTGGACAGTTTATGGTGATCTTGAAATAAGTGGTTCAGCGACATCTTTTGGAACCAAATTGAAACGCTGGTCAAATGTAAAGTCGCCTCTTGTTAATAAAATGAATGAAGTTTTTGCTAATGGTGGAACAGGAGGAAATACTTCACCCTCAGTAAGTATAACTTCACCAAGTAATAATGCAGCTTATGCAGAAGGAGATACTGTTACAATAAAAGCAAATGCCACTGATAGTGACGGAACAATTAGTAAAGTCGAATTTTTTAATGGATCAACAAAATTAGGAGAGGATGTAACAAGTCCTTATAGCTATAATATAACAAATGCCTTAGTAGGAACATATACACTAACTGCAAAAGCAACTGATGATAAAAATTTAAGTGCTACTTCATCTGTAATAACAGTAAAAGTAAATGGAGGTACAGTAGATAATTGTAGTGGAATAGCTGATTGGTCAGCTACAATTACATATAATGGAGGAGAAAATGTTAAATATAAGAATGTTAACTATCAAGCGAAATGGTGGACAAAAAATCAAACTCCAGATACACATACAGGTGATGGTCAACCATGGAAGAAGATAAAGGATTGTACTGGAACTGGTGGAGGTGATAATGTATCTCCAACTGTAAATATAACTTCACCATCAACTAATGCAACTTTTAAAGAAGGGGCGACTGTTGAAATTACTGCAAGTGCTTCTGATAGTGACGGAACGGTTAATAAAGTCGTGTTTTTTAATGGAACTACAAAATTAGGAGAGGATACAACAAGTCCTTACAGTTATACCATAACTAACGCCTTAGAAGGAACGTATACATTAACAGCTAAAGCAACTGATGATAAAAATGCTTCAACTACATCTACAGTAGTACAGGTTAAGATTGAAAAAGATAATACTGGAGGAACTGGTTGTGATGGAGTAACACAATATGTAGCTGGAACTTCATATAATCAAAATCAAGAGGTGCAAAATGGAGGAGATAAATTTAAGTGTAATGTAGCAGGATGGTGTTCATCATCAGCAGCTTGGGCTTATGCGCCAGGAACAGGAGCTCATTGGCAAGATGCATGGGCTAAAGTAGGAAGTTGTAGTTCAGGAAGTAGCCCAGAGGTAAGTATTACATCTCCTGTAAGTGGAGCTGTATATACGGTAGGTGGTTCAATTACAATTAATGCTTCTGCAACTGATGATGGAAGTATTTCAAAAGTTGAATTTTTTAATGGAACAACAAAATTAGGGGAAGATACTAGTAGCCCATATTCATATACGTTAGTAAATGCACAGGCAGGTAAATATATATTAACAGCAAAAGCTACTGATAATGAGAGTAATTCTACAACATCTTCTTCTGTTGTAATATCAGATGGAACACAAACTCCAATATCAGGAAAAATATTAGTTGGTTATTGGCATAACTTTGATAATGGCTCAACAATTCCAAAATTAAGAGATGTGTCATCTAATTGGGATGTTGTTTGTGTAGCGTTTGCAGAGCCAAAAACAGGTAGTAAATCTGATATGAAATTTTCCCCATTTAGTATTTATGGAGGAAACATAAATGAATTTAAAAATGACGTGGCTATTTTACAAGGTAGAGGTCAAAAAGTATTAATTTCTATAGGAGGAGCTAATGCTCATGTAGAGCTAAATAATGAAACAGATAAAAATGAATTTGTTACATCAATGACAAGTATTATTAATACATATGGCTTTGATGGTTTAGATATTGATCTAGAAGGAAATTCTCTGTCTTTAAATTCAGGTGATACGGATTTTAGAAACCCTACAACACCAAAAATAGTAAACCTTATTCAAGGTACTAAAGAGGTAATAAATAATGTAGGAGCAAGTAAATTTACATTAAGTATGGCTCCAGAAACGGCATATGTACAAGGTGCATATGGTAATTATTCAGGAATCTTTGGAGCATACTTGCCTGTAATACACGCTTTACGTGATCAAATGGATTATATCCATGTACAACATTATAATACAGGTTCAATGTTTGGTAGAGATGGTAAAATATATCAACCAGCTACAGCAGATTTTCATGTAGCAATGGCAGAAATGTTAATTACTGGGTTTAAGGTAGCACAAACAGGGTTAAATTTTCCAGGTTTAAGATCAAATCAAGTAGCAATAGGTTTACCAGCTGAACCAAGAGCAGCAGGAAGTGGATATACATCAGAAGCTATAGTTCAACAAGCATTAGATTATTTAATTAAAGGTACATCGTATCCAAATAGAACTTATACTACTAGTACTACTTATCCTGAATTTAGAGGGTTAATGACTTGGTCTATAAATTGGGATTTAGCTAATAATTCTACTTTTTCTACAAGCCATAAGGCATATTTTGATTCTTTAGGTCAACAACTTAGAAAATCACTAACAACTAAGCAAGTTTTAAGTGAAGAAGAAGTAAAAGTATTCTCTAACCCAGTAATTAATAATTTAATAATTGTTGATTTAAATATGAGAGAGGCTAATATAAATTCTGAAATTGAGGTGTTTGATATTAATGGTGCTGTAGTTTTTAGAGAGAAAACAAATTTAAATACAAGTAAAAAAGTATTTAATGTTAGCTCTTTAAAAAGTGGTTTATATTTTTATTCTTATAAGAGAAATAATAAAAAACATATTGGTAAATTTATTAAAACAAATTAAAGGCAAAGCGTAATTTTGTTATTAACCCCATATAGGTATATATACTTTGTGGGGTTTTTATTGTTATAATGTAATAGCTTAAAGATTAGTATATTTGATGAGAGTTAAAGAGAAGAATAATGAGGAAAACTTTTTTAATATTTTATTTACTACTATTTATTAGTAATTATACGTACGCTCAAGAAAGTAAATTGCCAAAAGGGTGGGATAAAATTTCATTGAATGGTAAAATAGCTTATATGAATTTAATAACTGGCGATGTATCAAAAGTTTTACCAATTAACCCAGCTACAAAACCTCAAAAAAAGATAAAGGTTGAATATGACCCAACAATAACTCATATAGTTCAAAAAGGAGAAACATTAAGTACAATTGCAAGAAAGTATAACCTAAATTTAGGGAAGTTATATCAATTAAATAGTTTGGAAAACTTTGATAAGATTGAAATAGGTGATGAGATAGTGGTGGGCTATGAAGATTTAAAACAAAAAAAAGAAGTTTCATCTATTGATGAAAAATCAACGGTAGTTAATGTTGAGAAAATGAATCATATTGTTGGTTCTGGCGATACATTATATAGTATAGCAAAACAATACGGAAAGTCTGTAACTGAAATTAAAAGTATGAATAATTTAAAAAGTAATACTATTTTTATTGGGCAACGTTTGTTTATTGAGTAAGTTGATATCATAAAATACTGTTAAAGGTAAAATTAAAGTGTAACTATTGAAAGAGCAGGTCGTCTTATAATTGATTACTTAACATAACAGTTAGTGATTAGTTAGTTTTTAATAGTTGATTTAAAAAGGCTCAAGTGTAAAACTTGGGCCTTTTTTTATGAAAAATTTATTGTTAAAGAAATGTGAATTTTTTTTAACTAACTAGTTTATTTTTAGAATAAAAATTGTTTTCTTTGCGTATCAATTAATTGCTGAAATTGGAACTAAAAAAAACGTTGTACATTTTTGTACTATTTCCCTTTATCGTTTTTAGTCAAAACTTAGAGAAAATAGGTAAATCATCAATCTTTAAATTAACAGGTGGTGTTGGAGTTAACTCAGTTTTTTATAGCGGAGACTCTAATAGAGAACCTTTTACTTATTTTTTATCAGGAAATATTAATTTGAATATAAGTGATGTTTATAATATCCCTTTATCATTTTCTTATTCTAACAGTAAATTTCAAACTAATAATCCTTTTTCTTTTAATAGGCTTAGTTTACATCCAAGTTATAAATGGGTCACTGCTCATATTGGAGATGTAAATATGTCTTTTTCTCCTTATACATTAAGTGGGCATCAATTTACTGGATTAGGACTTGATTTGTCACCTAAAGGAAATTTTAAAGTAAGTTTAATGTATGGAAGACTTTTAAAAGAGAGAGAGTATAGTAGAGAAAATTTAAATGGAGAAGCTAACTATAAAAGAATGGGATATGGATTTAAAGCTTCTTATAAATTTGATAAATTCTCTATTGGAGGAATATTTTTTAAAGCAAGTGATGATTTAAGTTCGTTAAAAGAAAGAATACCTGTAGAGAAAAATATTCAACCAAAGGACAATACTGTAATTAGTGTTGATGGAGAAGTAAACGTTATTAAAGGGTTAAAAGTAAAAGGAGAAATAGCTTTTTCTGCTTTAACAGAAGATATAAGAGCAGGAGGAAAGAGCGATGGGTTCATGTCCTTTTTATTAAATTCTAATGTAACAACCCGTTATTATAAAGCATTTAATTTTAATTTTGTTTATCAAATAGGAAAAGGAAGTATAGGAGTAGGTTATGAATATATAGATCCAAACTATCAAACACTAGGAGGTTATTTTTTTAATAATGATTTAGAAAACATAACAGTAAATGCATCCCAACGTATATTTAAAGATAAATTAGCTATTACTGTAAATGCAGGTTTACAAAAAGATGATTTAGATGGAAGTAAAGCAACTCAATTAAAAAGATTAGTTAGTTCTATTAACTTAGCTTTTGATGCAAGTAAAAAAATGAATATGACATTAGCATATTCTAATTTTCAATCTTATACTAATATAAAAAATCAATTCGATTTTATTAACGGAGTATCTCAAATTGAACAAGAGTTAGATAAAGCTAATGTGTCTCAAATATCACAAAATGCAAATCTTAATGTAAACTATATCCTTAAAGATACAGAAAGTTCTAGACAAAATATTAATGTAGGATTAACATTTCAAGATGCAGTAAATGAGATTGATGGTAAAGCTAGCAATCTGGATAAGTCAACACTCTATAATGGTAATGTAGTATATACAATAGGGTACCCAGAGTCTAATTTAAATATATCTGGAGCTTTAAATGGAAGTTATAATAAGGTAGCTGATAATAATAGTGTCATAATAGGGCCAACAGTATCGGCTAATAAAAGTTTTTTAGAAAAAAAACTGAAAGTAAATAGTTCATTAGGATATAATCAAAGTATAAATAATGGAGAAAAACAAGGCGACATTACTAACTTCAGGATTAGTGGACGCTATATTTATAAAAAACGACATAATTTTAACTTAAATACGCTAGCTCAATTAAGAAGCTCTTTAAATAATTCAAAAAAAGATTTTACAGTAACTTTTGGTTACACTTATAATTTCGGTGTTTTTGATTCGAAGAATATAAAATTCAGAAAAAGGAAAAGGAGAGTACGTGTTAAAAAGAAAAAGCGAAAAAGAGTTAAAAATGATGCTATTAATTTTAAATACAGAGATTCAATCTATAAAGGATCAATAGAAGATGTAGATCAAAAAATTGCACTATTATTAAACTCTTCAATTTTTAAAGATTTGCCTTTAAAGAGAAAGAGAAAATTTAATGATAATAGAATTGAAATTGCTAAAGAAGATCATAAAAAAGTGTATAAAATTAAAGCAATTCAATTTTTAAAAGAACTATATGACTCTGAAAAAAGCTTGAGTATCTATTATTCTACTTTGCATGGTGTTTTAAATGATTTATTAAAAGATGCTAATAGATTAGATTATAGAATGGAGTTAGAATATTTAAAAGATAAAAAAGAAGCTATAAAACATTCATTATATAATAAGAGTAAAGAGGATAGAAAAGAATATTCTAAGTTATTACAAAAAGAATATAGTGAGATTGATAAGAAATTAAAAAAATCATTAAAAAAATTAGTAACTCATAGATGGATTGTTTCAAAGCTGAAGAACTATAAAACACTAGAAAGTGTTAAAAAAGACAAAAACTATCTTAATCAATTTTATAAAAAATTTGGAAATAGAGTTTTTGAAATGATTGAAAATGATGATGATAAATCAAAAATAAAATTATATTTGTTAAAAAATAGTATTGAGTTTTTAGCAAATGAATCAGAAAAAAATATAGATAAAAATAAACTTCAACTAAAGTATCTATAAAAACTAACTAACCCTATTGTATGAAAAGAATATTACCCCTAATCTTTGCATTATTTTCACTTGTAGCTAATTTATATTCACAACAGTATCCAGTAACTATAGTACCAAGAGTTAGTGCGCCTGCTCCAGTGAATTTTTATAATTATGCAGATGAAACAAGTTTAAATAGTCCTATAACTGTTCAAATATTTTTAAATGATATAACTGTTAGTAATAGGCAAATTCGTTTACGAACCTATTTTGAAGGAGGAAATATACAATTTAGAAGTAAAGATTTTGTATTAGGTGCTGAGAACTTGTATTTAGAAGGTGGAGTTCCTTTAACTTTAAGAAATCAAGAGTTAGCTCCTTACTATAAATATGAGAATATAGAAGGTATAAATACAGCAACTTATGCTCAAACAATACCAGAGGGAAGTTATAATTTTTGTTTTGAAGTATATGATTATTTATCAGGAGCAAAATTGTCAAGTAAAAAATGCGCTACTGTTTTTATCTTTAAAAACGAACCTCCAATATTAAATCTGCCTTTCAATAAGGCAAATATTGAACCTCAAGATTTTGAAAATATTGTTTTTCAATGGACGCCAAGACATATAAATGTTAGTAATGTTGAATATGAGTTTGCATTAGTTGAGGTATGGGATAATCATATTGATCCTAGAACAGCATTTTTATCACAGGCTCCAATCTATGAAACAACTACCAGAACAACTACTTTAGTATACGGACCAGATAAACCGTTATTATTACCAGGAAAGAGGTATGCATGGAGAGTAAGAGCGAAAGCATTACAAGGATTAGAAGAAATAGGGCTTTTTAAAAATCAAGGATATAGTGAAGTTTTTTGGTTTTCAAGAACAGCTCCCTGTCAAATTCCTGAAGATGTAAATGCAGAGGCTAAAGGAACATCTAAAATAAATGTATTTTGGAATCAAGATCCAACAATACATTCTGAGTTTATTATAGCATATAGAGAAGCTGATAAGCAAGATGCTCATTGGTTTACTAAAAGAACCAATAGTGGTTGGGCCACAATTTGGGATTTAAAGCCAGGTACTACTTATGAATATAAGGTAAAAGGAAAATGTAGATTTCAGTACAGTGGCTATTCTAAAATTCAAAAAGTAAGAACAGATTTTACGCAAAATGATAATGCAAACTATAATTGTGGTATAGTACCAGATGCTATCGCTATTAGTAATAGAGAACCTCACCCTGGATTAAATGTAGGGAATGAAATTACTGCAGGTGATTTTAGAGTGGTACTAACTGAAATAGACAGCCAAATGGAGGGAGTTATATCTGGTAAAGGATATGTTGTTGTACCTTATTTAAATTTTGCAAAATTTGGTGTTACATACAATGGTATCCTAGTAAATTCATCAAATCAGTTAGCGGAAGGAGAAATAGTAACTTTTTATGATCCAAATTTCGGAGAAGGAGCTTCTATGACTGTGGATATAAATATTGGATCTGATGGGATTGTTAATGATGTTTCAGAGACTGATAATAGTACTGATTTACCTGATGATTCTAGTTCAGAAAATGAAACAAACGATCAAGATAGTTCAGGAACTGATGATACAAATTCAGATGAAGATACTGAAGATGAAGATACTCCTCCAGATACTCCTGGAGATGGAGAAGAAACACCAGATGAAACACCTGATAGTAATGAAGATCCTGGAATAGATGAAAATACTCCTGAAGGTGATACAGATGTTGAAACAAGTGAAAATGAAGAAGTATTTTTAAGATATAAGGAAAAGAATTACAAGCATAAAGATGAAATAACAATACCATTTAAAAATGATTTACCTAATCAATATTTTGAACTAGTTAATACGAAAGAAGGTTCAAGGGTTGAATGGAGCTTTCATAAAGATTTTGAGGCAATATCAGCTACAAAAGCACTAGGTAAGGGAAATAGTAAAAATATAAATGTTAAAAAGGATATTAACGTAAGTATTGTTTTACAAGTTGAATATTGGAAAAAAGCATCAGATTTCCCTAAAGAAAATTCAAAAAAAATAAGAGTTATGTTAAAAGTACCTCGCAAAAAATTTGAATTATTAGAATTATATGCCAGTGATGCTAATAATAAGAAAAGGGTTGCTAAGAGTGGTGAGGTTTTGTATTTAGTTAAGGCAACAGGAATAACTAATCCCAATGATAGAACAAGAATCGTTGATTATTCTATTACGACGTTTCCTAAATTAAAGATTCAAGAAATTAAATCTAATGATATAGTTTGGAATTATAGAAAGAATGGAGTCAAACAGCATGAATTTGGTAAGGTTAATTTAAGAATCCCAGTTAGAGAAAGTAAAGTTGATTTTGAAACCGAAGTTGAAGGAGGTTATTTAAATAAAAATAAAAAGAAAAACAATATTAAATGGATTGAGGAAGGTAGAGAAAGAATAGATGTAGCAAATAAATTAGGTCCTTTGTTAAAAGCTTTTGATAAGATTAATTATGTTACTAAACCATTAAAAAAATATGGGTTTCCTTGTGAATTAACAATATTAGAAAATATAGATAGACTTATTGGTAGAAATGAATTTAAGGTGTCATTTGAAAAGTATAATACAGAGGATGAGGTGTCTAGGTATTATAATGAAATTAAAAAATTTAAATTTGAAGCTAAAGGAGCTGAATTATTTAAATTAAAATGTGGAAAAGATGTTACGGTTCCTATACCTTTTACATCCAAAAAAGTAACAATTGTAGGAGCCAATTTTGAGATTGGTGTAGGTTTAAAAGGAAAAATAGAAATAAAGAGGAGTAAACAAATTGAAACAGATAACGTAAATTACAAAGGAAGTAAAGTAAGTGGTGGAGGTTATGTTAAGCCAAAATTTGTATTAACAGTTGCTGGTGTTAATGGAAAAATAGATGTTGAAACCGGTATTTCATTTGAGTATCCATATAAAAACAGTAAAAGTACGGTAGGAGTAATTTTTTACACATCTGATATGTATGGGTATGTTGATATTTCAAAAGATGCAAGTGTTTTTGTGACTAATGATTTTAGATATGATCTTTTTAAGGTTAATACTAAATCTTCTATTGAAATTTATGAATTTAATTTAGCAGATTTGATAAAATGATAAGTTTTAAAAAAATATTTATTTATTCTTTACTTTTTATTCTTTACTTTTTTTCACTTCAAAGATTGGTTATGAATGTTTTACATTTTAATAATAAAACACTTAACAAGGCGATAGTTAAAAACACAAAAGTTTATTCTGATTATGAAGGTTATGATTCTATGGTTGATGTTAAATTAATAGATTTTGATGGAGTAAATCACTCTAGTGAGTATCATAAAAAAGATGGTTTTTATTTAGAAAAGAATGATACAGTCAGTTATAGAAATTTACATAATAATAGTGTAAGAATTATAAAGAAAAATGGAAAAAAAGTTCAGGACTACTATTATAAATGGGATTATTTAAGTTTAATAATAGTAATAATAATACCTATAATATATTTTAATAAGTTTAGATTCATAAAAAAGCATTAGAATGTTAAAAAAAATACTCACACTTTGTTTTATGTTAACTATAACCTTGCTTCTTTCACAAGAAAGGTATTTAAAAAGTTATCCAAATTTTGCTATAAACCTCAAAGGAGGTGTTTTTTACTATAAAAAATATTCTAACAGTTATAGATTATATGGAGATTGTCAATCGTATGAAGTATGTAAAAATCAATATCCTGAACAGACTTTAAAATCTATATTATCTGCAAGAAATTATGAATGGGATAAAAAAAACTATAATTATTTGATTAAAGAGAATCCTAAGAAGTATGCTATATTAAACAATGCTAATAATAAAAATGATAACTATTTTTTATTACTTATGAAAGTTTCTTTTACTATCAATGGTAATGAATATTCAATAATAAAATATCATGTAAATGAAAATAATAATAAAAAACCTGGTTGTAGTATTTTAAAAAAAGAGAATGAAAAATGGTTTATAATTAAACCTAGTAAAAGTTTATCAAAAGCTTATTTAATGTTTTATTATTTATCTGTAAACGCATTGGATGCAATTTTTAGAAATAAAAAAATAGGAATTGAAGCCTTTGATGAGCAAGTAAAAGATATTTACTCAACAGGAGTTTTAGACTTTTCAAAAGCTATAAACTCAACAAGTAGTCTACAAATGTCAGATAAAGAATTAAAATTAATTTTAGATCCATTAATTAAATAAAATGAAGATATTTAGTATAATCGTTTTTTTTGTATGTGTTAAAACCTATTCACAAGAGGCAAAATATTCTAAGCTAAAAGGAGATCCCATAAAAGCTAGTTTTTTAAAAGAAATTTCCAATCAATTAATGTTCAATTATGTTAAGAATACTTATACAGATGCAAAATTAGATAATAATTTATTAGATATTAATAAATTGATAACAGTTAATAACGAAATTGAAATTATACCCATATTTAGATACGTTTTTTTTACTGATAATATAAAGTATTCTATTTATAAATATTCATTAAAATCTCGTGATAATGTTTTAAGTATTAAAACTTCTTTGCTTTATTTTAAAAATGAAGAGTGGTTAATTAAAAAAGAACCAAAAGAAGTATCTAAAGTCGTATTTGAACTTTTTAGTTTAATGAAATCTTCTTTTTATGAATTATTAAATAAAGATAAATCAAAAATTCCTGACAAAATATTATTTGTTATAAATAAGGCTTATAATCCTGAAGGGTTAATTGATATTTTCAAATTATTAAAAATAATAAAGAATAATAAAGAAAAGTTAAAAGAATATATAGAATAAAGTAAATGAAAAAACATTAATTTAAAGTTATAAAAAGAAAAAATAAGATTAAATAAATATGAATAAAAAACTACCCTTAAGTTTTTTTATAATTGTATTGCTAAGTATTAATCTTTTTTCAAATACTTCATTTAGTATAGAAAAAGATAAAAATGAAAGAGATAGCATAAAAACTAAAAAAACACATGAAAAGGTTTCAACCTTTTCAGCTAAAAAAATGCTTCGCAATTTTTCATCATTAGAAAAATTTGATAAACCTGAAACCTTTGTTAAGAATGATCGTTTTACTAAAAGTGGATACAATTTTATTACACAAGATTCCGCTAAAAACAAAGAATGGTTAGATAAAGCAACAAATACGTTTGAAAAAATTGAAGAACTTGGTAATTATATTGAGTTTTTAACTAAAGATGGTTTAGGGCAATTACCAGTAGCAATAAAACCTGTTAGTATTAGTAATGTTAAATATACTATGGGAATAGCAAAAGCTGTTTTTAAACCAGCCTATGCAGAGTTAACAGTCTTTTTAAAAGTTGAGTTACCTACCAGTCCAACCAAAGGAGATCAAATGTTAATATTAGGAGCCTCTAATGTTAAATTATCGTATGAAGGAGGAATAATTGGTGATGCTAAGCTTCATTTAATATCTCAATTTACAACTAATTTTAACAATGGAGCAGTTTTATTAACATTGAGAGGTAGTTTTGAAGAGCCTGGAACTTATGCAATTGTTGATTGTTCTGGATTTAAAGAAATGGGAATAGATGCGAACATAAAGTTTGCCAATGGACTATTACATCCGGTTGATAAAAACGGGAAAAAGAAAATAGGATATGTTGAAGCAGATTTTAAAACTACAATCTCTGACTGGAACGATATGGTGGTAAACATATCATTACCTGAATTTGGTGTAAAAGGACTAGAAGGGACTACATTTCAGTTAAATACTGCTGTTTTTGATTTTAGTGATTTGAGAAATGATGAAGCTACGCCTTCATATTATCTAAATAAATATTATAATGATGCACCAACACTATGGCGAGGTGTTTATGTAAAATCATTAAAAGTAATACTTCCACCAGAATTTAAAATTAAAGGAAAAAGCGATAAAAGGGTAGCTTTTGGTGCAACAGATTTAATTATTGATGGACAGGGAGTTACTGGTAAGTTTATAGGAGAAAATATAATTGGTTTAAAAGAGGGAGATGCATCTGGTTGGGATTTTTCTCTTGATTATTTTTTATTAGATATTGAAACAAATAGTTTAAAAGCAGGAGAGTTTAGAGGTAAATTAGTACTTCCTGTATCTCAATTAGATAGTTTAAAGTATCATGCAGTTTTTCAACCAGACGAATATAAATTAGTTGTTGGAACAGAGAAAGATATAGATTTTGATGTGTTTAATGCTGCTGATGTTCATTTAACTAAAGATTCATATATAGAAATGAAGGTGAAAAATGGTAAGTTTAAACCTAAAGCTTGCCTTCATGGTGATATTACTATTAAAACTGGCACAAATAAAAATGATAAACCTTCAAAAAAGAATACTTCTAATGAAAAAAGTACAGTAAACTTTGAAGGAATAGAGTTTGAAAATATGGTTTTACAATCAGAATCCCCCATGTTTTCTGTTTCTTATTTTGGAACTAAAGGAAAGTTAGGACTGGCAGGGTTTCCAGTGTCAATTAATAAAATAGGGTTAAGAACCCCTACTGATAATCGCGTTGAATTATTTTTTGATTTAGAAGTAAACTTAACCTCTACTAATGATGGTGGAAACGGTGGGTCAACACAGTTAGCTATAAAAGGAAAGTTAGATGAAACTGGTAATAAGTGGAAGTTTGATGGAGTAACTTTAGAAAAGCTTTTTATAAAAATGGATGTGGCTGGGACACAATTAAAAGGAGCCATTTTTATTTTCGATGGAGATCCTACTTATGGAACAGGGTTTGCCGGTGCTGTAGGAGCTAAATTTAAGAAAGGTTTGGGTGGTTTTGAAGTAAGTGTAAAAGCATTATTTGGAAGAACTAAGAAATTTAGATATTGGTTTGCTGACGGACAGGTAACAATACCTTCAGGAGTACCAATATTTACAGGGTTCGCTATTAATACGTTTGGAGGTGGTTTTTATAATAAAATGCGAATGGCTGGTGTAAGTAAAAGACAAGATGCAGCTTTTAATGAAATAGGAGCGTCAACTTCAGGAATCATTTATGAGCCTTATGAAGAAAATGCTTTTGGAATGAAAGCTTCTATTGGTATTATTACTCAAAACTCGGAAGATTTATTCCATGCTTCAGTTGAGTTTGGCATGGCATTTAGAAAATCAGGTGGTTTACAAGAAATATATTTTAAAGGAATGGGAGAGTTAGTTGCTCCAATGCCTAATGATTTTTATGATAAAGTAGCCGAAAATTTAAAAGAGGTTGCTAAAGATATTGAAAATCCATACTTGCCTGCAACACCAACATCAGCGGCTATAGCTGCAAATTTATATATAGGGTTTGATTTTGTAAATGATACTTTTCAAACTACAGCTGAAGTATATATTAATTTAGGATTAATTAAAGGTGTAGGTGATTATGGTAGAGCTGGTTGGTTAGATTTTTACGCGTCACCTGATGAATGGCATTTGTTAATAGGTACACCTAAAGATAGAATTGGTATTAAGTTAGATTTAGGAATTCTAAATGTGAGTATGGATGCCTATTTTATGACTGGGGATAATTTACCTGGAAGCCCACCACCTCCATTAATAGTAGCTGATATTTTAGGATTAGACATAGCAGATTTAGATTACATGCGTGATTTAAATATGTTAGAATCTGGAAAAGGATTGGCTTTTGGTGCTAGTGTAAGTGTAACAACTGGAGATTTAACATTCTTAATATTCTATGCTCGTTTTGATGCAGGTGTAGGTTTTGATATAATGATAAAAGATTATGGGGAAGCTCATTGTAAGGGATCTTCAGAACCTATTGGAATGAATGGATGGTATGCAAACGGACAAGCATATGCATATTTACAAGGAGAGTTAGGATTAACTTTTAGATTGTTTGGTTCAAAAACAAAAATACCTATAATAAGTGGTGGTGGAGCAGTTTTACTACAAGCAAAACTGCCTAATCCTGCTTGGTTTAGAGGGTATTTAGGAGGAAGGTTCAATCTGTTAGGAGGATTAATTAAAGGTAGTTTTAGGTTTAAAATAGAATTAGGTGAACAATGTGAAATTGTTGGAGGAAGCCCACTAGATGGAATTGTAGTAATAAGTGATTTAAAGCCTAAAAAAGGAAGTGTAGATGTGGATGTTTTTGCTGCACCACAAGCAATTTTTAATTTACAAATTAATAAAATATTTGAGTTACCTGATGAAACAGGTGATAGAAAATATAAAATATTATTAGATGAATTTTCTGTAACAAAAGACGGGGAAAAATTAGAGGGAGAAGTTAAATGGAGCAACAATAATGATGCAGCTGCTTTTTATTCACATGAAATTTTACCACCTCATTCAAAGTTAAAAGCATATGTTCAATTGCACTTTGAAGAATTTAAAAATGGAAGTTGGCAAGTAATTAAATCTGACGGGAAGCCTTCACTTGAAACAAAAGAAACAACATTTACTACTGGAGATGCTCCAAAAACAATTCCATTAAATAATATTGAGTATATGTATCCTGTTTTAGGACAAAACAACTTTTTTATTGATGAATATAAAACAGCGTATGTTAATCTTAAAAGAGGGCAAACTTATTTATTTGATGCAGTACCAGATTGGGATAAAAAAATGATAATGACCTCAGATACTGGTATTACATTAAATGAAAACTATACATATAATTCAGGAAAGAAACAATTAATATACAAGTTGCCGGAAGAAATTATTACTCAAACTAAATATAAAACTAGTATTAAGTTAGTTTCTAAAGCTGGTTCAGTAGATAGTAATGTTAAAGAGTCATATAATCAGAAAAATATTGGCGGTAATTCTGATAACACAGCTGAAGTTAAATCTAGAAAAGCTAATGGAGATATAACTAAAGATGGAGAAAGAGAATTATTAACATATGATTTTAAAACAAGTGCTTATAAAACGTTCAATAAAAAAATGAGCGCAATTAATAAAAATAAAGACTTATATGAACATGTGGTTTATCCTTATGGAATCAGCTTACTATCTTCTATAGATACGAATGAACCTTTTGATTTATCAGAATTAGTTGGAAATCAATATACAGCCAATTCTCCATTAATAGTTGCTAGAGCATCGATGGATAACTCTTATTATAAAAAACAGATTTACCCTTTAATATACCAAAACTATCCTTTAGAAGGTGTTATTTCTGTAACAAGAGAAACTGATAAAGTAGGAATACCTCCAGTAGAAGGAGTTGAACCTCTATCATGGTATTTAACATATTTAGAAAATGAATATACCGGAGAAACAAGTTTATATTTCCCTTATAGATATAACTTAACAAATTATTACTTAGATGATTTTGAAGATTTAAGATTTCAACTTCTTAATTCAAATATTTCATGGGAAACAAATCCTCGTTATAATAAACTTATTCTAGAAGCTTTTCCGTATATGAGAAAAGGTAAGTATAAAACTTCATTACAATACATTTTACCAGGACAAGTGCAAAAAGGAAAGAATAGAGTGGTTAAATATATTAACCCTATTAATAAGTAAAAGAAGATGAAGAGATTGATAATATTAATAGCAGTTATAAGTAATTTATCTGCTTTTGCTCAAAAGGAAATCGGTAACAGCAAACCGGCAGTAAAAGTAATGGCTACTGCTACAAAAAAAGCAATAATGTTACGTTGGGGAGTTACTACTCCTACAGCATGGAAATATGCAAATAAATATGGTTTTATAATAGAAAGAAAAACTATTGTTAGAGATAAGAAAGTAGTAAATCAACCAGAAACAATTACAATAACTACTGTTCCATTAAAGCCTAAACCAATGATGCAGTGGAAAGAATTTACTAAAAAAAATACTAATGCTGCTATTGCAGCTCAAGCTTTATATGGTGATCAGTTTGAAGTAAACATGAATGAAGGAGGAAATGGAGTGTTAAGTATCTTGAATCAAGCACAAGCATTTGAACAACGATTTGTTTTTGCTTTATATGCAGCTGATCAAGATTTTGAAGTTGCAAAATTTTCAGGATTAGGATTTGTAGATATTACTGTGAAAGAAAATGAGCGTTACCTATATACAGTAAAAGTAGCGCTGCCTAAAGAGAAAAAATACCAAATTAAATCTGGAGGAGCTTATATTGGGTTAATTGATTATAAGCCTTTACCAAAACCATTAGAGTTTGTTGGGGTTTTTAAAGATAAAACAGCAATGTTAAGCTGGAACTATTCTATTTTAAAAAAGTACTACACGAATTACATAATTGAGAAGTCAGATAATAACGGATTAACTTTTAAGCCTATAACAAATACCCCAGTAGCAAATTTTGGAGAAAGAGAAATAAAGCCTTCTAATAGAATGATGTATGTAGATAGCCTCTTCCAAAATAATAAAGGTTATAAATATCGAATAAAAGGAATTTCTCCTTTTGGTATTCAAGGGCCATATTCAAATGTTGTTCAAGGTAAAGGAGTTTCACCATTATTACATAATCCTTTTATAACTAAATCTAAACTTTTAGCAAATGGAAGTGCTTTATTAGAATGGGAGTTTCCTTTTGAAGGCTTAAGTACATTAAAATCTTTTCAAATAAAAAGAGCGAATAAAGCCAAAGGTAATTACGTATTAATAAATGAATCTATATCAAAGAATAATAGAAGTATTATAATAGACAATTTACAAGCTGTAAATTATTATAAAATTATAGCCGTCGGTACTGATGGCTCTAAAAGAGAATCTTTTCCAAAAATGATTCAAACTGATGATAGTATACCACCTGCTGTTCCAGGTTTTATACAAGGAACTATAGATTCTTTAGGAGTGGTAAGGCTAAATTGGAAGCAAAATGCTGAAATAGATTTTTTAGGGTACAGAGTATTTAGAGCGAATTTAAAAAATGATGAATTCATTCAACGTACGTTTGAGCCAATATATAAAAGTAATTTTATAGATAGCATTAATATAAAAACGTTAAACAAATATGTTTACTATAAAATTCAAGCTTTTGATAAAAGGTACAATCCATCACAATATTCAGAAGTTTTAAAATTAAAAAGGCCAGATATAATTCCCCCAACACAACCAGTGTTTTCTTCGTTTAAAGTAATTAAAGGAAATGTTGAACTAACTTGGATAACAAGTTCAAGTAAAGATGCAATATCAACAATGTTATACAGAAAAGAAAAGGGAGTAAATGAATCTTGGCAATTACTAGATGAATTTCCAATACCAGTTAATAAATATGTTGATAAAACAGGGAAAGAAGGTAAAATATATTTATACACATTATTAACTCTTGATGATTCAGGCTTAGAATCAAAACCGATAACACCTCTTAAAGTAAAGGTAACAAATAACGCTTCAAAGCCATTAATACAAAAATTTGTTGGTAATGTAAATCGAGAGGAAAAGTTTATAGAATTAAGTTGGAACTATAAAGAAAAAAAATTAAATGAATTTATTTTATATAAAGCTGAAAAAGGGAAACAACCAACAATGTATAGAGTTTTTAATGCTAGTAAAAACACTTTTAAGGATACTAACTTAATAATTAATACGAAATATACTTATTTATTACAAGCCGTTTTTATGTCTGGTGCCAAATCTCCCTTAAAAAAAATTGAATTAAACTATTAAGCTATGAAAAGAATTTTACTATTAATAATTTTTATTTTTTGGAGTAATATAATTCTCTCTCAAGATGACCCAATGTATAGGTTGGATTATCGATTTAGAATAGAACATACTAAGGCTCATAGAACTTGTGGAAGTAGTAATAGGTTTATTTTGAGAGCGGTATCTGACAAAGGAACAAAAGATTTACATAAATTTGGACCATCATCTACATTTGTTAATTATACTAATTTAGATAAAAAGAATCCTGATTACATAACTTTTAAAGCTTCTGAGAAAGTTAATTATCTAGAGTTTAGTTCATATGTAAATGATAGAAATAGTTGGGATGGATGTAATTTAGGTGAGCGTACAAACCCAATTAAGTTTAATGTAGATTATCCATGTACAGATGGTAAATCTAATCATAGTTTTATGAGGAAAGACTTAAGAACTATATATAGTTGGTTACAGTATTTTGTGTATCCTATAGTTAATTTAAAATATGAAGATGGATCATCAATAAAAAAAACAAAAATCGTTTGTGAAACAGGAGGGGTTAAAATTGCTGCAACCAAAGGATTTAAAGATAAATTAAAGGTATACAAATGGGAGTTTAAAGATACTGTAAATCCGATAACAAGACCAACTCTAGGGTATCAATTATTGTTAGATGAAATTGAAAACTTACATAAACGATTTGAAGAATGTTTATCAGGTGGATCTGGACCAGGTGAATTGCGAACTGTTACTAAGAGTAAAAAAGAAAAGAAAGAAACAGTAGGTAATAGACCATCAGCACCTATTGACGGAAATTGTAATTATTGGTTTGAAAGAATTAGAATAGTAAGAGAAAAAGCTAATAATTACCCCAATAAATATGAACAAGTAGCAGAGTGGAAACCAATACCATCAATGAATGGTAAAGAAGTTATTAATTTACAATTATCTGACTTATATACAAATGAAGCAGATAAAAAAAAAGCGATAAATAATATTGTAATTCCTATACGGGTTAATCCTGAATGTAATGGAGAAAAAGATATATCTGATATAATAAGTGTACAATTTTTACCTGAATTACCTGAAGTAGCTAAAGAACCTACTTTTAATTCTCCAAATTGTAGTTATGACGAAATTAATGGTTTTACATTATACTTTAAACGACAAATCGTAACAGGTGAAACAATAGACATCGCTTTATTAAGAAAATTAGATGCTGGAACTACCTTTAATACTTGGAATGTTAATACAGGTATAACTAGTTTTACGAAAGTAAATGATAATTTATATAAATATACTTGGGTTTATAATGGAGGGAATAAGCTTAAAGAAGGTAAATATAGGATTAAAGTTTCAGGAAATAGAACAGGTATTGATCCAGCTGATTTATTAGGTACTTGTAAGGAATTAGAGTTCCCGAAAGAAAATAATAAGTTTTTTGAAATATTAACTCCAGCACCAATTGTTTTTAGTAAAGCTTTATTAGAGAAACATGAAACATGTTATAATACTAAAAACGGTGAAATAAAAATTATAGCCTCTGGAGGTTCAGGGACTTTAAAATATGTTATTAATGGAGTTGAAAGCTCTAGCACTTTTTCTGGACAAACTTTAATTAAAAATTTAGCACCAGGTGATTATAAATTAAAAGTTAAAGACACTAAAGGTTGTTTTGCTAAAGATAATCGAGGTATTGATTTAGTAAAAAATATAAGAATTAATGCAATATCAAAAATAAATCATACTATTGGAGAGGTAACTAATACTGGAGCACCGAATGTAAGTAATGGATCAATTAGAATAAATAAGGTATTTGGTGGGAGTTCAATAAACGGTACTAGTTATAGTTATAAAATTTATAATTCATCTGGAGGAGAAATTAAATCAGGAATAATTTTAGCATCAGGAGGAATGCTATTAGGTTTACCAGCAGGAATACATAAAATAATTTATAAGGATAAAAATAACTGTACTCAACAATATACATTACCAGAAATAAAAGATCCTAAACCAATTGTATTTTCTGTATCTGCTGTAACTCCTGATTGTTATCAAGGACAAGGGAGAATTAATATAGCTAGTATTTCAGGAGGATATCCGAAATATACAGTTATTATAAAGAAAAATGGAAGTACAATAAAAACATTATCAAACATTACTAGCAGTACTTTCGTTAATGTTACTTCTGGAAATTATGTAGTATTAATAAAAGATACAAGACAAGGAAAACTTGAAAAAGGAATAACAGTAGACGCACAATCTCAAGTTAAAATTTCTAATATAAATATTAGCCCTATTAAATGTTTTAATGGTAAATCAACAGTAAGGATTTCAGCTACAGGAGGAAAATCTAGAAGTTATCAATATGCTATTTGGAAAGGATCAAGCACTGTATGGCAAAATAGTAATACCTTTAGTTTAGGTGCTAATACCAGTTCTGGGTATAGATTTAGAATAAGAGATAGAAATATTACATCATGTACCTCAGTAATTTCTAGCGTTAGAAAAATTTCGCAACCAGCTCTTTTAGCGGTTACAAATATTTCTGTAGTTGATAATAAAATTTTTAATGGTAGTGTTGGTAAAATTACATTAACATTAGGTGGTGGTACTAGTCCTTATTTGGTTACTTGGAAAAAGAAAAATTCATCGTTTACAAAAGCAGGTCAAACTATAACAGGTTTAAAAGCTGGTTTTTATACAGCAACAATTAAAGACGCTAATGGTTGTACTATTAATTCAAGACAAATAGAAGTAAAAGAATTACCAGAATTAAAATTACAATTAAAAGTTACTAAAGCAATTACCTGTAATGGAGGTAAAGGTAATTTACAAGCTACCGTAACAGGAGGTTCTGGTTCTTATACTTATAAGTGGAAAAGAAATGGTGTATTACTGTCAAATTCAAGAAATGTTTTAACGAATACAATTCAAGGAAATTATTCTGTAACTGTAAATGATAGTCATACTAACAAAACAGCTACAACTAAATTAACAGAACCGACAAAAGTTACTTTAAGTATAATAAAAACAGATATAACATGTTTTAATGCCAATAATGGTAAAATTAAGTTAGTTACTGATGGAGGATCAGGGAATTACTTATATTCAATAGATAATAAAGCAAGTTATAAGAGTACAAGTACTTTATCAAACAATACTATAGTAGGGTTAACGAAAGGAAACTATACTGTTTGGTTAAAAGACTCAAAAGGGTGTGTAATTGTTGGAGCTAAAACAGTAACTATAAATGAACCATCAGATATAAATATAGCATCTACATCAGTAGTAAATTGTTCTGTGCCGGGGGGTAAAACCGGTAGTATCGCTATTAATGTTACTGGAGGAAATGGAGGCTATACTTATAAATGGATTAAAAATGGAACTCCAGCGTTTATAAAAACAGCTAAAAACATTAACAGTCTATATGCAGGTGTATATAAAATAGAGGTTACTGATAGCAAGGGATGTAAAAAAAATAAAGATTTTGAAGTTAAAGAACCTAAGCCTATAAGTGTAACGATAAAACAAACAAAAAATATTTTATGTTTTGGTGAAAGTTCAGCTTCTTTACTAGCTGAAGTAAAAGGAGGATATCCTTTAAATTCTGTTCCTTCAGATTTTACTTATAAATGGTATTTGGTAAATGGAGGATCTAAAACTTTATTAAATTCTGATTTTAAATTAACAGAATTAAAAAATAAACTAAGAGGTAGTTATAGAGTTGAAGTAAATGATAGTAAAGGACAAAGAGCATTTGCTACATTGGATATAACTGAGCCAACAAAGTTAAAAATTAATTTATCTTCTTCTAAAGATGTTAGTTGTTTTGGAGGAACTGATGGTGAAATTACTATAAATGTAACAGGTGGAGTTTCATCTTACACATATAAATGGTCTAAACAAGGGGATGTTGGTTTTTCTTCAACTTCTAAAAGCCTATCAAATTTATCTAAAGGAGTATATTCTGTTGAAGTAACTGATGCAAATAGTTGTAAAATAACTTTAACAAACATAGAAGTAAAACAACCAGTTAAAAAACTTACAATTGATAGTTTTACTTCAGAAAATTTAAAAGGTTTTGAAACTAATGATGGAAAAGCTTCAGTTGAAGTATCTGGAGGAACACCTAATTATAGTTATGAATGGAGAGAAAAAGGGAAAACACCTAAAATTGGTAGTAATAAATCAATTAATAGTTTAAAAGCTGGAGAGTATGAATTAACAATTAAAGATATTAATAATTGTTCTCTGATTAAAACTTTTAAGATAACACAGCCTAATAAATTAGAAGTATCAAAAATAACCCAGGTAAATGATATTTTATGTTTTGGAGACTCTAATGTAAACTTAACAGCTTCTATACAGGGAGGTACAATTCCTTATACCTATAAATGGTATAAAAAAGGAAGTGCTACAGTTTTATCAACTAAGAATGCTTTAAATGCTATTACTGGCGGAACATATGTAATAAAAGTTACTGATAAAAATTTAATAAAAACTGAAAAGGAATACGTGGTTAATCAACCTTTGAAGCTTGAGTTTTCTAAAGTAGATGTACAAAATGTTTTATGTTACAAAGGAGCAACAGGAAGTATTTCAGTTGAAGCTAAAGGCGGAACAGCACCTTATACATATAGTTGGAAACATGGAGCAACAGGTTCAAGTATAAGTTCATTAACAGGAGGAGATTACACAGTAACGATTCGCGATAAGAATTTATGTGAGATAAGTAAATTAATAAAAGTAACAACTCCAGCTACCGGATTATCGATAAGAACTGAAGAGGAGAAAGATGTAACTGGATTTGGATTATCAAATGGATCAATAAAGGTAACAGTGAATGGAGGAACACCAGGTTATAGTTACCAATGGAAAGATTCAACAGGAAAAGTATTAGGAAGCACTACAAATGAGTTGTTAAATATAAGTGGCGAAACATATACGTTGGTTGTATCAGACAAAGGAAATTGTACATCAACCAGCACTCATACAATCAAGGAACCACTATTATTAGAAGCAAAAGTAGATGAAGTATCTATTTTATGTAATGGAGGAACAGGCCAGTTACGCTCAAAAGTAACTGGAGGAGTTTTACCATATAGTTATAAATGGACAGATTCAACAGGAAAGGTAATTTCAACTTCAACGTTTATAGAAGAGGTATCTGGAGTTTATAATTTAGAAGTTACGGATAAGAATAATAACAAATCCAAAGTATCTTCTATTAATTTAGTAGAACCAG
>NZ_QOCC01000012.1:6441-228380 GCF_003318185.1 Tenacibaculum sp. E3R01 | reverse complement strand
AAAAAAATTGGAAAATGGAGATGAAACTGTAATTGAGGATTTATGGGTTTGGTTCGCACCAACCTGCCAATGGGATGACTTTGTTGGAAACATTGATTTGGGAGAAAGAATATTTCAACGACTGAATAAAATAAAGAATAAAGCCAGCAGGTAACAATGTATAACCGCAATTACGGCGGATTCGACTCCGTCCGAATCCACGCGTAATTACTAGCGTCTGTGATTAATCCGAAAATCCGTAATTTTATCCCGTAACTGACGGTTATACGAGACCGTTGTGGTGCATTTACCACTCAAACTTCTGAATTGAATAAATGAAAAAATTAATATTTCGATTGACCTTTCCTTTGACTTTAATTTCATTCGGAATTATAACAAAATGGTCGTACGGAATTGTAATTGACGGAACAGATGAGTTTTTATATGGATTTCCTCTTATCTATAAATGTAACGGATTTTATACTTCTTTATCAACCCAATATTTTCTAACTGAAATGATAGTTAATTTGTTGACCTATTTTGCATTTTGGTTAATTCTAACATTAATTCTAAACCGAATTTGGACAATTAATATTCCAAAACGTATTTCTAAAATATTTTGGATTGGATATTCAGTTTTATTTTTAGGGTTTATCTATTTATCAAATGACTTGGATGACCAATATCTAACAAAACGTGATTTTGAAATTAAAATACTTGACAGTGGAATTTCAATTTTCGGAATCCACGATACCAACAGAGAAAAATATCAATCCAAAATAAAAAATGAAATTGAGAATAAATGAAAAAAAATTTTGTAAAAATAATTGAATGCTTTAACATATCTGGTGTTGGATTACTGACTGAATTGCAACATAATGAAAATGGAATTGAGCCGAATACAAAATTAATTTACGAAGTCACTGACGAAACTTGGATTGTAAAAAAAAGAGTGTATCATGGATTTTTAATTTTAGACAAATCCGAAAAATATTTTGAATGCGAAACTGAATCGATGCACATTGATGCTGTATTCAAAACTCATTCGGAAAGGGAATTAGCTGTTGATAAAGAATTAACCAAAAGAAAAAACGATATTTATTTATATTTAATCAAGCCTGAAAAGAAAAAACAGAAAATGAAACCTGAAATTGGAACTGAATTAAAAATAAAAACGACACCACAACAAGGCGTATAATTAATTGCGGCTGAATTTCCTCTACAGAAATTCAATCTTATTATTTATCTTTCCAAAACATCGGAAAACGACTCGCGTCCTTTTCCCGCAACTAATCATACACAAATACGTTACCATTAATAGTGCTGAATGAAATTTGAGATTACTTAAAAGCTCAAGAAAGTATTTTAAAAGTATCGCTTATTTAGCAAATTATTAGATTAATATCCTTTTTTGGGAACTAAACGCCAAAGTGTTCTTTGTCCATTTAAAATATGTTGAAAATATTGAATATGTAGTTTGTAATTGAAAAATTATAGGCTAGCGTTCTACCTCGTTCTTATTCCAAAAAAGGTGGTGGTGAATAAAACGATGTACCAACCTAAACGCTTTATAGTTGAGTATATCTTCCAGGTTTGATTGTTTAAAATTAAAGTTGTTTTCTGTTTAAATAGTTAAGGCTAGCGTTTTGCCTCGGTTGGTTTTAAGAGTATTTAGTATGGCTCTAGTTTTACATTTGGTTTGTGTAGCACTAAAAAGGGTAACAATGCATATAAAAAATAGCTACATTCTTACTGGTTTCAAATATTTTCCTAAATTTGATATTCAAAAAAGCTATGAAAACTTCCGAACTAAAATTCGCAACTTTTCATATCCTTAAACGTTGTAAGTCATTAAAGAAACTGAATGGGAATTAATAGAATTTTAGAAAAATATAAATTAATTGAAACATTTGAAAGAGAATTAAGTATTGATAAAGAATACTTTATAAGTGAGTTCAGACAAATGACTCAAAAAGGATACTACTCACCTCTTTTAATAATGCTTGATATCATAAAATCTGAAAATAAAAAATACATTGGAGATATTAATTCAAAGAGTTTCAAAATCCGAGAAAAATTCACTTTAGACAATTCTTTTGCTAATAATTTTGCAACTGTAAAATCTAAATTTCAGACAAAAAATAATAAACTGAATGTCAAAACAACAATTCAAGGAATGGAAGTAATTCCATTTATTTTGAGAATTCTAATTTTCGGAATTTATTCATTATTAATGTTTATAGCTATTCTTGAGATATTATTAATGCTATTCACTTCAGACGCAAAATATATAGATGGAAGTATGATAATGGGACCAATAATATTAACAATCTTTGTGGGATTTTTAACTTATTTGCCATACAGAATTGCGAAAAAAAATGTTGTAAATAAGAAAAATGACATTGACATAATATACCAACTGATTGAAAAAACGCCTTACAACAAGAGGGTATAGTTTATTGTTATTTAAGTTCTAATTTACAAAAGTAATTAGTTAACCAAAGTCTAAGGTTTTATTTATTAATATAGAGCCAAAACACAACAACAAACCATACCCCAAACGTTGTAAGTCATTAGAATGAACGATAGAAATGATATAATAATTAAAGATGAAATCAGAAATCTTGAATTTATTCAAAAGGTTGAGAAATCTCTTTGTGAAAAATTAAATATTCCAGATTTAAGACCTGGAAATATAACAATTAGAGAGAAAAAAAACTGGAGAGAAAATGAAAAAGAAATTGATTATTGTTGGTTAGTTAATGTCTCAAAATCTTTCGTTGGTTGGTGTTGGATTTTTTCTCTAAAATTCAACGAAACACATTTTAGAAATTACAATAATCCAGGAAAAATTATTCAAGGAATATTTACAGTTGACAAAAATGCTAATATTGAAAATCTATTTTTAGAAAACCGAAAATCTGATTTTAAAGATAAAATTAAAGGTTTTAATAACTTTGATCTTTTTAAAACAAACCCAGGAATAACATTAGATGGAATAACATATAAATATTTAATTTATTCAAGAAATGCAACTATAAAATTTGAATTAAATAATCCGAATTCAAAAAACTGGAAAAAATGGGAAAAATTAGTGAATCAGTTAGGAACTGAATTGAGTGAAAAATCGAAAATAAAGGAGTTTAGAGAAATATTTAACTAAAAATAACGCCTTACAACAAGGTGTATAATTCATTACTAGTACTCGCCTACTTACGAAAATCCTCACGGATTTTCTATTCGGTTTGTATTTACTAAATTAGTTGCTAAAACACGCAACGAAATCATACACAAATACGTTGCCCACAATTTGAAAAAGACCGTACTTAAAATATTAATTCTGACTTTAATTTTGGTTAGTTGTAGACAAAACAACAAATCGGAATCAATAGCTAGTGAGTTAACTAAAATTACTGATGAATTCAAACTTGAATTTCTTACTCAAATCTTATCCGACAGTTCAAAATCTAGACTGTTATACGATAAAAGAGAATTGATTTCAAATTTGCCTGCAATGGGTCCACCACAATTACCAATTGACCCAAATAATTCCGGTAGAACAATCTCGCATTTTGAATTTATATCTGACACTCTTAAAATTAATGATATTGACTTTGTTAGAAAACAAGTTAGAGAAAATAAAAATTTTGATATTTCAACAATAGAAAAAAATGGTTTTAAAGTCATTGATGTAGAAAAATATAGAGAAAATGAAATTCAATGGGATTCAATTAATAAAATTGCCGATAAATACTATGAAGAAAATAAAATGATTGATTTCTATTCATTTCTTCATGTCACAAAACCAATATTCAATAAAGAACTAAATTTAGCTTATGTACGATTTAGGTCTGGATCTGGTGGAATGACTAGAATTTATGAAAAGCAAAATGGAATTTGGCAAATGAAATATGAATTTGATGAATGGATTGAATAAAAAACTGTGGGCAACAATGTATAACCGCAATTACGGCGGATTCGACTACGTCCGAATCCACTCGAAATTACTAAAGTCGGTGCCAAATCGAAAATTAAAGCATATAAACCCGTAACTGACCGTTATACGAGACCGTTAGCTACAACCTGAAAAATGAGATACGTAAAACTGATTTCGATATTTTTTATTATTCTGACTTTCGCAGGATGTTCAGTAAAGGAATTTTATTTCCCAATGTCCGAATTGACTAATGGAAAAGTCTATAAATACGAATGTAAATCTGAACCAACTAAAACCGAATATTGGAAACTAACTGCTGATTTAAAAAATAAAACTCTGACTACAGAAGCATACCAAAGTGACTTCAGACAATATGAATTGTTTAAAGAAAAGATTACAGATAAAGGAACTGAAGTAGTTGAATTTATAAGTTATTTTAAAAACAACAATGGAAAAATATTTCCTGTAAAAAACACACCTAAAGATGTTGATGTTTTTAGATGGAAAACAAAAGAACCCTATAAATATTCTTCTGAAAATCAATATGATTCTAACACCAAAATGATCTTTTCAAAAGAAAGAGAATATATTGGAAAAGTAAAAATCAATATTCTTGGAAAAGAATACGAAGCTGCTAAATTTAAAGGTAGTTATAAAACAGTAATTGAGAATTCAACAGAGAAATTTGAATACACTCAATACAGTTATTATGCAAACGGTATAGGATTAGCGAAAATGGAAAAGGAGTATTCATACGGAAAAAAGGAAACTCTTGAACTGACTAAAATTATGAACATTGACGAATGGAATAAAAGGCAGTAGCTAACGCTGTGTATAATTCATTGCTAGTACTCGCCTACTTACGAAAATCCTTGCGGATTTTCTATTCGGTTTGTATTTGCTAAATTAGTTGCTGAAACACGCAACGAAATCATACACAAAACCGTTGTACAACATAAGGAATGAAAATAAAATTGCTAATAACTTTCATACTTTTCGCTTTTTTAAAAGTTGAAAACACTAATTCCCAAAATGACACAATTAGAGGGAAATTATTTTTTTCTAATGCTTTTTATAATAAATTCAGTTTAATTCTGGTTAAGGAAAAAAGCACCAAAATTCCTGTGGTTCTTAATGAAAATGGAGAATTTGAACTAATTCCTAATGAAAACAAAAAAAATTATGATTTAGTGTTTATATACAAAAATGACACATTAAGAAAATTTAAGTTCAAAAAGGAATGGACAAAACGAAAAGGATATAAATCAATTTCACTGAATGAAAAATGTGACGCGAGTAAGAAAACAGCTTTAGCTGATTTAAAAAATAACAAGGTGAAAATATTTTTATTCTCCAGAAATCAAAATGAAAGAAAAATTGCTGAAAATGAAAAAAAACTAGAAGAACGTTATAATTTTAAATATATCTATCTGAAAAATATTAATCAGTTTGACTGTTATTTGGAATATAATCGGAAAATTTTGAAAATACTACCTCTTAAAATGGGGAGGGAATTTTTAAATGAACTGAACGAAAATGTAATTGGATGGAAATAAAAAACGTTGTACAACAATGGCTATAATTCAGCGTGGCTTATTAACTTTAAAACAAAAACCCTAACTTAGTTCTGGCTAATTTCTACTTTGGACAAATCCTGCGGATTTATCCACGCCGAAATCATAGCCGAACCGTTGTACACCATTGCACTAAACTATTAAATGAAAAAAAAAGGATTACAATTTTGGTACTTTTTAATTGAAGGGAACCTTGATAACAAAACAGCTGCTTATGGGAATTTCTATACTTACGGAGAGAGATGTGGTGAGGCTTTAGGAAATACTTATTTAATAGCGAAAAAAGAAGGTATTATAAATCCAACTGTTGTAGAGACCACGAGGCTTGATAACCTAGAGGAATTTAAACTTCCTGAAGAAGCTGAACAAGTTTCGGATTTTACATATATGATTCCTTCATTAAATACCTTTAAGCTAAATCCAAAAGAGTATTTTTTTAAACCTCCTACTGGAATTTCGTTTGACACGATTATTGGTGAGTACGACTCTGAATTAATAATTGAACAGTTTGTTGCCTATAATAAAAATGAGAATGGAGTTTACGAACTTCAATTAGTAGTTGATAAAACAAGATTGATTGAAATCTTTTTTAAATGTTTTGATTTAATAGAACCTATTAGTGGTTTTTGTATATATATCTGTGAACATTGGTTAAACAGAAAAAGAGAACTTTGGGCAAGTAAATCTATCACAAGTAAAAATGAAATTATAAAATTCCTTAAGAAGCATAAGGCAAATACTTTAGAAAATGGTTTTGTAGAATTAGTTGTAAACTCTCAAATCGGTAAAACTAATCTGATGTTGTGCGAACATAAAAAAATACAGTTACATACGGAATCAGAAGAAATATTTCAAAAATTTATACAAGGTTTAATTGACTTAGGATTTGAACAAACAAAAGATTTTTACGATATAGAATTTGGTTATCACCATTGGCATTACAGACCTATTGACAGTCTTGATCGAGATGATTTTGCAGTGATGCTAATTGATAATGAATTTGAAAATATTAAACTTGAAAATAACGGTGTACAACAATATGTAAAAATGCATTAAAACGCATTTTACACTAAACGTTGTGGGTAAGTAGACCAATGAAATCTAAAAAGATAATTAAATACGGAATTGGAATTTTAATCCTTGAAGTTATACTTTTAGGATTTTGGACTTATCAAATGGAACCCGACCCAAGTGTTTCAATTGGAATAGTAATTATTTTACCTTTTCTATTCGTATTGAATATTATAATTGGAATTCTTTTCTACTTATTTAAAAGTAAACTATCAAATTTCTTTTTTATAAATTCAATTGTATGTCCTTTAATATTTTTCGGGATATGGAACTTATGGTTTATGGATTATCACGACCGAATATCAGAACGATTTGACTTTGTTATCGGAGAGAAAAACTATGAAATAAGTCTATCAAAGAAAACTGACTATTTCTCTATTTCGGATATTACAAACCAGCCCAATGGATCGACAACTGGACTTTATTTTTGCAAATACGAAAGAAAGATAGATACGATTAAATTAACTGATGGAGAAACGAAAATGTTTATAGTTGAAAAGAAATTAATCGGATTTCCAGAAAAACCGAGTGAAATAAAATTAGCAGCATCGGAATGAAAAAAACCTACGCACAACAATGTATAACCGCAATTACGGCGGATTCGACTACGTCCGAATCCACTCGGAATTACTAACGTCAGTGTTAAACCGAAAATTAAAGTATATTAACCCGTAACTCTCGGTTATACGAGACCGTTGTGTACCATATAAAAAACTGAACATAAAGAATGAGCTTTTGGAAAAAAATATTTAGTGGTAAAATTGACAAACCTACAACTGAATCGCATTTTGATAAATATCGAAAAGAACTAAATGAATTGAATTTAGAATCCTTTTCAGATTTAGAAAATTTGGTTAAACCATTAATAAGACAAACAACCAAACTCGAAATTCAACCTGCCTCAAGACCACCAGAAAATTCTCAATTAGAATCTCACTTTGGAGGGAATCCTTATTTTGAAAAAGGCGAAGAATGGCCTAAAGGTAAAAACGGAAAACATTTGGAATTCATTTTTCAAGTTTTCAATTCACCTGGACTGGAGTTGCCTAAAAGCATAGAACTAGTTCAATTTTTCTACGACTGGGAAGAGTTTCCTTGGGACACTAACGATAATGGTTGGTTAGTAAAAACCTATAAACAAGTTGAGAAAGGAAAAGCTGAATTTATTGCTAAACCAGTAGAAATAGAAAAATCAAAATTTTGCAAAATAGAATTTAAACAGACTAAAACATTACCGGACTGGGAAGGAGTTGATTTGTTTGGAAATAATGCGTCCAAATTATCGTGTGTTTTAAACGAAGATGAACCTTGGGATAGTTATGACCAAATCGTGACCAAATTAATAGGAGAGCAGGATTATCAAAGTCAATTAGGAGGTTATCCAAAATGGGTTCAAGGAGAATCAACACCGAAAGACAATGAAGGAAACCCAATGAGACTTTTATTTCAAATTGACTCAGAAGACAATGCAGGACTTATGTGGGGAGATGTCGGTTTGATTTATGTGTTTTATGATGAAAAATCAGGGAGAATTGAATTCACTTTGCAATGTCACTAACCGAAAATAGAAATACGATACACAACAACACCTATACGCAATGTCCTTCGGGACACAGCGCATAGCCAAAACGTTGGGCAACATTACCAAAAATGAGAAAAAAAATAAGCATTTTATTATTTTTTATAGTTTCATATTAATTTGCACAAAATGAAATTACTTATGAAAAAACTCTTGCTGAAATAAAAAAATCGTCCAAAGTTTTATGTACGAATTTAATAATTCCAAACGTTGAATTCTCAATTGGTATTTTCACAACTGAATGGGACGTTAAAGACTTAACAGAAGAACAATGTGGAGATATTAAAACGAATGAATTAAGAAACAGAAAAATTCTTGAAATTCTTGAATCTAAAAAACTCTTAGAAAAATTTTACGTGGAGATGGAAAACAATAGCTTTGAGAGTATTGAATCAAGTTTACATCCCAATAATGAATAAAAAAGAAGCGAAAGAATTAATTAAATCAATTTGTCCAATATTTGAATCTGATTTTTGCTTCAAAAAATTAAACCGGAAATTATAAAACGATTGCCCAACACCATATAAAATTAATTGCTTATTTTAGGCTTAAACAAAGGTAGTTGCTCTTTTGTTACATCTGATTTTCCTGCGGAAAATCCTCGCATACAAAACCGCAACTAATCTTATACAAACACGTTGGCAACAATAATGAAAATGAAAAAGATAATTCTAGTATTGATTTTAACAACAACCTTTACGGAAACTTTCGGATGTAGTTGTAGTTCAATGAAAATTACAAATGCTTATTCTATTTTGGATTTCATTGGAATTATTGAATTCAAAAGTTTGACAGAAATTGAAAATAATTACGGAATCTATAAATCTACTTTTGAAATAAAAGAGCTATTTAAGGGAAAAGAAAATGAGAAAATATTTGTAGATAGTATGAAAGATAGTTCTTGTTCTTTTATTCCGCAAAAGAATAGCAAATATTTAATCTTTGGTTACAAAAATACAGACGGGAAAATTATGACTTCCTTCTGTCTTGCTCAAGGAAATCCAGACAAAAGAAGTTTATCTATTTTAAGATATTTAAAAAAGAAAAAAATTGAGAACGAAATAAGTTCTAATCTAAGACAAACTCTTAACAATGAAATTAATTCTAATCTTTTTGAAAAAGCAATAAATGGGATTTTCCTCTACAAAGTTATTTTAAATTCAGATTTGAGAATCAAAGAAATATTACCCTCTAATGAAAATGCTAAACGAAACTTTAATGAAAAAATCAGAAAAGAATTAACTAGTAAAATAGGTTATAAAATAAACGAAGTAGATAAAGGAATAAGGACTGAAAATCTGATTTCATATATAATTCTAACCTGGGAATATAATTATGAAAATGATAAAATTATAACAACAACTAAATTATAAATTACAGTTGCCAACAATGGCTATAATTCAGCGTTCCGAATGAATAAGAAACAAAATTTACTAACTTTAAAACGGCTGATTTCTACTAAGGAAAAGTCTCCGACTTATTCCACGCCGAAATCATAGCCGAGACAGTTACCACACATTTGAAGAAACCTATGAAATTTGAATTAACCAATGAACAAAGAAAATATTTAGGACTTGAAATAGTTCCTAAAAGTTGGGACAAATTCCAAATAACAGAAGAGGTGTCTGTTTACTTCGATGGTAATAAGATTAGAAAAAAGATTAGTGCAAACGAAAACCTATACCGAGAGATTCAGTTGGATGAAGAAACTGAAAATCGTACAATGCTTCTGCCAAAAACCAAAAGAGGAAAGGCTAAAAAACTAAATTACTCTTCTTTAGATGCTCGAAATGGAATTGGAGTATATTTTAATTTTGACATAAGCGGAATTACTATAGGAAATTACACGACAGAACAAACCTTCTACTCTACTCATTTTGAAAATATCAAATTTAAAAGTATTAATGATTTACCGCTTTGGATTGATAATTTTATTAGCGAAACAACAAAGCAAGATTTAAAAGATTTAAAGCAGTTTTCTGACCGAAAAAGAAAAAGAGTAAAATTAAAGGAAGGAGACTTCTTTACTTTCAAAGTTGACAGAAGAAACTATGGCTTTGGTCGCCTAATAGCTGATATCCGAAAAATAAGAAAAGAACCTAGTTTTAAAGAACAGAAAAATTATGGTTTAGCTCAATTAATGACACAACCTTTAGTTATAAAAGTTTATCACATTATCGAAGACTCGAAAAAAATAGAATTTGAGAAACTTAAAAATTTGAGGGCATTACCGTCACAATATATAATGGATAATGCACTTTTTTATGGAGATTATGAAGTGATTGGAAACTTACCTCTTGAGGATTGGGAAATTGAATTTCCAATCTCTTATGCTCGCAGTATTTCTTATACGGACATTAAAACAGTTTACTTACAATATGGCAGGATTTATAAAGAAGCTCATAGAGATAATTTTTATAAATACATTGAAATTCCGAATCCTGAATCAAAAAATGATTGGGATAAAGTTTTAAAATTCAATCCATATAGAAACGAATCAATTGGAGTTGGTCTTAATTTTAATAAATCAACTTTAGAAAGAGTTATTGCTGAAAATTCAAACGAACCTTACTGGAATGACAAAACATATCAACGCGAAGATGATTTAAGAAATCCTAAAAACAAAGCAATAAAAAAAGAGATATTTGACTATTTCGGACTTGACGCTGAAAAATCATATTCAGAAGATATTGCGGAATAAAAACGTGTGGTAACAACGTGTATAATTAATTGCTTTGGTCGTTTATTATTTGGAAAATTCCTTCGGAATTTTCTCGCGTTCGTTTTTGTTTACTAAATTAGTTGCTTAAACACGCAACTAACCATACACAAGACCGTTGTGGCTAATTAAAAAAATGAGAACAGCATTAAAATTATCTTTAATTTTTATTCTTACAATTCAATGCAAAAGTGTTGAGGAAAATAAGCATTCAGAAAATGATTGGGTAGAAACTAAAAAATCAAGAGAATATTTTGATTATGCCGCATATATCCAAAAGTACCCAAAATCACAAAATATTGAGAAAGCATTGTCAGAATATTTATTTTTGCGAGATAGTGTAGCAGGTTTTTTAGGATGTGGAAAGTACAATACATCTTTAAGTATTGTAGATGACGAAAAAGTACTATTTGATGGCGAGTTAAAGAGTATAGACTCTTTGAGTTTTACAACATTTGAATATTTGAAAAACGGAATCCCTAATGTATCAACACATAAATATAATGTTCAAATTCCCGTATCAAAAATGTGGGATTCAATCTCGAAAGTTCATTTTGATATAGTGTTTTATGACAAGCCTTTCCCTACAGAATCACTTAAATTAGCGTTAAACGAAGTAAGTGATGGAATTAATTCTTATAAAAATTATTTGTCCGTTAAATGGTATGGCTTACCATATAACAAATTGACAAACAAAAAGAAAAATGGTATTGATGAGCTAAATGATACGAGATTTTCATTTTTCGATTTTTCATATATGCAAGGCAAAAGAATTATCCCACCGCCACCGTCAGAATTTGATATTAACGAATAAGATAGGGGGGATAACTAGCCACAACAATATATATAAAAAATAGCGTGAGTCATCGATAACATTATGGTTTGGGTATTTTTGGGAAGTCGCCAAATTTTTAAATTTGACGATTTTTGATAAAAAAGTTAAATAGTAAAATTTAAAAATTCGGCTTGTGCTTAATCAAAAAAGTAATAACTTATTTTCAGCGCTACTTTTCAAATACGGAGCCGTTGTGCGTAAGCTGAAAAAAAATCGTTATAGAATTTAAGAAAAGTGAATCTAAAATAAAATGGAAGATAAATTTAAACAGTCAATTAAGAAAATGACGACTGATGAATTACTAAATATTGTAGGTTCACCTGAAAAATGGCAACCAATTGCTGTTCGTTTTGCAAATAACGAATTAATATTTCGGAAAGTTGAGCCGAAAAAAATTGAAACTGCTAAATATCTGTCAAAAAAGAGAGAGAGAATTAAGAAACAAACGAAAGCAAATCAAGGTTATCATCTTTGTGATTTTATTTCTCAACCTTTTTGGACTTTAATAGAAATTACCTTTTCATGGGAATTAAAAAAAGATGGATTTCCTAAAAAAGCCAGACAACAAAAAAAATTCCGAATTGCGCTTGGAATAATAATTTTAATCTTTATTATTTTAACAAATTTAGGCTAAAAACGGAATAACGAACAAGAACTGAAAAAAATGAATTATCTATCTGAAAAAGAATTGAAAAATATTGAATTGAAAAAAGCCTACGCACAACACCGTACAAAATTAATTGCTTGCTTTTAGCCAACTTACGAAAATCCTCTCGGATTTTCTTTGTCAGTAAATATTTATTAACTTTATAGCTAAACCACGCAACTAACCTTGTACAAACACGTTGTGGTGCATTAAGAAAATGAAAATAGAAGAATCAAAATTCAGATGTGGAAATGGAAAAGCAATTAAAGAATTGGTTGCTAAATATGCTTATCTATATTCTGATTGGATGCAAGATTGGCCTTATGATATTGCTGAATCAAAAGAAATAGAAAACTACTTTCAACATTATGACGAGCAAATAGACGAAGACAAAAAGTTTAGTCTAATGGAAATGCTAATCCAAGCATTGACTGATATAGAAGATAAAAATGACTTCGATAAAAATTGGAAACGCTTAAAGTCAAGAATAATAAAGGACTTTGAAATTCACGAATACACAATACTTTATTGGAGTTGCTTTGGCGAGAATCTTTCCGACTGTTGGAAAGTAACACCATATATTAGGGAATTGTGGAAAGAAATAAAAAATGGCTGACAAAAAAGTAAATATCGAATTGACTAACGATGAAGCAATCGTTCTTTTTGAATTTCTCGCAAGATTTAACGAGAGTGACGATTTAAGTAGATTTGAAGACCAATCAGAGCAAAGAGTTCTTTGGAATATAGAATGCATTTTAGAAAAAGAATTGAGCGAACCATTTATATCAAATTATCAAGACATTATTAAGATCGCAAGAGAAAATGTTAGAGATAAAATAGAATAAAAAACGACACCACAACAACATGTACAATTAATTGTCTACAAGATTTATTCCTTCAGAAAAATTTTAGACAATTAATCTCAATCATTTTAATTATTTTTACACTAAAATTGCGCTACTAACCACACACACAAATAAGTTAGCTAAAATCAAAAATTGATGAAAAAAAAATTACTCACATTACTATTAATTGGATGTCTACAATCATATGCCCAGAATGTTACAATTCCTGACCCTATCTTCAAGGAATATTTATTGAATAATACAAACATAAATTTGAACTCTGATTCTGAAATACAACTTACTGAAGCACAAAGTGTAAATTATTTAGATATTGGAAACAAATATGGTACTCCAAATTCTGAAAGAATTAGTTCTATAGAAGGAATACAAAGTTTTGTTAATCTGACTACCTTGAAGTGTCAAAATAATTTATTAACTAACGTAGATTTTAGTCAAAATATTTCTCTAGTAGAATTAGATTGTTCTTTTAATAAACTGTCAGTTCTAGATGTTACTCAAAATATAAATTTAGAAAAATTTAATTGTAGCAACAATAAACTTAGTGCATTAGATATAAGTCAAAATTTAGTATTAAAAGAACTTATTATGGCATTTAATCTACTTTCTGAAAGTATTGATTTTAGTCAACACATATTTCTAGAAAAACTGAATTGCTCTGCAAATTCCCTTAACAATTTAGATGTAACTAACAATATATTACTTACTGAGTTAAGATGTAACAGTACAGGAATAACGGATTTGAATATAAATCAAAATACAGCGTTAACACTTTTGAATTGTAATTATAACTTATTAGGTAACATAGATGTTAGCAAAAACGCTGCTTTAAAATATTTATATTGTTTTGGGACTACAATAAATGCTATTGATATAAGCCTAAATCTTGATTTAAGAAAACTTGGTTGTGGACAAAATCAATTAACAAATTTAGATGTAAGCACAAATAATAAATTAGTATTCTTATGGTGTCAAGATAATGAATTAGAAAACCTAAATGTTGCGAATGGCAATAATACTAATTTCACTTCATTTAGAGCCAATGATAACGATAATCTCAACTGCATTCAAGTTGATGACACTAATTATAGTAATAATAATTGGACAGGAAGTAGTTATAATTTTGACTCTGCGTCTTCTTTTAATCAAAACTGTGGTAGCTTAAATATAGAAGAATTTAATAATAAAAACTTTGTAACGTTTCCTAATCCAATTGAAGATTTTCTAACAATTGAAACTCAAGAAAATGCCAATTTTAATCTATTATCAATTACTGGACAGATATTACAATCTGGAAATTTAAATAAAGGGGTTAATAATTTAAACTTTTCTTCTCTTCAAAATGGAATATACTTTATTCAAGTCACAACTGAAAAAAGAAAAACTTTTGCTAAAAAAATATGTAAAAAATAGCGAATTAAGTATTTGAATTAAAATAAATCACATAATTTCAATATCTGTTCAACTCGAAAAGTTAGTATCTAAATCCGTTACTTTTTAGATACAATAACATTAATAAAATATTTACCAAACTAACTAACAAAATGAATAAATACAAATTAATTTTTTTGATAATTTTACTTCTGATTCCAATATTTGCAATTGGACAAATTCCGAAAGGACATTTTTTAGACGCTGACGACTCAACTGATAAAGGATACAAATTAAAACCTTTTAAACAAAAGAAAAAAGGAATTTATCATTATGCTATTCTTAGTGAATTGCCTTTTGAAAACGATTGTGAAAATGGAATTTCAGAAAAAAAACAGATTGCTTGTGCGGAAAGAAATCTAAATCGACTAATAAGCGAAAAACTGAACTCTGAATCAGAATTTAAAGGTAATGTATATGTTTATCTGACTGTAACAGAAAAAGCGAAAATTGTTGATATAAAAATTAAATCTTATCCGCAATCAGATGAAATTGATAAGTTAATAAAAGAAGCGACTGAAAAAATTAATGTAAAAGCTGGAAAATATAAAAGGAAAACTGTGAAATCTAGACTATGGACAAGTTTTAAATTTTAATAGTATAAATCAATATACGATATTAAAAATTCACACTTCTTTGACATAATTTTGCATTTTATAGTGCCAAAAGAACATCTTTAGTCATAAGTTTGAATAAAAAACAAACGAAACAACTCTATTTATTTTTAAGAATTTGTTTATTATTTTTCGTTATGTCATTTATAACTTATTGTAGAGGACAATCACACTCAAATAAGATAAATGACAATGTTATTAACAATCTACCCAAAAAAATGGAGTCATAAATTGGAGAATATGTAATAGATATATTTCAAGACTCTAGGGATAACATTTTGGTTTGGGACTTTAGAAAAAGGGGGTGCAAAATTTGATGGAAACTCATTTGTTCATTTCACAACAAAAGAAGGTTTAAACTCAAACAGTGTTCAATCAATTGTAGAAGATAAAAAAGGAAATATTTGGATTGGAACAAGAGTAGCAGAGAAAGATAACCCAAATCTCGATAAACGATATGGTAAAGGCGGTTTGAATAAATATAATGGTTCCAAATTTGTTCAATTTCCTGAAATGAAAGGATTAAACGAAAGTGATGTTTTCACTATTTACAAAGACATCTCAAACGATTTATGGGTTAGTACAACAAGTAACGGAGTTTACAATTACACAGATAAAGGTTTTATAAATTATGAAGTTCCAATTTCAACAATGGCTTTTTTTAAAGACATAAAAGGAAATATTTGCTTAGGCTGTGCAGGTGGTTTATACAAAATTGACAAAAATGGGAAAACAAAAAATGTGACAATTAATGGACCTTGGAATTAACATAATAAAAAGCGAACTTAAAATGTTTTTAATTCATTGCTAGAACTTAACTATTAACAAAAGTCCTTGTGAATTTTCTTTTCTTATTTTATTTACTAAATTAGTTACTTAAGACACGTTAGAAGTAAACTAACTAAATTTTGAACTAAAAAAATGTAAATGGAGGATTTGAATAAATATGTTTCAATTTATAAAGAACAATTAGAGAAAGGGCACATATTAATAGCATATAATGAATTGGTGAAATTCGTAATGAAATTAAGAACAGATTTCATAAAAAATCTTTCTGACCAATATTCATTTGCTGGAATTCTTCATGGATATATGGACTATACATATTTCTACTATTCAAACGATTTTTTAAAAAGTAAAAAACTAAAACTTGGACTTGTATTAAATCACGTAGAAATGAGGTTTGAAGTTTGGCTTTTGGGAAATACCATACCGAATCAAAAGAAATATTGGGAATTGTTGAAAGCGACAAAGTGGAATAAGGACAAAACGGAAATGCCTAAATATTCAATTCTTGAAACCACATTGGTTGATGACCCTGATTTTAATAATCTGAACTCATTGTCTGAACATATAGAAACTAAAATGATTCAGGTTTCGGATGAAATATTAAACTATCTGAATACATTAAATTGAGAAACATAAAAGTAAAATCTAGACTACAACAATGGAATTACTATAAGAAATTACTTGTTATCGTATACATCCCTCCCTTCATAAGCTACCTATTCAACTTATATTTAATAAATTAGACTTTTAAAAACACGTCTAACCAAATGCTAAAGCGTTATTTATAAGCCTATGAAAAACATTATAATTACATTTTTGTTGTTTAGTCTTTTTTGTTGTCAACAAAAAAAAACGACAATTAACATAAAAAAAACAGCTATTAAAAAAGACAAAACAGAAAAACTTAACAAAATTTTTATTGCTGTAAACGATACTATAAACTCATTTTTTACTAATCTTAAGTTAGATGAGATGCAATATATGCCTGAAATGTTATATCTGGGAAAAAAAGAGCAGAGAACCTCTGTAACTTTTCCAACTGAAAATGAAATTGAAATAGCAGGGTTTGATATCATAAATTCATTCTCATATAGAATAAAATTTGAAAAAGGAGATAGTATCTTTATAAACACTAAAAACATAGTAATCAACGAATTAAAAAAAGTTAATTTTCCAATTTTTAAAGTTCCGAATAGCACTAAAACTTGGAGCGAAATAAATTTAGGTTATCTCATTTATAAACAGAACCTTAAAAATAAAGCTATAATCATTAATAATGGAAAAACATTTAGAAGGAACACTTTTGATTTCGAAAAAATCTATCTAAATTCAAATTCAGTATTAGATAGCTTAAAGGCGAATAATAGTATTTCAGATGAGTTTTACCTCACCAATAAAATAAATCGAAAACTAGAATTTGCTACAAACAGATTAAGAGAAGCTAAAAATCAAAAAAAAACATTAAATATCGATAGTTTAAATATTAAACTAAATGATAACGAGTTATTAAATAATCAAACATATGTAAACTTTTTAAAAACTCTAATTCGTTACAAATATTTCAATAAGGATAAAAACGTGTCACATTCTGTTCAATTTGATTTCATTAATAAAGAAAAAACATTTTTAAATGAGTCAGCAAAACAAATTTTATTGGACTCATATCTTAAAAGTATATATTTTACAGAAAAACAAAAATTTGAAAAATATGTAACAAAATTTAATACTATCAACAAAAGTCAAGAGCTTAAAAATAAATGGCTATCATTTATTGCTAAACAAAAAACGGATAGAAAAAAATTAAATGTAAGTAATAGAAATATCGGCGTTTTAACGAATCTGGTAAATGATAATCAATTGACATTTGAAGAAGTCCTTTCTACGCATAAAGGTAAAGTAGTATTAGTAGACTTTTGGGCAAGTTGGTGTGTTCCTTGTCGAAAAGAAATACCTTTTTTAAACAAGTTAAAGTCAAAATTTAGTAATAGTGAATTTAAAATTATTGAAATTTCAATTGATATAGATTATTCATCTTGGGTTAGAGCATCGAAATTAGAAAACATTTCAAATGAAGAAGATAGCTATATAATTGCAAATTGGAAAAAATCAAACCTATATAAAAATTTTAAAATCAACTCTATTCCTAGGTATTTACTTTTTGGAAAAGATGGTAAAATAATTGATGAAAACGCACCAAGACCAAGTGAAGTTAAACTTATTGAATTAATAAAGGCCAACATATAACAATTTGAATAATTAGTTGCTTAGACCCGTAACGAAATTATACATAATTACGTTAGCGATAATTAAAACTGAAGAATGAAATTCAATTTTTTCAAATCAAATAAAAATAATTTGAATCAAAACAGGAAGAAGGAAGTTGACAATCTGGAATTTACTCAACATGAATTAAAAGAATATGATAAGAATGTAAACTTTTACTACACAAATCTTATAAATTCACTTATTCTTTATACATACAATGAAAAAGAATTAGATAAGATGGCTCCTATCTTAATAGATCCCCTGACTGAATTATACGAAGAGTTAGATTATGCTTTCACGCCAATTTTATTTAAAACAGTATTAAAAAACAACTTGATTGACAATCAACTTAAAGACATACTGTTAGAGTTCAAAACTAAAGTTGACAACATACCAAATGAAATATGGGACTGGAAATTCTTGGATAATAATGAGATCTGGTTATCTATAAGAAGAGAAGCCTGCCAAATATTAAATAAACTTGAAGTAAAATCAAGAACATATAATACTGATTATACCAAAACAATCTCAAATAAAGGAGAAATAATATTCAAAGGACATAAAATAAAAAATCGATAACACTGTGTATAACTAATTCCTTATAGATTTATTCCTTCAGAAAAATCACACAGACAATTATTTCATGTCTTTTAATTATTTTCACGCTAAAACCACGCAACAAACCATAAACAAATATGTTGTACCTAATACCTGAAATGAAAAAAGCTCTAACTTTATTAATACTAATAGCTATACTAGGTTGTGAAAAATCATATGAAAAGGAAGAGTTTATAGCTGTTCAAGATGTTTTGAATGATTATTTGAAAAGAGAATATTTGGACAACATACTCTTTCCAAATAGAATGTTTCCTGAAAAGGATATAGAACCAATCGATACGAATAACATTGTACTGAAAATCTACATATCAGATGCTTTAAACCCAATAGAACAAATTAGAGAGGACAACTATTGGATGTTTGAAAATAATTACCCAGAATCAGAAAACAATGAGATATTTAATAGTATTTTAAAATCTGAAAAGTTCAAAAATCTCTCATACCGTGAAATTGAAAAAAATGATTTGGAATTAATAAAACCTTATAAACAGGTTAAAAGTTCTAAAATCATATTAAAAGAAAAAGAGAAATACAATCTCCTTCAATTTTCCAGAATTTGTTTTGATAGTAGTTTAAAAAATGGAATCGTAGTAATTGATGAGCATATTGGACAGAAAGGAATGAAAATTCAGGGCTACCATAAAGCATTTTTGATTAAGAAAATAAAAGGAAAATGGAAATATATCAAAGAATAAACTAAGTACGACAAAGAACTATGGTAAAACCAACTAATTTTTAACCAAAGTACTTCTATAAATATAATAAAATGTTTGTTTATAAAAACTAACTCTGAAAAACATTAATCAATCAAGATTCTGTTGGGTTTATTAACTTTTCAGAAATGATTTAGCTTAAAAAACTTCTACAAATCTGTGCTTTTTAATTTAATCGAAATTTATCAACTTATTTATTTAGTAATTGAATTTAATTAAAGCTTAATTTATAGTTAGTGAATTTTTTTATTTGATTTATTCTAATCGAATTTTAATTATTTTTAAAAACTTAACAAGCACTATTACAGCATATTGATAATTTTATTTTTTAGTTGTAGATTTGATGTTAACATCCAAATGAAAAATGAAGAAAAAGTTACTTTTTATCACATTATTAACATCAAGTATATTCTATTCTCAAACCCAAATAGGTAAAGATATTAATGGTGAAGCTGCAAAAGATGAATTTGGAATGAGTGTAAGTTTATCATCTGATGGAAGCATCATTGCTATTGGAGGTCCTAATAATAACACAAATGGTACTAATTCAGGTCATGTTCGTATATATAGGAACAATAAAGGAATTTGGGAACAAATAGGATCTGATATTGATGGAGAAACATCATTTGAAAGCTTTGGTAAAAGTGTAAGCTTATCATCTAATGGAAATACTATTGCTATTGGAATTCCTTATAAGGATACAAATGGAGATAATTCTGGTCATGCTCGCGTTTATCAAAATAAAAATGGTGTTTGGACTCAAATAGGTCAAGGCTTTAATGGAGTTGAAGCTGGAGATCTATTAGGAACAAACATTAGTTTATCTTCTGATGGAAACATAGTTGCTATTGGAGCTCCAAATAATGATACAAATGGCACTAATTCTGGTCTAGTTCGTGTTTATCAAAATAAAAATGGTGTTTGGGTTCAAATAGGTACTGATATCCATGGAATCAAATCAGGAGATGAGTTTGGGGTAAATTTAAATTTATCTTCTAATGGAAATATTCTAGCTATTGCTAATAACAATAGGGATAATACCAATTCAAGTAATGTTCGTATTTTTCAAAATAACAATAATACTTGGACTCAAATAGGTTCTGATATTAACACAGAGTTAGCAGGAAACTTTACAAATTCTCGCAAAAGCTTGTCTTCTTTAAGTTTGTCGGAAAATGGAAATATTATAGCAATTGGAAGTATTCATCATAACTCAGGTTTTACTCACTTAGATTATGTATCCATATACCAAAATAATAGTGGTATTTGGGAACAAATAGGTACTGATATTAAAGGTGAAGCTGAAAGTGATCAATTCGGAAGAAGCGTAAGTTTATCTTCTGACGGAAATATTATAGCCATTGGAGGTCCTATGAATACCTCTTCAAAAACTTTAATTCATTCAGGGCATGCACGTATTTATAAAAACATAAATAATGTATGGACCCAAATGGGTATTGACATTGATGGAAGAGTAACAAATAACTTATTAGGAACTAGTGTTAGTTTATCATCTGATGGAAGTGTGTTAGCCATAGGAGGCCCTTATAATAATGGTTATGATAATCATTTAGGACATGTACGTGTTTTTAATTTATCTGGAGTTTTATCTACAAATGAAATTATTGAATCAACTACAAAACTATATCCTAATCCAGTAACTAATAAGCTTACTATAGAGTTAAAAGAAAAACTACAATTAAAAAAAGTTACTGTTTATAATAGTATGGGAAAATTAATTTTAACAACAACTAATCAAATTATTGATGTAAATAATTTATCCAAAGGAATCTACTTTATTAGTATTGTAACTAACAAAGGAAAAACTAATACTAAAATTATTGTTAATTAAGTTATTAAAGTTTATGATTGAGTTAATTCTATATTAAAACAATCTAGCCTATCATAGTTGTTTTTTGACTAGCTACATTTTTTAGTCAAAACCTTACTTATAATATGAGTACAAAATGAATGTATCTTTATAACTTTATTTATACAGATAATCAGTTTTTAAATAAAAGATTTATAAAAAATGGTATAATTACATATTCATTAAAATATCATTTAAAATAAAAACTAATTTCCAAACAATTAAACCCAAGTGAAACAATCAAAATTAATACTTCCAATAATCGTAATCTCTCAGTTCTGTTGCACATCTCTATGGTTTGCAGGAAATGCCGTAATGAACGATCTTATCATAAGTTTTAACCTTAACAACAGCGCTCTTGGACATTTAACATCAGCTGTACAATTCGGTTTTATTTTTGGAACGCTAATCTTTGCTGTTTTAACTATTGCTGATCGTTTTTCGCCATCAAAAGTCTTTTTAACCTGTGCGCTTCTTGGTTCAATATTCAATTTTGGAGTTATTTGGAATGGAAATAGTTTAATAAGTATACTTTCTCTTCGTTTTATAACTGGTTTTTTTCTAGCTGGCATCTATCCAGTAGGAATGAAAATAGCTGCAGATTATTATGAAAATAAATTAGATAAATCACTTGGTTTCTTAGTTGGTGCTTTAGTTGTTGGCACAGCATTTCCACACTTAGCTAAAGAAATGACAGAAGGATTTGAATGGAAATATGTACTTATATTAACTTCAGTATTTGCCCTATTAGGTGGTTTGTTAATGGTTACGTTAGTTCCAAATGGTCCATTCCGAAAACCTATAACCCAATTAGATTTTTCAGCTTTTTTTAGTGTATTTAGAAATCATAAATTTCGTTCTGCTGCCTTTGGTTATTTTGGACACATGTGGGAATTATATGCCTTTTGGGCATTTGTCCCAATTATTCTAAAAACTTACAATGTTAAACATCTAGAAACAGAATTTAATATTCCCTTATTATCATTCTTAATAATTGCTATAGGAGGATTAGCTTGCGTATTAAGTGGGTACCTTTCTCAAGTATTTGGAACTAAACGAATAGCTTTCATTGCTCTTTTATTGTCTTGTACTTGCTGCCTTATTTCACCTATAATGTTCAATACTGAATCAGAAAGTGTTTTTATTGGTTTTCTTTTTTTCTGGGGATTTTTTGTTATTGCTGATTCTCCTCTTTTTTCTACATTAATTGCAAAAAATACATCTGCAGAGATAAAAGGAACTGCACTTACCATTGTAAATTGTATTGGTTTTTCAATAACAATAATTAGTATCCAACTTCTGAATATTTTGTATACTAAAATAAATCCTTTATATATTTATACAACTTTAGCAATAGGCCCTATAATAGGTTTAATAGTATTAAAAGAAAAAACAGCACCTATTAGAGCCATTTTTATGCAAAAACTTAAATATAAACATTCAAATGAACAATAGAGCTTCTAAAAATTCTAAATGACATACAAAACAGAAATTCTGAAGCTTAGAAAAAAGCATGTGAATACATTGATATAATAGTAAAAAAAGGATTTCTTTCCAAGAGAGTATTTAGGTGATGAATTGTTTTTTCAAATTTTCACTTTATCTGAATCAATTAATAACTTGAAAAAGTTAGAAAAATTTGGCTTTATGGAAGTAATTAAAAAAGAATCCCTCCAAAAATTGGACAAATGGAATCACTAGAATATTTTGATACCTACACTTCCTACAATCTAAAATTATTCCCTTACGAATTAACAAAATGTAAAAAATTAAAAGATAGAAAACTAAATACTAAAGTTTTATTTGATAATTTTAAAAACAGAAAAACATTTTTAAGTGAACTAGCAAAACAAATTTTATTGGACTTATATCTTAAAAGTATATATTTTACAGAAAACAAAAATTTGAAAAATATGTAACTAAATTTAAGACTTAAATACGCAGCGAAATCATAAAAAATATGATTCGGTATGATTAATAGAAAAACTGTTGAATACTAATAAACTCGAATTGAACTTTGTTTCTTTAGTTGTATCAATAACCTTGAAAAAGATTTTAATATATCCTTCTATAAATTTTTAATGCTCCCTATTTCAACTAAATCTAAATTCAAATCGAATTCATTCAGTATATAAAATTAAATACATAGATTTACAATGTATTGTTTTTTTATGTATATTTGTTCTATGCATTCAAAAGAACTACTTAAAGGAACACTCTCCGCTATTATACTGAATTTACTTTCAGAAAATGAAAAGATGTATGGTTATCAAATGTTTCAGCAGGTAAAAGAACTATCTGATGGAAAAATTTTACTAAAAGATGGTTCACTGTACCCCGCTTTACAAAAAATGACTAAAAATGGTCTTCTATCTTATAAAGAAGAATATATAGGTAAAAGGGTTAGAAAATATTACTTTCTAACAACCAAAGGTAAAATGGAAAAAGTTCGATACCTTGAAGAGTTAAAAGACTTTTTGACTACTCTTAATAAACTTGTTTTTCCTGAAATCAAACTTGCATGAAATTAACTACTGATCAAGAAAATAAAATTAAAACTCTTGTTGAAAATCAAGGATTAAAAATCAAAACATTAAGTGATGATATTATAGATCATTTATGCTGTGTTATTGAAAGTCAACTAGGAAAAGATAAATCATTCGAGGACTTGTTAAATAATGCTCTAATGGATTTAGCACCGAATGGTTTAATTGAAATTCAACATAAAACAATTTTTTTACTTAACTCTAAACGAATAATAATTATGAAAAAATTAATGTATTTAATTGGATTTATTGGTTCAATTACACTAACCGCAGGTGTAACTTTAAAATTACTTCAAATGCCTTTTGGAACAGAACTATTTACAATTGGTTTTTTAACCTTACTTTTAATATTTGTTCCTCTAATAGCCTTTGACAGATACAAAGTTACTTTATCTAAGTCGATTTCTGTAAAATTAAAAATAATATTAGGAGGAATAGCCTCAATTATCACAGGACTTTCAGGTCTATTTAAGTTAATGCATTTACAGGGAGCAGACTTATTATTAATTCTTGGAGCATTCATATTTGGGTTTGGTTTTCTACCTTTCTATTTTTTTACAATGTATAAAAAATCAGTCTCTTAAAATTATATTCTAAATAGTTGGTAACACTTTATTATCAACAGTAAATTAATTATTGGTAACAAACCTTAAGTATCGTTAGCTTCTTTTACTTTATATTTTATTTCTTAATTTAGATATTCCATTTCACTACTTAAAAACTAGTTTTAAGGTAGTTGTATTTATAAATACCAAAATAAAAAATGAAAGTAACATTAATTAGCATACCAGTTAGAGATCAAGAAAAAGCTTTAAATTTTTACACAGAAATATTAGGCTTTATAAAAAAGAAAGATCTTCCTTTAGGAGGAGGAAATAGGTGGCTAACTTTAGTTTCAGCAGAATGGCAAGATGGTCCAGAGATATTATTAGAACCAGCTCCTAATCATTTTAAACCCTCAAAGGTTTTTCAAGATGCTTTAATGGATGCTGGATACCCATATACTCAATTTGATGTTAAAAATGTTGATGCTGAGTATGACCGATTAACAAAACTTAATGTAGAGTTTAGTATGAAACCAACTAAAATGGAAACTGTAAAGGTTGCTATTTTTAATGATACTTGCGGAAATAATATACAATTAGTTGAAAAACTCTAAAAACATTTATCTAGAAGAAAAACACACATTTTCATTAAAAAACAAGCAATTTGAATGATTAAAACAATATTTAAAATTACTAAAATGGATTGTCCATCAGAAGAAAATTTAATTCGGATGAAAATGGATGAATTTTCAAGTATAACTCATTTAGATTTTGATATTGCTAATAGAAAATTGACAGTTTTTCATTTTGATCAATTAATTCAAATAGAAAAAGCTATTGTTGAATTAAATCTTGGTGGAAAAAAAATTTCGTCAGAAAAAACAGATCAAACAAATTTTGGAGAAAATAAGAATCAGAAAAAAACACTTTGGTCAGTACTTATAATAAATTTATCTTTTTTTATTATTGAAATTGTTTCAGGACTTATTTCAAGATCTATGGGATTAATTGCAGATAGCATAGATATGCTTGCAGATAGTTTAGTATATGGAATTAGTTTATTTGCTGTAGGCGGAACACTAATAAGAAAAAAGAAGATTGCTAAAATTGCAGGCTATTTTCAAATAACTCTTGCAATTATTGGTTTCATAGAAGTGTTAAGGCGTTTCTTTGAAAATGAAAAACTTCCTTCATTTTCAATAATGATTTTTATATCTATATTAGCTCTTATTGCTAACGGTATTTGTCTTTATATTTTACAAAAATCAAAAAGTAAAGAAGAAGCACATATGAAAGCAAGTATGATTTTTACTTCAAATGATATAATCATTAATTTAGGGGTAATATTTGCCGGTATTTTAGTACACCTGTTTAGTTCTAATAAACCTGACTTAATTATAGGTACTATAGTTTTCGTTTTAGTTATTCAAGGTGCTTTTAGAATATTAAAACTAAGTAAATAAAAGGAAGTAGTTATTAATTCTTCCTTTTATTCATTTTAAACAATTATCTGTAAGCAACAGCTACATTCTCTGCTCTGAAAGATACTACATCTCCCCATATACAAACTCCTGAAAATACTACTGAATTTGTATTTGCAGCTAAAGTAACGGTTCCATCAGATTTCATTTCTGGTGCAGTTAAAGAAACCTGCTTTATTGTATTCTCTGCATCTAAATTATAAGTTTCTGTTTTAACTACCACTCCACTTTTCAAAAGATTAATTGTTACAGATGCAGTTTTTCCCTGAAAATCTGTAGAAAAGTTTAATTGAGTCATTGCTTCTTTTGCTGTTGTTGAATAAATAGTTGATGTTACAATTCCCATAATAATAAGTTTTAAGGTTATTTTATATATTTATTTATTAGAAATACTAATAGTTTTTCTAACAATACTTCAAATATCTATAGAGATACTTAAGTAAATAAATAAAATAGCACGACGCATTTATTTTTTATAATAAAACACCTATTACGTGGAACCAAATTTTAATAGCCTATAAAAATTAGCCTACTAAAACATATAAAGTATTACTTATTCATAACAATAAATATATCATTAATTTTACAAGTGATTAGCCTATTGTTTAATTTACTAAAGATATATATTGCATAAACAAAAGGTATTACAAGAAATATTAAACTAAATTTAAAATAACAAAAGACTTTACTTATGAATTCTAAAAAATATTTATTGCTACTTTTTACAATAATCGGATTACAATATGTTGTAAATGCCCAAGAAAATAAAGAGCTTTTTACAATATACCTGGTTAGACATTCTGAAAAAGATGTATCTCCTGCCAATCGTAAAAATCCTCCACTTACTAAATGCGGGGAACAAAGAGCAAAAAACCTTAATAAATTCCTTGAAAAAGTAAATTTAAATGTTATATATAGTACCAATTATATTCGTACTAAAAACACTGCAAAACCAACTGCTGACGGTAAAAACATGCCTATCAAAATATATAACCCAAGAGAGCTTACTCAATTTTCAAAAACATTAATTGATAAAAAACAAGATGCATTAGTTGTTGGCCATAGTAATACAACTGGTGTATTAGCAGGATTATTGGTTGGAGAAAAAATTAAGCCTTTTGATGAGAGTATTTATAATAGGATTTACCAAGTAGTTATACATAAAAAAACAGGGCGCTTACATATATTAAATACATCTTTTTCTTGCGATAACTAATAATAATATTCTTAAAATATGAATTCAAATTTGGTTGAATATATTAAACGATATATTAGTATTTCTAACACTGAAATAGAATTATTTCAATCGCATTTAAAAGTTAAAAAAGCTAAAAAAAAAGAGTTTTTACTGAACGAAGGACAGGTTTGTAAGTCTAGATATTTTATAACAAAAGGCTGTTTGCGTTTATTTTATATTGATACTAAAGGTAATGAACAAATTATACATTTTGGAATTGATAATTGGTGGATTACAGATTATGAAAGTTTAATAAATAAGGTTCCATCAAAACTATACATACAAGCAATTGAAGATACCGAAATACTGGAATTAACTATAAATGAATTTAATAAACTTTGTAATGTTTTACCAAAAACTGAACGTTTATTTAGAATAATAATGGAGAAAACATACATAGCAATTCAAAAAAGAATCGAATTTATTTATAGTCTTTCTGGTGAAGAAAACTTCAATAAGTTTGTTACAGAAAACCCAAAATTTACACAAAGAGTACCGCAATATATGATTGCTTCTTATTTAGGAATGTCTCCTGAATTTGTTAGCAAAATAAAAGCTAAAAACAAATAATTTCATTTCTTAATCTTGATTAATATTTTTCATTAAAAGCTATTTTACTTTTGTATTAAAATAAATACAAAATGAAAAATATAACCTTATGCTTAGTCTTTCTAACTTTTTTTAGTTGCATCAAACAACAAAAAAATAACAGCATATCAAATAAAACTAACATAATTCAACAACAAGAAAAAATGAAATTAAAACTTATCGATGTAAACCTACCAACCATTGGGATTTTAATATTTGAAGGAGTAATTATTAATGAAGTTATTGCTCCTTTAGATGTCTTTTCAAACTCAAGTATTGAGCAAGAAAAACTTTTTAATGTTATTACAATTGCTCCAGAAAACAAAACATATAAAAGTGCTCATGGTTTGAAAATTAAGCCTGATTATATTCTAAATAATGTACCTCATTTAAAAGTTCTAGTCGTACCAAGCTCTTATACTCCTAAAAAACAAGCTAACAACAAAGAACTTGTTAACTTTATAAAAGAGCAAAATAAATCAACCGACTATATTGCTAGTCATTGCGCTGGAGCCTTTTTAATAGGAGAAACGGGAATTGCTGACAATAAAAAAATTGTAACCTATGTTACAGGAGGTAAAGCGTTAAAAACTGAGTATCCAAATTTAAACGTAGCAGATGACAATAAGGTTTCTGTAGTTCAAGATGGAAAGTTTATTTCTTCAAATGGTAGTTTAGTTAGTTATATTGCTTCATTCGATTTATTAGAAGAATTAACAAATAAAGAACATCGAAAATTTGTTGAATCATCAATTTTATTTGATAGAATCAAAAACCATAATTAAAATTTCACTTTATTTTCTACTGAAACTTCAGAGCCTTCTAACAAAAACACTGAGGTAGGCTTTTGATTTCTTAAAAAAAGAAAATCTTTATTATACGTTTCTAAAAAATTTACATCTATTTTATGATTGATTACTGGGTAAAATTCCCACTTTGGGTGTTTTACCTCGTATTCAGTTGTTTTATTATTGTTTTTTGAATATCCCCAATAATGTTCTGCAATAAATTCGATCTCAGATTTTTTTTCTATTTTTTCTAAATTATTTAAAGCTTCAATCTCAATTGAATTCCATTCATTATTTATTTTCCATTTATATGTAATATTCATTTTGTTCTTCTTTAAATTCCATAAATGTTTCATTTCAAGTGTTTGATAATTTTCATTATAAATAGTATTTGCGACAAAAGTTATAGCAGCCTTAGGAACAATTTCTTTTATAAAAACCACTCCTCTTTTTATCTCTCCTTCTTTTTCTTTTTTCACATAAAACCTAAGATTCACCTCTTCGAAATTAACATGAAAAGGAACCCTAACACCTAATAACCTTGTATTTAAAAACATAAAACCAACTAAACTTACATAACACTTCCCTTCAAAAAAATCCAGATCTGTACCTAAAGGTAAATAAGGCTTTAATACACTTGGATTTACTTCATAATTTATCATTATTAATTTTCGCCACTCAGCTCTTAAGAAACTCATATTATTAGTTTTTATAATTTAATATCCTCCTCCACTTATTAGTCTCTGCAAATTCTTTTATCGTTTTATTTCTTTCTAAAAGAAAATTAGTCATGTATTTTTTAAGAAATAACATATCAACAAACTTTCCAAGAACACCAAATGGTGAAGTATATTCTAATACATCAACCAATGTAGTTACATTCTCTTTAAAAGAGAAATAATGTTCATGCTTAAAACTTTTAAATGCTCCAGAAACCATTATATCTGCAAAAAAATCAGCCTCTTTACATCCAGTTACTTTAGAAGTAAAATTTTGGTAAACTCCTAAATGTCTTGCTCTCCACGTTACCGTTTCATTTAATTCAATTAAACCAGATGTTTTACCTGCAATTGCTTTTTCATTTGTTTTTTTTGTAGAAATTTTATGCAACTCTATACTTCTTGAAAGATCAAATACTATTTTTTTTGCTGCTTTTATTTTTGTGAATAATAATATCGTAGGCATGTTTTAAATTTTAAATTCGTTAAAAGTATTTGTAGAAAACTTAAATCCTAAACTTAATAACTTCTCTGGGTACACTTTTCTACTTTTTAATAATAATTCAGGTTCTGTACCTATAAGCTTAGCACCTAATTTCAATATCCATTTAGGAGAATTAATACCAAAACAAACCTTTAGCTTACTTCGTAATTTATTTTGAAATTCATTATTTCTAATTGGGTTTGGTACGCATATATTATAAATACCTGCTTCTTGTTTAATTAAAAAACTAATAGCTTTTATATAATCTTTTTCAGTTACCCAACTTATAAATTGATTTCCATTTCCTTGTTTACCATCCAATCCAAACTTTGTCATACTCTTCATTAAAGGAAACGCACCTCCTTTATTTCCTAAAACAATAGAGGTTCTTGTTATTATTTTTTTTGTTTTAGGTAGTGTATAACTATTAAAAACTTGTTCCCATTTTTTACATACATCCATAGAAAAATCTATTCCAATATCTCCTTTACTTTCTGTCATTAATTTATTTTCTGAATGCCTATAAATAGTAGCTGAAGAAGACTGAATAAATACTTTTGGCGGATGTTCTAAATTTTGAATTACTTCACACAATATAGCTATACTATCTAACCTACTTTGATAAAGTAGTTCTTTATTTTTATGATTATACCTGCAGTTAACTGACTTACCAGTTAAATTGATTAATACATCAGTATTATTAAGTAATTGTGCCCAATATCCTTTAGAAACTCCGTTCCACTGTAAATAGCTAACATTATCACTATTTACTCTTTGTTTTCTACTTAAAATGTAAATTTGATTTTCTTTTTCTTTTTTAAAATATTCAGTAAGCAACTCTCCCAAATATCCAGTTCCTCCAGCTATTACTATTTTCATGACTCTATATATTTATAATAATTAATAAAACAATTAACCTATAAATTATCCATGTATAGCTTAAATAATTAGGTAGTTTTAATAATTTTACTCTTCTTTTATGCTCAAAAAACATGAGAGAAACAATACCCATAAATGAAATAACAACAATTATTTCTGGTATATTTATTACCTCATTTAAAAGAACTAATTGTAGTATTCCTAAACAACCTATTAAAGAAACTGTCATTAAATTTCCTACATAATTTATAATAGTTTTCGAATCGATTTTTAATAAGAATAACATTTGAAATACTATTTGACTTGCGGTAATTATAAGTTCTCTTTGATAATTAGCAATTGGTAAACTAGGTATAAAACTTGAAAAAGTTAATAATACATACGCAATCATCAATATTGAAAAAACGATATACAAAACCCTATATTTAATATTAAAATCAGGAATACACTCTAATGACTCATTTTCTTTTATTTCAGAAGGAATTATTACTTTTCTGTTATAAGAAATAAAAGAATATAGCTTTTTTAGAAAAAAGTAAATAGGTTTGAATTTTCCTACTCTTTCAATAAATGGAAAAGAATTTCCAATTACTTTTAATAAACTATCAATACCATATATTACTTTATGACTTTTAGTATCAACCAGTGCTATTTCATTGGTTGCCCTTTTAATATCTACATATATTTTTTCATCATTCGTAATTTTTTTAAATGGCTTCCTACCATTTCCATCTAACATTCTCGATTTTATAAAACCAGATGTATAAACATTACATAATGGACAATCATCATCATATAATAGTGTGTAGTTTTCTAGTGTTTTCATAGGTTATTTATTTTTTGTTCTTAATGATTCTAAAAAGTATGAAAAGTATAAAGCAATTATCATTGGTAAAATAATATAGAGTATCACTCCTAAATAACCTCCTAAATTAACATCCATATCTATAATCCAAACCATTCCATACAATAGAACGACTAACCAATATATCATTAACTTATTCTTACTTTTTTTAGAAAAGTTTTTAATAAAAAAAAGTAATACAAAAGCTATTAGTAACTGATAAGCTCCTAGAATTACCTGTACAAGTAATCCCAAGTAAATAGTAAGGTACATTACTATAGTAGTTACAATTAATACTCTATTTAGTTTTTTTAAAATATTTATATATTTCATATTTTCAGAAATTTTTGAAAGTTTATTTGTAAATTTTTTTATTTCTTTATCATTTTAGTAAAACTTGATAATAACCAATGTTCATCTGCTTTAATAGCTTTATCTAAAATTCCATTTACAGTATTTGTTACAGATGATAAATCTCCCATTAATTTTTTAAACTGTGTCGCCTCATCTGACTCCTCTTCTATATCATTCTTTAATTCATCTAAAACTTTAAGTACAGGCTCTACCTCTCTTCTTTTACGTTCTTTTGTAACTTGTTTAAATAATTCCCAAATATCTTTATCAGCCACAAAAAATTCTTTCCGCTCTCCTACTACAAATTCTTTACGAACAATCCCCCAATCAATTAATGCACGCACATTCATATTTACATTACCTCTTGAAATTTTAAGCATATCCATAATATCATCAGCTGATAGTGGCTCTGAAGAAACTAACAACAAAGCATGAACTTGTGCCATAGTTTTATTTATGCCCCAACTAGTTGCTAAACTTCCCCAAGTTTGAATGTATTTTATTTTAGCTTCTTGTAATTTCATGCAACAAATATATAACAATTTTTAGAACTTTCAATAATTATTGAAAATAAAATATATCTCTATGGTAAAACAACTTTTTATTACAAGAAACATGTACTCTAAATATTTTTCGTATTATTTTGTAATATTTTTAATTCTCAATTTACTAATTAAGAAAATACAATTTTGAGTAACGATTTTTATATAACATCTATTCTACCGCATGCAGGAATAATTATAAAAATTTGCAGAGCATATACAGACTCTCAAGAAGATTTTGAAGATTATTATCAGGAAGCTTGTTTACAAATATGGAAGAGTAAAAATGCATTTCAAGAAAAATCAAAATGGTCTACTTGGATTTACCGAATAACATTAAATGTTTGTTTAACTTTAGTAAAGAAAAACAAAAAAAAAGAATATGATTTAAAATATCATGTAGATAAATCAGAAGAAAATAAAGCTTTTGAAAATGAAAATTTAAATTTATTATATGATGCAATTAAAAAACTTTCTGAACTTGATAGAGCTATCATCTTATTGCATTTAGAAGAAAACCCTTACAAAGAAATTGCCGAAATTATTGGAACTAGCGCTAACAATATTGCGGTACGTATAAACAGAATTAAAAAACAATTAAAAGATTTATTAGATGGAAAAATCAATTGAAAAAATATGGAATGATGCTTTTATAAATGAGCAATCATTAATAGCGCCTAAAATAAATGACTTATATAATCAAAAGTCAAAAACAGTTATAAATAAAATTAAGAGAACTTATGAAATTGACAACAAAGGTTTAATACCTATGGCAATTGTATTGGCTATAGTTATGTCATTTCTTTCTGAGGCGATTATTGGAATATATTCTTCATTATTAATAGTAGCTTTGTACCTATTTAATAAAAAACTATTAAATCAATTTAATACTATTGATGTAAAATCAGATAATCTAACTTATTTGAAAAATTATAGAAAAATTATTTCTTCTATAACTTCATCTACTAAAAAACTTTTTGTTTTTGCCATTCCAATGGCCGTTTTATCAATATTTTTAATTGCTTTTAGTATTAAAGAGAAAAGTTTTCTTTCAAAATTTATTAGTTCAGATACAACTTTTATTGAGTTCTTTGGTATTGGTTTACTAATCGCTATTTGTGTTTCTATTATAGGTATAATAGTTTTTACACTATCTACTAAAATTTTGTATTCAAGTCTTATCTCAAGACTAGATATAATAATTAAAGAAATGGAAGAATTAAAAGAGTAAAATTATATCCAACAAAAAGGTATTAGAAACTAATTGCTTACTAATACCTTTTATATATTTAAACTTGTTTTATAGAACTCTATTTACTTGACAGTTATAACAACCCGGATTGGCATTATGAACTTGTATATAACTAACTAAGGTATTGTTAAAGGTTTTCTTTATTTCTCTTTCCATCTCTCTCCCTTCAAGTATTTTAGCATCTATCATCATTCCGTTCTTATCATAAACCCTTACAGATTGTAATCGCTCAAAAAGTATTTGAGGTACTTCATTAATCTTTAAATTAACTTTTTTTGAATTCTTTCTAATAAAAATAGGACCACTTGCCTTATAGGGTGAATTCACATTGTGGTATTTAAAAGATAATAATAAAACTTCTTCTCCTATTTCTGCATCTTTAAGAGTAACTCTACATGGAAAACCTGGCTTTTCATCAACAACTATTTTAACTATACCTTTTAGAAATAGTTCTTCTTTACTTAAGTTAAATAATTCATTAAAATTATTTTCAATTGCTTCTATTTTAAAATTGTTATTCATACTCTCAATTGTTATTACTCTAAATCGTTTAATTTAATTGATTCATAAGTATTAATTGCTATTTTTCTTTCAGTTCCCCATCTATAATTACCCATATTACCATCACTTTTAATAACCCTATGACAGGGTATTAAATAAGCTATTGGGTTTTTACCAATTGCGGTACCAACAGCTCTAACAGCTTTAGGCTTATTAATCATTGCTGCAATGTTTTGATAAGCAAGTAAGTTAGATGAAGGTATTTGTAATAGTGCTTTCCATACTTGAATTTGAAATGGTGATCCTATTAAATCTAAACTAATTGGTGTATTAGGTATTTCCCATTGTTTAAAATATGATTGTAAAGACAATGCATTATTAAGTGTTTTATTTATAAAAATAGCTTCTGAATATTCTTTTTTAAATTTATCTATACTTAAAAGATCAAATGAAAAACTACAAATACCAATTTCTGTTTCAGCTACTGTAGCCATTCCAAAAGGTGTTTCAATCTCTCCATAATATATTTTCAAATCCTTACCTCTTTTTTTAAAATCTCCAGGAGTACACGCTTCAATTTTAACAAATAAATCATGTAATCTACTATTTCCTGATAACCCAACACTATAAGAAGTTTCTAATGTACTCTGCCCTTTTCTTAAAGAACTTTTAGCTTTCTCAATTGTTAAATACTGAAGATAATCTTTAGGACTAATTCCAACCCACTTTTTAAAAACTCGCTGAAAATGGTACTTGCTCAAATTAACATGATTTGCAATTTCTTCTAGCGACGGCTGTTCGCTTCTAAATTTTTTAATAAAATAAATAGCCTTCGTAATTACATCAAAATGGTACTTGTTTTCCATACTACAAAGTTTAGTTTATTCTCTTCTTATTTCAATCCGATTATTGCTTGTTTAAGTATAAATCTTTAATTATTTTAATATGATGTAAATCGTGCCCTAGAATATGATATCCTAAAGCCCTTGCGCTCGCTTGGTTTCCATTTGCTACTCCTATACGTTTCAATGCTTTATCTGACAAACCTTTAAATAATGCTATTGTTGATAATCTTAATGCCTCATATTCTTCTAGAATACTTTCAATTGTTCTTTCTGAAGTATCTGAATTAAAATTATAATCTTCTTGTTCAAAACCAGGAAGGTTAGTTTTATCATTTCTAGCAAAAGAAAGAGCCCTATACCCATATATTCTTTCATCGTCAATTATATGGACCAAAACTTCTTTTACTGACCACTTATTTTCTGCATATTTAAAATCTAGTTTTTCGTTTGATAAATTATTAATTAGCTTTTTTGTTTGATGTAAACTTAATTTTAATTGTTCAATAAGACTTCCATCTTTTTTTACTAATTTCATATACATTTCAGCATAAGCTGGGTATTCATTAGGTAATGGAAACTCTATTTTTTTTATCATTTATTTAATTTTTAATACTTATACTTCACTTAATCTTGTTTAATTTTTAATCAAATTAAATATTATTAACTATATATAATTTGAATAAATTTACACTAAATATAAATGGAATATGAAAGATAAAGAAAGTAGTTATAAAACGATTATTACACAAACGGATAACATATCATTGATAAAGTGTGGAGAAACAAAAGTTTTGCGTATATCTCATTTTTTATCAAAAAAAAATAATGAGGTTCTTTATAATTCAATATGTAAAGAAGAAAAAAACTTTAAAAGCTATGAATTCCCAGGATCGGATACTAAAACATCAACATTTTTAGAACTAGGTTCAAAAAGCAATAATAATTTAATTGGTGCCTTAACTCAAAAAGCTTATAATACTCTTAATAAACAAATTATTAAACAACTTCCTTCTATATTTAACACACTTGACATCAATCCTTTTCCTGTTACAAAAATTCCTTTAACCTTTGTTAATTGTTCAGATGGTCATTATGGAGCCCCACACGCTGATTCAACAAATGGACAATACCAAATTTCAATTCTTTATTATTTCAATAGTATTCCTAAAGTATTTAAAGGTGGAGATCTTCAGGTATTCAAAACAGATACTAGCTCTCCAGAAAGATATAATAATCCCCCTCTTTTCACTATTGACTTTGAAAATAATTCACTAATCATATTTGCATCAGAAACTTTCCATGGAATAACTAAAGTTAAATCAGACTCAGATGATTTTTCCGATGGTCGATTTATTGCAGTTGGATTTCTGAGTTCTCCTATTGGAAACAACATTAAATAATTAATTTAATATTATCTTTTTTTCTGCAAAATAGTTAACGCCACTCTAATTTGTTCATAAGGTACTTTTTCCTCTAAAAACTCAAAGTAAGGTTTTAAAGTCATTTCATTTTTTAATACCTTTTTGGCATTTGCAACCAACTTTATTACTTCAGGCGTAGTAAATTCATCTAAACTAACATCCTTTCCTTCTAAATATAACTTAGATAAATGTGAAAATATAGTAGCTGGCTTTAACTTTCGACTTTCCGCTATTTCTTCAATGGTAAAATCTTCCTTGTATAACTTATATGTCTCAAGAGTAGTATCCTTTTTAGTTTTCTTTTTTTCCTTTAAAAAATTTTTAATCTCTTCTATAAATTCACCTCCATATACTTCTAATTTTCGTTGCCCTACTCCACTTATAGTTAAAAACTCTTCATCTGTTCTAGGCCTTTCTCTTTCAATCTCTTTTAAAGTAGCATCATTAAAAACTAAATATGCAGCGATATTTTCTTCTTCTGATATACGATAACGTAATTTTCTTAACCTTTCAAACAAAGTGTCTTTTATTGCTCTTTTTCTTGTTTTAGTAATTGTTGTTTTTTCTTCTTTTTTAATTTCTACTGGAGTAGTTAATTGTACTTTTTCTCCATTAAAAAGAACTTTTTTAGAAAAATCGGTTAATTGTAACGTATTGTTTAAATGAAATGCTATTTGACTATAACCTTGATTTACTAATTGAATTAAATAATGTTGCCAATCTTTCCAAGAAATATCATTTCCTACACCGTAAGTTTTTAAATACTGGTAATTTTTATCTAATACAGTAGCATTTTTTGCACCTCTTAGTACATCTATCACTGTACCCATTGCTTCTTTTTCACCTAATCTATAAATAGCCGATAGAGCTTTTTGTGCAATTACAGTACCGTCAAAAAACTGAGGTGGATTTTTGCAAACATCACAGTTTCCACAATTATTTTCAATTAATTCTCCAAAATAACTAAGCAATATTTTTCTCCTACATACAGTAGCTTCTGCAAACTGTTTCATTCTATCTAATTTTGCTTCTTGTACTTCTTTATTCCCAGTATTTTCTATAAATTGTCGTAGCTGAATTACATCTGCATAACTATGAAATAATAATGCTTTTGCAGGTAAGCCATCTCTCCCAGAGCGTCCTATTTCTTGATAATATCCTTCTATATTTTTAGGCATATTATAATGTATAACCCAACGTACGTTTGATTTATCTATTCCCATTCCAAAAGCTATTGTTGCACAAATAACTTCACAATTATCTTTTATAAAAGCTTCTTGTGTTTTTGCTCTTTCTTCAAATGGTAATCCTGCATGATATGCTTTCGCATCAATATTATTTTGTTTTAATTTACTAGCTAATTGTTCAGTAGCTTTTCTACTCAAACAATAAATAATACCCGCCTCGTTAGGCTTTTTATTTATAAATTTAATGATTTGTTGTACCCTATCATTTGCTGGTCTTACTTCTAAACTAATATTCTCTCTATTAAAAGAACTTATATATTTAGTAGCATGAGAAATTGCTAGTTGTTTTAAAATATCTTCTTGAGTTGCTTTATCTGCTGTAGCAGTTAAAGCTACAATTGGAACATCTGGTAACGATTTTTTAAAAAAAGATAATTGTTTATAAGAAGGTCTAAAATCGTGTCCCCAAGCTGAAATACAATGAGCTTCATCAATAGCAATACAACTTACATAGCTTTTATTTAAAATATTTTGTAATAAACCTAAACTCTCTGGAGCAACATATAACAATTTAATTTTCTTAGTAACTACCTCATCAAATACTTTTTCCTGTTCTTCTGTAGATTGGCTACTATTATAATATGATGCTGCAATTCCATTTGCTTTTAAACTATCTACTTGATCTTTCATTAAAGCTATTAATGGAGAAATAACAATAGTAATTCCTTCAAAAAATAAAGCAGGTAATTGAAAACAAATAGATTTTCCCCCTCCAGTAGGCATGATAACCAGAGTATCATTTTTAGCTAAAATATTTTCAATAATTTCTTGCTGTTGTAATCGAAAACTATCATATCCAAAATTAGATTTTAGTTTTTCTAACAATACTTGTTCTGCTATCTCGTGCTCCATAATCGCAAAAATAAGTATAAAAAAAAACGAAGATGCAATATCTTCGTTTTAAAGTGTAGTAGGTTTTGAAATATTTTTTAAATATCATTTAATAATACTTCTACAGCTTTTTTAAGCTGCTCATCTTCTCCACGACTTTTCCATCCTGGAAAATTTTTAATTAAAAAGTCTGGTGTAGCTGGAGCTTCATTCTCCATATTTTTACCTGAATCTTTAACATACCATGCTCTAAAAGGCATTCTTATAAATCCGTTTTGTAATCCTCTACCTCCTGTAGATATTACGGCACCAAATGTTGGTTGTCCAACTAACTTACCTAATCCTAAGTTTTTAAATGCATGTGAAAATATTTCTGCATTCGAATAACTATTCTCATTACATAAAGCAACTACTGGTTTTGTATTTACAGATAAAATTGCTCTTTCATTAAATGGGTAATTCTTTGTGAATTTTGTGTGATTTTTTAAACTTTTTGTAGCTCCTCTTGGAACAGTGTATGCATGTTGTTTTACATTCAATACAGCCATTAAGCGATCAGTAGTCCAACCACCTCCATTATATCTAACATCAATTACAATTCCTTTTTTACCATACCCACTAGCTTTTAACTCACGTTCAAATCGTTCAAAACTAGTCATATTCATTCCTTGAATATGAATATATCCTAACTTACCGTTTGAATACTTTTCTACTAATTTTTTACGTGAATTAACCCATTCTTCATACTGTAAATTTCTTAATGATCGTTGCGGTCTAAGTATAAGATCTTTTGAATTTGCTAATGTTAATAATATTTCGTTGTTTCTTGTATTTTTCATTAAACTATAAAAATTAGTTGTTTTACTAATTTTCTGTCCATTAACAGCAGTAATAACATCGCCTACTTTTAATGTACTCTTAGTTTTATTTGCTACAGAATTTGGTAAAATATAATTTACGCGTACTCCTTTATTTGTGTTAGAAACATCTAAGCCTAACAAGCCTACATTATCACTTTTTATTTTTTCAGGATTTCCTGAACGGTATCCCATATGACTAGCATTCAATTGTCCTAATAGTAAATTATACATGTATGAAAAATCTTGCTGAGTAGTAGCTGATAAAACCCATGGCTTGTATTTTTTTACTAAAGAACTCCAATTATATCCATGAAATTCAGGATCATAAAAACCTGCAGTCAATGCACGGATTCCTTCATTAAAAACCTGCTCATTTTCTTTTTTAAAATTGGTAGTATAAGTAGCTGTATGTGGTAGAGATTTAATTTTATCAGATTTAGCGTTTAATTGTTTTAAACGACCAGATGCTGTAAAATAAATTTTCCCTTTAACTTCAGTAAAGTCACCCGCTCTTGCTGATCCTCTAATTGATTTAGGTTTACTACCGTCCCATTTTACTTTATATAAATTCCTTTTTTGAGTTCCAGGGTTAGTTGCCGAGAAATAAATAAATTTACTATCTGGGCTAAATACTACACTGTATTCATCATCAGATAACCAAGTTACTTGTACTAAACGATTATATATTTTGTTTTCATCTATTTTTACATTTACCTCCTTCTTTTTTGACTTTTTACTTTTCTTCCCTTTCTTTTTTGGAGTTTTCTTAGCTTTTTCTTTTTTATAATAGTCACCCTCTTCGTGATCTATTCTTGTTTTTTCCCAATCTTCTTTCTGTAACCAAACCATCCAAACGTCATAATTAATTCCACTTCTATTTGATAAAAAAGCTAATTTCTTTCCATCTGCACTCCACTTTGGACTCCTATCACTTCTTGGATGCATACTCACATTCATTTTTTTAGTTTTATCTTCAATTGATTGAATGTAAATTTCACTATCAAAATTTAAGTCTTCTTGTGAATATGCGATGTATTTACTATCAGGGCTCCACGATAAATCTTCAGCAGCTGACCAAATATCAGAATATACTTGTGAGTTTTTTATTGTTCCTTTTTTAATATCTCCAATCATTAAAGTTCCTCTTCCAACTTGATATGCTATTTTTTTTCTATTTGGAGATACTATAATATTTTCAATATCAGTTTTACTATTTGTTAACTTAGATATTTTAATTTTCAAACTTCTATTTAATCCAACTAAGGTATCAGACGAAGTGGCACTATAAATTTCAAAATGTCCATCTCTATCAGAAATAAATAATACTGTTTTGTTATCTATCCATTGTGGTTGTTTGTCTCTAAACGAATGTTTACTTATATTGTTAGATCTTTTTTTATCTTTATTATTTTCCTTAACAAATATTTCACCGTTTATTTCTAATGCTACTTGTTTTGCATCAGGCGAAATTGCATAATTTCGAATATTACTACTTACTCTTTTTGTTTCTTCGGAGTAAAAACGATTATCTGAAGGTAATGATAATGCTAACTTCTTTCTATTACCATTTTCTATTTTATATGTGTCTACTCCTGAAACATATATAATACTTCCATTATTACTCACAGAAAAAGAACGAACTCCATTATTTTTTTGCTTAGTAATTGCTAATGCTACTCCTTCTTTTTTTCCTTCTGAAGAAATACGTTGTTTATATATATTATAACGACCACTTTTTGCGCCTATAAAGTACAAATTACCGGCAGCATCCCATACAGGGGAATGATCATTTTTATTACTTGTTGTTATTTGATGATATTTTTTAGTTTGGGTATTATAAATCCAAATATCTCTTTGAGCAGATCCTGAATAATCTTCTCTTGCTATTCTACATGCTCCTTTTACATAAGCTATCAATTTTCCATTTGGAGAAACTGAAGCCATGCTTCCATAAGCTGTTAATAATCGTTGCGGAGTTTCTCCTTTTTCATTTACTGAATATATTTGAGCATCCCATTCCGGTCCTGCAAATACTCTTTTAGTAGTAAATACAATATTTCCTTTTGTATTCCAACTTGTTGGCGTATTGGTTGTTGGGTAATATGTTAATTGCTTAGGTACTCCACCTGTTACTGGAATAGTAAAAACATTAGTATTACCAGCTCTGTTAGACGAAAAAGCTAACTCCTTTCCATTAGATTTCCACACTGGATTTCCTTCATACCCCTGATGTACAGTTAATCTATTAGCTTGTTTTGTAGAAAAATTATATACCCAGATATCTCCATAATAACTGAAAGCCATTTGAGAAGCATCTGGGCTAATTTTTGGTTGACGTATTAGCGTTGTTTGCGCCGCAATAATGCCCGTAAGCATTAAAGTAACTATTAATATTATTTTTTTAGTAAGCATAAGTTATAAATTATGCTACTAAATTACCTTATTAACCAATAATTTAATAATATTTAATAATACATTAACAATTCTTAACAGTTTTCACAAAACTTGCTATTCCGTTAATAGAATGTTTATCTAACTCTTTTATAAATGCAGAACCTATAATTGCTCCATTTGCATATCTACAAGCAGTTGTAAAAGTTTTATTATCTGAAATACCAAAGCCCACAATTAATTTACTTTTTAATTCCATTGCTTTTATTCTATTAAAATAAGCTACCTGTTTTTCAGAAACTTCACCTTTAGCCCCAGTTATTGATGCTGACGCCACTACATATATAAAAGTATCAGTTAAACTATCTATCTTTTTAATACGTTCTTGAGATGTATTAGGTGTTATTAAAAACACATTACTAATTCCATATTTTTTAAATAAATCTTGATAATGGTTCTCATATTCTACCATTGGTAAATCTGGAATGATAATAGTATCTATACCACAATCCTTTACTTTTTGACAGAAAGCTTCTTCTCCATATTTAATAATTTGATTTACATAGCCCATTAATACTAAAGGTGTTTTATTAGTATCTTTTATCGCTTCTAATTGTTCGAAAACTACATCTAGATTCATTCCATTATTTAAAGCAACAGAACTACTATGCTGAATGGTTGGTCCATCAGCTAATGGATCAGAGTAAGGTAACCCTACTTCTATAAAATCAACTCCATTAGCTTCCAACTCTTCTATTATTTTTGAAGTGTCATTAAGCTTAGGAAAGCCAGCTGTAAAGAAAATAGACAATAAGTCTTTATCTTTCTGATTAAATATATTTTGTATTGAATTCATTATATCTGTATATATTGTACCTATGAATAATATAATTTAGTTATCTTTTTAAAAATTTCTAGATTACATTTTTTTAGTTACTATTCTTCCAAATGTTTAATATATGTTTCTAAATCTTTATCTCCCCTACCAGAAAGATTAATTACTATGGTTTGATCTTTTTTCAAATCCATTTTAGCTAATACTGCTAATGCATGCGCAGTTTCCAACGCTGGTATAATTCCTTCTATTTTTGTTAGTTCATAAGCTGCATCTAATGCTTCTTTATCAGTAGCGTTCATAAACTTTGCTCGCTTAGTTTCATGTAAAAAAGCATGCAACGGACCAACACCAGGATAATCTAATCCTGCTGAAATTGAATATGGTTCTTCAATTTGCCCGTACTCATCCTGCATTAAAATAGTTTTACTTCCATGAATAACTCCTACTTCACCTAATTGAGAAGTTGCCGCACTTTCTCCTGAATCAACTCCTAAACCAGCTGCTTCAACAGCTATTAATTCTACTGATGAATCTTCTAAGTAATGATAAAAAGCCCCAGCAGCATTACTTCCTCCTCCAACACAAGCTATAATAGCATCTGGGTTTTCTTTCCCTGTTTGTTCTTTTAACTGTATTTTCATTTCTTCAGAAATCACTGCTTGCAATCGTGCTACCATATCAGGATATGGATGTGGCCCTACAACAGAACCAATTAAATAATAGGTCTCTGGATGTTGAATCCAATAACGAATAGCTTCGTTGGTGGCATCTTTTAATGTTTTACTTCCACTGGTGGCAGGAATTACTTTAGCTCCTAGCATTTTCATTCGAGCTACATTTGGTGCTTGACGTTTAATGTCTATTTCTCCCATGAAAACAATACATTCTAACCCCATTAATGCACAAACTGTTGCTGATGCTACACCATGCTGTCCAGCACCTGTTTCTGCTATAATTTTAGTTTTACCTAATTGCTTTGCAATTAAAATTTGCCCAATTGTATTATTAACTTTATGGGCTCCTGTGTGATTTAAGTCTTCACGTTTTAAATAAATAGTAGCTCCATATTTTTCTGACAATCGCTTAGCTAAATACAAAGGACTTGGACGACCTACATAGTGTTTTAATAAATCTTTATACTCTTTTTGAAATGCTTCAGAATTAATAATATCTATATAATTATCTTCTAACTCTTTTACATTTGGATATAACAACTCAGGAACAAAAGCTCCTCCAAACTGCCCGTAATACCCATTTTCATCTGGTTGAAATTTCATTGTTGTTGTGTTGTTTATTTTAGTTATTAACTAAAATTTGTTTTTAAATTTCTTTAATTTATCAATTGATTTCTTTCCTGGTGCTGTTTCAAACTTGCTATTTACATCTAAAGCAACACAGTATTTTGCTTGTGGAGTTTTTAAAAATGCCTTTACATCATTTACTTCTTCTAAACCTATTCCTCCACTTAATAAATATGGCTTTGTTGAGTTATATTTTTTTAATACACTCCAATTAAACGTTATTCCATTTCCTCCTCTTTCTTTTCCTTTAGTATCAAATAAAAAATAATCTACATACTCTTCATAAGGAAGTAAAGTTTTAAACTCAAATTCATTTTTAATTCCAAAAACTTTTATAATTTTTACTTTTGGTAAATGCTTCTTTAACTCTTTAATGTATGCTACAGATTCATCACCATGTAATTGAACAACTTCTAATTTGTATTCTTCAATTAATGAAACCAATATTTCTAAATACTCATTTACAAATACTCCTACTTTTTTAATACTTTTAGGAATTTCAGGAATTATTCCTTCAAAATTTCTTTGAGATTTTTCATAAAAAATAAAGCCTAAATAGTCTGGATTAACTTCTACTACTTGCTTAATATTTTCTACATACTTCATTCCACAAACTTTCAGCTTCATACTATCGAATTTGACTAATAAACTCTTGACAAGCTTGTCCTGGATTTTCTGTTTTCATAAAGTTTTCTCCTATTAAAAAACCTTGAAATCCATATTCTTTTAATCCAGTAATAATTCTAGGGTCAGAAATTCCACTTTCAGATACCTTTACTGCACTTGAAGGTATTTGATTTGCCAACGCTATTGAGTGCTCTAAGTCTACCTCAAAAGTTTTTAAATTTCTATTATTGATTCCTATAATTTTATTGTCTAAATCACTAATTTTTTCTAAATCCTCCTGTGTATGAACCTCATATAAAACCTCTAAACCTAAGTCTGTTGCTAATTGTCCATAATTTTTTAGTTCTTGAGCAGTTAAACAAGTTGCTATTAAAAGTATAGCATCTGCTCCTATTGCTTTTGCTTCTACAATTTGAAACCCATCAACTACAAAATCTTTACGCAAAATTGGTTTTTGTTGATTTAATGTTCTTGCCTCCATTAAATCAGCCATTGTTCCCCCAAAAAACGATGTATCTGTTAATATAGACTGCGCAGCAACATTAGCATCTAAATATCCTTTTGTAACTTCTAATATTGTTGCTTTGTCATTAATTACCCCTTTTGATGGTGATTGCCTTTTAAACTCTGCTATAATACCAGTTGAAAAAGAATCTGTTAATGATTTTTTTAATGATAGTGGTGTGTTTTTAAAATTAGGACTTTCAACTAATTTTTTTACGGGAATTTCAGCCTTTATCTTGGCTACTTCCTTCTTCTTAAATGCTACTATTTTATCTAATATTGTCATACTTTTTTCTTTCTGTCAAATCAAACATAGTTATCGTCTAATTATACTCTCTTTTCTAAATTTCAAATGACATTTTATATTTATATCCTAACTTCTAATTAATATATTTAAACATTCTTTTGCTTTACCTCCCATCAATGAACTCTTTGCCTCTTCAAAAGCATCCTCGAAACTTTTTTTATCATCAACTATAGTCAATGCAAAAGCAGCATTAGTTAAAACCACATTATTTTGTGCTACTGTTCCTTCTCCATTTAAAATGGCTTTAAATATTTTTGCTGCTGCCTCAACAGAATCACCTCCATAAATATCTGATTGTAATAATGTGTTCTGATTTAAATCTTGAGGGGTTATTAACTCTTCTCCTTTTTTGGTAAAGAGTTTAAACCCTCCTGTTAATGATATTTCATCATATCCATCTAATGCATGAACAATTCCATAGTTTGTACCTTCTTCTTGTAAAATATAATTATACAAACGAGCCACTTCTAAATTAAAAGTTCCTAATAATTGATTTTGTGGCGAACTTGGATTTACTAATGGCCCAAGCATGTTAAAAAATGTTTTTAACTTCAATGCTTTTCTTACTGGACTAACCGCCTTCATTGCCGGATGAAACTTTGGAGCATGTAAAAAACAAATATTCGCTTTTTCTAAATGAGACTTCAATATTGCCTCATTATTTGTAAATTCATAGCCAAAACTTTCCAGCATATCAGATGATCCTGATGTGGAAGAAACTGAATAATTACCATGCTTAGCTACTTTTTGTCCTGTACCTGCTACTACAAATGATGTTAAAGTAGAAATGTTAAAAGTATCTTTTCCATCTCCACCAGTACCTACAATATCAATAGTATTATAATCTGATAAATCTACTTTTATAGCTAATTCTAATAATGCTTCTCTAAAACCTGCTAATTCATTAACGGTAATTGGACGCATCATAAAAACAGTTAAAAAAGAAGCTAAATGTGCTTCATTATAGTTTTCTTTAGCTATTGCAATAAGTACCTCTTTAGCCTGCTGCTTAGATAAACGTTTATGCTGATATAATTCGTTTAGTATTTCCTTCATTACTGTACGTTTTCTAAAAAGTTTCTTACAATTTGTTCTCCTACTTCTGTTAAAATTGACTCAGGATGAAACTGAACCGCAGAAACATTAAACTCTTTATGTTGAATAGCTTGAATTTCTCCTTCTTCATCAACAGCTGTGATAGCTATCGTTCGTGGAAAATTTTCTTTAGAAGCAATCCAAGAATGGTACCTAGCTGCTTCAAATTTTTCTGAAATACCTTTAAAAATAGTTGCTTTTGAATCAACTACTTTCATTTCAGTTGCAACACCATGAAATACTTCTCCCATGTTCTCTATTTGACCTCCAAAAACTTCTGTTATTGCTTGTAACCCCAAACACACCCCAAAAATTGGTATTCTTCCTGCATAAGTAGCTATAACTTCTTTTAAAATACCAGCTTCATTTGGTATTCCTGGTCCAGGAGATAATATAATTACATTATATTTTTCAATGTCTTTAATTGCTATTTCATCATTACGATACACATCTGGTAACTGCCCTGTAATATCTTCCACCATATGTACTAAATTATAGGTAAACGAATCGTAATTATCTAATATTAATATCTTCATAATCTGAGTATTAAAAGTAGAGATAGTAGTATAAAGAAAATAATTAAACTTCTTTTAAAAATACTAACATCTCATTTATATTTTATATTTCTTCTGCTAACAGTAACGCCTTCTTCAACGCCGCTAATTTATTATTTACTTCTTGTAGTTCATTTTCCTCATTTGAATGAATTACAATTCCTGCTCCAGCTTGGAAATACAATACATTTTGTTTACTTACAAATGAACGTATTGCAATAGCTAAATTTACAGAACCATTTAAACCTATAATACCAACTGCTCCTCCATAAAATCCACGTGATTGATTTTCATAAGTATCAATTAATTGCATTGCTTTATATTTAGGCGCTCCACTCAATGTTCCTGCAGGAAATGTATCTCCAACTATTTTAATTGGGTTTCCTTTTATTTTTCCTTGTACTGTAGATACTAAATGGATAACATGGCTAAAATATTGTACTTCTTTAAAAACATCTACTTTAACATTATCTGCATGCTTACTTAAATCATTTCGAGCTAAATCTACTAACATTACGTGTTCAGCAGTTTCTTTTTTATCTTCAGATAATTTTTTACCAAGCTTAATATCTTCGGCCATATCTCCTGTTCTTCTAAAAGTTCCTGCTATTGGATTTATAATAGCTTTCCCTTCATTAATCTTAATTTGTGCTTCTGGAGAAGACCCCATTAACTTAAAGCTTCCATAATCAAAATAAAACAAATATGGTGATGGATTAATAGATCGTAAAGCTCTATATACATTAAACTCATCTCCTTTAAATTTTTGTTGGAATTGTCGTGATAATACTAATTGAAAAACATCTCCTCTTTTACAATGTGCTTTTGCTTTTCTTACATACTCTTTAAAATCTTCATTGGTACAGTTTGAAGTTTCTTCACCATCTATCTCAAAATCCTGAGTATTAAATGCTTGAGATTTTATTATCGTTTCTATTTCTTGTATTCTTGACGTCTCACTTTCTTTTATATTCTCAATTAATATCATTTCATCATTAAAATGATTGATTGCTATAATAAATTTATAGAAACTATACTGCATCATTGGAATTGCAGAAGGAGCGTCTTTTACATTTAATTTAATTGTTTCAAAATACTGAACACTATCATAAGTAGTATACCCATATAATCCATTAAATGATTTTATAGTATCATCACATTTTAAATTAATCGTTTCTGTAAACTGATTAAATAAATTATTAAAATTTCCGTCAATGGGTTCGCTACTTACTTCTTTTCCCTTTAAAGAAACAGAAAACTTATTTTTATTAGCTTTCATAGTAATTAAAGGGTCCACACATATAAAAGAATAACTTTCTTCTTTACTATGATAATCAGAACTTTCTAATAACAATGTGTTTGAGTATTTATCTCTTAATCTTAAATACAGTCCTACTGGTGTAACCGTATCTGCTAATTGTTTTTTAGATATAGTAGTATATTCTGTTTGTTTCATTTTTAGTTGTGTTGTTAAAAACAAAAAAGGCTTATCGTGAGATAAGCCTTTTCTAATTTATATTTTACATATACAGGTTATTGCCCACTTAATTTGAGTTAAGAGAGTTCCACCACCATATGTTATTTTGTATTGTCATGATATGGCAAATTTATAATACATTTTTAATAATCCAAATTTTTATTTCAATTTATTTTTATAAAACTATAAAAAAACAATTTTTAAAATCTAAAAACCAAACAAAAGTTGCATTTTAAAACAAAAAATATCAAATATTTAAAAATATAAAACCATATTAATCATTTTAGTTTTAAAAAATAAAGTTTATCACGTTGTTTGTATCATCAATTAAAACAATAACTTTTTAAATAGTTATTAATTAGTAGTTAAAGAATATTAAAATATTAAAATGATATAAGATTATGTGTGGAATTGTATGTGCCTTTGATTTAAAAGATAAATCAGAAGTTTTAAGACCTCAGTTATTAGAAATGGCTAAAAAAATTAGGCATCGTGGCCCAGATTGGAGTGGTATTTATAGTGATAATAAAACTATTATGACCCATGAACGTTTAGCTATTGTTGATCCAACATCTGGACAACAACCTTTATTTAGTAAAGATAAAAGATTTGTTTTAGCTGCCAATGGTGAAATATACAACCACAAGGAAATAAAGAAGGAACTAAAAGAGAGTCATGAGTTTTTAACACAATCTGACTGTGAAGTGATTCTTGCATTATATAAAGAAAAAGGTGAACACTTTTTAGATGATTTAAATGGAATTTTTGGTTTTGCCGTATATGATACTGCTACAGATGAATATTTAATAGCTAGAGATCATATGGGAATCATTCCTTTATATATGGGGTGGGATAAAAAGGGAACTTTTTATGTCGCTTCTGAATTAAAAGCCCTTGAAAGCTATTGTAATAAAATAGAAGTTTTTCCTCCAGGACACTATTATACAAGAGAAGGTGGTTTACAACGCTGGTACTCTCGTGATTGGCTAGAATATGAAGCTGTTAAAGATAACCAAACAAGTATTGACGAAATTCGAGACTCTTTAGAAGCTGCTATTCATAGACAATTAATGAGCGACGTACCTTATGGTGTATTACTTTCAGGTGGTTTAGACTCATCAATAACCTCTGCTGTTGCAAAAAAATACGCCTCTAAACGTATAGAATCTGGTGATAAAGATGAAGCTTGGTACCCTCAATTGCATTCTTTTTCTATTGGTTTAGAAGGATCTCCTGACTTAGCCGCTGCTAAAGAGGTTTCTGAACATATTGGTACAATTCATCATGAAGTAACTTTTACTGTTCAAGAAGGACTAGACGCTATTCGTGATGTTATTTACAACTTAGAAACTTACGATATTACAACAATTCGAGCTTCAACTCCTATGTATTTACTTGCCCGTGTAATAAAATCGATGGGAATTAAAATGGTGTTATCTGGCGAAGGTGCCGATGAAATTTTTGGCGGGTACTTATATTTTCATAAAGCTCCTAGTGCTGAAGAATTCCATAAAGAAACAGTTCGTAAGCTAGATAAGCTATATCAGTACGACTGCTTAAGAGCCAACAAAAGTTTAATGGCTTGGGGTATTGAAGGTCGTGTTCCTTTTTTAGATAAAGAATTTATGGATGTTGCCATGCGTATAAACCCTGAAGACAAAATGATTAATGGAGAACGAATGGAAAAATGGGTTTTACGAAAAGCTTTTGAAAGTTATTTACCTGAAAGTGTTGCTTGGAGACAAAAAGAACAATTTTCTGACGGAGTTGGATATAACTGGATTGACAGTTTAAAAGAAGTTGTTGATGCAGCTGTTACTGAAACAATGATGGACAATGCTTCTCATAGGTTTCCTATGCAAACTCCAAGAGCTAAAGAAGAATATTATTACCGTTCTATTTTTGAAGAACATTTTTCTAGTGAAACTGCTGCTTTAACTGTACCATCTGTACCTTCTATTGCTTGTAGCACGCCTACTGCATTAGCTTGGGATGCAAGTTTTCAAAACGTAAATGAACCTAGTGGAAGAGCCATTAAAGCAGTGCATGAAGATGCTTATTAAATAGCATTTTTAGTTGTGTTAAAAACCTCATTTCAATGAGGTTTTTTTTATTCAAAATCCAAAAAGTTTTCAGCTTCTATTAACTTGATAAGAACATTCACCTTTTCCATCATTTTATTATAAAACTGATTCTGTTCTTTTTCTCCTGAAGTATTTAACAGTTTAGAGTGCTTAATTTGTTTTCTAAAATAACTTTGAGCTTCATAACAAGTTTCTTTATCGGTTGTTTTAAAATAAGACAACATTGAATTTGGAACAAATAACATTTGTTTTTCTTTATTAAAAACAAATACATTATTATTCATCAATAAAAGTTCATTATAATATAAGTTAAACACATTTTTTTTTGATACAACTTTTTCAGATAACTCATCTAATAACAGCTTTAATTCATTGCACAACTCTAATGCTATTGAAAAAGATACTTGACCAGCTTTATAATAAAAATGAATCTGCTTTAAAGTACTATTAATTGTAGTAGTATCCCAAATCTCAGAAACATTCACTCCTTGATATATACTTCCTAATTTTTTAGCTTTTTGCATGGTTGACAACTTCGGATGAAAAGCTTTAAAAGGTAAATTTCTAAAACTTTTATCTAACAACTTTAACCAAACATATATTTTAAATCTGCTCAATAAATTTCCTTTCAATAGATGAAAAATAGGTAAATCTTTTGCTGAATAGAATAAATGAAAATCTTTCCGATCGACGATTAATCGAAGTGACTCATAAGAATCTTCAAAATATTGTTCTAAGTTTTTTTCGTTTTTTATTTGAATAGTTTTCTCTACTGAAACATAACTTTTATGAACCTCGCCAATAAGTGAATCAATTGACAACCCAAAATATTTAGCAGCTATAACACTTTCATTTAAAGACATTTTACTTTTTAAACTAGTTCTTCGATGTGCCGCATCATAACTAATGTTTAGTACACCAGAAAGTACCTCATTCAATGACTTTCCATTCAACTTTTCTTTTATTTTCTCAAATAACTTTTCTTGATACATAATATATTTTTTTTGTGAAAATCACAAAATAAAACAATTCGAGTTGTGATTTATCTTTCTTAAAAAACATTAATCACAATAAATTTACTTAAAATTATAAATATTAGACTTATGAAAATTAAACTTTTTTATTTATCCTTTATTTTTTTTAGCGTTTGTATAAATGCACAACAAAAAAAAAACATTGCCCTTTTAATAGAAACTGGTCTTGAAAAATCTGGTAGTAAAAACAACATAAATGTAGGAATTGGGCTAGAATATTTTGTAAGTAAAAAAAGCTCAATAAACCTTAGACTTAAATATGGTCATGCAAATATACATAGTGAACGCATAAATAATTCTAAAAGTTTCTTCAGTTTAACATCTTCTTATTTCATTTCATACACAAGCTCTATAGTATCTATACCTATAATGTATAAACTCCAAAACAAATTATTTTTTAAAAGAATTGCCTTTAATTTTACAATCGGACCAGCATTAAACTTCACTTTAAATGACAAATACATTAAAACGGAAAATATAAAAAAACACAAAAATGACATTTATATTAATATGGGAATAGGTATGGGGCTATCCTACACTATAAATTCAAAAAATAGTATCTATATAAATGCTGAATATTTTGGTTTTGGTGGTGGAAAAACTGATAGAAAAGGAATTATAGCTACTAGAAGATGGCCAGAAATATCACAAATTAACATTGGTTTTAAATATAAACTTAATTAACATGAAGGTTATTTTTACTATTTCCCTTATTATTTTATTTTTAGTAGGCAATAATACCTACGCTCAAAAAAGAAAATTCAGGCCATTAATAGGAACTCAACATGAAAAAAACTCAGATGTATACGGCCTTTCTTTAGGCTTTTATCCTACTCAGTCAAATTATAAAAATCTTAATAGAACTTATGGCGTTAGACTTGAAATATTCCCATTATCTTTTCTATATTTTTTAGCCTCAAAAGTTCCTGAAATACAAGAAGTAAATCATAAAATATACGGAATAAATTTATCTACTGGCACTTTTCAAGGAATAGATATATATGGTATCTCTACAACATTATTTATGAATAATATTAAACATTCAAATGGCATTTCATTAGCTGGCTTAACAAATTCTATTGAAAAAGGTAACGGTATAATGATAGCTTTTGGGGGTAATGGGATTAAAAAAGGTAATGGCATAATGATTTCAGGCCCTTATGGAGGGTACAGTGAAAATTTTAATGGTATTCAAATTTCTTTCGAGAATTATTCTACAAAAATTAACGGAATTCAAATTGGCTTATTCAATAAAACAAAAAACTTAAAAGGTATACAAATTGGCTTATGGAATAAAAATAAAAAAAGAACACTCCCTTTTATTAATTGGAACTTCTAACAAAAAAACTCCCTGATAAACAGGGAGTTTTTAATTTCAACTAATTCTAATCTATTAATTTGATGCAACAAAAAATGGTGATAAATTCACTCTTGCATTTCCTCTAGCTCCATAATAATTTCTGTAATTTTTATTCTTTTCAATTGTATAAAAAGAATCTACATAATCATCATTATTGGTATACCAACTATCTGGCATTGCTTGTATAATAGCTCCAGCTACTTGCCCTAAAACGTTAACCCAAGGTTGAGTTGAAACTGTTCCTATAATTTGAAAAACACCACTAACTATAGTTGATACTAAACTTTTATAATTTACATTGTCATCCTTTTCAAACAACTGAATATTTGCAGCCTGATACTTATAATCATCCCAAAATAACAATATTTGATTAGGATAATAATCTTTATCTTCATAATCTAAATAATACATAGGTATTATTTTTATTTCAGGCTTGTTATTACCATCTTTTATTCCAGAAGTAATAGCATACACTTCAGCAGCTCCACTAATCCATGGCTCTTCATCATCATTTAATCTTATCTTATCTAATTTAGTCGTCTGTAAACCAGCATTCCTTGAAGAAGTTGCTCTTAAATCTAATTTTGAAGTATCAAATCTATTATTTTGAACACCTTGTTCTCTAAGATACCTATTCATAAACTTAACCTCTTTCTTTAAAGTTTCAAAACCATTCGTTTCAATAACTATAACAGGTCTATTTGGTGCTTCTTTTGGATCTAGATAAACTACTTCTTTATTAATAGTAAAAGCTTCAATTACCTTCCAGTCTTTTTCATTTCCTTTAGGCGCATATGAAAACAATAACTCATCAACATTCATGTCCTTTTTAGGGTTATGTAACCATACCTCTAATATTTCAATTTTATCAGGAGCATTATCTGAATCGGCTTTTTCTTCTAACTTATTGGTTAATGTTGATAACCTGTTAAATGACTCACTTTTTAAAGATAAACCAGTAGTTTCATCTAAAATATTAGACATCTTAACACTCGGCTTTTGCCTTGACAACATGTTAAGCGTTTTACTTTTAAAACTCTTATTTTTCATCAAGTCGATAAATTCAAAAGTAACTTCTTTTTTATTTACCGAATTTGACTCCAATAATACCGCTTGGTTTTCAACTAACTCATCTGAAGAGTTACAACTTGTAATTAACAAAGACACTAATAATGTCTTTAATAGAATACGGGGGATTCTCATTTTTAAAAAATTTATTGATTAATATTTATTATTTCAAACAAACATACAAAAAACACAATAAATTATGTTAAAAATGTTAATTTATTAAAAATAAATTAACAAAAAGAAAACATATCAATTAATAAACCACTATAAACATCAAAAAGGTTAAAAATATGCAACTTTAATATTACCTTTTATCAGTAATACTTTTTTAATGCTAAAAGCGACTGATTAATATTTTTTCATTGTTTTTAAAATCACAAAATATCACTCCTAAGAAACTCTTTACTTCTTACACTCACAAAAAAGAACAAAAAAACTTTCTCTTTCAATATAAACCCATTTTTAAAGCTTTTAAGGCATTTTTTTACTATTCACAATTGTTAATATTTTTTAATCAAAACAGCTTAAAAACTTTATTTTAAAGTTAAAAAAATGTAAATTTGTAGAAATCATAATCGCTTCATGCGGTTATTTTTTTGAAAAAATGATACTAATTAATTAACTCAATAATATGAGCGAAGAAAAAAAACATAATTATTCTGCCGATAGCATCCAGGCACTTGAAGGTATGGAGCATGTTCGTATGCGTCCATCCATGTATATTGGAGATGTAGGTGTTAGAGGTTTACATCATTTAGTATATGAAGTAGTAGATAACTCTATTGATGAAGCAATGGGAGGACATTGTGATTCTATTGAAGTTACTATTAATGAAGATAATTCAATAACAACCAAAGATAATGGTCGTGGAATTCCTGTTGGGATTCATAAAAAAGAAGGTGTTTCTGCATTACAAGTTGTAATGACTAAAATTGGAGCTGGAGGAAAGTTTGACAAAGACTCTTACAAGGTTTCTGGTGGTTTACATGGTGTCGGTGTAAGTTGTGTTAACGCTTTATCTGATCATTTAACCGCAACAGTACATAAAGAAGGTAAAATTTGGCAGCAAGAATACGCAAAAGGTAAAACATTGTACCCTGTTAAAACAATTGGGGAAACAGATTTTACTGGAACCATTGTTACTTTTTTACCAGACAAATCAATCTTTGCACAAACAACAGAATACAACTATGATACATTATCAGCTCGTTTACGTGAGCTAGCTTACCTAAACAAAGGTATTACTATCACTTTAACTGATAAACGTAACACAGATGATGAAGGTAATTTTATTAATGAAACATTTCATTCTACTGAAGGACTTCCTGAATTTATTAAATATTTAGATAGTACTCGTGAGCAATTAACTGCGAACGTTATTTCAATGGAAGGTGAAAAAAATGGAATTCCTGTAGAAGTTGCAATGGTATATAACACTTCTTATGCTGAAAACCTACATTCATATGTAAACAACATTAATACACATGAAGGAGGAACTCATTTATCTGGTTTTCGTCGTGGACTTACTCACACATTAAAGAAATACGCAGATGAATCAGGCTTACTTAAAAATGTAAAGTTCGAAATTTCTGGTGATGACTTTCGTGAAGGATTAACCGCCATAGTTTCTGTAAAAGTTGCAGAGCCTCAATTCGAAGGGCAAACTAAAACAAAACTAGGTAATAGAGAAGTTACTTCTGCCGTATCACAAGCAGTTTCAGAAATGTTAACGGATTATTTGGAAGAGAATCCGAATGACGCTAAAACAATTGTGCAAAAAGTAATTTTAGCAGCTCAAGCACGTCATGCAGCAAGAAAAGCTCGTGAAATGGTGCAACGTAAAACTGTTATGAGTATTGGCGGTTTACCTGGTAAATTATCAGATTGCTCTGAAACCGATCCTGCAGCTTGTGAAATATTCTTAGTTGAGGGTGATTCGGCAGGAGGAACTGCAAAACAAGGTCGAGACCGTAACTTTCAAGCAATTTTACCGCTTCGTGGAAAAATTTTAAATGTTGAAAAAGCAATGCAACATAAAGTTTTTGAGAATGAAGAAATCAAAAATATGTTTACTGCTTTAGGTATATCTATTGGAACAGAAGAAGACCCTCGTGCTTTAAATTTATCTAAACTACGTTACCACAAAGTAGTGATTATGTGTGATGCCGATGTAGATGGTTCGCATATTGCTACTTTAATATTAACTTTCTTCTTCCGTTACATGCGTGACATGGTGGAACAAGGATACATTTATATAGCTACTCCTCCTTTATACCTAGTTAAAAAAGGTCAAAAAAGAGAATATGCTTGGGACGATAACCAACGTGATTTAATTGTTCAAAAATTAGGTGGCGGTGCTTCTATACAAAGATATAAGGGTCTTGGAGAGATGAATGCTGAACAGTTATGGGATACCACTATGAATCCAGAGTTCAGAACGCTACGTCAAGTTGTTATAGACAGTGGAACTGAGGCTGACAGAGTTTTCTCTATGTTAATGGGAGACGAAGTTCCACCACGTAGAGAATTCATTGAAAAAAATGCAAAGTATGCAAATATTGATGCATAATTTTAAAAATAATCATACAAAAAGCTCTCATACACAATGAGAGCTTTTTTTTATATCAAAAACTACCTAATACTAGGTATAATGTAATTTAACATATTTTTGCTATATTTAAAAATCACGTATACTAATCAAAAACTGTAAAACAATGAAGAAAAGTATTTTAATTTTTATAGCTGTTTTTACCATGATTACAAGTTCAAAAGCTCAAGATGGTTTTGAACAAGCTATTCTAGGTAGTACAAAAGATGCCGGTAACCTAATCCAAGCATATTTCAACCCTGGAATGGAAGGATTAATAAATAGTATGAATAGTGGATGGTATCATACAGCTAAAGTTCATAAAAAATTCGGATTTGATATTACAATAGGTATAAACGCTAGTTTTATTCCTTCAGATAAAGAAACTTTTAACATTCAAAACGCTTTAGGAGCAGGTTCATCTATCACTTCTACTTCAACCTCAGCAGCTACTTTTGCAGGTCCAGATACTCCTACAACATTTACAGTTACCAGAACAATAGATGTAGGTGGAGCAAACCAACAAGTAACAGCTAATTTCGAATTACCTGGAGGAATAATTGGTGATTTACCATTAAAAGCTGTTCCAGCACCTGCTGTACAAGTAGGTTTAGGATTACCTTATAAATTTGAAGTTATGGCTCGATTCTTTCCTGAAACAAAATTTGGTGATGACGGAGCAAAAGTTAGTATGTATGGAATTGGTTTAAAAAAAGAAATCACAAGTTGGTTTGGACCTTTAGATAAACTTCCCTTGCATGTTTCTTTATTAGCTGCTTATTCTAATTTAGATGTAAATTATGGTTTTGGAAGTGGAACTACTGGTTCATTAGAAGTTCAAAATGGTGTTGGAGAATTTGGTTTATCTGCTTTTTCATTCCAAGCTATTGCTTCTTTAAATTTTCCATTCATAAACATTTTTGGTGGTTTAGGTTATAATACTGGTAATGCTAATTTAACTATGAACGGAACCTTCAGAGGGAATTTCAACTCTTCAGGAGGAACACAAACAGTAACATTAACACCTCCTAGTTTAAAATTTAATTCTAGTAGTTTCAATACTACAATTGGAGCAAGAGTAAGTTTAGGATTCTTTAAAATTTTTGGAAGTTATTCTTTACAAGAATACAATACAGTAAACGCTGGTATTGCTTTTAGTTTTAGATAAAATCAAAAAACCTACATAACAAGATTTAGCCTCATTGAAATTCAATGAGGTTTTTATTTTAACAGTTTTTAACATTTATTAAGTACATTTGCCTTTCAAAAATTTATACTACATATGAAAACAAAAATTTTATTAGTACTTTTTTTTACAAGCTTATTTGGTTTTAGCCAAAAAAAAGAAGAAAAAACAATCAATGGAAAAGATCTATTCGACAAAGTATACAATAGTTACTCTGGAAAAAAGCTATCTATAGTAATCTTAAAAGATGGAACAAAAATAGAAGGTTACAAAAAAGATGTAGATAGAAAGAAGGGACAGATTTATTATATTAAAATTAAAGAAGAAAAGTCTCGTAAAAAATTAAAATTTTATTCTGAAAAGATTAAAGAAATGTACTTATACCCAGGAGGTTTAGAAAAGCTTTCTAAATCTTTCAGGCATGTTTATGACGTAAGACAATGGGAACGTTCTGACCTAGATAACGAAGTTATTAACCAAGGATATATTTATTTTAAAAATCAGAAAGTATCTCTTAAAAACAGGAAAAAGGAAAAAGAATATATGATGCAATTAGTAAACCCTACTTTTAGTAAATATATTGAAGTTTTCGGAGACCCTAAAGCTAAAGAAACAACTAAATTAGGTATGTTTGGTTTTAATGTTGCTGGAGGTCTTGCTAAATCATACTATATAAAAAAGGACGGAGTTATATTTTGGCTTCGTAAAAAAGAATTAAAAGTGAGATACGAAGGTTTATTTGGAGACTGCGAAGAGTTCATGAAAAAGTATCCAGTAAAAGATATTAAATGGCGTTATTTTAGTGAATATATACTTGAATACACCAAAATGAGAGCTAAACAATAAAAAACTAAAACCCATTGAAATATCAATGGGTTTTTCTTTTTTATACTTATACAAATAGCTATTTTTGTGCATCTTATTAATAATTTTCAATAAAAAATATATAAAATGAAAGTAACAGTTGTAGGAGCAGGTGCTGTAGGCGCAAGTTGTGCAGAGTACATTGCTATTAAAAATTTCGCTTCAGAAGTTGTTTTAGTTGATATTAAAGAAGGTTTTGCAGAAGGTAAAGCTATGGATTTAATGCAAACTGCTTCTTTAAATAGTTTTGATACAAAAATAGTTGGAACTACTGGAGATTATAGCAAAACTGCTGGTTCAGATATTTGCGTTATTACTTCTGGAATTGCTCGTAAGCCAGGAATGTCTCGTGATGAGTTGTTAGGAATTAATGCAGGTATTGTAAAAACTGTTGCAGCTAGCTTAGTTGAACAATCTCCTAATACTATTATTATTGTTGTATCTAATCCTATGGATACAATGACTTACTTAGTACACAAAGCAACTGGTTTACCTAAAAATAGAATTATTGGAATGGGTGGTGCTTTAGATTCTGCTCGTTTCAAATACCGTTTAGCTGAAGCTTTAGAAGCTCCTATATCTGATGTTGATGGAATGGTTATCGGAGGACACTCTGATAAAGGCATGGTTCCTTTAACTCGTTTAGCTACAAGAAATTCTGTTCCAGTATCTGAATTTTTAACAGAAGAAAGACTAGAACAAGTTAAACAAGATACTAAAGTTGGAGGTGCAACTTTAACTGGTTTATTAGGTACTTCTGCTTGGTATGCACCAGGAGCTGCTGTTTCTGGAATGGTTCAAGCTATTGCATGTGATACAAAAAAGATATTCCCTTGTTCTGCCTTATTAGATGGTGAATATGGTTTATCTGGTTTATGTATTGGTGTTCCTGTTGTTTTAGGTAAAGGCGGAATTGAAAGTATTGTTGAAATTAAGTTAGACAATGCTGAAAAAGAACATTTAACTGCTTCTGCTGAAGCTGTAAAGAAAAATAACGAAGCGTTATCTTTCTAATTAGCTTTTAAAAATAAATTTTTAATTTGAAGCCTGAGTTTAAAAAACTCAGGCTTTTTTTTATAAAAAAACGTTAAAATCTTCTTCTCTTTGTAAGATTATTAATTTTCAAACGTCTTTAAGATAAGAGAAACATAACTTATGTTTCTTTTTCATAGTTTTTCATAGCAATTTTCCCACTTCTTTTTTGGAGTGGGTTTTCTCTTTTTATCATTTAAATACAAGTTAAGGAAAACTATTTTTTTTGGTATTGATGAGGATTTTTTCTAATACCTTTTGTAAAAAATTTTCGTAAAAAAGATCTTAAATTACTATCAATCTTCAAGAATACATTTTTAAACCTCTCTTCCGGCCTACCCCTAAATGTAGTAACATGAAATGTATCACTTTCTAAATATGAGATATCAGAAAAATAATAATTAGAAACACAACACCTCACCGCATCAACATTGACCTTACTAACTGAGTGCCATGAGTTTTGATGAGTAGCCATAACAACTAACCTATTAAATCTACTTTCTACTACAACAGGTTTGCTCTTCAAGCCTTGTTCCCACAACTCTAAATTACCTCCATGTTCTAATTTCCAATTAGGAGTAACGTAATATAATAGATTTAAAACGCGCCATTTATCTCTATCTTTATCGTGTGAGTTATCTAAGTGTGGATTCAAATAATTATTCTTCTTCATTAATGATAATCCTCCTGCATATAAATTTTCATCAGCATACACTTTATCCAACCCACAAATATCACTAATTAACCTTACATTTTTTTCTTCTTGAAACGCATAAACAACCTCCTCTAATAAAGCGTTGTACGTATTCATTTGATAAGCAACATACTTAAACTCTCTAATACTTTTTTTCTGCTTAGTAACTTCAACTTCAGGAAAAGAATCATAAATACAAGTAGCTAACTCATCTGGCAACAAATCATCTAAAAAAAAATATCCTATTGTTGATTTCTTTTCTTTATAAAAAATTTTTAATTCATCTTTCTTTTCAGTAATTCTTTTAAAAATCAAATCACCTATTTCTTTTCTACTTAACTGCATATTGTATTTTTTTTAGAAAGAATTTGCAACTAGATAGAATATAAAATACCGGATAAAAAACCATAGAACTTGCTTCAGTTTTTAATTTAGTTTCCTCTTTATACATATTCCATTTTCCCATTTTAGAAACTCCCGAAGACAAACATTGTGCAATAAATACCTCTATTATTTTATAACTTAATTTTCTCTTGTATAAATTTATATTCATAGCATAATCAGATAAAATCTTGTATTTTAAACTATACTTAGTATTTACAAATAATGATTTTTTATAAAATGTAGCTTGGTGATGAACTGAATTCCGTATCCAAATTTTCCAGTTCCACGTTGCTTTCTTTTCAGTTTTGTTTTTACTATAAATAAAAGGATAGAAGCCTTTTATTTTATAATCAACCTTTCCAAAAATTAACTCCAAATCTTTTTCTTCAAAAAACGTTGCTATATTCTTTAAAACATCTTTGTCATAAAACTTATCATCTGTACCTAAAAAGTACAACCAATTTCCCTTCGACTTACTTATTCCTTTATTCATGGCATCATAAATACCTTCATCTTTTTCTGACAGGTAAAAAAAAGGAGCATCAAGTGTTTTCAAAAATTCTTTAGTTCCATCACTGGAATCTCCATCAATAACCAACACTTCATAATTTTTATACGTTTGCTTTTTTATACTAAACAAACATTCTTTAAGTTCTTTTAAATTATTAAAAGAAGGAATGATTATGGATATTTGTGGATTAATAATAGTTTAATTTATAAAAAAGTTATCTAATTGCTTTTGTTCTTTTTCCCAACACAATGTTTCCTTTGCTATTTTTTGATTTGATTTAATTTGGTTTATTAAATCTTTATTCTTTAATAAATATTTTATAGTTAAAGCGATATTTTTAGGCTCATAATTTTTCACTAAAACACCAACACCAAAACTACATATTACCTTTTTTATTTCAGGTAGGCTTCCCGCAATTATAGGTAATTCTGCATGAATATAATCAAACAGTTTATTTGGTAATGAATATTCAAAACTTTTACCTAAAGGCTCTTCTAATACCATTCCTAAAGTTGCTTTCTTAGTGTAATTAGGCAATTTCCCCCTTTCTACTCTACCTAAAAAATGAACTCTATTTGTCATTTTTTTTACTTTCACAAAAGTTTTAAGCTCCTCCTCTACTTTCCCATACCCAATAATTACCAGATCTACACCTTCTAAAAATGCTAACGCTTCAATCATAGGTTTTATTCCTCTTCCTGGGTTTAAGACTCCTTGATATAAAATTACTTTGTTTTGAGTTGGAAAATTAACCTCTTCAAAGACTGTTTCTTGATTAGCAAAAGGTAAATTTCTCACCAACCCCATTGAATTGTTATATTTTTTATGATAAAAATCTACAATAGATTGACTTACTGTAAATGATTTTTTAATCTTTGGTAAAAAATAGTTCTCTAATTTCCTCCAAAATCCTTGCACTATTTTTCTACCCTGTAGTTCTGGACCTTCAGAAAACAATTCATGACTATCATATATTAAATCTGTTTTTCTTAGTTTGCTTGCAAAAAAACATGCTGGTAAAGTATCTAAATCATTTGACAAGACAAAATCATACTTTTTAAACAACAAGAAAAAAAACAACCTAATATTATATTCAGCATAAAACCAAACATTATTATTGAACCAATGTTTTTTATGATATATTTTATACGGCATATTTATTTCAAAAGTCCCTGGTAAAACCCTTCCATAAACAAAAACCTCAAAACCTTTTTCTATAAGATAACTACATGTTTTTTGAACTCTATAATCCGTAGAAAAATCATTAGTTACCGCAACAAAGACTGTTTTAGTATTTTTTATAGAATTGCCTTTAGACATTTGTTTGTTGTTGCACTACCTCAAACAATTCACCACCTTCACACTTAACTGTTTTTTGCTTATACTTAACAATTAACTGATAATCATGAGTAGCCATTAAAATTGTTTTTCCGCTTTTATGTATTTCATTTAACAACTCCATAACCTCTAAAGATGTTTTAGGGTCTAAATTACCAGTAGGCTCATCTGCTAAAATCAACTCTGGATCATTTAATAAAGCTCTTGCAATAGCTACACGTTGTTGCTCACCACCAGAAAGTTCAAAAGTTTTCTTATAGTACTTTTCTTTCATTCCTACTTTATCAAGCACTTCATGAATTTTATCTTTCATGTCTACTTTATTTTTCCAACCAGTAGCTTTTAGCACAAACTCTAAATTTTCATATACATTCCTATCATTCAACAACTTAAAATCCTGAAAAACAATACCTAATTTTCTTCTTAAAAAAGGAATATCTTTTTCTTGCATTTTTTTTAAGTCAAATCCAACAATACTCCCTAATCCACGTTGTAAACGTAAATCTCCATATAATGTTTTTAATAAGCTACTTTTACCACTACCTGTTTTTCCTATTAAATAATAAAAATCCCCTTTATTTAGTGTAAAGTCGATTTTAGATAAAACTAAATTATCTCTTTGATAAATATCAGCTTTGTTAAGATGTAAAACAGGTATATCCATAAGTAAAATTGTTTTTTACAAAATTAAAATTTTATTACGTAATTCTATAACATTTATTACTTTTGATGATTATTCCTCCAACAAAAATAAAAAACTAACGTTATAGTTTCTAGATAACTAAAAAATATGAGAATTAATTGTATTAAAAAGAATGTTTTCTTTTTACTTTTTTTAGCTTGTACAACTGGTATTATTGCACAAAAAACAACATTTAATGCAACAGATAATGCTGATTTTTACAAAGCTACTGAACTTTATAATAATAAAGCTTATGCCGCAGCACAAAAGCTTTTTGTTAAAACTTCAAAAGAATCTGAACCTCATAAAAACATAAAAGCTGATGCCGATTATTATGACGCAATGTGTGCTATAAAGCTGGTTCAAGATGATGCTAACGATAAAGTTTTAAGCTTTGTTGAAAACCATCCGTATAGTAATAAAAAAGAAAAAGCATATTTAAATGTAGGTAATTATTATTTTTCTAATCGTAAAGCCGCACATGCTTTAAAATGGTATCAAAAAGTAAATGATAAGTTATTAAACCAAGAAGAAAAAAACGAATTAAATTATAAAATAGGTTACTGTCTTTTAGTTTCAAACTACTTAAAAGATGCTAAAGAACGTTTTAAAATGCTATTAGGAAATCCTATATACGGTAATGATGCTCGTTATTTTTATGGATACATAGCCTATAAACAAGAAAACTTTGGTGAAGCAGAAGACAACTTAAGTCAATTAGCTAATGACGCTACTTATCAAGCAAAAGCTAACTATTATATTTTAGATATTAGTTTTAAAGCTGGTCGTTTTGATAAATCTGTTCAAATTGGTGAAAAATTATTAAACACTTCTAAAGACAAAAAAGAAGTTTCTCAAATTTCAAAAATTATTGGAGAAAGTTATTTTAACTTAAAACAATACGATAAGGCTATTCCTTACCTTACAAAGTATAGAGGTACTAAAGGAAAGTGGACTAATACTGATTACTATTATTTAGGATACGCCTATTATAAAAAGGGAAACTATGAAACTGCTATTAAAAATTTTAATAAAATTATTGGCGGTACCAATAAGGTAGCTCAAAATGCATACTATCATTTAGGAGAATGTTATTTAAGACTTGACAAAAAAGCTGAAGCTTTAAATGCTTTTAAAAATGCAAGTGAAATGGATTTTGATCCTAAAATTACTGAAGGTTCATGGTTAAATTACGCTAAACTAAGTTATGACCAAGGAAATCCTTATAAAAGTGTACCTGAAGTTTTAAAAGAATATTTGGCTAAATATCCACTTTCTCCTGAAAATAGTGAAATTAGCGAACTTTTAATAACCTCATACTTACATCAAAGAGATTACGTAGGAGCTTTAGAATACTTAAACAGCAACAAGAAAAACCCTGAAAATGAAAAACTAGCTAATGAGGTTTCTTTATACAGAGGTATTCAACTGTTTAATGAGCAAAAGTTAAACGAAGCCAAACCTTATTTTTTTAATGCAACAAAAGCTGAAAATGCTATTACTGTTAATAAAGCAAATTATTGGTTAGCAGAAACTGAATATTTATTAGGCAACTATGATATTGCTTTAACTCAATTTTTATTAGTTACTGATGATTCTTCTGCGAGCTTCAATCAGTTAGATTATAATATTGGTTACACTTTTTTCAAATTAAAAAAGTATAGTGATGCTGCTAATCATTTTCAACAGTTTTTAGATAAAAAAAATGATAATAACGATTTAAATGACGATGCTTCAAATAGATTAGGAGATGCTTTTTATGCCACTAAAAAATATAACAAAGCAATTGCTGCCTATAATAAAGTTATTCAAGAAGGAGGTACTGGAGCAGATTATGCACAATACCAAACAGCTATGAGCTATGGTTTTTTAGGCAAAAGTGACGATAAAATAGAAAACCTAAGAAAAATTTCTAATAGTTATGAAGATTCTCAATTAAAAGATGATGCTTTATTTCAGCTAGGAAATACATATACAACAACAGGTAGTGTTCCTAAAGCGCAAGCTGCATATAATAGAATACTAACTAAACATCCTAAAAGCAGTTATGCTCCAAGTGTTTTACTTCGTCAAGGTCTTTTATATTACAACAACAATAACAACAACAAAGCTCTACAAAAATATAAAGCTGTTGTAGCTAAATATCCTAATTCAAATGAAGCTAAACAAGCGGTTACTAACGTTAAAAATGTATATATAGACATAGGTAAAGTTGATGAATATGCTTCTTGGGTTAAAAATGTAAAATTTGTAAATGTATCAAATGCCGAGTTAGACAATGCTACCTACCAATCTGCTGAAAACAAATTTCTAGAAAACAACACTAACAAAGCTATTGAAGGTTTTACAAATTACCTACAACGATTTCCGAATGGAGTAAATGCTTTAAAAGCTCATTTTTATTTAGCGCAATCATTAAATAAAATTAAAAAAGGAACTGCTGCCAAACCACATTATGAATATGTAGCAGCACAAAGTAAAAATGAATTTACTGAAGAGTCTTTAGCTAAACTTGGACAAATTTATTTAGACAATGATGATTGGAAAAATGGAATTCGAATTCTACAACAATTAGAAAAAGAAGCAAACTATCCTCAAAATATCATTTTTGCGCAAAGTAATTTAATGAAAGGTTATTATAATGACAATAAGTACTCAGATGCAATTACCTACGCTGAAAAAGTTTTAAGTAATGGAAAAATAGATAACTCAGTTATAGAAGATGCTAAAATTATTATAGCTCGTGCATCACTTAAAACTGATGATTATCAAACTGCTGAAGAGTTCTTTATAGAGGTGAATAAAAAAGCCACTGGAAAACTGAAAGCTGAATGCCTTTATTACAATGCTTTCTTCTTAAATGATCATAAAGAATACGATGAATCTAATAAAGCTATTCAAAATTTAATAGCTAATTATTCTAACTATAAATATTGGGGAGTTAAAAGCTATATTATTATGGCTAAAAATCATTACGCTTTAAAAGATGCGTACCAAGCAACCTATATTTTAGAGAATATTATTAAAAATTTCACTCAATATAAAGACGTAATTGAAGAAGCTAAAAACGAATTACGTACTATTAAAAATAAAGAAGCAAAAACCAACGAATCAGTAACTAAACAAAACTAACATTTGTTACAAACTAAAGCTAAACACTTGAAATCAATGAAAAAGCACGTATGGTTACTTGTTTTATTTACAATATCAATTGTAAATGCTCAAGATAAAAACACAAAGAAAGCAAAAGATACTATTATAAAAACAGAAGTAGTAAAAGTAATTACTTCTTATGTTCCCAAAATTACTGATGCTTTTAAAATAAAAGAAAAGCCTACAATTACGCACACGAAAGAAACTGAAAAGAAAAAATTAGATTATCAAATATTTTCTGTTCCTGTTGCTTCTACTTTTATTCCTAAAAGTGGTGCTTTAAAAAAGATAAGTCTAGGAAAACGTGAGCGCTTATATGATAATTATATCTCTGCAGGATTTGGTAATATCGTATCTCCTTTTATAGAAACATATATTAGAAAAAGTATGAATCGTGATAGTGAATCTGGTGTATATGCTAAACTTCTGCTATCACTAGACCCTGTTGAAAACACCAAACTAAGTAGTACTTACTATAATTTAGATATTGATTTATATCACCAACAAGTTCAACGTTATTTTGTTTGGGAAGCAGGATTAAATTTAGAACGAAATAAATATAATTGGTATGGATTGCCTACAAATATTGATTTCACAAATGGTACAATTGATGCTATTGAAGAAGCTCAAACATATGGATACTATAACCTTTATGGAAAAATTAATTTTGATGATTCATATATAGACACCGCTAACGGATCTGTTTCTTTCTTTTCAGATGCTTTCAGTAGTAGTGAATTCAATATTGATGCTGCTGTTAATTTCAACTTTCCTTTAGAAGGAATTCATAGAAATTTAAATGATCTGTTACTAAAAACTTCTGTCAATTTTTTAGGTGGAAAATTTGCTAACGCATATGAAAGTCAAAATGAAATTAAATATAGTTTTTTAACTTTAGGAGTTAATCCTTATTATAAATTCAATATAAAAGATTTATCTATAAAACTTGGAGGTAAAGGATACTTTTCTATGGATATAGAAAAAACTGTAAACCATTTTTTATTATATCCTGATGTAGAAATATCATATCCAATTGTAAAAGACTTTGCTAATATTTTTATTGGAGCTACAGGAGGTCTAAAAAACAATACGTACAAGAATTATTCTGACAACAATCCATATGTTTCACCTACATTAGATGTCACTCAAACTAATGAGAAATATAATGCCTTTGGAGGAATTAAAGGAAAAATGAGTCAGCAATTTAGTTATAATTTTAAGGCTAGCTATTCCGATATTGAAGACAGACCTTTTTACACACTAAACTATTCTAAATCTGACGGAAAAAAATCTACTGGCAGCAATGGTTTTATCTTAAATGGTTATGAGTTTGGGAACTCTTTTAGAGTAATATACAATGACACTAAGTTAATTTCATTTTTTGGTGAAGTTGCTTTTGAAGGCATAAAAAACTTAACCGTAGGTGCTAACCTTGAATTCAATAAATTTACACTTGAAAATCAGTTACACCCATGGAACGAACCAAAAATTAGAGGTGAATTATTTGGAAGTTATAAAGTTGATAAATGGTATGCTGGAGCTAATTTATTTTTTGTGGGAGAAAGAAAAGGCGTACAATATGACGGTATAACACCTTCTCCTTTTACAACTGTAAATTTAAAAAGTTATATAGACATTAATTTTAATGGAGGGTACCATTTTCATGATGACTTTTCTGTTTTCTTAAATTTAAAAAACGTTTTAAACAACAACTATCAGCAGTATACAAACTTCGGGGTTCAAGGATTTCAAGCATTAGGCGGAATCACATGGAAGTTTGACTCATTGTTTTAAAATGAAAAGATTAATACAGTTATTAATTTTCATTTTACTAACTATAATCACTCAAGTTGGCGGTATAATTTTTATACTGTCAACTTTTTTATTTTAAAAAAACACTCCGTACAAAAAACTAAAAAACACAACAATTTTTATTGGAATATATTTAACAGCTACATTTATTTTAATACCACCTATCGCCTCTTTTTGTGGAAGAGAAAAAATAAGTAATTCTAGTTTTGTTTCTCCTCACTCCTACTTAACAATAGTATTAAACAGAAACTATGTAAGCACTCCCCTAAACAAATCATTACAAACTATAGGTAAAAAATTTAATGATAAATACCCGAATCTACAACTGGTATATCTAGATGCTAATTTTCCTTTTCTTAATGGATTTCCTTTACTACCTCACTTAAGTCATAATGATGGAAAAAAAATAGACCTTTCATTTATTTATAAAAATATAGCAGGAAAACATACCAATCAAAAACCATCCAACACTGGTTATGGTATTTTTGAAATACCTAAAGAGCAAGAAAAAAGCACTACTAATTTCTGTAAATCAAAAGGATATTGGCAATATAACTTCACTAAATACTTAACATTTGGTTCAAACAAGAGTTTGATTTTTTCAAATACAGCAAATGCATTTTTAATTAACTTAATTGCAAAAGATAAAAATGTTCAAAAAATTTTTATTGAACCTCATTTAAAAAAACGATTAAGTATAAGTTCTACTAAAGTTCGCTTTCAAGGTTGTAAGGCAGTTAGACATGATGATCACATTCATTTTCAAATTCACTAATACCTTAAACTCTACTAACTAACCTAGATTTAATATCTCCTACATAATAATTACCAGTTATTTAGTACTTACGCATGGTTCAAAAATTATTTTAAGTGTTTTTTAACACCACTTTGTTTATGCACCTAAGTTGCAAATTCAAAAGAAACCCTTATATTCGCAACTTAGTTGCTTTAATTGTTTAATCCATGAAATTTACTTTATCTAAATCAGATAATATTGGTATTCTTGCTAGTACATTATGCATGCTTCATTGCATTGCTACTCCTTTTTTATTTATTGTACAAACTTGCTCAACGAGCTGTTGTAATGCAACACCAACTTGGTGGCAATGGATAGATTACATCTTTTTAACTATTTCTTTTTTTGCTGTTTATCATTCTACCAAAAACACTTCTAATACTATAATTAAACCTGCTTTATGGGTAAATTGGTTAGCTTTATTTATAGTAATACTTAATGAGAAAACACAGTTAATCAATCTTCATGAAACAATTAAATACATAGTAGCACTTATACTAGTGGGACTTCATTTATATAATCAAAAATATTGTCAATGTAAAAATGACAAATGCTGCACAAAACATGGATAAAAAACAAATTGAATTAATTGGAGACAACCACATAAGCTCTAACATAGAAACGCCTTTATTACCAAATGCTTTTGATAAATCTGATGATGAAAAGATTAAAAATATAGAGCTTTATTTTGGAAAAATAATGACTGAACTTGGACTCGATTTAACTGATGATAGTTTATCTGGAACTCCATATAGAGTTGCTAAAATGTATGTGAAAGAATTATTTTATGGCTTAGATCCAAAAAACAAACCAAAACTATCAATATTTGAAAATAAATATGGCTACAAAAAAATGTTAGTTGAGCAGAATATCACAATTGATTCAGCTTGCGAACACCATTTTTTACCCATAACTGGACATGCACATATTGCTTATGTACCAAAAGATAAAGTAATCGGTTTATCAAAAATAAACAGATTAGTAGATTACTATGCACATCGCCCACAAGTGCAAGAAAGATTATCTCTACAAATTCTTAAAAATTTACAAAACGTTTTAAAAACAGATGATGTAATTGTAATGATATGCGCTAAACATCTATGTGTTTCTTCAAGAGGTATAAAAGATAAAGATAGCTACACAACAACTTTAGAGTATGGCGGATCTTTTAGTGATAAATTAAATCGTGACGAATTTATAAATATAATTAATAATCAAACACCATAAATTATGATAACTAAAGAACAAATAGTAAACATTCAAAATAACTGGGGAGAAGGAGTTGTAAAAATTGGTTCATTAAAAGATAACAGAACTGAATGTGAAAATTTTGCAAGTCAATTTCTTGATGAACTTTATAACTTTGAATCTAGATTGGTATTATTTAAACCAACTAAATGCTCATTAGAACAATTTAGACCCACAAAACCAGAGGCTTTATCTTATTTTATTGCTGGAGAAAATCGCGCTTGTGAAGAGGATAAAGGATTCGCTATACAACCATGGACAAAAGTACGTTTTGAAAATTCTAATCTAATTTTAGAAGAAAACCGCGCATTAGCAATGGGTAATTATTTTTTCACTGATTTAAACGGTAGTGAGGCAAAAGTTGAATATACTTTTAGTTATAAACTTGTTAATGGAAAACTAAAAATTGATTTACACCATTCTTCATTCCCTTATAATCCTAAAGTTATAAGCTAATGCATAACCGTCTTTTCCTTTTATGTCCTACAGATTGTTTAGAATCTACTATCAACAATGAATTTAAGTGTAAAAATTATTTTTACACCTCACTAGGAAATTCTTTTGTTACTAATAATAAAACGATTGAGTATCTAAAGCAAACAATTAATAAACATAACATTAAAGAAATATCATTTATTTTATCTAGTAATAATGACATTATTAACGATGCATTAAGCACTCAAGATTTTTCAAAAATAAGGGGATTAAAAAGACTATACGATGAAATTATACAACAAAAAAAACATACTGAAGTATTGTGGAAAAATACAGATAGTCAGTTTTCAATTCTTTCTTATTTCTTGAATTATAAAATAAAAGAGTTACAGTTTGAATTAGGTGGTATTATAAATTCTAAGTTAAAAATTAATGGTAAGATTTACAATCGGTTTGAGGATGTTTTTGAAAACATTCATCCAAACCTAATTTGTATTCAAAAACATTACCTAAATTAAATACAAATGGAATACAACAGAAGAAAGTTTATTTCCTTTTTAGGCAAAGCTAGTTTAGGCGCTATTATTTCACCACCCTTTTTAATTAGCTGTGGTAAAAATAGTACTCCTTCAAATACTAAGAAAGTAGCTTATAAAAATCTTGAAAAATTAAAGAAAGTTACTTTAGAAGCTTTAGCTCCTACAAACGAAGATGATTTAGTATTAACTAAAGGATTAGAATATCATACCATAATAAAATGGGGGGATAAAATTAATGACACCGACACTTTTGGATTTAACAATGACTTTAATTGTTACATCCCTTTTGATGATAATAATCCTAAAGATGGATTATTATGGGTTAATCATGAATACGTAAACCCCCTTTTTGTCTCAAACTTTAATTATAGAGAATCCAAAAAACTTAATCAAGATAAAACAAAAGAACAAGTTGATAAAGAAATGTACAATGTTGGTGGAAGCATTGTAAGAGTTAAAGAAGAGGATGGAATATGGAAAATTGTTCCAAACGATCCACATAACAAACGAATAACAGCTAAAACTCCAATGAACCTTAACTGGGATCATCCTATTAAAGGAAAAAACACAGTTATTGGAACAAATAGTAATTGCTCTGGAGGAATTACTCCTTGGAAAACATTTATCACATGTGAAGAAAATTATGATAGTTGCTTTGGTGAAACTAAATATGATGAAACAAATGTAGCTACTCATCAACCAAGTAGCTATGGGTGGGAAAAATTTTACAATTATCCTCCCGAACATTATGGCTGGGTAGTAGAAATAGACCCAAACAGTGGAGCTGCTCAAAAACATATAGCGCTAGGAAGGTTTGCTCATGAATGTTGTACATTATATGAACTTAAAGATAAACGAGTAGTAGCATATACTGGAGATGATAAAAACGATGAACATTTATATAAATTCATTTCTTCAAAGCCACAATCTTTAAAAGAAGGTACACTTTATGTTGCCGACACTATCAATGGGAAATGGCTTGCGTTAGACTGGGATAGTCAACCTATTTTAAAAGACAAATTTAAAAATCAAACAGAGGTTTTAATTAGAGCTAGAGAAGCTTCAAAGCTTCTAGGTGCAACTGAATTAAACAGACCTGAAGATATTGAAATTGATCCAATAACAGGAAACATTTTTGTTTCACTAACTAATAACAAAAGTAAAGGTGATTTTCATGGTTCTATTTTAAAAATTGAAGAAAACAACTTTGCTTTTGATGCATTAACCTTTAAAGCTTCTACCTATAAAGCAGGTGGAGAAGCTAACGGGTTTTCATGCCCAGATAACTTAGCTTTTGATTTATCAGGAAATCTTTGGATGACTTCTGACATCTCAGGAAACTCTATGAACAGAGAGGATAAACCTTATGTTCCCTTTAAAAACAATAGCTTATTTGTAATACCACGACACGGTATAGATGCAGGAAAAGTAGTTAGAGTTGCCTCTGCTCCTATGGATGCTGAATTTACTGGACCATGGTTCTCTCCTGATGGTAAAACATTATTTTTAAGTGTACAACACCCAGGAGAACAAACTAGAGATCTAAAAAATCCTACAAGCAAATGGCCTTTTGATAAAGATGGTATTCCTAAACCAGCTGTTGTTGCTATTACAGGTGATTTAATCGAAAAAATGAATATGCTTAATAAAATAGAATCTTAATCAAGATTAAGAAATCATGAGGTATAAACTAGCTACAATTTTACTTTTTATTCTTTACAATTCTTATAATTTACATGCTCAAAATGGAAAAATTATAAAGAAAGAAAAACTTATTTTAAGTAAGTCAACACTAACAAAAATTCAAAAGGCTGATTCTAATATGATTTCAGCATTAAAAAAAGTTGAGTTTTATAGTATAACATACCTATCTGACTCATTAAAAATTAAAGGTTTTATTGCTAAACCAATTAGGGAAGGTAATTTTCCTTGTATTATTTCAAATAGAGGAGGTACTGGAAATTTTGGAGAATGGAACGAAACTGGCGTTGGTTTCTTTCTTGGAAAACTTGCAAGTTGGGGGTATGTTGTAGCAGCTAGTCAATATAGAGGAAATAGCGGTAGTGAAGGAAAAGAAGAAATAGGCGGTAGTGACGTAAATGATGTTTTAAACCTTATTCCTACTTTAAATGAAATTGAAAATGCGGACACCTCTAGAATAGGTATAGAAGGTGCTAGTAGAGGTGGCATGATGGCCTACCTAGCCCTTAAAAAAACTTGTACTTTTAAAGCTGCAGTAGTTCTTGCTGGTGCAGCCAATGCGTTTACAGCTCTTAAAAATCGTCCAGAATTTGAAAAACATGTATACGCCAAGTATATTCCAAATTATAACGACAACAAAGAGAAAGAACTTAAAAAACGATCTGCTGTATTCTGGGCTAATAAAATGTGTAAAACAACACCAATTTTAATAATGCATGGAAGCTCAGATTGGCGTGTTCAAGCTACTGAATCATTAGAATTGGTAAGCAACTTATATAAGTATAAACATCCTGTCCGTTTTATTTTATTCGAAGGAGCTGATCATGGAATAAGAGAATTTCGTGATGAATTTTTCTCTCAAACTAAAAGTTTTTTTGATTATTACTTAAGAGATCTTAATGATTTACCAAACATGAAATTACACGGAAGATAAAAAGTTAAGTACTTAATAAGCTTTCCTATAAACTTTAAGGCTTTTACTCATGTGAATGCATTAAAAAAAGTCGGATACTAAAAAAGAACATCTTTAAATTAAATTGAAATATAAACCATTAACTATTTCAAAAACAACATGAAAAAACTACCAGTAACAGTATTAAGTGGATTCCTAGGAGCTGGAAAAACCACATTATTAAACCATGTACTACATAATAAAAAAGGTTTAAAAGTAGCGGTAATTGTTAACGACATGAGTGAAGTTAACATTGATGCTCAATTCATTGAAAATGAAAATACACTATCTAGAACAGAAGAAAAACTAGTAGAAATGTCTAATGGTTGTATTTGCTGTACTCTTCGTGAAGACCTTATGGTAGAAGTAGAAAAACTAGCATCTCAAAATAAATTTGATTATCTATTAATTGAAAGTACAGGTATAAGTGAACCTATTCCAGTTGCACAAACATTTAGTTTTGAAAGTGAAGACGGGAAGATAGATCTTAGCCGTTTTAGTTATATAGACACAATGGTTACAGTTGTTGATGCTTTTAATTTCTTAAAAGATTTTTCAAGTTCAGATTATCTTACAACTAGATCACTTACAAATATAGAGGGTGATAATAGAACTATTGTAAATTTATTAACTGATCAAATTGAATTTGCAAACGTAATAATCATTAATAAAATTGATCTTGTAACCGCTGAACAAGTAGAAGAACTTCATGCTATTATTCATAAATTAAATCCAGAAGCTGAAATCATTACAACTAATGAGTCTCAAGTTGAATTAAAAAATGTTCTTAATACTGGCTTATTTGATTATGAAAAAGCAGAAGCATCAGCTGGTTGGGTAAAAGAGTTAGAAAATGAACATGTCCCAGAAACTGAAGAATACGGTATTGGATCTTTTGTATTCAGAAATAAAAAACCATTTCATCCAGAACGTTTTTTAACTTACTTAAACCAACATTTCCCACAAAATATTATCAGAAGTAAAGGCTTATTTTGGCTAGCTTCAAGACCAAATCAAGCTTTATTGTGGAGTTCTGCTGGAGGCTCTTGTAAAGCTGATAACGCAGGTGTTTGGTGGGCTTCCATGCCTTTTTCTGAACGAATTAACTATGCTTCATTTACTGAAAATAAAGATTTAATTGAATCAACCTGGGATTCTTCTTTTGGGGATAGAAAAATAGAGTTAGTTTTTATTGGACAACATCTAAACAAAATAAAAATGATCAAAGAATTAGAAAATTGTTTGTTAACAGATTTAGAAATACAAGCTTGGAAAAAACAGTTATTTCCTAAACAAGACCAATGGCCAATAGCTATTTAAATTTCCTATAAAGAATATAAAAACATAAGATGTTACAAACAGAATACCTTACTTTTCAATATAAAAAAGGAAATCAAATTTTTAAATTTCCAAATATTACTTTAGAAAAACGAGAAAACTTGCTCATTTTAGGGAAATCTGGTATTGGAAAAACAACACTACTACATCTTTGTGCTGGTTTATTAACTCCTCTTTCAGGAAAAATAACAATCAACAAAACAGACATTAATTCACTATCAAATAATGAATTAAATACATTTAGAGGTAAAAACATTGGGCTTGTTTTTCAAAAAAATCATTTAGTTCAATCTTTAAATGTATTTGAGAACTTACAAACACGTCTTTTTTTCAGCAAAAAAAACACAACTAACAAAGAGATTGAAGATCTATTGAAGCAGTTAGATATTTATGATTTAAAAAACAAAAAAGTAAACAAATTAAGTGAAGGTCAATTACAGCGACTAGGAATAGCTTTATCTATAATTCATAATCCCAAAGTTATTTTAGCTGATGAACCCACCTCTAGTTTAGATGATCAAAACTGTAATACTGTTATTAAAATTTTAAAAGAGCAGGCAAAACTAACAAGTGCTAATTTAATCGTTATTACTCACGATCATAGACTAAAATCACACTTCCAAAACTCAATTACATTATGAACATTTGGAAAATTAGTATTCAAAATATAAAATCAAAACCATTATATAGTTTTTTAAGCATTTTTATTTTATCGCTAAGTGTCACCCTTCTTTTAGGTATTCAACAATTAAAAAAATCTTTTGAAACTCAAATTGAAAATAACTTAAGCCAAATTGATTTAGTTATTGGAGCCAAAGGAAGTCCTTTACAGTTAACCTTAGCTTCTGTATTACATATAGATAACCCAACTGGGAACATTCCTTATGAGGATGCCAAAAAAATAGGTAAAAACTCAATGATTAAACTTGCAGTTCCTATTTCTTATGGTGATAATTACAAAGGATATAGAATTGTAGGTACAACAAATCAATTTATCTCTCTTTATAAAGCCGAGTTAAAAAAAGGTCGTAAAGTTCAAAAAGCTATGGAAGTGATTTTAGGAAATACCGTAGCTAAGGAATTACACCTAAAAATAGGAGATTCTTTTTTAAGTTCTCATGGACTAATAGAAAATAATATAGAGGTACATTCAGACAAATTAACGATAGTAGGTATTTTAAAACCAACGCAAAAAGTAATAGATCGCTTAATAATTACCAATTTAGAAAGTGTATGGGAAACACATGATCATGGTAACAATGAGCATCATGAAGAACAAGAACATCATGAAGAGCATAAACACCATGAAGAACACGAAGAACACGAAGAACACGAAGATAAAGAAATCACCTCTTTATTAGTAACTTTTAAAAATCCAAGAGCTTTTTTAACTATTCCTAGAAAAATTAATAAGCATACTAGTATGCAAGCTGCTTTGCCTAAATATGAATTGGGGAAGTTATATAAATACACAAACATTGGACTTCAAACTATTTCTTGGATAGGTTATTTAATTCTTATAATTTCTTGTGTTATTATTTTCATAAGCTCCTATAAAATGATAAAAGAACGAGCTTTTGATTTAGCTATTTTACGAACTTATGGAGCTAATAATTATCAATTAATTAAGATGGTAATTTACGAAGGTGGAATTATAGTATTAATTGCTTTTTTATTGGGGTTCCTATTAATCAAAATAGCATTAGGAACTATCGTTAGTTTAATACAAATTAGTAACCAACAAATTATACTTCAAGAATTAGTTTTTAAAGATTTTTTGCAAATAGCTTCGTTTGTTTTCTTAATGGTCTTTCTTTCCATTTCTTTAGCTATTTATCCAATAATAAACATGAATATATCTACAATTTTAAGCAATGAGAAATAAAGTTCTTTTTATGTTTTTTTTCCTATCTTTTTATTTGACCTTTGGTCAGCAAAAAGTAACTTGGAAAGATTTATCTAAAGTAAAATTTACGGAAAAATATTTCCCTGATTATAATGAAACCTTATTGCATCCAAAATTTTCAGACTCTGTTAAAGCTTTAGATGGAAAACAAATAACTATTACTGGTTATTTTTTAAGTTTAGACCTTAGCGAAAAATACAACATCTTATCAAAAGGTCCAATGTCTGCTTGTTATTTTTGTGGTATTGGTGGTCCAGAAACCACCATAGAACTACAATCTAATTTTAAACTAAAATTTAAAACAGACAATATAGTATCAATAACAGGAACATTAAAACTTAACGACTCAGATGTTGAACATTTTAATTATATACTAACTAACTGTAAAGGAACGTTAGTTAAATAAAATTTTATTTAAATGAAATTATCATATTTATTTTGTTTTTTTTTGGCAATTACTTCCTGTAAAAAAAACAAAACACACCTCACCAAAATAACTGCTAAAACAATAGCAATTGATAGTACCATACAATCTTCAGAAAAAATAGATGACACTATAGCTCCTTACAAAAAAAAGCTAGCAGATAATATGTCTAAAGTACTAAGTTATACGCCAGAAAAATTAACTAGACAAGGTATTAATATGCAAAGTAATTTAGGAAATTTATTAGCTGATTTATGTATTGAAATGGCTGCCCCAATTTTTAAAGAGAAAAGCAACACCTCTATTGATTTTTCTATGTTTAATCATGGAGGAATACGTGCAACAATTCCTGCTGGAAAAATAACAAAAGAACACGCTTTTAAATTAATGCCTTTTGAAAATGAGCTCGTAGTAGCAGAAATTACAGGAAACAAAGTAATTGAACTTGTTAATTATTTCATCGAAAACAAAGTAGCGAACCCCCTATCGAAAAATATAGAATTAACAATTAAAGAAAACAACTACTCTTTAAAAATTAATGGTGAAATATTCGATAAAAATAAAACATACTCTGTATTAACATCTGATTTTTTACAAGGCGGTGGTGACAAAATGATTTTTTTTAAAAACCCAAAAAAGTTAACAAAATTAAACTACAAAGTTAGAGACGCTATTATCAACTACTTTAAAAAAGTGGACACCCTGAAAACCTCAATAGATAACCGCATAATTATTAAATAATGAAAAGACGTGATTTTATTAAACAGTTAGGAGGAGCTTCAACACTTGCTATGGTTGGTGGAATAACATTACCGTCATTTATTCCAAAAAAACAAAAACATATCACCATTCTACATACAAATGACACACATAGTCATATTGAGCCTTTTAAAGCAAATCATACTAGATACGCAAATAGAGGTGGTGTTTCTAGACGCGCGTCTTTAATTGAACAAATACGATTAGAAAACAAAAACACTTTGCTTCTAGATGCTGGAGATATTTTTCAAGGAACTCCTTATTTTAATTACTTCGAGGGTGCTCTTGAATTTAAACTAATGAGTATGCTGAAATACGATGTTGCCACTATTGGAAATCACGATTTCGATAATTCTATAAATGGCTTATATAAACAGCTCCCAAATGCTAAATTCGACTTTGTCTCTGCTAATTACGATTTTAAAAACACTGTTTTAGATACCCACGTAAAACCTTACAAAATCATTTTTAAAGATGGTATTAAAATAGGAATATTTGGATTAGGTATTGAATTGGATGGATTAGTAGACAAAAGAATGTATAAAGAAACTACTTATCTAAATCCTATTGAAATAACTCAAGACATAACAAACACCCTAAAAAACGAAGAACACTGTGATTTAATTATTTGTTTATCTCATTTAGGATATTATTATAGAAACAATCCTGACACCATTTCTGATTTAAACTTAGCTAAAGCTACTAAAAATATTGACTTAATTATTGGAGGGCATACGCATACATTTTTACCAAAACCAACTATTATAAAAAATATAGATGATAAAAACACTCTTATCAATCAAGTTGGTGCTTACGGAGTTAATCTAGGTAGAATTGATTTTTATTTTGATGAAAACAATAATAAATCATCTAATGGAACTACTATTTTAGTATAAAAAAGTTAACTAATTTTACTCGAATTTACATAAATAACCAAGACGTAAACTATATCCATTACATATTACTCTAATAATTATTAGTAATTTAGTTTCCTAAAAAAACTAATGTTAACAAAAGTTTCTTTCTATATAACCGCTATAGTTTGTTTAATTACTGCTTTTGTAATTAAACGTGTATACTTTAAAGAAAAAAACAAAAACACTGATACCAATTCAATACAGGGTATTAAGTGGTTTGCTTTAGCTATTTTTTCTTGGGGAGCAGGTGCTTTTATAAATATAATTCTAACTTCTGTTTTCAATATTTCTACTAACCATAAAATTATTATTAGTCTAGGAGTTTTCTTCTCATTAGTTAATTCTTTGTTTATATTAATGTCTATACCTTCAATAGAACATTATGAAAAAAGAAGTATTGTTATTAGAATCATAGAACGATTCACTAATAGAGAAGTTTTTATAATTTTCGGAGGAATTTTAGGTATGATTGCTTCCGTATTTTTAATTTCATTTTATAGTAATAACAATGAAAATGCCAGTAATAATGTAATTTGGTTAATTGATATCCCAATTTCATTAGTTGTTGCATTTTCTTTACTTCAAGAATTGAATAAAGCATTCAAAAATAGAGGTATGCGATTTATGTACCTCCCTACTTTTGCTTTATTTGTTTTAATAATAATTGCAGTTACCCACAGAATTATTCCTGAAACTCAAATTCAATATTGGATACCTTTAAGCACATGGAACATATTAGGAATTGTTACTGCACTATCTTTTAAATTTTTATTCATCCTATTGTTCACAATACTTTTATACAGTTGGAAATTATTAGCCGAAAAAGAAGAACAACAATCTGAATTTATAAAAATAAAAACGATAAAAGAGACATTAGAGAAAGACAAAGAAACTCTATTAATAGCAAATGAAAGTCACTTAGACACAATAAAACACTTAAAATCCGAAATAGATCAACAAAAAAAGAAGTATAAAAAGTTAAAAAAATCTTCAAAAGTTGAACTATCTGATCGTCAAAAAGAAGTATTAGCAAACCTTGGTGTTTGTGGAACAAAAAAATCATATACCGAAATTGCAGAAGCTATGAATATTAGTGTAGATGGATTTCAAGCTCATATTTACCAAATAAAAAAAGCCTTAAATGTCTCTGGGTCTGACGGAAAAGAACAATTAATAAGTTATGCTATTGATAAAAACCTGTTAGGTTTTGCCACTATTTCCTGTAGTTAAATTAAATACTTAATCATATACTTAACCATACAAACTCTTATTTTCATCAATGCGTAACCTTTTATTTTAAACTGATTCTAAGCAATTTAGCAGAAATCAATTTAAAACATCCATGAAACGTTTAATTACTTTTATTACCTTATTCATTTCTCCATTAATTACTGTAGCTCAAAACACAACTCAATCTTTAGATCAAAAAATCAATCAATCTTTTCATAATGCTACTAGTTGGTTTACCGATACCATACTATATCAAATCCCTATTACAGAAAACATAGCTATTCCTTGGGTTTTAATAATTTTAGTTGGTGGAGCATGTTATTTTTCAATTTATTTTAAAGGAATTAATTTTAGTGGTTTTTTTACAGCTATAAATGTAGTAAGAGGAAAATACGACAGCATAGATAAACCTGATAATAAAACAGACATTGCTAAAACCATAAAAGTAGAAGGCAATGGAGAGGTTTCTCATTTCCAAGCATTAACTGCTGCCCTATCTGCTACAGTTGGATTAGGAAATATTGCTGGAGTAGCAATTGCTTTATCTATTGGTGGTCCTGGTGCTACATTTTGGATGATTATTGTTGGTTTATTAGGAATGGCTTCTAAGTTTGTTGAATGTACTTTGGGAGTAAAATACAGAGAAATAGAAACTGATGGAACTGTATTTGGAGGCCCTATGTATTACCTTAAAAACGGTTTAAAAGAACTTGGCCTTAATAAAATTGGAAAAACTCTTTCTATAATTTTTGCTATAATGTGCGTTGGAGGTTCATTTGGTGGTGGAAATATGTTTCAAGTAAATCAAGCTTTTAAATTATTTGAATATGTTACTGGTGGTGAGCAGAGTTTTATTTACGGTAAAGGTTGGTTATTTGGACTGGTTATGGCCATATTTGCTGGTATTGTTATTATAGGTGGTATCAAAAAAATAGCAAAAGTAACCGACAAAGTGGTACCTGTAATGGTATTAGTATACGTGATAGCTGTAATCATAATTTTATCAATAAATTACACACAAATTCCAATTGCTTTTAACCAAATCATAGAAGGTGCTTTCAATCCTACAGGAATTGCTGGCGGAATGGTTGGTGTACTTATTCAAGGGTTCAGAAGAGGTGCGTTTTCTAATGAAGCTGGTATTGGTTCATCATCAATTGCACATGCAGCTGTAAAAACAAATTATGCAGCTAGTGAAGGTTTAGTTGCCTTGTTAGAACCATTTATTGATACTGTTCTTGTATGTACAATGACTGCTTTAGCTTTAATTATAACTGGACAAATAACACCTGGTAACACCATTTCGTTTGAACAAGGGGCAATACTTACTTCTAAAGCTTTAGAAAGTGGAATTTCATGGTTTCCATACATACTAACAATAGCAGTAATTTTATTTGCTTTCTCATCTATGATATCTTGGTCTTATTATGGTTACCAAGCTTGGTCTTATCTTTTTGGAAGAGAAAAAAGAACAGGAAATGTTTATAAAATTATCTTTTGTATTTTCACTATTATTGGTGCAGCTGCTAGTTTAAATGCTGTGATTGATTTTTCAGACGCCATGGTTTTTGCTATGATGGTTCCTAACATGATAGGTTTAATTTTACTAGCTCCTAAAGTTATTAAAGAGCTTAAAAGGTATAAATCTGCCATACAAAACAATTTATCTTAATTCTATTTTGTAGATTTATAGCATATAAAGATCTAGATTTAAATGAAAAAATTAACCTTACTAACTATTGCTTCTGTTATTATATTCTCTTGTAAAACAGAACAAAAAGAAATATCAAAATCCCCCGCTAAATTTTCCGTTGAAGAAAAAAAAGATTCAACCAATATTAAACATCTTTTTAATACTGCTTTAACCCAAGGAAAATCTTATGAATGGCTACGAGATTTAACATCAAATATTGGAGGTAGATTATCAGGTTCTCCTGAAGCAGCAAAAGCAGTAATTTGGGGTGAAAAAATAATGAATGAAGTTGGTCTTGACTCAGTTTGGTTACAACCTGTAATGGTTCCTCATTGGGTTCGTGGAGAAAAAGAAGAGGCTAATTATACAATTAACGGTAATAAAATTAATGTTCCTATTTGTGCTTTAGGGTTCTCTATTGCTACTCCAACAAATGGAATAACTGCTGAAGTTATTGAAGTTAAAAGTTTAGAAGAAGCTAAAAAACTAGGAGATAAAGCAAAAGGCAAAATTGTTTTTTTTAATGGTGCTTTTGACAATACTCTTATACACACTTTTAAAGCTTATGGAGGTTGCGTTGGTCAACGTTTTGCTGGCGCATCTGTTGTTGGACCTTTTGGAGCAAAAGGGATGATTGTTCGTTCAATGACCAACGGTATTAATGATTACCCTCATACAGGGTCTATGGGATATGGAGATATTGCTAAAGAACATCAAATACCAGCAGCTGCTATTAGTTCTAGAGGTGCTGAAAACTTAAGTAAACACTTAAAAAACAACCCTAATTTAAAATTTTACTTTAAACAAAGTTGTAAAACCTTACCAGACGCTCCTTCTTTTAATGTAGTTGGAGAAATTAAAGGAAGTCTAAACCCAGATAAAATAATGGTAGTTGGTGGACATCTAGATTCTTGGGATCTAGGCGATGGTGCTCATGATGACGGAACTGGAATAGTACAATCATTAGAAGTAGCTTACTTATTTAAAAAAAATAACATAAAACCCAAAAACACAATTCGTATCGTTTTCTTTATGAATGAAGAAAATGGTATGAAAGGAGCTACAGAATATGCTCGTTTAGCAAAAGAAAATGGTGAATTACATATTGGAGCATTAGAATCGGATGCAGGAGGACATACTCCTAGGGGGTTTTCAATTGATGCCAACCAAAAAAATGTTCATTTACTACAAAGCTGGAAGAAACTATTAGCACCATACGGTTTACATGATATTGATAAAGGAGGAAGTGGAGCTGATATCGGTCCATTAAAAGACGACCATGTTACTTTGGTTGGTTACCGCCCAGATTCTCAACGTTATTTTGATTATCATCATACGGTTACAGATACATTTGACAAAGTAAATAAAAGAGAATTAGAATTGGGAAGCGCATCAATGGCTAGTATAATTTATTTAATGGATAAATATTTATACACTAATGAAACATTGAAACCTTAATCATGAAATATTTAATTTTAACGTTAAAAATTCTTTTAGCTATTTTTTTAATTTATGGTGGTTTTAATCATTTCTACAACCCTAATTTTTACAATGGATTCATTCCAGATTTCTTACCTAATTTAGCTATAAACTATATAATAGGAGCTATTGAAATACTTCTAGGAATTGGACTTTTTTCAAAAGGGTATAAAAAGAAATCGGCTTATGGTATATTTTTATTAATGATACTATTTATGCCTATACACATATGGGACTCTTTAAAAGAAGAACCAGCTATTGGATCAAAATCTGCTTCTTATATAAGAATAGGTGTTCAAATTTTATTCATAATTTGGACTTACCTTATATACAAAACTGAAGAACACAGGTCGTAAATCTTAAATAAAACATTTTTAGTTTAGCTATATGAATTTATCATATAGCTTTTTTTTTATAAAAAAAACACTAATAAAAGTAAAAGTTCGACTCTCTATTCCTCTTTTTTATATTTAAATACAGTAAGTGTTTTTAAACTCTCCCTCCTTCTAATTTTCATTCCTAAATGAACAAGATTATCTATTATTCTTAATTTTCTTCAAAAAAAATAAAAAAAAATAAAAAAAAATCACAACTCAAACAACAACACTATCAAGCTAAAAATAAACCACTTAATTCCCTTACAATTTCATTACCTCAATAATCATAGCGTTTAAACCTACTTTTTAACAAAAAAATAATTAGGGTGTTACAGTCTTTGCTTGTTTAACCTACACGGCTATTAAAAATCTTCATTAAAAACTTCACCCATCACGGACCAGTGCATAGGGTGAATAAACCTATTTTACAATTAAAAACAATCATTTATGAAAAACAATCAAAAACAGCTATTTTTTAAACAAAAAGTATTTTTACTTTTTTTTATTACATTTTTTACCAATCAAACTATTTCAGCACAAGAAAAATTTAGAGTAAGTTTATCTGGAGGAGGAAACAGTAACGATATAACCTACAGTGCTAGCAATAGAGTAAACACAGAATATACTGGAAATACTGGTTCTTATTTTAAAGCTGGATTTAATTTTAAAGTTTACAAAAATATAAGTATCCAAACTGGATTAACTTACATTAACAAAAATTACAAATACCAAAGAACAGGTGCTCAAGAAGGAATTGGTACACTTCATAGAGCTAAATATTTTAATATTCCTGTAATGGTAGGAATTCAACCTTTACATAACGCATTAAAAAACACAAAATTCAATTTTGAAGTTTTTGCAGGAACTTATGTGGGTTGGTGGAATTCTTTAGAAAGAGAAAGTACTGTTGAAGTTTTTGGAGGATTAAACTTTAACGGTTTCCCTAGAAAAACAGTAATAGAATCTTATGATTTTGATAAAAATGAAAATCAATTTAACAGAGTAGATTACGGTTTACAAGCTGAAACTCGATTTGGTTACAACGTTTACAAAAACATGAGTGTATTTATTGAGTACTCTTTTATGTATGGCTTATCTGATAACCAAAAGAAACAATTAAGAAAAACGTCTAACTACTATTACACTACCTCTAATTACGGTATTGGAATATCTTACAACTTTTAATATTAATTATTATGAAAAAAATCACATACATTTTACAAATATTTATAGTATTAATATCTTTCTCTACACTACAATCTTGTAGAGAAGATTCATTAGAAATTGCAGAATTGAACAGAACAGCTGTAAATAGCTATTCTGATCTTTTCAATGCTTTTTGGGATACGATGAACAACGATTATAATTATTTCAACGAACAAGAAGAAAACTGGGATGATATTTATAGAAAATACAGTCCTAAATTTAAAGCTTTTTCTACTTTTAATAAAGCGAACGTTGATCCTATTTTAGCTGAAAAAGAAGCTAATTTGGCTTTTAAATATTTTGCTGAAATTATCACTAACAAAATATTAGATCAACACTTTGGATTAAGTGTTGTAATTCCTATACCTAGTGTAAAGTCATTAAATCGTCAAACTACTATGACAGAATCATTTGTAAGTAACATGACTTACAAATATACTGAAGAAGATGGTTTTGTAAACTTAGGTAGAACTCAAAGAAACCCAAGAGTAAGTCAACGTGACGTAAGAAGGGTTATGGGGCTTCAAAAATTAGATCCTGCATCTGTATATGTTGGTGGTCCACTTTTAGCTGGATTCTTAAAAAGTGATCCTGAAACTATGTACATTCAATTATCTCAATTTAATGTTATTAGTCATGCTATTAATGATGGGGCTTTTCCAATCTTAAAAGATATTAACAGTCTTTCAGGAATCAACCAATCATACTTCAAGGCTTTAAAAGACTTAGACAATACATCTGGTTCTCAATTTGAAAACATGATGAATGATAATTTAAGTGAACTTAAAAAATTAGTTTCAACAGTTATCGCTTCAAACGAATATAAAAATTACACTACTGCTCTTGATAAATTCAAAAGCACTGAACTTGTTGACGATCTTGAAGCAAGCTTAACTCCTTTAGCTAATTTTACAACTACTGCTAAAGCTAGTTTTGATACTAAAAACGATGCTGTTTTACCTTTATTAAGAGCATACTACAACAACCCATCAACTACTGCTGGTCAAAAAGCTGCTGTTAATGAGTTATATGGTATATATGTAAAACGTATAAAAAGCTACCAAACTATCTCTAGTTTCATCTTTTCTACAACTTTATGGGGAATTTTCCCAATAACTAATGATTTTGATGATGTATTAAGTTCTATAGCTAGAAACTATTCTTTCGATCTTTATAAAAAAGTATATAACCCAATTGCAAACGGTAAAGTAAAGAAAGTTGTTTTAGACTTGAGAAGTAATGGTGGTGGTGCTGTAATTGATGCACGTATATTTACAGAAAGATTTGTAACTCAACAAAAAGTTTGGGGATATCAAAGAACAAAAGAAGGTAATGGTAGATTTAACTATAGCCCATGGGTGCCAGTTGAAACTAATCCTCATCAATTTGGAATTAAGCAGAATGTACCTACAGCTATTTTAATTGATGAATCATCAGTTAGTATGTCTGAAATCAGTACAATGATGATTAAATCTCAAGGAAACCATGTAACAATTGTTGGTGACAACAGTGCTGGTGGAACTGCTGGTTTAGGTGGTCAAGATACTTTTAATGGTGGAAATAGATTAAATAATGGATATTTAAGTTTCTACATGCCTTTAATGGCTTTCCAAGATAGTAACGGAAAGATTGTTGAAGCTGTTGGGGTAACTCCTGATGTAAAAGTAATTCCTACTCAAACACAAGTTGATCAATTAAGTACTACTTTTATTGACCCTGCCTATAATGCAGCATTAGACGCGATTAAGTAAGAAAAAATAATTTTTTATTATATTTTTAAAAAGGAAAACTAATTAGTTTTCCTTTTTTTATTTAAAAAAAACAATAAAATTTAAATACTTTTGAAATACTATCCAATACTTAATCTAATTTTGAATGAATAAATTAATACTTCCACTACTCTTTATTTCTATTATAATTTCTTGTAATAAAAAAGAAGAAGCAGATTTAATTATAACAAACTCTAATACTTACACAGTAAACAATAATTTTGATAAAGCTGAAAGTTTTGCAATAAAAGACGGGAAATTTATAGCTGTAGGAACCAATACGGAAATTCAAGAAAAATATACCTCAACCAACATTATAGATGCTAAAAACAAACCTATTTACCCTGGATTCATAGATGCACATTGCCATTTTTATGGATTAGGGTTACAACAACAAAAAGTAAATTTAGTTGGTACTAAAAGTTATGATGAAGTTTTACAAAAACTGATAGACTTTCAAAAAAAGAAAAACACCTTATTCATTACTGGTAGGGGCTGGGACCAAAACGATTGGGAAATTAAAGAATTTCCAACAAAAGATAAACTAGACAAACTATTCCCTTCAATACCTGTAGCTATTAGAAGAATTGATGGACATGCAATGCTAGTAAATCAAGTTGCAATTGATTTAGCTGGAATAACTATCGATTCAAAAATAGACGGCGGAGAATTTATTAAAAAAGAAGGTAAACTTACTGGTGTTCTTATTGATAACGCTATGAATTTTATCAAAGTACCACAACCTAACAAAGCTGCTCAAATACAAGCTCTTAAAGATGCTGAAAAAATTTGTTTTGACCTAGGACTAACTACAGTAGATGATGCTGGCTTAGATAAACAAGTAATTGAACTTATAGATAGCTTGCAAAAAAGTGGAGATTTAAAAATGCGTATTTACGCAATGATTTCTAACAATAAAGAGAACTTAGATTACTATCTAAATAAAGGAATTATTAAAACTAATAGACTTAACGTACGCTCAGTAAAAGTATATGCTGATGGAGCATTAGGTTCACGTGGAGCCGCTTTAAAAGACCAATATTCTGATAAAAAAGGTCATTTTGGAGCTTTAGTGAACTCTTATGAGAATTTACAAAAACTAGCTTTAAGAATTGCAAATTCTAAATATCAAATGAACACTCATGCCATTGGTGATTCTGCTAATTATGTTATGCTTAAGACCTACAACAATGTTTTAAAAAACAAAGGAGATAGACGTTGGAGAATTGAGCATGCCCAAATAGTAGACTTAAAAGATTTTCATCATTTTAAAAATATTTTACCATCTATTCAACCAACACATGCTACTTCTGACATGTATTGGGCAGAAGATAGAGTTGGTTCACACAGAATAAAAGGTGCTTATGCTTACAATGATTTATTAAAGCAATATGGTAAGGTAGCATTAGGTACTGATTTTCCTATTGAAAACGTAAGTCCGCTATACACTTATTATGCTGCTACCATTAGAAAAGATTTAAAAGGATATCCAGAAAACGGATATCAAATTAACAATGCTTTAACCAGAGAGGATGCTTTAAAAGGAATGACTATATGGAATGCTTATGCAAATTTTGAGGAATCTGAAAAAGGAAGTATTGAAATTGGAAAAGTAGCTGATTTTGTAATTTTAGAAAACGATATTATTACTATAGAGGGTAACAAAATTCCAAAAACTAAAGTAAAATCCACCTATATCAATGGAGAAAGAGTAGCAAACACTAATTAAACATCGGTGTTTTTTATAATTTTCGTAATCATAAAACTTGTAATACAAACACTTACAGGGCTAAGCTTTTTTCATTATATTTGACTTAAAACATTAAGCATGAGAAAATTTATACTTTTAACCATTTTTGTATTCACTAATATCATTTTTACAGTAGGACAAAGGAGCAAACATCTTACAGGCTACGTCAAAGATTCTTTGAACTCACCTATTGCAAATGCAATGGTGTTTATAGATGGAAAAAAAACTAATGGAAAAACTGACGCTAAAGGATTCTTTAGAGTTAAATACAAAAAAAGACCAAGAATAATATCATTTTTATCACCTACACATGGAGTTGATAAAATGATTTACAAAGGAGAAAAAACAGTTTATTTTGTTTACGGTAAAGGGTCTTTAAAAACAAAAGCTACTGGTACTCAAACCAAAATAGTAAAAACAAGAACTCGTAGAGGTAATAACAGAGAGTTTTTAACTATTTATGACTATTTCAAAGGTACAGTTCCAGGTGTTGTAGTATCTGCAGATAATTCAGTAACTATTAGAGGAGCAGGTTCTTTCAATGCTTCAAATGAACCTTTATTTGTAGTTAATAAAACTCCTGTTTCTAAAGCTAGTATTGAAAGTATAGCACCGTCAAATGTAAAAAATATAGTAATTTTAAAAGGACCTGAAGCTGCTCTGTATGGAGCTAGAGGAGCTAATGGTGTTATTATCATAACAACCTATTAATTTAACAATTATTGATGCATCTTTTTTCTAAAAGTTTAGTCTATTGATAAAACTATTTCAATTATGACTAAACAACTACAAAAGAAAGAATTTCACAATCAACTATTATTAAGTAAAATGGCACTTAAAAGCAACAACTTTGAAGTGTCATTTTATCATTTAGAAAACGCTCATATCTTAGGTCAAAAGCATATTTATAGACACACAGTATCTCACTACTGGATGTTAATTTTTGGATTGAAAACAAAAAACTATAAAGAAACGATTGGTCAATTTTTTAGAATTATAGCCTCTATTATATTCACCTTAATATGGGTTCCAACAGGTAACACAGGTGGCACAAACATTTCTCCTTTAAAACCAATTCCAATTAGAAAAGAGCTTGAAAAATTTTTCTTAAACTAATTGCATCTTTTTAAAGTATTTCTGGTCTACTATATGAATTTAAAATATAAACACCATGAAATATAAAAACCAATGTACTTGCACTTGTGAAGGGTGTAAAACTGGAAGTTGCTTAAATTGTACTTGCGAAAACTGCACTTGTAACAATTGCAACTGTTAATCAATTAATTTGTTAACTCAATAACAGAAATTATTCTTACCTTTAAGAGTAGTTTCTGTTTTATTAATAAACACTAAAATGACAACAAAACAGGTTTGGACTAAATACGCTAGTGATCTTAGAAATTTTATTCTAGGTAAAGTAACAAACACGACAGTTACCGAAGATATTTTACAAGATACTTTTATAAAAATACACACCAAACTTCATACTCTAAAGGATATTACCAAATTAAAGCCATGGATTTTTAGTATCGCTAGAAATTCAACTATGGATTATTTTAAAAGTATCAATAGAGTTTCAGAATTTACAAATTCAGAAACAGAAACTTATATTGAAGAAAATAGCCATACTGAAAAAGATTGCTTACGCGGTATCTTACAAAACTTACCTAAAAAATATCGAGATCCTTTATTTTTATCCGATATAAAAGGATTAAAACAACAAGAAGTAGCAAACTATTTAAATCAAAGCTTACCAACAACTAAATCACAAATACAACGTGCTAGAAAATTAATTGCGAAAGGTTTTATGGATTGCTGTGGTTACGTATTAAATGAAAAAGGAAAACTAGTAGGTGAAGTTCAAGATAAGGATGATTGTAATGTTTGTAGTTAAATAATACTCTCTTTACAATTAACTCATATTAGTTTCATTGATTTGTTAAAACAAAAATTCCCTCATGAAACTATCAACTTTATCTCCTTTTTTACTTTTACTTTTCATTATTACAATCTCTTGTAAAGATCAAGAAGTAAATAATCAAAACTCAAAAGAAATAGTAATAATAGCCCATAGAGGCGCACAGTCAATATTACCTGAACATACCATTAAAGGTTATAAAAAAGCTATTGAATTAGGCGCTGATTTTATTGAACCTGATTTAGTACTTACAAAAGATGGTCATTTAATTGTTAGGCATGAACCTATGTTGTCTGGTACTACTAATGTTTCAGAAGTTGCCGAATTTGCTAACTTAAAAACTACAAAAAACGTAGACGGAAAAATGGTTACGGATTGGTTTGTTATTGATTTTACATTGGCTCAAATAAAAAAATTAAAAGCCAAACAAGCTTATAACGGAAGACCCACTAATTTTGATGATCAATTTAATATCCCAACATTTAAAGAAGTAATAGACTTAACCATTTCTCACTCTAAAAACATAACAAAACCAGTAGGTATTTATCCTGAAATTAAGCACCCCTATTTCCATAATTCTGTTTTTGGTTCCCACTTTATGGAAAATAAACTAATTGAAGCTTTACAAGAAAATAATCTAGATGACAAAGACTCTCTTGTATTTGTTCAGTGCTTTGAAGTTGAACCTTTACAATATTTAAACACTAAACTATCTGTAAAACTAGTGCAACTAATCTCTACATACAACATTAACAAAGATGGCTCATTAAATTTCAACGTACCACAAGGTGATTTTATATCTTACGTAGCCCCTTATGATTTTCATGTAAAAGGAGATCAAAGAACTTATGAGTTCTTTACAACCGAAGAAGGCATGAAATTCACCGCTACCTATGCTGACGGAATTGGACCATGGAAACCTTTTATTATTTCATATAAAACAAATGAAAAAGGAACGCATACTTTACTACCACCAACGAACTTTGTTAAACTTGCTCATAAAAATAACTTACTGGTACATCCATATACTTTTAGAAATGAGAATACACAATGGAGTAACAAAAACCCCGAAGCTGAATATCATTTATTTTTTGATGTAGGTGTTGACGGTTTATTTACTGATTACACAAACGAAGCGATTAACGCTTTAAAAACATGGAAAAAGAAATAACGTTACACTACATAGTCCCCTAATTAAAAAACCTTCTTTCACTAAGATCGAAGGTTTTTTACTATAATCAAGACTTCTATTTTACAAAAACAAATAAAACTTTCGTAATTTTGTGTAAATTCAACACTAATGAAGATACCACAAAATATTAAAGTTGCCGTAGATGCTGTTGTATTTGGTTACGAACAAAAAGAGCTGTCCGTTTTATTAATTAAAAGAGGGGTTCAACCCTTCAAAGGATCATGGGCATTACCTGGTGGATTAGTTTTAGAAAACGAATCTTTAGAAGATGCCGTTCAAAGAGAACTAGCTGAAGAAACAGGAGTTACAATCGATTATTTAGAACAATTATACACATTTGGAAAACCTGGACGTGATCCCCGTAACAGAGTAGTATCAGTAACTTATTTTGGCTTAGTGAGTCCAAATAATTTTAAAATTTCTGCAGATACAGACGCTGATGAAGCACAATGGTTTTCTATAAGTAAACTCCCTGAACTTGCTTTTGATCATGATATCATTTTAAAAACTGCCTTAAGAAGACTACAAAATAAAATCAACTACCAACCTATTGGTTTTGAATTATTAAATAACGAATTTCCTTTCTCTGATTTAGAAAACCTCTATCAAACTATTTTAAACAGAAAAATTGACCGTCGCAATTTTAGAAAAAAAATACTCAGTTTTGGTATTCTAACTGAAACTGATAAAATTCACCAACCTTCAAGTGGTCGTCCAGCAAAACTTTTCAAGTTTAATGACGAAAAATATAAAGAACTAGAAGAGAACGGATTCCACTTCGAAATTAAGTTTGCGTAAAAAAAACACAAAATATTTTTCTAAACTAAAAAACTTTTCTATTTTTGCGTAAAAATAACGCAATATGATTTTAAATTTAGATAAACAATTCGTTCCTTTTGGTAATTCTAACAGTATCGAATTTGAATTTTTCACCTTTTCAGGAGGTGAACCGCATATTAAAATCATAGCTGATTTAGAAAACATAGAACAAGTTACTATTACACATCGTGTTCAATCATTTAATGATATTGGAACTCTTTTACTGGCTACCAATGCACTTAAAAATATGGGAGTTGAAAAATTAAATTTGGTACTCCCCTATTTTCCAGCGGCACGTCAAGATAGATTAATGACAAGTGGTGAACCGTTATCGGTAAAAGTATATGCAGAAGTTATTAATAGTCAAAACTACCAATCGGTTACTGTTTTTGACCCGCATTCAGAAGTTACTCCTGCCCTACTAAATAACTGTAAGGTAATTGACAATTATAAATTTATAGAACTAGTTACTAATAAACTATCAGAAGAATTAATATTAATATCACCAGATGGTGGAGCTTTAAAAAAAATATATAAAGTAGCTTCTTATTTACAAAACTATGAAGTGGTAGAATGCTCAAAAAGTAGAGATATAAAAACAGGAAAATTATCAGGTTTCAAAGTATATGCTGAAGATTTAAAAGGGAGAGATTGTTTACTTGTAGATGATATTTGTGATGGTGGTGGTACTTTTTTAGGCTTAGCACAAGAATTAAAATCTAAAAATGCTGGAAATTTATACTTAGCTGTAAGCCATGGGATATTTAGTAAAGGGTTTGAGGAACTTAAAAAACATTTTTCTGAAATTTTCACCACTGATAGCTTTAAAACTTTTGATGGAGAAAATTGTATACAAATAAAATTAGAAGAAGTAATAAAAAATGAGTTATGAAAACAAGAACATTATACAGACCTATCGGTGAGAAGGAATTAATTTTAATTGCTGAAAATGATTACAAAGCTTTCCCTCCAAGACTTGAATGGCAACCAATATTCTATCCTGTTTTAAATGAAGAGTATGCTGCTGAAATAGCTTCAAAATGGAATACAACAGATGAATTTGGTAACTATTTAGGTTTTGTAACAAAATTTGAAATTACTGAAGAAGAGTTCAAGAAGTATAAAGTAGAAAATGTTGGTGGAAAAATTCATAATGAACTTTGGGTTCCTTCTGAAAACTTAGAAAACTTCAACCAGAACATTATTAATAAAATAGAAATTATAAAAGTTTTTATTGGAGAAAAATTTAAACAAACAGAAAATGATCTGGTACAATTACATATTGACCAATTAAAAACATAAAAATGAAACTTAAAACAAAGCTATATAAAGAACAAATAAAAGAGTGGCCAAAAGAAGGACATCACATAATGGCACAGTATGATGACGAAAAAGTGGTTGTATACCAATCATATCGTCCAGCTATTGGGAATTTTGCTATGAACAACCAATACTTCGGTGGACCTTTTAAATATACACGTATGACATGGATAAAACCTAACTTTTTATGGATGATGTACAGAAATGGTTGGGGTACAAAAGAAGGGCAAGAAATCGTTTTAGCTATTCACCTAAAAAAAGAAGCTTTTGAACGTTATTTAAGTAAAGCTGTTTATTCTAATTATCAAGAAGACATTTATACAACGCGTGAAAACTGGCAAGAGCAGGTAAAAAATTCTTCAATACGTTTACAATGGGACCCTGATCATAATCCTTATGGAGATAAAATAGATAGAAGAGCTATACAAATTGGAATTAGAAATAATGAAATCATAAAGTATGCAACTGAAGACATTATAGAAATTGAAGACATTTCTCAATTTGTTAAAGAGCAACATCAGCACGTTTTAAATAAAGAATTAGATAAACTAATAGTACCTGAAGAGAAGCCTTTTATAAGTAAAAATAATGAAGTGAATAAAAGGTTAAAATTGCTATGAAAAAGTCAACAAGAAAAATAAAAGCACAAGAAACACTAAATATAATCGAACAAGGTTTTTATTTAGACACAGAAAACAATAATATAACGATAGGTTCTGAAATTGAAAAATCAATAAGTAATACTAGGTTTTTTACTTCAATAGAGTTAGATAGTCTAAAAAAAACAGTTGATTTAAAAAATAATGTTAAAACTGAATTTACTGTTATCAACGAAGATTCAATTACTAGTATATTAAGATTATCAAAAAAGATTGATAATAAAATAATGTGTTTAAATTTTGCTTCTGCCAAAAATCCTGGTGGAGGTTTTTTAAACGGTGCATTAGCTCAAGAGGAAAGTTTATCTGTTTCTTCAGCTTTATATGCAAGTCAAATGAAAGCTTATGAATTTTACACTACCCACAGAAATATGAAATCATGTATTTATACCGATAGTATGATTCATAGTCCTAATGTTCCTGTTTTCAGAAATCGAAAAGGTGACTTAATTAAAAACTATACCTCTTGCGGTTTTATTACCTCAGCAGCTGTGAATAAAGGCGTAATAAAATTAAAAGAGCAGCATTTGTTAGATTCTATTACCGATATAATGGATTTAAGAATTGAAAAGATGTTGTCTATATGTGCTAAAGAAGACTATGAAACATTAATATTAGGAGCTTGGGGATGTGGAGTGTTTCAAAACGATCCTGAAATTATCGCTACTTTATTCCATAAGCATCTAAGTAATAGATTTAAAAACCAATTTAAGCATATTGTATTTGCTATTTATGCTAAAAACGATAAGTATATAAATGCATTTAAATCTGTGTTCAATAAAGAAATTTGCTATGAAAATTAATTTAATTCAAGGGGATATTACAAAAATAAAAGTTGATGCAATAGTAAATGCAGCTAATTCCAGTTTATTAGGTGGTGGCGGTGTTGATGGCGCCATACATAGAGCTGGTGGGAAAACTATACTTGAAGAATGTCAAAAAATAAGAAATAGGCAAGGGAAATGTAAAATTGGAGAGGCTGTGATTACAACAGCTGGTAATCTTCCTTCAAAAAAGGTGATACATACAGTTGGCCCTGTATACAATGGTGGGAAAAGGATTGAAAAAGAGAAAGAAAATTTAGCAAACTGCTATGTAAACTGTTTGTTACTTGCTAAAGAGAACAACTTGAATACAATTGCTTTTCCTAATATAAGTACTGGTATTTATAAGTTTCCAAAGCAATTAGCAGCTGAAATAGCTATCAAAACAATGAATGAAAAAATATAAAAAGAATAAGTAAGTTTTTAAGTTTACTATTAAGACATCAACCTGAAAAAATTGGATTACAATTAGACTCAAATGGATGGGCTACTGTTGAAGAATTACTTCAAAAATCAAGAAAACATGGAGTTCGTTTTACTATAGATGAATTAGAAGGTGTAGTTGTTAACAACGATAAAAAACGATTCACTTTTAATGATGATAAAACAAAAATAAGAGCGAATCAAGGGCACTCTTTAAAAACAATAGATCTTGAACTAAAACCTGTTCAACCTCCTGAATTTTTATACCACGGAACTGTTGCCAAATTCATGAACGCTATTCATGATAAGGGGTTACAAAAAATGAGCAGACAGCATGTTCATTTAAGTACAGAAATAGAAACTGCTATGAAAGTTGGTAGTAGAAGAGGAAAACCAATTATTTTGACTGTTAAATCAGGAGAAATGCAGTTAGAAGGATACGAGTTTTATCTATCTGAAAATAATGTATGGCTAACTAATAGTGTTCCCTCTGAATTTATAGTACTTAAAAGTTAGAGATTATGAAAAAAATTGCATTAAACCCTGATGTATTTACCATTGAAAACTTCTTCACTGAACATGAATGTAACAACTACTTAAATCAGTATGAAAACATAAAATTTGAAGAAGCCAAAATTTCTATTGATGGTCAACAAATAATGAATAAAAATATTCGGAATAACGATAGATATATTTTTTTCGACAAAAATTTAGCTGACAAGCTTTGGATAAAAATTCAAGAGTTTATTCCTCAAAAAGTTGGATTTTATAAAGCATTAGAGCTCAATGAAATGTTTAGAGTCTATAAATACTCATCAGGACAACGTTTTAAAATGCATATTGATGGAAGTTTTAAAAGAAATTTAAACGAAGAAAGCTTATTTTCATTTCTCATATATTTAAATGATGACTTTGAAGGAGGTGAAACTGAATTTAGAAAGCTATTTACCATTTCTCCCAAAAAAGGAACTGCTCTTGTGTTTAAACATCGATTGAGGCACGAGGGAAAAGAAATAATTTCAGGTATAAAGTACGTACTCAGAACAGATATAATGTACAAACGAATTTAATATGAAAACATTTGTAATAGGTGATATACATGGAGGATTAAAAGCCATTCCACAAATTTTGAAAAAAGCGAAAGTAAATACTGAAGACACTCTTATTTTTCTAGGGGATTATGTAGATGGTTGGGGTGAATCTGCACAGGTCATCGATTTTTTAATAAAATTAGAGAGCACTCATAAATGCATTTTTATTAAAGGAAATCATGATGTTTATTGTGAAAATTGGTTGAAAGAAGGTACCAGTAACCAATCTTGGTTATTCCATGGAGGCACTATGACTATAAAAAGTTATGAGAATTATAGTTCAGAACAAAAAAGTGAGCATTTAAATTTTTTGGAGCGTATGAAACTCTTTCATGTAGATGAGCAAAATAGATTATTTATTCATGCAGGATTTACTTCAATGCACGGTCCTTATCAAGAAGTTCACCAATCTAATTACAACTGGGATAGAACACTATGGGAAATGGCACTTACTATGGATAAAAGAATAAAAAAAGATTCCTTATTATTTCCTAAAAGGTTAAAGTTATTTAAGGAAATATATATTGGACACACTCCTACTACTCATTATAATGTTATGATTCCAATGCAAGGTTGTAATGTATGGAATGTTGATACTGGTGCCGCCTTTAAAGGCCATCTAAGTATTATGGATATTGATAGTAAAAAATATTGCCAAAGTGATAGCCTACACAGCTTATATCCTGAAGAAAAAGGGAGGAATTAAATTATGATATATACCTCAACTAATAAATTACCAAAGAAAGAGAAAGGAAAAGAATATTTCTTTTTAGCAGGAAGCATTGATTACCATCTACAAAGTAATTGGAGACAAGAAATAATTAATAAAACTGGGAGTTCAGTGCATTTTTTTGATCCTACTCGAATTGACCATAATGAATTAAGTAATTCTAAAATGAAAGAGCATATAAAATGGGAACTAGACGCACTTGATATATCTGATAAAATAATACTAAACTTTTTACCCAACGCTAAATCACCTATTTCTTTAGTAGAATTAGGAATGTATGTTTCTACTTCCAAGTTAATAGTAATATGCCCGAATGAATTTTACCAAAGTCGCTATATTAAAGTTCTATGCAATAAACATAAAACATCAATTTTTAATACTATAAATGAAGCTGTTCAATATTTAAGTGAAAACTATGAAACATACAATTAAAAGTATACAAAACACTGGAAAAATAGTAAAGTATTTATTCTTTTGGGGACATCAACCTAACAAAGATGGAAGCATAAGTAAAAGTTGTTTTAGCCAATGGTGAGAAGCTAAATTTACTGTAGAAAACATTACCTATAAAACAGCTGAACATTATATGATGGCTGAAAAAGCAAGGTTATTTAACTGTGAAGGAATCAGGCAAAAAATTATTGAATGCAAATCTCCCGCAGCTGCAAAAAAATTAGGAAGACAGGTAGAGAACTTTAACTCCGATATTTGGAACAGTCATAGATTTCAAATTGTTGTAAATGGTAATTATGCAAAGTTCTCTCAAAATTCAGCACTAAAAGAATTTTTAATACAAACAAAAAGAAGAGTATTAGTTAAAGCAAGCCCTGTAGATCCAATATGGTGAATAGGTATGGCAGAAGATAATGAAGTTTCTTCAAATCCAAAAAAAATTGGAAAGGTGAAAATCTTTTAGGCTATGCTTTAATGGAAGTAAGAGATCAATTAAAGAGTTTAAATTTGTAGCACCAATTTAATTTGCGTATATTTGACGCAAATATAAATTATTTAACTATGAATCCTTTATTATACACAGACGGTTACAAGGTAGACCACAGAAGACAATACCCTAATCAAACAACTCTAGTATATTCAAACTGGACTCCTAGAAAAAGTAGAATTGAAGGAATTGATAAAGTTGTTTTTTTCGGATTGCAATACTTCATAAAAAAATACATTATCGAAGAATTTCAAACAAATTTTTTTAATAAATCTAAAAACGAAGTCTGTAAAAAATATAGAAGAAGAATAAATAATTATTTAGGGGAAAACTTAGTAGGTATAAAACACATAGAAGACTTGCATGATTTAGGATATATTCCAATGGCTATAAAAGCATTACCAGAAGGAGTTGAAGTTCCTATAAGAGTTCCAATGTTTACTATGTATAATACTTTACCAGAGTTCTTTTGGTTAACTAATTATTTTGAAACATTACTATCTACAACAGTTTGGTTACCTTGCAATTCAGCTACTATTGCTAAGAAATATAGAAAAATATTAGATAAATACGCACAAGAAACTTCATCTATTCCTGAATTTGTAGATTGGCAAGGTCATGATTTTTCTATGAGAGGAATGGCTGGATTAGAAGCTGCTATTATGAGTTCAGCAGGGCATCTTTTAAGCTTTACAGGAACTGACACTATTCCTACCATAGATTTTTTCGAAACCTATTATAATGCAAATTCTGATACCGAATTAATTGGTGGTTCAGTTGCTGCTACAGAACATTCTGTAATGTGCATGGGAACTAACACTGGTGAAGAAGAAACTTTTAAACGATTAATTACTGAGGTATACCCTAATGGAATTGTTTCTATTGTTTCTGACACCTGGGATTTATGGAAAGTACTAACCGAATATTTACCAAATTTAAAAAAAGAAGTTCTAACAAGAAATGGTAAAGTAGTTATTAGACCTGACAGTGGAGATCCTGTTGACATTATTTGTGGAAACCCAAATGGGAAAACAATTGAAGCGCAAAAAGGTGTTATTGAATTGCTTTGGGAGACTTTTGGAGGAAACACTAATACAAAAGGGTATAAAGAATTAGACAGTCATATAGGTGCTATTTATGGAGATAGCATAACTTTAGATAGAGCTACACAAATTTGTGAACGCTTAAAACAAAAAGGGTTTGCATCTACTAATGTAGTACTAGGAATTGGTTCTTTTACATATCAATACAATACACGTGATACATTTGGTTTTGCAATGAAAGCCACTTATGGTGAAGTTGCTGGTAAAGGGCGAGAAATTTTTAAAGATCCAATTACTGATGATGGTACTAAAAAATCTGCTAAGGGCTTATTAAAAATAACATTAGAAGAAGGAGAGTACAAATTATATGACCAAGTTAGTTGGGAAGAAGAAAAACAAGGTGAACTAAAAGAAGTTTTCAGAGATGGAAAATTGTTGGTTAATGAGAAATTAAGTGACATTAGAAAAAGAATAGTATAAATAAGAATCAAATTTATTCCTTCCAAAAGCACAAGTAATTATATACTTGTGCTTTTTTACTTAAAAAAAGTACATAAAAAAGCTTTTTACAATTCAGTTATAAAAAAGTACAACTCAGTAAAAATTAATATCAGCTAAGAACCATTTATTTCATATTTGCACTATCAAATAAACAAACTAACACATGGAAGAAACAATAAAGATTTTTATCTACATACATGCATTTTTTGGAGGGCTAGGCTTAATAACTGGAATAGGTAGTAGTATTGTAAAAAAAGGAAGTCCAATACATAAAAAATTAGGGAAACTATTTTCTATAGGTATGTTTACTAGTTCAATTATATCATTACCTATTGCCTGTATGCCAAATCATGAAAATCCTTTTTTGTTTTTAATAGGCTTATTTACTATTTACCTAGTGTTAGTTGGTAATCGTGCCTTAACATTTAAACCTAAGCAAAAATTAGAAGCAAATAATCTTGATAAATTGATTTCAGGAAGTATGTTCGTAATTTCTTTACTGATGATAGGTTTAGGTTTGTTAGGCTTTATACAAAAGATAGAAAACAGTATTTTATACCTTTTCTTTGGTGGCTTTGGTACATTAATGACTATTAAAGATTTTTTGTTTTTTAAAAATTTTAAAGAAAAAAAGAATGCCTGGCTAATAAGCCACATAGGTAAAATATCCGGAGCATTAATTGCTTCAGTAACAGCTTTTATAGTTGCTGGACTAGGGTTAGGAAACATAATTTCTTGGATACTTCCTTCAATTATAGGTACATTTTATATTAGTTATCATAGTAGAAAGTACAAACCTCAAAAAAAATAAAAAATCACGCAAACTTTTCACAAAAAAAGACTGCTTTCACAAGCAGTCTTTTAAATTTATTTTTACTTTTTTAAATCTATAATGAAAATAAAACTCCAAAATTTAGTGCACTTCTATTATTTCTTGAAGATGTTGTAGCCTCTTTAAATACAGAAGTAAAACCTGCTTGGCCATCAAGTTCAAAGAAAAGATTTGTGCTTTCATTTACAGGGAATTTATATCCTATTCCAAGTGCTAAACCAACATCTGTGCTATTAAATGCGTCTATTAATGGTAAATTAGTTTTTACATCTAATGTTTCAGCGTCTAATAAAAGACCTAGATAAAGTCCAAAATTTATATACCAATTTCTTTCAGAACCAAAATGCCAGTTTGCCATTAATGGTAAAGTTAAATAACTTAACTTATAGTCAGTAATAACTCTAGCTCCATTGCTACTTTCAAAAAAACCATTACCCCAACCTTTTTGATCAAAAATCAACTTTCCTTTAATTCCCCAACGGTCAGAAAAATAATATTCTCCAGTTGCTGCAATGTTAAAACTTGTTGTGTAATCTGTAGATAAATTGTTTATTCCACCTGAACTAACTTGTAAGTTTGAAAAATTAACTCCTAAATTACCTCCAAATTCAAAATCTCCTGATTTTTGAGCATAACTTGTTGCTCCTGTAATTGATAATACTAGTATCAATAATAACTTTTTCATAAAAAATATTTTTAAAATTCGCGAGCGAAAATAAATACTTTAAAGGTCTTAAAAAAATTATTCTAATATTATTCTTTTTTCAAACTTAGGAAGTTATATATTTTTATAGAAACGTTAGTTACCTTCTCCTCTTCTTTTTAAAACCTTCTTTAGATTTCCCTCTAGATCTTTTTGATTTAGGATTGAAGGTTACTGTATCATCAAAAGTATTTCTTGTTTTTTGAGGTTTATTTTTACGCCAAGAATCATCCGCAGGTATTAACTTCTTTAATAAATCTGTTCTACCTACTTTCGTTAGTTTATCTTTTATCCACTTTCTATTTTCCTTTTTATACCAAAAGAAAAATTTGTGCTGCTCTAACTTTTCTTGCTTTGTTTTAGGGGTACCAACCTCTTTTAATGTATATGGATGATATCCACTATAATAAATTACTGTAGCAACTGTCATTGGTGTTGGTGTAAAATCCTGCACCTGTTCTAACTGAAATCCCATATCTTTTGTTTCAGCTGCCAAGTTTGCCATATCCTCTGGTTCGCAAGCTGGGTGACTTGAAATAAAGTAAGGTATTAATTGAAGATTTAACTTTTTCTTTATGTTAATTTTATCAAACCTATCTTTAAACTTATGGAAATAAGTAAATGAAGGTTTTCTCATTAATTTTAAAACTGGATCAGAAGTATGTTCAGGTGCAACTTTCAATCGCCCAGAAACATGTTTAGTCATTACTTCCTCAGTATACGCATCTAATTCTTTAGGATCTGCATTTTTGTTAAACTCGGGTACTAACATATCATGCCTTATACCACTACCTATGAATGATTTCTTAATTTTTGGATGCTTGTCAACAGCTTGATACAACTCCGTTAAGGGTTTATGCGATGTATCTAAGTTGCTACATATTACAGGTGAAATACAAGATGGAGCTACACATTTATCACAAATAGATTGCACCTTACCTTTCATCTGGTACATATTTGCTGATGGACCTCCAATGTCTGATAAGTACCCTTTAAAATCATCCATTTTAGTTAACTCATCTACTTCTTTCAAAACAGATTCTTGACTTCTACTTGCTATAAATTTTCCTTGATGCGCGGAAATCGTACAGAAACTACATCCTCCAAAACATCCTCTATGAATATTTACAGAAAACTTTATCATTTCATATGCAGGTATAGCCCCTCTTTTATTGTATTTAGGGTGAGGCATTCTAGTAAAAGGTAAATCAAAAGAAGCATCTATTTCCTTTTCCGTCATTGTTGGGTATGGCGGATTAATCATCAACTTCTTATCTTTTATATTTTGAAAAATTCTTCTAGCATATAATTTATTAGATTCTTGTTCTATAACTTTAAAATTAGAAGCATATGCCTTTTTATCTTTCAAACATTTTTCATGAGATGAAATTTCAACATCTTTCCAGTTTTTATTTTTAGGTATTTTTTCATACTCCCCTAATAAAACAGCAGTTTGTTTAATAGTTTTTAAGCTTGAAAATGGAACACCCTTTTGAAGTAATTCTACTAATTCTCTAAGAGGTTGCTCTCCCATTCCATACACTAGCATATCGGCTCCTGACTCTTCTAAAATAGATGGCATCAATTTATTTGACCAATAATCATAATGAGTAACTCTTCGTAATGATGCTTCAATACCACCAATTAAAACAGGCACATCTGGAAATTTCTCTTTTAATATTTTTGAGTACACAGTTGTTGCATAATCGGGTCTAAACCCTTTATCTCCATTAGGAGTATATGCATCTTTATCTCTACGTTTTTTACTTGCCGTATAGTTACTTACCATAGAATCCATACAACCAGCAGTAACCGCAAAAAATAATCGCGGTCTTCCTAACTTAACAAAGTCTTGTAAATTATCATGTACGCTAGGTTGTGGAACAATAGCTACACGCAAACCGTAACTTTCTAAAATACGTCCAATAACCGCAGGTCCAAAAGATGGATGATCTACATATGCATCACCACTAAATAGGATTACATCTAATTCATCCCATCCACGTAATTTTACCTCTTTATTTGTTGTAGGTAACCAATCTGAAAGTCGTCTAATTCTCATGCCGTTGCAAAGGTACGATGTTTTAGTTTATTGTTTCTCTTTATAGCTTTAAAAGAAAAGCCTCATTATTATGAAATAATGAGGCTTTATATATTTTAATTGTTTTTTCTCTATTTATAAGCAGCTATTCCTGTTTTTAACCAGTTATGATATTCATCTACGTTTGGTGTATATGCTACAGGATCAATTAAATTTTCTCCTTTGGCATCAATTAATACATAATAAGGTTGTGAGTTCGTTTTGTATTTAATTGTTTGTAATTCACTCCATTTTTGCCCAATATAACGTAATTTCTTCCCTGGTCGTAATTTTGACTCAACAACTTCATCTTCCTCAAGAGCCCTTTTATCATCTACATATAAAGAAATTAATACTACATCATTTTTAAGCACCGATAAAACTTTATCCTTAGCCCAAACATTTTGCTCCATTTTTCTACAATTTACACATGCCTTTCCTGTAAAATCTATTAATACTGGTTTATTTACTTCTTTAGCATATGCCAAACCTTTATCATAATCATTAAAAACTAAGATATCATATGGTGGCTTCATGTGTGCTCCATCTGGTAAACCACTATGCGAGGTCTTTGAAGATTCAGAATTAGTTACTACATTTTTAATAGTTGCTAATTTTTGATAACCAACTCCATATGGAGATTCACTATAATCTTGTGGAGGAGGGAAAGCACTTATTAAATTTAATGGAGCTCCCCATAAACCTGGCAACATATATACTGTAAACCCTAATGATAATAATCCTAAACTTAATCTCCCAACAGAAATATGCTTAAGTGGTGAATCATGTGGTAATTGAATTTTACCAAATAAATACAATGAAAGTGCAGCGAAAATCGCTATCCATATAGCTAAAAACACTTCACGTTCTAATAAATGTAAGTCTAATACCATGTCAGCATTCGATAAAAATTTAAAAGCTAATGCTAACTCTAAAAACCCTAAAACTACTTTTACGGTATTTAACCAGCCTCCTGATTTTGGTAATGAATTCATCCAACCAGGAAAAATAGCAAATAATGTAAATGGCAATGCAATAGCCGATGAAAACCCTAACATCCCAACAATTGGAGCAATTCCTCCTTTTGACGCTGACTCTACTAACAATGTTCCCACAATTGGTCCTGTACATGAAAAAGACACAATTGCTAATGCCAATGCCATAAAAAAGATACCTACTAAGCCTCCTCTATCAGCCTGTGAATCTACTTTTGTACTCCAAGAACTCGGTAGTGTTAATTCAAAAGCCCCTAAAAAGGATATTGCAAAAACAACAAGTAATAGAAAGAAAATTAAATTAAACCATACATTTGTTGATAATGCATTTAATGAATCAGCTCCAAAAGCCCAAGTAACTACCGACCCTAATAAAACATAAATTGCGATAATCGCTATACCATAAATAATTGCATTTCTAATTCCTTGTGATTTATTTTTACTTTGCTTCGTAAAAAAACTAACTGTCATGGGTATCATTGGAAACACACAAGGTGTTAATAAAGCTGCAAAACCAGATAAAAAAGCTATGAAAAATATAGCTAATAATCCTTTTTCACTTTCATTCTTTTTACTTGAACTAACTTTTTTAGCAACAACTTTTTTTGCTTTTGTTAAATCAAAAATTAAATCAACCTCTTTTGGGGGCAAACATCTAGTTGCCATGCAAACCATAAACTCTACAGATGCATCAATCGTTTTTTTATCATTTATTAATTTAACACGTTGAACAAATTTTGCTTTATTACTGAAAGATTTCACCTTTATATTAAAGGTAGGATCCATTTTAGTATGCCCCTCTTCCTCTATAGTTTTTCCACTTAGAGTATATCCATCTTTTTCATTAAAGAAAAAAGTAGTAGGTATTGGTCCACCCTTAGCTACCTTTTGAGAATAAATATTCCATCCGCTTTCAATAACAGCAGTTGCGACTAAATTATATTCTTTTTCAGAAATTTTCTCTACGGATGTTGACCATTTTACTGGTTCAAATATTTGAGAATTAACTTTTTTTATAGGTGCTAATAGCAGAAATAAAACTAGTAGTTGTGTTTTAATTATAAATTTTAAATTTATAAGAGATTTCATATAGTTAGGTGTTGTTAGTATTAGTTTTTATAAATGAATTCTAAAAAATTCAAGAGTTGCAATATTACCAAATATGATAGTAATATATGTAACAAATGTTACACTTGTTTCTTCATTAAACAAAGGTATAAACCTATTTCTCACTATTTAACAAACAAACATTTACTTACCCTACTTTGTTAAAAAACGCTTCACTTTTTAGTCTAAATACATTATTTTATTTCATAATTAAATGTGGTACCTTATCAAGATTCCAATCAATCACCAATCCTCCTGCTAACTTTTTTGTTATCTCTTTACCATATAAATATTCACACAAATACAGAGCCGCTTCAAATGATTTTGCTCCTCCTGCTGAAGTTATAAACTTCCCATCATGAACAAATAACACTTCTTTTCGTATATCTAAATCAGGAAACATTTCTCTCATTTTATCAATATCTGAAGGAAATGTAGTAGAAACCTTTCCTTTTAAAAGACCAGCCTTTGCTAGTATAAAAGCACCATCACAATGTGAGGTTACATATTGAGCATTTACAGCTACTTCTTTAACAAATTTTATAAGATTTTTATTTTCCAAATCAGTATCTAAATGATGTTCGGCACTTGGTACAACCAAGATGTCTATTTTAGGTAAACTATCTTTTAAATAATTAAAATCTGGTATAATTTTCATTCCTTCAAAAGTTGTAATAAACTCATCTGTATCAGCAACTGTAAAAACATTCATTGCTTTAATCCCTTTTCTAAAAATAGTATGCTGAAAAATATCAAACGGAGCAGTTAATTCTGTATTAAAAGTACCATCCATAATTAAAAAAGCAACATTATACCTATCTGCTTCTAACTTAGGAAATTCCTTTTTAACTACTTCTTTTTTAATAGGATTGCAGCTCACCAATATAATTATCAGTAACAAATAAGAGATACTCTTCATTTTTTATATTTTAATTAAGCTTTAAAATTACATTTTTTATATCAATTCTATAAATCTGTTTAAATTTCTCTTTAACATTTAATTAAGAACCTATCAATAGCCTTTTCCTTAACTTCGAGTCCAATTTTTTCAATACATACACAATGACAAAAAAAATACTCTCAACTATTTTATTTGTATTTTTTTCTTTAGGAATAACTTTAAACTCTGAAGCACAAAGAAGAAAGAAAAAAAATGATAAAAAAGTAACGACTACTCCCAAAAAAAAGCCTACTAAAAAAGGTATACAACCATATGGTAAAGTAGTTACCAAAGAGCACAAAACAGACAACGGTTTATTTAAAGTCCATTCTAAAGACAATAAATACTTATTTGAAATTCCTGATTCTTTATTAAATCGTGAAATGTTAATGGTTACACGAATAGCCAAAACGGCCAATGGTATTGGTTTTGGCGGAGGAAAGCAAAACACTCAAGTTTTAAGATGGGTTAAAAAACATAAAAAAATATTATTGAGAGTAGTATCTCATAATGTAGTTGCTGACTCTATTTTACCAATTCATGAAGCTGTAGTTAATTCAAATTTCGAACCTATTTTATATGCTTTTCCTATTAAAGCTTTTAGTAAAGACTCTACAGCAACAGTAATTGATGCTACAAGTTTATTCTCTAACGATGTAAAAGCTATAGGACTTCCTCAATTTAGAAGAAAAGCTTATAAAATTTCTAAAGTAGATAAAAATCGCTCATACATAGAACGCATGAGTAGTTATCCAAAAAACATTGAAGTTCGTCATGTAAAAACATATGTTTCAAATAAGCCACCATCAAATGCAAGTGTAGGTGCTGTTTCATTAGAATTAAGTAACTCAATGATCTTATTACCTAAAACTCCTATGAAGCGTCGTTATTTTGATGAGCGTGTAGGTTGGTTTACAAGCTCTCAAACGGATTATGGTTTAGATACTCAAAAAAGTAAATCTGTTACTTATTTAGATAGATGGCGTTTAGAAGTTAAAGACGAAGATTTACAAAAATTTAAAAGAGGTGAATTAGTAGAACCAAAAAAACAAATTGTTTACTATATTGATAGAGCTACTCCTAAAAAGTGGCGTAAATACATTAAACAAGGAATTGAAGACTGGCAAATTGCTTTTGAAGCTGCAGGTTTTAAAAATGCAATCATAGCAAAAGATCCTCCTTCAAAAGAAGAAGATCCAGACTGGAGCCCTGAAGATGTTCGTTATTCAGTTGTTCGTTATTTGGCTTCACCAATACCTAACGCTAACGGTCCGCATGTTAGTGATCCACGTTCTGGTGAAATTTTAGAGTCTGACATAAATTGGTATCATAATGTAATGAGTTTATTACATAACTGGTACTTTATTCAAACGGCAGCTATTAACCCTGAAGCAAGGAGTAACAAATTTAAGGATGCAATTATGGGACGATTAATTCGTTTTGTTTCTTCACATGAAGTAGGACATACAATGGGATTACCACATAATATGGGAAGTTCAGTTGCTTATCCTGTTGATTCTTTACGCTCTGCTAATTTTACAAAAAAATATGGTACAGCTCCTTCTATAATGGATTATGCTCGTTTTAATTACGTAGCACAGCCAGAAGATAAAGGCGTAGCAATGATGCCTAATATTGGTCCATATGACAAATACGCTATTAATTGGGGGTATAGACCAATTTTAAACACTTCTGCAAAAAACGAAAAAGCTATCTTGAATAAGTGGATCATTGAAAAAGCTAACGATCCTATTTATAGATTTGGACATCAACAAGCTGGTAATGTTATTGACCCTAGCTCACAAACTGAAGATTTAGGTGATGATGCAATAAAAGCAAGTACTTATGGTATTAAAAACTTACAACGTATTTTGCCTAAATTAGAACAATGGACTACTGAAGATGGAGAAGATTACAAAGAATTGAAAACCATGTATGGCCAATTAATGGGGCAGTTTAATAGATATATGGGGCATGTGAGTTCTAATATTGGAGGTGTATATGAGTATTTTAAAACTTCCGATCAAAAAGGTGCAGTTTATGTTCATGTTCCTAAAAACCATCAAAAGAAAGCTTTAAAGTTTATTAATAATGAATTATTTAAAACACCGAACTGGCTAATTAACAAGAATATAATTTCAAAAACACAGTATTCTGGTTCCATAGAACGTATTAGTAGTTTACAAACAAGAACGCTAAATAGAATATTAAAAACTGGAAGACTTACTCGTTTAATAGAAAATGAAGTTTTAAATGGAAACAAAGCCTACACTATTGTAAACATGATGGGCGATCTTAGAAAAGGTATTTGGAGTGAGTTATACACTAATAAAACAATAGATACTTATAGAAGAAACTTACAAAGAGCTCATATTGATCGTTTAAACTTCTTGTTAAATAAAGCGAAAAACCAAAGGAGTCCAAGAAGAAGTGGTGGTTACTTTAAACAAACTGCTGTTACTATTAATCAATCTGATATTAAAGCAGTAGTAAGGGGTGAATTAAAGCGTTTAAAACGTGATGTAAAAAGAAGTATTCCTCCTGCAAAAAACACAATAACTCGTTATCATTTACAAGATATTGCAGATAGAATTGATACTATTTTAAAGCCTAAAAAATAATGTATTACAAAAAACAACAGCAATCGAAAGGTTGCTGTTATTTTTATATATTTACTTACTAAATAACAACTAACCTACTATGAAAGCAATCTTTAAATTATTACTACTAGTTCTTTTTGTTACAATAGGGTGCACTAAAAAAACAACAGAAAAAGAAGTTGTTACAAAACCTCAAGAAGATACGTATGTTAAAGATAACTATACAAAAAAAGAAGTAAAAATTACCATGAGAGATGGTACAAAACTACATACTACCATATACTCACCTAAAAATACAACTCAAAAATACCCTATTCTGTTTCAACGTACTCCTTATAGTTGTAGACCTTATGGAGAAGATAAGTTTAGAACCAAAATTGGACCAAACTTAAACTTAATGAAAGAAGGAAATATTATTGTATATCAAGATGTTCGTGGACGCTGGATGAGTGAAGGTATTTATGATAATATGCGTGCTTTTATTCCTAATAAAACTGAAAAACAATCGGATGAAACTACAGATACTTATGACACGATTGATTGGTTAGTAAAGAATGTAGATAACAATAACGGAAAAGTAGGTACTTGGGGAATCTCTTATCCTGGTCATTATTCAACAGTTTCAACTATTAATGCGCATCCTGCTTTAAAAGCTGCTTCACCACAAGCTTGTATCGGTGACTTTTTCTTTGATGATTTTCACCACAATGGTGCCTTCTTATTAAGTTATTTTAAAGCCATCTCTTTATTTGGAACCTATAAAGATCAACCAACTGATTCTGCTTGGTATTCATTTCCTAATATGAAAACCCAAGATCAATACCAATTTTTCTTAGACAAAGGCCCTTTAAAAAATTTAAACGAATATTTTCAATATGAGAAATTAGATGTTAAAACAACTGAAAACAAAAATCGTATTGATGATTTTTTCTGGAAAGAAATTGTAGAGCACCCAAATTACGACTCAATATGGCAAAGCAAAGGAATTATTCAACATTTAAATAAAGTTCCTTCAACTGTAGCAACCATGGTTGTTGGAGGATGGTTTGATGCAGAAGATTTATATGGTCCTTTAGAGACCTATAAAGGAATAGAAAAAAATCAACCTAACAATTATAACACACTTGTGTTTGGTCCTTGGGATCATGGAGGATGGTCAAGAAATAAAGTACCTAATAAAGTAGGTAACTATTATTTTGGAGACTCAATTTCATTAAAATTCCAAAAAAAAATAGAAACAAAGTTTTTTAATCATTTCTTAAAAGGAGATGGTTCAAAAAGCTCAGGATTACCTGAAGCTTATGTCTTTGATACAGGAAGAAAATCGTGGAAATCATACGATGTTTGGCCTCCAAAAAACTCACAAAAAGAAACTTTTTTCTTATCTGGAAATCAAGAATTAACAACTTCTAAAAAAGGAAACTCTAAAATCAATTTTATTAGTGACATTAAACGTCCTGTACCGTATTCAGAAGATATAAAAACTGTTTTCACTCCTCGTAAATACATGACTGATGATCAAAGATTTGCAGCTAGAAGACCTGATGTTCTAGTATTTGAAACTGATGTTTTAAATGAAGACTTTACGCTTTCTGGTGATATATTAGCTAAATTAAATGTTGCTACTACTGGAACAGCAGCTGATTGGATTGTAAAAGTTATAGATGTTCATCCTTCTGATTTAAAAAATGATAATAAGGAAATGCAAACACATTTAAAATTAAGTAACTATCACCTTATGGTACGTAGTGAAATTATGCGTGGACGTTTTAGAAACAGTTTTGCTAAACCTGAGCCTTTTACTCCTAACAAAAAAACTTCAGTAAATATTAAATTGCAAGATGTATTTCATACATTCAAGAAAGGACATAAACTTCAAATTCAGGTGCAAAGTACATGGTTTCCTTTAATCGATTTAAATCCTCAAACCTATGTAGATAATATTTACAAAGCGGATAAAAAAGATTTTAAAACACAAACACATTCTGTATTTACAGATTCTAGTATAGAATTTTCTGTTCTAAAATAATAGCAATAAAAATGAAAAAACTAATTTTATTATTAACTATAGCGTTAACTATAAACAGTAACGCTCAAGAGAAAGCAAAACCAGTATTTAAAAACGGAGAAGCTCAAATTGTTGAAGCTTTTAGTTCTCCGGATAAATGGTTGCGTCATGACTTATGGGTAGAAACAGAATTTGATACTGACGGTGATGGAAAACTAGACAGAATGCATGTAGCAGTAACAAGGCCACATCAAACAGAAAAGCAAGGATTAAAGCTTCCAGTAATCTATGTTTCTAGTCCGTATTTCGCTGGAGTAGCTCCAGAAGTAGATGGTGCTTTTTGGAATGTAAAACACGAGCTTGGTGAAAAAACAGAAAGGCCTGTGCATCCAGAAGTAGTTAGAAGAGGAAAAAGACCAATTATTTCTAATTCACATATTAGAAAATGGGTTCCAAGAGGATACATTGTAGTACATTCATCTTCACCTGGAACAGGTTTATCACAAGGTGCTCCTACTGTTGGTGGAGATAACGAATCTTTAGCTCCGAAAGCCGTTATAGATTGGTTATGTGGAAGAATAAAAGGATACACTACTCCTTATGGTAATGAAACTGTAACAGCGTTTTGGTCAACAGGAAAAGTTGGTATGACAGGTACTTCTTATAATGGAACAATACCATTAGCTGCAGCCACAACTGGTGTTAAGGGCTTAGAAGCCATTATACCAATTGCACCAAACACTTCTTATTATCACTATTACAGATCTAACGGTTTAGTTCGTTCTCCTGGAGGTTATTTAGGAGAAGACATTGATGTTTTATATGACTTTATTCATAGTGGTGATGAAGCTAAAAGACCTTATAACAATAAAACAGTTAGAGATACTGAAATGCTAAATAACATGGATAGAGTAACTGGAGATTATAATGATTTTTGGGCTGGTCGTGATTATTTAAATGATATGAAACCTATGAAGGCTGCTTTATTAATGTCGCATGGTTTTAACGACTGGAATGTAATGCCTGAACATAGTTATAGAATTTATAAAAGAGCAAAAGAGATGGGGATTCCTGCTCAAATTTTCTATCATCAAAATGGTCATGGAGGTCCACCTCCAATTAAAATGATGAACAGATGGTTTACACGTTATTTACATGGAATAAAAAACGATGTTGAAAATGATAAAAGAGCTTGGATTGTTAGAGAAGATGATAAAAGAACTGAACCAACAGCTTATAATGAATATCCTAATCCTGAAGCTAAAGAAGTTGTTTTTCACTTAGGTAAAGACGGTTCAAAAACAGGAAAATTAAAATTAAAAAAGAACTCAAAAAAAATAAGAGAAACTTTAACTGATGATTATAATTTTTCAGGTAAACAATTAGCCAAAGCATCTGAATCAAAAAATAGATTATTATATGTTACTCCTATTTTAAAAGAAGACATTCATATTTCTGGGGTTCCTAGTATTAAGGTAAAAATTGCAAGTAGTAAACCTGCTGCAAATTTATCTATATGGTTGGTATCTTTACCTTGGAACGACACAAACAATGCTAAAATAACAGATAATATTATTACTCGTGGTTGGGCAGATATACAAAACCATAAGTCATTAAGAAAAAGTAATCCATTAAAACCAGGGAAGTTTTATGAAATGACTTTTGATTTACAACCAGATGATCAAATCATAAAAAAAGGACAACAAATAGGACTGATGATTTTTTCTAGTGATAGTCAATTTACATTATTACCTAAACCTGGTACAGAACTAACTGTAGATTTAAAAGATACTAAACTAACATTACCAATTATTGGTGGAACAAAACAAATTAAGAAGAGCTACTAAACTTAGTATCTCATATTTTTATAAACAAACTCGTAATCTAACAAATTACGAGTTTGTTATTTACATCCCTTTTCAATTATGCTTTAATCCTAAATCTTCTTGAAATTTTTACCAAAAAGAACTCTTCTCTTACTATTTAGTACTTAATAGCTTTCTTATAAAATATAAGTGTACTTTTGCAGTATTAGAACGCTATATGACATTTAAAAAATTAGGGCTAGAAGCTCCATTATTAAAAGCACTTGAAAAACAAGGCTATACAAATCCAACACCTATTCAAGAACAAGCAATACCTATTTTATTAAAAGGTACTGATTTACTTGGTGTAGCTCAAACTGGAACTGGAAAAACAGCTGCTTTTGGAATACCAATAATAAATACCCTATCTAAAGAGGTATCCAAACCTCAAGGGAAAAGAAAAATAAAAGCTTTAGTTGTTGCTCCTACTAGAGAATTAGCAATTCAAATAGGGGAAAGCTTTACTGCTTATAGTGAATTTACTAATCTTAGAAATACTGTTATTTTTGGAGGAGTAAAACCTGCTCAACAAATAAAAACCTTACGTAATGGCGTTGACATTTTAGTTGCTACCCCAGGACGTTTGTTAGATTTAATGGATCTTGGACATATTACATTTCGTGATCTTAAACATGTTGTTTTAGATGAAGCTGATCAAATGCTTGATATGGGCTTTATACATGATATTAAAAAAATCATAGCTAAGTTACCCCCTAAACGACAATCTCTTTTCTTTTCAGCTACCATGCCACAAACTATTGCTGAATTGTCTAAAAAAATGCTAGGCAAGTTTGAACGTGTTACTATTAAACCTCAACAAGCTACTGCCGAAAAAGTTGAACAAGGTGTCTATTTTGTTAGTAAAAAGAATAAACCTAAGTTATTAATTCATTTATTAAATGAAAAACCTAATGAATCAGTTTTAGTATTTTCTAGAACTAAACATGGTGCTAATAAAGTAGTAACTAAACTTGGACAAGCAGGTATTAAATCGGCTGCTATTCATGGAAACAAATCACAAATGGCGCGTCAAAAAGCTTTAAAAGCTTTTAAGGATGGTTCTTTAAAGGTTTTAATAGCTACAGATATTGCTGCTCGTGGTATTGATGTTGATGATTTATCTTTAGTAATCAATTACGATCTACCTAATGTACCTGAAACTTATGTACATCGAATTGGTAGAACAGGTAGAGCAAATGCCAGTGGTGTTTCATTATCTTTTTGTATGACAGAAGAACGACCATACTTAAAAGATATAGAAAAACTAATAAAACAAAAAGTTCCAAGACTTGGTGAGCATCCTTTTATGGAAGAAGATGATCATGTTGAAGAAATGTCTGTTAAGAAACCTTCAAAACAACGATCAAAAAACAACACTAAGCCTCGTGGTAATGAAAGTGGGAATCGAACTAATTCTTCAAGAAATAGAAACAGGAATCGTAATAGAAACAGGAATAGAAACAATCCTAATAAAAAAGAGTAATTATTATAATCATTAACACTTTCTATTTAATTCTGTATTTCAACTAAATTTTCATGGATGTATCGAAAAAAATTGTTGGTCAAAAGATTCAGAAAATTATTTACAGTGAAGTTAACAATAATAAAGGTGAATTTTATTTTGACGGGTTTGATACTTTTGACTTTGCAATTAATATCCAAATGCAAAATGATTTTTGGTGGCATTTAGCATGGAAGGATGATGATTTTTTTGAATTTGGAAAAGGTTTATATCAAAAAAACTCACATTTAAGTTTAGATATAATTAAATCATGGGAAGCAAATAATAGATGGATTGATGTTTTAAATTCGTCTATTATAAATTTTAAAATATCTCATATAGATAAAGCCAAGCTTATACCTTCTTTAATTGAGATATCTTTTGAAAATGGAAAAAAAATAAAAATCTTAATTGCTGAAGAATTGAATGCTGACAATTCAATTCCTTTTGGCTTAAAATATGACTTTAGTGGCAGAATTTATGTTATCCATAATTTAAATATACTAAAGGAAATAGAAGTATAATTTATAAATACTTCAAAAAATCACTTCTATCTATTTCATAGGCACCCAAACTAGCCAAATGCTCATTGTATACTTGGCAGTCTATTAACTTGTATCCTAAGTTTTTTGCTAAATGAATAAAAGCTACTTTACTCATATTACTTACTTTACTAAACATACTTTCTCCACAGAAAACACCATTCCCTAAATCTACTCCATACAAACCACCAACTAGCTTGTTTTTATTTTGAGAAGTATCAAAATGCCATACTTCAATAGACTTTGCATACCCTTTCTTATGTAATTCAATGTAAGCTTGCTCCATATCATCAGTAATCCAACTTCCATATTGATCATGCCTATCAATATATTTACAATTAAATACAACCTCTGCAAATACTTTGTTTTCTGTAATAGTAAAATCTTTTTTACGAAGAATCTGCTTCATTGATTTAGATATTTTTACGTCTTCTGGAAATAGTACCATTCTTTCTTGAGGAGCATACCAAACAATAGGTTCACCTTCATTAAACCAAGGAAAGATTCCTTTTTTATAAGCGTATATTAATCGTTCAACAGATAAATCACCCCCAAAAGCTAATACACCATCTTCATTTGCTACTTCATACGGAGGAAAATTTATTTCTTCACCAATCCAAATCATTATTTATAACATCTTAAATTTCACCGCTAAAATACAACTAAACCTATTAAATACACTAAACTTCCTACTACCATAGCAATTAATGTATAAGGTAAAATTTCTTTTGCTTTTAACTTTGTAATTCCTAATAGAGGTAATGCCCAAAAAGGCTGTAACATATTGGTTATTTGATCTCCATAGGCTAACGCCATAATAGCTTTAGGTAATGGAACACCTAACTTCAAAGCACTTTCAACTACAATAGGCCCTTGTACAACCCATTGCCCGCCTCCACTTGGAACAAAAACATTTACTATACCTGCGCTAAAAAAAGTAAAAATTGGTAACGTAGTAGTTGTGGAAATTGACACAAAAAAGTCAGAAATTAAAGTAACCATCCCTGTACTTTTCATTATTCCCATAATACCAAAATAAAGAGGAAACTGAATCAGAATACCAGATACATCACTTATTGATTCAGTTACTGCACTTGTGAATTTTTTAAAACTTCCATGTAATACTATCCCTAAACCTAACATAAAAAAATTGATTAGGTTAGGTGTGATTTTCAAACTCTTAATATCTTCAAAATAACGATAAAAAAAAGTTATCAAAATTAGTATACCAAAGGCATAAGCTAATAACGATGAACTATCTAATTTTTCGGCTTGGGTAGTTCCCTTATCTTCTTTACCCATTCCGTATTCTGGTAAATTTATTTTAGTAGGCGTTGCTCTTTTTCCTAAAAAATAAAAAGTTGTAGTTACAGCAATTACCACCATAAAAAAGATGACTAAGTTCCACCAACTAAATACTGTTTGTGAATAATCAATAAGATTTGGTATTTGTACTAATATTTCATCTGAAGAAATAGACTTCATTATACTTTTTATATGCCCATTCTCGTTTATTTTTATGGGCGCAGATCCAGAAATACCTCCGTGCCAAACCATCAATCCAACATAACCTGCTGCTCCAATAATTGGATAATTTAATTTGAAATTATTTTTTTGTGCATGCTCTGCAACTTTTCTAGCTAATAAAGCACCAAAAATTAACCCTAATCCCCAATTAAAAAAAGCGATAAACATTGTAGAACAACTTACTATAGCAGCACTCGTAGCAGTATTAGTACAATATTTTGTTACTTTTAAAATTAAATTGCTTACTGGTGTGCTTAAAACCAACACATGGCCTAACACTAAAATTAACATCATTTGATATGCAAAAACCAATAAACCGTTAGTCCAAATACCTTTTTCCCAAAAACGCACTATGTTTAGTGAATATTCAAAAGTAGTTGTGCTAATTGGTTTGGTAAGTATTAATGCTAAAAAGATAGTTATTAACGTTAATAAAATTGCTATCGTAAATGGAGATGGCAAATACTTTTTAAACACATTTTCAATAACCTGAGTAACTTTCATAAAACTACGTTTGTTTTGCTAAAATAAACAAATAGTGTAAATCAAAAATTAACTAGCTTTGCAGCATGGTAAAAGAACTACAGTTACGTGTTAATTTAATAGAAGAAAGAAAAGAAGATATTCTAAAAAAGAAAGCTTCTAGAAAATTAAGAATCCCAATTACAGATATTACAGCTGTAAAAGTTCTGCGTAAATCTATTGATGCACGTAAAAAAGAAACTATTTTCAATTATAAAGTAGCTGTATATATAAATGAGTCTATTCCTGATACTCCAGATTATATTTTTGAATACAAAGATGTTTCTAATGCAAAAGAAGTGCATATAGTAGGATTTGGACCAGCTGGAATGTATGCTGCTCTCCGCTGTATTGAATTAGGCTATAAACCAATAGTTTTAGAACGTGGTAAAAATGTGCAAGACCGTCGTAGAGATTTACGTGCTATTAATCAATTTCATGAAGTAAATGAAGATTCCAATTATTGCTTTGGTGAAGGTGGTGCTGGAACTTATTCCGATGGAAAACTATATACGCGTAGTTTAAAACGTGGTGATGTTCGTAGAATTTTTGAAAACCTAGTTTATCACGGGGCTACTGAAGAAATTTTAATTGATGCACATCCTCATATTGGGACTAATAAATTACCTAAAATAATTCAAAATATTCGTGAAAACATTTTAAAATATGGTGGTGAAATTCATTTTGAAACAAGAGTTACTGATTTTATTATAAAAAACAATAAATTAAAAGCTATACAATTACAAAATGGTACTGAGATGGCCGTTAATTCTGTAATTTTAGCTACAGGTCACTCTGCTAGAGACATTTATGAATTGCTTCATAAAAAAGATATTTTATTAAAGGCAAAATCTTTTGCAATGGGAGTTCGGGTGGAACACCCACAAGAAATAATTGATCAAATTCAATATAGTTGTACTGGACAAAGAGATGAATTATTGCCAGCTGCTGCTTATAGTTTAGTACATCAAGTAGGAAGCCGTGGAGTATACTCATTTTGTATGTGCCCAGGTGGATTTATTGTTCCTGCAGCTACTGCTAATGGCGAGGTTGTTGTGAATGGAATGTCTCCTTCACGCAGAAATAACAAATTTGCTAACTCAGGTATTGTAGTTGAAATAAATATTGACAAAGACTTACCTAAATACGAAAAGTATGGAGTTTTAAAAGGGCTTCAATATCAAAAAGATTTAGAAAAATTAGCTTTTAATGCTGGTGGCAGAAGCCAAGTTGCGCCAGCACAACGATTAACCGATTTTGTAGAAGGTAGATTATCTTCCTCTTTAAACGAAACTTCATATCAACCAGGAATAAACTCATCTCCAATGCATTCTCTACTTCCTAAATTAATTGGAGGAAAGTTACGTAAAGGATTTGCCGCTTTTGGTAAAAAAATGCATGGATACTATACAGCAGAAGCAAATATTATTGGAGTTGAATCACGTACCTCATCTCCTGTTAATATACCTCGAAAAGAAAACTTAGAGCATCCAGAAATTGAAGGCTTATTTCCTTGTGGTGAAGGCGGTGGATATGCTGGTGGAATTATTTCTGCAGCTATGGATGGAGAGCGTTGTGCAGAAGCTGCAATAGCACGTTTATAATTAACAAGATTTCTTTGATTTATCTCTAATTACCTTGTACTTTTGCAACTTATAAAAACTGAGTTCGTTATTTACGTCATGAGCCAAAAAAAGAATAAAAAGAAAATAGATAAACCACATTATAAACGATTACATAATTATTATAATCGTACTGGTTTTTATATGTTTATTTGGGAAAGTTTAAAAAAAGCTTTTTTCCCTATAGTTGGAGTAGTTATTGCTTTAATATTATTTAATAAATATGTTTATAATATTAATGATGGTTTACAAACCATGACTGAAACTTTTTCTAGAGTTGCTATATTAATTACTTTTTTCATATCTGAAACAATTTTAGGGTTAATTCCTCCTGAAATTTTTATTGCTTGGTCTAAAAAGACTTCAAGTCCTGTTTTAAATCTTTCTATTTTAGCAGTATTATCTTATTCTGGTGGATTAGCCGCCTACTTTATAGGAAGAGCTTCTTTAAAGATTGATTCTGTAAGAAATTATTTAGAAGTAAAAATGGCTAAAAACCTTAAAAACACTAGTAAATGGGGAGGTTTTTTAATTTTAGTCGGAGCCTTATTACCATTACCTTTTGCTATTAGTTGTTTAACTGCTGGTATGATTAAATACCCTTTTAAAAATGTAGTAATTGTTGGTTTATTTCGTTTTTTACGTTTTGCAATTTACGCTTGGGCTATTTTTAGCATGGTTAATTAATAAAAAATATAAATACTTTATGGGTGGATTATCTAACAATGACGTTTTTAAAAAATTACGTGTAGCACATAAGTTGCGTGATACTGATATCATTGAAATTTGTGCTTTGGTTGATTTTAAAGTTTCTAAAGGAGAATTAGGTGCTTTATTTAGAGCTGAAGACCATCCTAAATATATGGAATGTGGTGATCAAATACTACGAAACTTTTTAAATGGACTTATCATACATCTAAGAGGTCCAATGCCTCCAAAAAAGAAATAACTATTTTTATAAAAATAAAACCTTCTAGAAGTACTCTAGAAGGTTTGTTTTCCCCTTAAAATTCCTCTCTCAGATTAGTAACTGAGTGATGATACTACAAAGGTAAATATGTTTTTTTATTTTAAAAACGTATTTCTCGTTAAAAAAAATGTAATTTTTAGAGATTTTGTTTAATTCATTAACAAATAATTACGTTTCCCTTATACTTTTCTTAATTTCTTTAACAAAATCAGTGATTTTGGCTAAAAACAGCTTAGTTAAGCTATACCCTAAAAGTAAAAAAGGGACTGTAAAACAGCCCCCTTTTCTATATAAATAATTAAGAATATTTATTTTATAATTAACTTACGTTGTAATCTTTTACCTTCAACTCTTAATTCATACACATAAACTCCACTTTGCAGTTTATGACCTTGTGCAACACCATTCCAATTTATAGTATGCATTCTATTTCCTGTAACTTTTCTTGCTACAAAAGTATGAAGTTTTTGACCTAACATATTGTATAAACTAAGATCCACAAATACTTCCTTAGGGGTACTAAAGCTAATTTGCGTATGTTCGTTCATTGGGTTTGGTCTGTTTTGAGATAATGTTAATGTGTAATTCTTACTTAACTCAACCTCTTTTGATTTTACGGTAAAGCTATAAGGACTATTCATGGTACCTATTGTTTTATTTGAAAAGAACATTTCTGTATTCTCTAAATCTAAAACGCTATTTCCATCGTATAACTTAAACTGAATATTTTCATCACTATTACTTCCAATACCGATATAATAATGGTATTTTCCGTTAATAAATTCAGCTTTAGAAGCCCCTCTTAATTCATTATCAACTAATGCTAAAATAGTATACGCTTTATTTGTATCTAAATCAGCAGTTTCAAGTACTCCATTGATATACATAAAATCAGCAAACTGATTAAGATCAATTGACAAATCTAACTCCTTATATGAAGGTGTTCCTTCTAACTCACTTGATGAATTTGATAAAGCATTATTAACTTTAGTATTCTTAGCTACAGATCTTGCAACTGCATTCTTAATAATTCCAGAATAATTAATTGCTCCTGCATTTTGAGATTTAAAAACATATCCTAATCCTGGTGTTAAATGCGTTAAACTACCACGCCAACCTCCAGAAGTTGTATATTCTGCAAATAAACCTCTTCGCTCTATTTTATCACCTTCACTTACTTTTGTTGATGTAAATGATCGTAAAGCATAACTAGTACGTTCCAAATTATTTGGATAGAAAGGAAGAGCATTGGATACTTTTCCTCCAATAATAGTTATGTTCGTATTTAGATCTACTGGCACACCTACAATCTCTATATATTTAACCGCATCTGTTGCTACTTTTACTAGATAAGCTTTTGATACATCGATTACAGTTAAGTTTCCTTTAAAATTACCATTGGTTCCAACTGTTGCTTTTTGAGTTGGATTAGTAATATCTAATATTTCAGATCCATTAGGCAAGCCTTTTATCGCTGAAAGTGCTAAAGTGTTAGACGTTTTACTGTCTTTAAGATTAAAACTTAATTCTTGAAATCCTCTTACAACTGGTATTCTTCTTTTTACTTTTTTACCTACCGTAAAAGTTACTGGAGCTGCATTTGTTCCTTTACTTGTATTAAAAGCAAAACTATAATTCTCAATAATACCTTCATATTCTGTACATTCAGAAGCGTCCCAAATTTTAAAAGTTAACGCACTAGTTTCATCTGCATTTCCAAATACTGTTAAATTTACTATTCCATTACTAGCTACTCTAGCATAACCTCTTGGTGTATTTCCAATATAAGCAGTAACTGCATCATTAATATCTAGAGATTTCTGACCATCTATCAATAAATTTCCTTTAAAATCCATTGAGAATGGGTAGTCATTTTTAAAACTTTGAGAAACTACAGGCTCTGGACATGTAACAACAACCTCTACTCTAAAACTCTCTACACCAAGCTTTACACCTGTTTCTTTATTACTTGTTTTAATGTAAATGTTTGCACTGTGAACTCCAGGGTTTAAAAAGCTTTTGGTTTCAAATACTAAACTACTATTGGTTTCTCTAGCATTGATAGTATTTACAGCTCCTTTTGCTCCATTAGCTCCAGCTTTAACTTCAAACCAAACTGGTAAATTTTCAAAAGTATACGCTACATCTACACCTCCATCTTTATTAATTAAATCTACATAATCAATCGTTTTAGCTTCTCCTTGATTTTGCGAAATAGAAATGTTATTATGACTCCATTTTAATTTACTTCTATCAATAATAAAACTCCAAGAAGTCTTATCTACTTTGTTTCCTAATGGATCTTCTAACTTTTTATCTTTTACAAAAACAGTTAACCTAGCACCTTCCACAAATTCTAAATCTGAAATTTTCAAATTAAAATTAATTATCGTGTTATTTTCAGACATCGTGGTTGTAAACTGAACATCATCTACCGTTTTTGTTTGATCTAAAGGTGCAGCATTTTCATTAGTAACAAACTCAATACTATTTGCTGTTGTTCCTGAAGCATTTCCAGTAAAATCTTGAATCGCTTCATTTGGTTTTCCATTAATACCTTGTTTAGCTAATGTATTATTATTGAATACAAAATACGCTTCTAAAGTATCTTCATTACCTAATAATTGATTTTTCATTTTACTTGCTAACTGTGCTGGTGTTCTTAAGGACCTCCATAAACGAATTTCATCTAAAGAACCAACAAAAGCATCATTATTAACCACTGGTGCAATTACAATAGGATCTTCATTAGTTTTCAATACCGTTGATATTTTTCCAGATCCTACAGGATTACCATTAAAATAAATAGTAACATTACCGTTAACTTTATCGGCAACTACAGCTACATGTGTCCAAGTAAATGATTGTAATCCTACAGATGATTTCACCCCATTTCCTAAATCTATTTTACCATCTGATGCTAATAAAACCGCATAATTATTACCTTTTTGTAAAATTGGCACACTACCAGAAGTTGGGTATTTCGATGGATTCACCCACATTTCAATGGTTGCTTTTTCTTCTAAATTGAATTTAATATTATGCGGTATCGTAATCTTATCTTGAACATTATCTAATTTCACAGACGTTAATGGCTTAGGAATTCCTCCTAAAATACCACGCATTGCTAATGAATTTAAATTTACTGTAGCTGGATTAATAGGCGCTGAAAATTTAGCCGAAATAGTTCCAGTAGTATGTATCCCACCATTATCTGGAGTTGTTAACACTAATTTAGGTGCATTTCTTGCTATTTTTCCTTTTACAAATGGAGTTGGGTTTTTACGGTTATTAGGATTATCAGATCCTCCATCTCCACACACAGGTACAATTCTAAAATTATATTCTCCATTTGTTAAACCAGAAACATCAGCACTATATTCAACAAAATCACTATCCTTTTTTAAATTTTTCTTTAAAGTTTTTAAAGTTAATTTCTTCAAAATCCTTGGCATGTTATTGCCTTTAATAGTATACTCTATATCTACTGAGAAATCATCGGTATCAGGTTTGTCTTTTAATTCTGGTATTCTAAATTTAAAATCTAGCTTTTTTTGATCAGAACCATTTACTACCCAGTCATTTTGAGGTGCATCTGACGTAATAGTTTCAATACAAGCACCTGTAAAGTGTGCAGTAACTAATATTTCTGACAAAGGTTTTACACCTACTTCATTATATTCATCTACTCCATAAGAACGGTAACGATCTCCTGTTTGTTCACATTCAGAATACATCTGAATTTTTATATCCTTATAAGAAATTACCGAAGGTGCATCGGTTCCTCTTGCAATACGTAATTGCGCTTTAATTTCTTGTTGTACCCCAGTTGGTGAACTAGGATCTAAACCAAACACAAACTTTGAAGAGGTTGTTGGCTCAAAAATAGGTGACTCATTTAAGTTTACCACAGCTCCTAATGAATTTGAAGCCCCCGCCATTCCTACGATATAGGTTTTTCTAGTAGCATCTTTTGCTATTTGTGTATTACGTAACGTTAAGTTATACAATATCGATTCATCACCAGTACCATAACCTACTACTTTATCAACAATCAACTCAACTCCTTCTCTAGGTACAGTTCCTGATTCAAACGGACACGAACTTCTACCTCCATTGGTTAAAAACATTGGAGTATCATATTGCGGGTCTCTTCTTATAGACACATCAAATTGATCTCCTGCATCATCGTCGTTAAAAGTAAAACTATCGATTCTACTATTTTCTTTATCTGTAGATTCAGAGTCTGTCCTAGTACTACGTATTGACGACTGATTAACCCATTTTACAGTTCCAATTTCTACATCGAAAGAAGAACCAAGAGAAGCTCCACCTCCATTAGAGTCTCCTTTATTTATGTTTTTAGCTCTAGTTAACGTATAACTAACAGATGTTAAAGCATCAAAAGTAATTCGTCTATCTAAAACAGCTGGGTTTAGACCTACTCCATTCTGTCCTGGAGTATTTCCATTCGTTAAATTTTCCGTAGTAGAACTGAACCCCGGAGCATTTTTAAAAGAATTCGAAGTAAGCTTCTCATGATTATTTTTTATAATCTTCTCCCAACCCTTAATTTCATTGAGATACTTTGTAATTTCCTTGTCGTTATTGTCCGCTGGATTATTCTTCAACAGCTCCTCTAGTGTTCCTTTTAAATCTAAATGATTTCTATCTTTAGGAGGAGAAACAACATTATTATTCTTATCTGACTTTGCAATTGCCAATCGATATAAATTAGGAATTACATTATCTCCCAAGCTTTGCTTTGTATAAGCAAAAGGGACAAAACCTGTTGGCTTTGCAACTTTACCAGAACTTTTCACCACTGGAGTACAACCATTCATTTCAAGTACTTTCCCTGTTCCAAAAGAAACTATTCTAGACAAACCAATAAATACATCTGCATCTTCCCCTACATAAGTTGGATCTGATGGCGTAGAAATTTCTTTATCTAAAACTACTGTTGTTTCATTACCATTATGTGTTATATGTTCAAACTCTCCATTAATATCTATTGTATGCTCTGAATTCGCATTAAAAACACGTACACCTGTAGCCGTTATAGTAGCTGCTCCAACACCTGTTACAACACCTGCTAAGAATTCTGTTTCTATTACTTCAACTCCACCAATTGAATTATCAATATTAAGATTAACTGTTTCGTCAGTAGACATTGAAACCGTATAACTAGCTCCTTTTCCTAAGGTTGCAAAACTGTTGTCTCCTGGTGGATCATGTAATACATATCCCACTTGAGGATTTATCAACGTAAAATCAGAATTCTCTTGACTGGCACCTGTAATGATTACTTTTTGAGTAAATGAAGCATTTCTATCATTAAGTTTAGCAGATATTAAAAAGTTTCTTGTATGATCACCTACATAATTAGGTTGAGAAGTTTTCGCAAAAAAGTTTTTAATACTAGCACGTTTATTAATAACTAAGTTTTTATTTGAAAAAAGAGCATCTCCTCCTAAAGTAACTATTGCATCTTCCACTAAGCATTTATTAGCACCATAGCTCTCAAAAACTTTAACTACCATTTTAAATGGATCGCTACTCTTCAAAATATACTTTCCGTCACAACTTGGTTCTATTTTATCTCCTACATATTTTTCAGCCAATTTAGGTGTTAAAGCTACTCCTGCCACATCTTTAACTTTATACATTTCAAGTTCGATTTGAAGCTCATTTCTATATTGAAAATCATATACTACATTACCACGTCGCAAATCGATTACCGGACTTAGTAATTTCCTATTTGACCCTTCATTCGTAATCTCAACTCTATACCTCCCAGGTACCAGATCATTTACAGTAAAAATAGTATTATCACTATTAAAGTTAGCATTACTAATTGTTTTTTCAAATCTAGGGTGCTCTACATCTGTACGTATAACTTTACCTGTCCATGCCCCCACATTATTGTTACATGGAACTACAATGGTACCAATAAAACTATGCCTAGTTATATTCTCAAAATTCACATTTTGTAAAGGTTCCTCTATTACTACCTCATAACTATTTCCTTTGGGGTTTAATCTTGTATTCGTTGCTTTATAAGCATAAACTACTTCTCTCGAATATTGTTTAATATTGTTATTATCAAAACGACAATTACCTTTTAATTGTAAATAGTTATTATTCTCATTTTTTTCAACCATATTAACAGCTCTAGTACTGTATTTTTGATTAAAAGTGTAAGATAATTCTAATAAGTTAGCATCATTATTTATTATTTTAGCATCTTTAACCTTTGCAATATCTGATTGAGAAAGTGCTCCCTTTCGATACTCTAACAAATCTAATTTCGCTCTAGAAAAGTTAACATTTTTACCTTGTTTGGTATCTTTCCCTAAAATTACTACATCATTCGTGTTAAAAGAATTTAATGCCGTTGTTTTCTTAGTTGTATCTAAAAATAAACTTAATGTATTCGACTCACTATCAAAAGTTATCGCCCAAAAAACAAATTGACCTTTTAAGCTACTTTTTATTGTTTCAGATAACTTTTCTTGCTCCTGAATATAAATTTTTAAAACATTGTTGTTCACTAATTTTAAACTTAAGTCTCCCCAATCTAGAATAGTTTGAATGGCAGGTATTTCGTCTTTATTCCCTAGTTTTACATGAGGATTTACAAATCCTGACCAAGTAAAACTTTTTCCTTCATTAGTCACAAAACTTTTTGACTCTGCATATCCAGTTTTTCCGTCAAAACCTAAGCTCCCTTCATTTAAACGATCTTCATTTTTTAAATTTGGTCTAGGATTAGGCGTAATGATATGTTTTCCAGGAGCAGCTTTGATAGCATAGGTCCCTGTATTATCTGTAGTAACTTTAGCGTCTTCATTACTTTGAATTGGCTTCCCATCTATGAATAATGAAGTTCCTTGAATTACAGGAAACTTATTTTCACCTCCTAAATTATATTCTATAACTCCCGTAATAGGTAAACTTGAAACATCTGTGAAGTTTACATTGGTTACTTCTGCTCCATTTAATCTCCTAGGTACTCCTACCTGTTTTGTTTTTGGCAAAAACTCAAATCGAGGTTTTGTAGGTTCAATGGTATATTCAAATTTATTATCATTATTAGTTATTCCCTGAACCCCTGTACTTAATGATGTAAATTCATAATTACCTGTTTCATTGGTAAAAGTAGCATAACTTATTTTAGGTTGCTCGTTCGCAGTTAAATGTTTTAAAACACCTTTACTTTCAGCAATATATTCTCCCTTTTTCCTTGAAGAAAAATTATATGCTTTATGAGGATCATTAAAGTCAAAACGGTAATAGGCAAATAAATTAGTTTCATTACCTCCTACAATATGCTTTGCATAATTCGCTACCTCTACTGATGTTTTTGCTACATTCCAAAAACGTACCTCATCTAAATAATATCCTGTCTTAGTAACTGCACTTAAGCAAAAAGAATTTGTTCCTCTTAAATCAATATTGAACAAATTTGAAGTGCTAGCATTTTCTATTAAATTTCCATCTTCAAATAACTTTCCACCCTTTGATCCAAAAGTAAATACATAATGATGCCATTGCGTATCAGAAGTTCTTATTCCTTTTACATATTCTTTACCAGCCAACTTTACAACAATAGTATTCTTAGCCATTTCTAACTCGGCATTTCCTATTTTTAGAATTTTGTTAGTTTCTGTACCTATTACTCGTGTTTTATACCAAAACTCAAAAGTGGCTTGATTTTTATCATTTCTAAAAGCTTCTATATTTCTAATAAAAATAGGTATTGCATCTTTTTCTATATGTAAAGCTCCTCCTGGATTTACAGTTGCTTTCGCTTCTACTTTTGCAAACTTTGTTGCTACCTTAGAAGAGGTTTCAATGGTTCCGTTTACCTTACCATTTGGTAACACAAAACCATCATCTTTACCTACTAAGGCATCTGCACCTTGTTTTTTTGCTTGAATGGTATACTCATATAGCTCATTAGGTAATACTCCTCTGTCGACATATATTATTTCATCTGAGGGCTGCTTACTACTTACATTACGCTCTGTATGAATTACCGTACTGGTTGTACCTGCACGAATATTCCTCCTTAGTACTTGGTATTCATCCATATCTTTTGCATGTAACCAACTTACAACAACCCCATTCGCACCAGACAATAAGGTATGACTACTACCATCTCCATCACTTGCCTTCACAATAATTTTATCCAGGCTTAAAATAGGATGTTTAAGTTTTGAGCTAACTGTAGCTATTCCAGTATTTTTATATGCACTTACAAAAGAGGCTTCTTTTACCAAATTATCATTTGGAAAATGTTCATATAATAAATTCTTCCAAGAAGTGGTTACCATCACTTTTCCTCCAAAAACATCTTCATTAGAAACTATATCGTTTGTATACAATGTTTGTAATCCATTGTTTTTTAACTCCGATAATCTATTCTTACTCTCTTGGTAAAAACTTCGGTATTGTTCTAATTGAATTTGTTCTTTACTCTTTTTTGCTGACCAAGCCCTGTATTCCGCTAGAAACAAGTCTGTTTTTGCATCACTTATCAGGTACAAATCTTCAATATCGAAATTAGAGTTTTTTATAAATAATTTTTCTTGACCATCTATATAACCTCTAACTTCATTCACATTAGCATCAAAGGTAATTGCAAAATGATGCCAGCTATTTTTAAACAACTGTTCGTTCAACAACAAACTGCTTTTTATTTCTTTACCTCCTATTGATAAAGACACTTCATTTGAAGAAACATCTAAAGAAAATTTAGCATTTCCACCTTCAAAGTTAGTTACTCCCCAATAAACAGGCGCACCATTTGTACTTCCCGCTGTATTGTGCTTTGCCCAAAACTCAACTGTTGCTTGTTTGTTACTTCCTGCTTGTAATAACTCTTTTATATTGGTTTGAGGTGTAAATATTCGTTCATATTTCCCATGACTTTGTACATGCAATACAGATAACTCACTATCTTGTGCTTGCAATAATCCTAAAGGACTCAATAAAACTACTAACAATAACCTAAGTAGTTTATGTCTTTTATTTATTTTTATTTTTTGCATTCTATAATATGTTTAAAAAGCGTTATTCATTTTTTGTAAATAAAAAATAAATTTATCCGCTAATTTTGATTTTTCATTATCTACTACAGCTCCATTTCCATCAAAAATAGAAGTCAGCTTTAATTCTCCATTTTCATTTACTATCGATAAGCTTGGTTCATTTATTGGAGATAAATACACTAAATCTTCGTTTAGAATACCATCTTTTCTTGGCCCTGCATAATTAACTTCCCACATGAAATTAGCCTGCTTTGTTTTATCCATTTTAGCAAAACTGAAATTACCAGGTTCATTATACTTTAAAAAAAAGCCCTTATTTTTTAAGGAACTAATAAAAACTACACCATCTTTATTTTTAACTTGCTGAATAATTAGCGCTTGTAAATACCCCGTATTTAAATCAAACTTAACTCCATGAGGTTGTATAAGTGTTGCTTTATTAGTAACTGTGTTATGCTGTAAAGCCATAAGACCTCCTGCTGTAAGTTGTTTATTCATTAATCGATATAAGGTAATATCATCCTGTGCTTTTACTACGAATCCAAGTAATAAAAACAGCATTGTTATACTAATTTTTTTCATTTACTGTTGGTTTTTATTTACAGTTGGTTTTGCTTGTAGTTCGTTTATTAATTGTTGTTGTTGTATTGTATACAGGGTTAATTCTTCTACCTTTTCTACCAATTTCAAGGTAAGCTCTTTTAAATCTATCCCTTCTTTTACCACTTCTTTCTCAGATTTCATATTTGGTAAATGTTGGTGTTTTTTAATAAAAGATGCTACTGCTTCTAAAGGCATTAATTCATAATTATCGGCAAATACATAATCTGGGAAGGATCCAACTCTTAAGGTAACTTTATTCGCTACAATATCTTCTGCTGCAATATTTTTAGACTTTATATTATTCGTTGAAATATCATTTTTTGTTACAAGCTTGGTACTAATAGTTACATCATCTTTTCCTGCTGATAAAACCTCTCTTTTTTCATTACCATACAACACCTTGAATTTATCAACTACTGAATTGTTGTTAATATCAACATTTACCACAAATCCTTCCTCATTTCTTGATTCAAAGTTTCTCGAAAGTAATTGAGTTTTACTTATTCCTACATCTAATATTTTGGTCCCAGCGGTACCATATAAAACTTTAAACGTATCAACATTTGGATCATTACTATTTCTATCTATATGAGCAATGAATGAAGCAAAACTTTTTGAAGTAAAACTACCTATATTAAAATCTACAGAACCAGATGTTACTTTATATCCATTTTTAAAATCAACTTCTTGACCAAATTTGGCTGCTTTGTTAAAAAAAGGAATTCCATCGAAATGTGCAGTACCCTTAAAAATAGTTGGAGCTTCAAAAAAAGTGCGTATTTTATGGCTTATATTATCAGGTGTAAAACTAGCCATTACTGAATTTCTAGCTAGTAAACTTATACCTTCATTTCCTCCTGCACTATCTGTATCTGAACTTATATTGATAGATCTCTGACTACCTATTACATATTGAGCATTAATTGTTGTTAAACTGGTGGCCAAAAAGGCACCTAGTACTAAAATTGATTTTTTCATTTTGTATTACTTTTGTTTGTTCCAATTTTTGTTTCTAAATCATCTATTAACTTTTGTTGTTCTATGGTATACAAGGTTAACTCTTCTACTTTTTCTACTAATTTTAATGTAAGTTCTTTTAAATCCATCCCTTCTTTTACCACTTCTTTCTCAGATTTCATATTTGGTAAATGCTGGTATTTTTTAATAAAAGATGCTACTTCTTGTAAAGGCATTAAGTCATAGTCATTGGCAAATACATAATCTGCGAAAGACCCCACTCTTAAGGTAACTTTATTTGCTATTATATCTCCTGTTGTTACTGAATATGAAGAAAAAGGTAACTGAGATTCAACTTTATTTTTATCTACCACCAATAATTTCTTTGTGCCTTCTTTGGCTGAAAAACCTTTAGAGAAATTTGTTGTTCCGCTCAAATTTGTTGTTCCGCTCAAATTTGTTGTTCCTTTAAAAGATACAAGATTTGAAAAATCAGCTCCTTTAAAAGCTACAGTACCATTATCAAAATTTGCATTACCCGTAAAATTTGTATTACCCGTAAAATTAGCTTCATCACTAAAATTAGCTTTACCACTAAAGTTAGAAGCTGAAAGAACTGTTAATCCCCCTACTACACTTAAACTGCTATAAAATTTCGCATTGTTTTTAACCTCTAAACTTCCCGCTAGTTTCATTTTATTACGAAACCATGTAAATTCAGGTAAAAATGCAGCATATTGTGTACGACCAATAACAAAACTATGACCTTCTACACGATCAAAGAAACCTCCATTAGTATCTGCTTTATAGACTATTGCATTTCCATTCGAAATAACTTTTTCCCTAAAAAAATTGAGTATTGGTTCCTTAAAATCTTGTGCATTTAACTTAAAATTACTAGTTGACAATAGTAATAGTCCTATAAATATTATTTTTTTCATTCTTATATATTTTTATATTATTATTTATGTATTTGTTTTTAGACTTTAACATTTCTTACTTTAAATATTTTATATGTCTACTTAATTTATTTAAGGGTCAAAAAAAGAGGATTTGCTCATTTTGATTTTTAATTTTCGTATCATAAAATGATACATAGAAATCTTCATTTTATCTTATTTAATTAAAAGTGATTATTTTTTATGCCTGTATTTTTTACTATTAGAGTTCAATCAATTGTTTCGATAAAAAACAGGAGACCTTCTGCTTCTTTACACATAAGTATAGAAGGATCAATACTTCCTTTTTCCAATTGAATAGAATCAGATTTCATGAAATACTATTTCAATAAGTTTTTTTGAATTTCACACAAACAGTGATGACTATTTGATAATCATATGCGAAGTATACCGATACAAATTCCATATCGTGCTAACATATTTGGTGATTGTAATTGTTTACAAATGGTATTAGAAACAGGACTAATACAAAGTAATAAAATGTGCTTTAAGTAATTCATTTTTCGAGGGATTGTTTAATAGTAAGACAGCAAAACTCCTACTTACCCCACTGTAAAACAAGACCATAAAGTCCTAAAATCTGAATACGAGACCTTGTAAAAAACAACATCTCTGTAACAAAGTCCTAATTCAGTTTTTAGGACTCACTCCTCTAATAGCATTCCCTAGTATTTTAAATATTTATACTAATTTTTAGGATAAAAAAAAGAAAATTAACTTGTTTAAAATTAATTTACAAACTAGTTACATTTACATCCCTAATTAGTAACTTTCATTCTAATTAGTGTTAAAAAGTTTGCGTAAAATCGATTTATTACACTATTAAAATAATCAAGAGTTCAAACCAATAACAAAGAAACCTATTAATATTTATTTTAGTAAAAACTACATTCCCCTAATAAAATGAAAACTTGAAACTTTATAGACAATAAAAAACCAGAGAAGTTAACTTCTCTGGTTTAAATAAACTTATTTTTTAAATATTATTATTTTTTTATATACATACTAGGGCTCATGTTTTCATGTTTTTTAAAAGCTTTATAAAAAGTAGACTTTGAGCTAAAGCCTGATTCTTTTGCTACTCCTAATATGGAATAATTTTTATAAATTTCTTTTTCTAAATTTCTTTTAAACTCCTCTATTCTTAACCTATTTATAAAATCGTTAAAATTCCCATCTGAAAAAGTATTGATCAGTTTAGAGATATACTTCGGATGCATTTGAGTACTATTAGAAATATTTAATATAGTTACTTTAGACTGTTTATAGATGCTATTTAATGTTATCGTTTTAATTAATTCATCAAAATCCTTTTTTTCATTAATACTGCATATTTCCTTCTTTCTTTTATTATAATTAAAAACTGCTACTCTCTTTCTAACTTTTCTAAACTTAAATGAAATTTTTTGCTTTATTAAAACCCCAAAACAAACTAAGTAAATAATACTTACTATACCATCTAAATAAGAAAGTTGCTTAATTAGACTAGGAAAAAAATAAAAGATTATTACGTAAAAAGAATTAAAAGCATAATAAGTGAACCCTAAAAATAGTAATATAAAAACAAAATAAATAACAAATTTATTTTGAATAAAAAATCGTTTAGACTTACCCCTTATAAAAGTTTTTAGTTTAAAATAAAAATAAAGCAGCATTACAAAATTATATACATTATCTAACGCTATAAAGTAAGGAGGATATTGTGGATTATATAAGATATTAATTCCCAGTATATATGTAATTATTATAGGATAAATATATTTAGATTTAATTCTTAAAGTTTCAATTAAAAATGAATATAGAATAGTCTCTGATATTGAAAAATAATAATACTTTGTTGGAATAATATAAGTGTTATATTTAATTTCATATAGTCTTTCAATAGACTCAAATATTAAATTTATTAAAAGAAACTTCAATAAATATTCACTTTTTACAGAAGTGTGAGATATTCTATTATTAAAAATAATAGCACAAATAATTAATAAAAAGAATAAGAAAAATAATTCAAAAAAAACTGGTGAGTTTAATTCTAACATAAAAAATAAAAAAGTAGATTGAAAATAAATGGAATATATTTTACTCTAATTTTAAGCTATTTAAAATTAGAACTAAATAAAAAAAAGAGGCCGATAATTTATCAGTCTCTTTTTCTTTAAGGTTCTTACATTTTTTATTCAATAATTAACTTACGTTGTAATCTTTTTCCTTCAACTCTTAACTCATACACATAAACTCCACTTTGCAATTTATGACCTTGTGCAACACCATTCCAATTTATAGTGTGCATTCTATTTCCTGTAACTTTTCTTGCTACAAAAGTATGAAGTTTTTGACCTAACATATTGTATAAACTAAGATCCACAAATACTTCCTTAGGGGTACTAAAGCTAATTTGCGTATGTTCGTTCATTGGGTTTGGTCTGTTTTGAGATAATGCTAATGTGTAATTCTTACTTAACTCAACCTCTTTTGATTTTACGGTAAAGCTATAAGGACTATTCATGGTACCTATTGTTTTATTTGAAAAGAACATTTCTGTATTCTCTAAATCTAAAACGCTATTTCCATCGTATAACTTAAACTGAACATTTTCATCACTATTACTTCCAATACCGATATAATAATGGTATTCTCCGTTAATAAATTCAGCTTTAGAAGCTCCTCTTAATTCATTATCAACTAATGCTAAAATAGTATACGCTTTATTTGTATCTAAATCAGCAGTCTCAAGTACTCCATTGATATACATAAAGTCAGCAAACTGATTAAGATCAATTGTTAAATCTAACTCCTTATATGAAGGTGTTTCTTCTAACTCACTTGATGAATTTGATAAAGCATTATTAACTTTAGTATTCTTAGCTACAGATCTTGCAACTGCATTCTTAATAATTCCGGAATAATTAATTGCTCCTGCATTTTGTGATTTAAAGATATATCCTAATCCTGGTGTTAAATGCGTTAAACTACCACGCCAACCACTAGAAGTTGTATATTCTGCAAATAAACCTCTTCGCTCAATTCTATCACCTTCACTTACTTTTGTTGATGTAAATGATCGCAATGCATATCCTGTTCGTTGTAAATCATTAGGGTAAAAAGGAATTGCATTTTTAATATTTCCTCCATTGATTGATAAGTTATTATCTAAATCAACTGGCACCCCACTTATTTCTATATATTTTACAACCTCATGAGTAGGAGCTATACTTACTAAATAAGCTTTAGTTACGTCAATTTCAGTTAATCCACCTGTAAAAATATTATTACTTCCTAAAACCGCTACTTTATTATTTAACAAATCAAGAATTTGAGAATTCACTGGTAATCCTTTAATAGCTGTTAAAGACAATTTATTAGAAGCTTGATTGTCCTTTAAATTGAAACTTAATTCTTGATATCCCTGTACAACAGGTATTCTTCTAGTAACTTTTTCACCAACCGTAAATTTAACAGGCACTGAATTAGAACCTATAGTTTGATTTGAATTAAAGCTATAATTTTCAATAATTCCTTCATACTCGGTACATTTTGAAGCATCCCATACTTTAAAATTTAGCACTGATGTTTCTCCAATATTCCCAAACACTGTTAAATCAACCAAACCAGAAGCTCCTACTTTAGCATAACCTCGTATTTGATTACCAACATATACTTTTACAACATCATTTATATCTACTGAATTTTGAGAATTAATAATTAAATTTCCTTTAAAATTCATTGAAAGTGGATAATTGTTTTCAAACCCTGATGCTATTGCTGGCTCTGGGCAATTAACTGTAACTTCCAATCTAAAACTTTCAACACCTAATTTTTGTCCCGTATTTTTATTACTTGTTTTTATATAAATAATAGCAGTATGTACTCCTGGGTTTAAATAGTTTTTTATTTCAAACTCTAAATCTCTATTCGTTTCCGTAGCCCTAATAATATTTAATGCGTCTTTAGCTGGGTTAGCTCCTTTTTTCACATTAAACCAAACCGGTAGATTTTCAAAAGTATACGCTACATCAATCCCTCCATCAGAATTTATTAAATCTATATTATCAATGATAGTCGTTTCTCCTTGATTTTGACTTATTGATAAATTATTATGACTCCATTTTAACTTACTTCTATTAATAATAAAACTCCATGAGGTTTTATCTATTTTATTTCCTAAAGGATCTTGTAGTTTTTTATCTTTTACAAAAACTGTTAATCTAGCACCTTCAACAAATTCTAAATCTGATATCTTCATATTAAAATTAATAATCGTATTATTTTCAGACATAGTTGTTGTAAACTGAATATCTTCTACGGTTTTCGTTTTATCTAAAGGAGCCGCTTCTTCATTAGTAACAAAATTAATTCCAGTAGCTGTTGTTCCTTGAGCATTTCCTGTAAAATCTTGAATTGCTTCATTAGGAGCACCATTTATACCTTGCTTTGCTAATGTGTTATCATTAAAAACGAAATAAGCTTCTAAAGTATCTTCATTACCTAATAATTGATTTTTCATATTACTAGCTATTTGTAATGGGGACCTTGCTGATTGCCAAACTCGTACTTCATCTAAAGAACCTACAAAAGAATCAGTAGTTACCATTGGAGATATTACAAGCTTTTCTGAATTTACTTTATTTTCAATAGTAGAAATATTACCAGAACCTACATTTTCTCCATTAAAATAAATAACAGCATTTCCATTAGTTTTATCATAAACTACAGATACATGTGTCCATGTAAATGGTTGAATTCCTTTAGAAGATTTAACGCCGTCATTCGTTATTATTTTACCATCTGGCATCAAAGAAACATGATAGTTTCCTCCTTTTTGAATGATAGGAACATTAACTCCTGAGGGGTATTTTAATGGATTTACCCACATTTCAATAGTTAATTTATCTTCTAAATTAAATTTATTATTATGAGGAATGTTGATAACATCAGTAACATTATCCATTTTAACAGATGTTAATGGTTTTGGAACTCCACCTAAAACACCTCTCATTGCTAACGAATTTAAATTTACAGTAGCTGGATTTATTGGTGCTGAGAATTTTGCAGAAATCGTTCCTGAAGTAAATATCCCTCCATTATCTGGAGTTGTTAGCACCAACTGTGGAGCATTTCTTGCTATTTTCCCTTTTACAAAAGGAGTTGGGTTCTTACGATTATTAGGATTATCAGAACCACCATCTCCACATACTGGTACAATTCTAAAATTATACTCTCCGTTTGTTAAAGCTGATACATCTGCACTGTACTCTACTTGATCAGTTTCAGAATTTAAATACTTTTTTAATGTTTTTAAATCTAACTTCTTTAATATTTTAGGATCATTATTCCCTTTAATTGTATATTCTAAATCCACTGAAAAATCAGTACTCTCTGACATTCCTTTTAATTCAGGTATTCTAAAATTAAAATCTAACTTCTTTTTATCAGAACCATTTACAATCCAATCATTTTGAGGTGAATCTGAAGTAATCGTTTCAATACAAGCTCCTGTAAAATGAGCTGTTACTAAAATTTCTGCATACGGCTTCACTCCTACTTCATTATATTCATCTACTCCATACGAACGGTATCGATCACCAGCTTGTTCACATTCAGAATACATTTGAATTTTTATATCCTTATAAGAAATAACCGAAGGTGCATCGGTTCCTCTTGCAATACGCAATTGAGCTTTAATTTCTTGTTTTACACCAGTTGGTGAACTTGGATCTAAATCAAAAACAAACTTTGAAGAAGTTGTTGGCTCAAAAATAGGTGACTCATTCAAATTTACAACTGCCCCTAATGAGTTTGAAGCACCTGCCATTCCTACTATATACGTTTTTCTAGTAGCATCTTTCGCTACTTGTGTATTACGTAACGTTAAGTTATATAATATCGATTCATCTCCAGTACCATATCCTACTACTTTATCAACAATCAACTCAACACCTTCTCTAGGTACAGTTCCTGATTCAAACGGACAAGAACTTCTACCTGCATTGGTTAAAAACATTGGGGTATCATATTCAGGATCTCTTCTAATTAATACATCAAAATGATCTCCTGCATCATCATCGTTTAATGTAAAACTATCTACTCTGTTATTTCCATTTTCGTCTGAATCAGTTCTACTATTAAAATTATGAACCTTCGTTTGATTATTAAATGTAAGACCTGCTCCAAAAATTGTAAAATCTGTTGAGAAACTAACACCTACATATGGACCACCACTAAATGAGTTTCCAGAACTCTTCGTTTTCTCTCTTGATAATGTGTAACTGATTTCAGTTAACGCATCAAATGTAATTCGTTTATCTAAAGCAGAAGCGTTTAACCCAGCTCCACTTTGTCCTACATCATTATCATTTGTTAGTTTTTTTGTAGTGCTACTAAAATTAGGTGCACTATCAAAATATGCCTTCGTTCTTTTGTTATGATTCTTATCAATGATAGAAGTCCATCTACTAATTTGATGTAAATAATTAATAATATCTTTATCTTCTTTATCCTTCGGAGTTTTCGCTAATAATTTTTCCAAAGTACCTTTTAAATCTAAATGATTTCTATCTTTAGGAGGTGATACAATACCATTATTCTTATCATATTTAGCAATTGCTAATTGGTATAAGTTAGGTATTACAATATCATTTAAACTTTGTTTTGTATATGCAAAAGGGGTTACAGACGAAGGTTTAGCTACTTTATTTGAATTTTGCACAACTGGTGAACATCCATTCAATTTAAGTACCTGACCAGTTCCAAAAGTTATTACCTTAGATGTACCTATAAATACATCGGCATCTTCTCCTACATACGTAGGATCTGAAGGTGTAGAAATTGACTTTTCTAAAGTAACTGTTTCTGAATTACCGCTATGCCTTAAATAATCAAACTTTCCTCCAATTAAACCTTGAGTATCACTACTAGTTTGTAAAACAGGGTTCACAAATCCTGCTACAGTTCCTACTCCTAATGGAGCTGCAACAATTCCTGTTAAAATTTGTTTTTTTACTTTTAGTTTAGCTCCAATTGAATTATCTATTTCTAAACCTATTCCATTTTCAGCAGAAAATGAGTACGAATATGTAGCTCCTTTTGCTAAAGTTGCAGAACTATTATCTCCTGGAGGATCATGTAATACAAAACCAACTTGAGGTTCTATCAATGTAAAATCTGAATTTCCTTGGCGAGCACCTAGTATAATTGCTTTTTTAGTTATAGATGCAGTTCTACCGTTATGACTTACTGATATTAAGAAGTTTCTTGAATGATCTCCTAAAAAATTAGGAGATGAAACTTGTGTAAAAAACTCTAACACTCCTTTACTTAAAGTTCTATCAGTTAAATTACTATCTGCTAAAACAGCATCACCACCAAGTGTTACATCGGCTCCTTCAACTGGGCATTTATTTACTCCATACCTTTCAAAAACATTCACATTCATTTTAAACCCATCATGAGACTTAAAAGTAAAACTTCCTTCACAAGTACTGCTAATTTTATCTCCAACATAATCTCTCATGTTTTTTATATCTCTAACACCAGCCATATCAAATTTAAACAACTCAATTTCTAATTCAATAGGATTTCTAAATTCAAAATCGTATACAATATTTTTACGTCGTAAATCTATTATAGGACTTTTCAAAACTCTATTTGCATTTGTATTTGTAATTTCAACTCGGTATTGACCAGGTAGCAAATCATTTATTGTAAAAACAGTTGTATCATTATTAAAATCAGCAGAACTAATTGTTTTTTCAAACTTTGGAAATTCAATATCTGTTCGAATTATTTTTCCAGTCCATGCCCCAACACTATTATTACAAGGTACTACAATATTACCTATAAAACTACGTCTAGTTATATTTTCAAAATTTACATTTTGCAATGGCTCTTCTAATACTACTTCATAATGATTTCCTGTTGGATTAAATTTAGAATTAGTTGCTTTATAGGTGTACTTAATTTCTCTGACATATTGTTTATGCGATGTATTATCAAAATTACACCCTCCTTCAAATTGTAAATAATTATTATTTACCCCATCAACAACTGTATTAATTGCTTTAGTTCCATATTTTTGATCAAAACTATATGATAATTGTAACTTTGATTGTTCAATAGCTAAATACTTTCCTTGTTTTAATTTAGCTATGTCATCTTCTAGAAGTGACACTGCTCTGTATTCTAATAAATCAATATGTGATTTTGAAAAGTTTTTAAATGTATTAGATTCCTCTTCACTTCCTACTATTAAATTACTCGCTATTTCTAAGCTATTTATTGAAGTATTTTTTCTTCTATCATTCACATAAAGTGACATCGTTCCCTTTTCTTTATCGAAACTTATACTAAAAAAAGAAAACTGTCCTAAGCTATTAGTTGGTAAGTTTTCTGACAACCTTTCTTGAGTTCCTGTATATACTTTTAATATTGTATTGTTAATTAGTTTTAAAGATAAATTCCCCCATTGCAAAACAGTTTGTATAGCTGGTACTTTATCTTCATTACTAGTTTTAAGATATGGTTTTACAAAACCAGACCAGGTAAAACTATTTCCATTATTAGTAATAGAATTTATAGAACGAGCATATCCTGTTTTTCCATCAAATCGTAAACTTCCTTCGTTTAAACGCTCTTCATTAGCTAGTGATGGCATAGGATTTGGCGTTATTACATGGTTACCTGGAGCTGTTTTAATTGCATAAGTACCAGTATTATCAGTAGTTACCTTACTATCTTCGTTACTTTGTACGATTGAGCCATCAACTTTTAAAGCTGTCCCCCTAAGTACAGGATATAATTCATCTCCTACTCTATAAGAAATAACACCTGTTATTGGTAAACTAGATACATCTGTAAAGTTCACATTAGTTGCTAAGTCACCATTTAATCTTCTAGGTACACTTGCCTGTTTCGTTTTAGGCAAAAATTCAAATCGAGGTTTTGAAGGTTTTATAGTATACTCAAACTTATTATCATTATTTGTTATTCCTTGTATTCCTGTATTTAATGATGTAAATTTATAATCACCTTTTTTATTTGTATAAGTAGCATACGTTATTTGGGGTTGTTCGTTTGCTGACAAGTGCTCTAATACACTTTCACTTTCAATTAAATACTCACCTCTTTTTTTTGTTGAAAAATTGTATGCTTTATGTGCATCATTAAAATCAAAACGATAATAAGCAAATAAGTTTTCAACATTACCTCCAATTATATGATTTGCGTATTCATTAATTTGTAATGGCGAACGAGGAGCATTCCAAAATCGAACCTCATCTATATAATACGTAACATTCGTTATCTTGTTTAAAGAAAAAGTATTTACATTATTTAAACTCAACGCAAATAAAGTAGCACTACTTCCATTAGAAATAGGAGTCCCATCTTCAAATAAAGTTCCTCCAGATGCATTAAATGTAAATGCATAATGATGCCAATTAGTATCTGACTTTCTTGTTCCTGCAACATAAGTAGAGCCGTTTAACTTCACAACTATTTTACTCTTTTGTAAGATCAGCTCACTATTTCCAATTGAAAGTACGGTATTCTCTCCTTCGGTTATAGTAGGAGTTTTATACCAAAACTCAAAAGTTGCACCACCTTTTGCTTTTCTAAACGCGTCTATATTTTTTATTAACAGCGGTTTTTTACCTTGAATAAACTTTAAAGCACCTCCTGGATTAATGTTTCCAGAAGCAATAGCTTCTACTTTTGCAAATTTAGTAGCAACACTAGAAGAGGTTTCTATAAGTCCTTTAACTTTACCATTTGGCAATACAAAGCCAACGTCTTTCCCCGTTAAGGTAGTTACTCCATTATGCTTTGCTTCAATAGTGTATTCATACAACTCGTTTGGCAAAATTCCTTTATCAACATAAAACAATGATTCTGAAGGATTCTTTGTTTTTGTATCTTTCATTGTATGTACTACCGAACTTATAGTACCAGCTCTTAAGTTTCTTCTTTTTATAATATATTCATCAACATTTCTAACATGTTGCCATTCTACAAATATGCCATCACTCCCTGATAGCAAAGGGTTATCAATACCATCTCCATCACTCGCTCTTACAATAATTTTATTCAAGTTTAATACTGGATGTTGAATTTCTGAACTAATATTACTAATATTATTAGATTTTAATTTTGAAGAAAACTCAGCTTCTTTTATTAAATTTTCATCAGGAAAATATTCATATAATAAATTTTGCCAAGAAATAGATGTTAATACATCACCACCAAAGAAGTCTTCATTTTTATAATTTGTATTAGTATATACAATTTCTAGCCCATTATTTTTTTGTTCTAATAATGAATTTTTTGCTTCTTTATAAAAAGTACGATATTGCTGCTCTTTGATTTGTTTTTTCCTCTTTGCAGTTGACCAACCTCTGTATTCAGCTAAAAACAAGTCCGTTTTTTTATCACTTGAAAAATATATTTCCTCTACATTAAAATTGGAAATATTTTTAAAAAAGTGCTCAATTCCATCAATATACACTCGTAATTCATTAGCACTTTTATCTATTGAAAAAGCATAATGATGCCATATATTTTTAAATACTTTGTTATCTAACAGCAAGTTTTTAACTTGCTCACTTACTCCTATTTTTAAAGAAACTTTATTTTCTTGGATACTTAATTTGAATTCTTCGCTTCCTGTTTTCAAATTTGAAAATTCCCAATTTACAGCTTCTGAATTACCTGAACTTGCTGTGTTATGCATTGCCCAAAATTCAACAGTTGCCCTATTAGTTATTCCTTTGCTTAATAAACTGTTTAAATTAGTTTGTGGATTAAAAACTCTACTATATTTTCCTTTACTTTGTATTTGTAACACTGCTAAATCATACGATTGTTGTGCATGAACAAAAGAAAAAGAGCTTAATAGGGCTATTAATAAATAGCCTATAATTTTATTTTTTCTCATTATTAATATTTTAAAGTACGTTAGCTATTTTCTCTATCATAAATCTGTATTGATCTCCTACTTTTTTACCATTGGTTAATAATTCATTTTCAGAAGACTTAAAAACATCTACTTCAATTGCATTATTATTTCTTTTTACCAATCCTTTATCTAAGTTATTTAAAGGTGAAATCAATACTTTTCCTTTTCCTGCAAATTGAACTTGCCAAGTATAGTTATTTAACTTTTTAGAGTCTTGAATCGTTAAAAAACTAACTTTATTAGACGTAGGATTATAGTGTAAAAAGTATTTTTTTTCTTTAGCTGACGCTATTAATACTTTTCCACTTTCTAAGCGCTTTAATATAAATGATTGTAAAAAGCCATCTTTTTCATTAAGCTTTGAGCTCGATTTCTTAATTAAACTTGCTGAGTTATCAGAATAATTATGATGTAGTATCATTTCATTTCCACTAACTATACTTGCATTAGTAAACCTGAATAGCTCTATATCTTGAGCCATTGTTATTCCTGTACCTAAAACATATAGACACAAGAACAAAATAAGTTTGTTTCCCATATCTATAAACTATTTTTGATTCAATTTAAGTTGGTTTTTAATCGCTTTTAGTTCTCTTAAAAGAATATTTATTTTTTCTTCTTGTGCGATGGTATGTAATGTTAACTCTTCAACTTTTTCAACCAAAATAGTATTAATTTGTTTCACATCCATACCTTTTGATACTACCTCTTTTTCAGAAGGCATATTTGGCAAATGCTTATTTTCTTTAATATAAGTAGCTACATCTTTTAAAGGCATTAAATAATAGTCTTCTGAAAAAACATAATCAGGAAATGATCCTATATTTAACACTACTTTATCTAAAGTCATAATTCCGTTTTGCAAACTAGCCATTTCATTATTATCTCCATTTATAAAAGATATTTTATCATTTTTCCCATGGCCTAAATTAAGTCTCCCAGTACTTTTTGTGTAAGAAACACTTCCAAAAGTACCTTGTTGTATTTGAGCATTATCTGTTGATATATTAGTATTAAATACACCTGCATTCGTAGTTAAAACACCATCGTGTATTTTTGCCATTTCTACGTTTGTGCTATTTCTAAAAGAAATAATATCATCTCCATTATTATCTACATCTGGATGCAATACTATAGGTCCATGACTTTGAAACTCCCCTCCATCTACTCTAATATTTCTACCACTAAGGTGTATTCCTTCTTGTGGTGTAATTCCTATTCCTATCTTTGAAAATGTACTATTGCCCGACACACTAAAATTACCATAAACATTAGCATCTCTATGAAAATGAGCAACTCCATAAAAACGAGTTAAATCTTGAAAAATAGTTTCTTTTTTAAAAAAGGTTCTAACTAAATGAACATTATTAGCTGGAGTAAAATAAGCTAGTTCTTTATTTGCAGCAAACAATGAAATTCCTTCGTTACCTCCTTTTGCATCTGTATCTGCTTTTATATGTATACCTCTAACTGTTTGTATAACATGTTGTGCTTTTGCTGTACTTGCGCCTAATAATAGTAAGCCGGCTATTGTAATTTTTTTTATCATTTTATATTATTTTGGTTAATTTTTCTGTTGTTCTATACTCAACAGTTTTTTTGAAAGAACTTTCATTATTTTTTCAGAATGCTCTTTCATTTCTTTTAATTCATTTAAAAGTGTATTTATCTTCTGCTCTTGTAAAATAGTGTGTAGTGTAAGTTCTTCTACTTTTTCTACTAAAACAGTATTTATTTGTTTTACATTCATCCCATTAGCTATAACTTCAGCTTCGGATGGCATGTTAGGCAAGTGTTTATATTTTTTTATATAAGTAGCTACTTCTTTTAAAGGCATCAACTCATAGTCTTCTGAAAAAACATAGTCAGGAAATGAGCCAACATTTAATACCACATTATTAGCTATAATGTCTTGTGCCTTTATATTTTTTGTTTCAATGTTCTTTTGAGTTATAAGTTTTTTATGAACAGTAACATCATCTTTTCCTGCTACTAAAACTTCACTCTTTTCTCTACCGTATAGTACTTTGAATTTATCTACTTGTGAATTGTTATTTTTATCAATGTTTACTACAAACCCTCCATCGTTTTCAGAAATAAAATTTCTTGAAAATAATTTAGTATAACTTATTCCTACATCAAGTATTTTACTTTTTTGTGTTCCTTGAAATATTTTAAAAGTATCTACATTAGGGTCATTACTATTGGTATCAATATGAATATTAAACGATGCACTTTGGTTTGAATTAAAGGTTCCTTCATTAACATTAAAAAAACTATTCGTTTTCTTATAACCAAATAACTTAAATGAATTGGTATGAAAAACTGATTCGCTTAGTGAAGTTTTAAAAACCTGATTTTTTTGATCATGCCCAATTTGAACTTTAAAAACCGCATTTGTATTTCTATGATCTCCAATTCGCATTTCTACGTCTTTTGCAGACATTAAATAGAATCTATCATTAGCATAATGGAGTATTTCATCAGCCTTAAATTTCACATACTGATTTGAACCTCTAAAGAAAGGGTCATTTCCTTTTCCTTGAAAAATCCTAAAATAATCTACACCAGGATCATTATTGTTATTATCTACTCTAATACTATAACCTGCACTTACACTTACTTGTGCTTTTAAATTATAGGTAGTAAATATTAATGCAATTACTATTAAAATTGTTTTTTTCATGTATACTTCTTTTATGGTTATGATTGTTTTTTAACTATTTATAAGTCCACAAAATTGAAGTAAGAAGAATCATTCTATTTTACAAGAGTCACTATTTCACATACATCAATATTTGACATACATCACATTTCATTATTTAATTTTTAATTGATTTATTCTCTTGAAGTATTAGGAATACTATGTTTCTTATAGTTTAATTCAAGTCTTTTTCATTATTATTTAAACGTTAAATGGAGTAAAAAAAACTTTTTTAACTTTTTTCTTTAACATTTATTTAACACTTTTTAATAAATTTGTACCTTGTCTTACTTATTTTATTTAAAAAAAACTAACAATAAGAAAACATATTATTCATTTTCAATAAATTAGTCGCACCTACTGTAAATACTACAAAGCAAGACTTATGATAAAAAATTCTTATACTTTATAATTTTTTTATATCAGAAACAAATAGGGTTTTCTTTTTTTGAATTGTTTAAAAAAATGTAAGTACACTTTATATTTTACTACTCAGTAACAGCTTAAAGATTTATGTAATAATTAATTTTAAAATAATTTATAATGATTTTAGAGTCCCTCATTAATTGTAAAAAATCAATAGCTAGATTAATTGAATCTCAAGCTATCCAAAAAAAATATGTTTCTGGCGATCCTATTTTATTAAAAGATGTGCCAATTGACAGCACAGCTATTGTTATAAAAGGAGTGCTAAAAGCTCATTTAGATCAAGAAAACAACTCCTTACTTCTATATCATATTTATCCTCAAAAAAACCCTTTCATTGCTTTAATGAATATGACGAAAACCTTTGCTGCTCCAATTTCAATTACTGCTATTGAAGACAGTACACTACTATGGATTCCAAACGAACTAATAGCTCAATGGCAAACAGAATGTTTATCATTTAAAAAATCTATAATTAACTCTAGTGAATATAATATTAGTACTATGTTTTCTAGAATAAAAAACTTACTAACTCATTCATTAGAAAATCGTTTGTTTTATTATCTCGAAAACAAATCTGAAATTTACAAGGAAAAAGATATTCGCATTTCAAGATCAGAGATATCATTAGACTTAAAGGTGCCACTTTCATCTATTTCTAGAGCCATTAAACGTTTAGAAGACCAACATAGAGTTATTGGTAAACCCAGGTCCATACAATTAGTTGTATAATAACACAATATCACATACTACCTATTAAAAAGACACTATGCCGGTGTCTAAAAAAGCCTACTACCTTTTTTACTTAATTGAATTTTAAAAGCAATCTAATTTAACCAAACTAAATATATGCTAAAAGATTTACCGTTCTCTAAAGAGGTAATTAAACTATTTGAAACTTATGGAAAAATATTACATTATAAAAAAGGAGATTTATTACAAAACTGTGATGAATTCAATAACGGAGTTTGTATTTTATTAACAGGTATCGTTAAGATATCTATAAATCATCATAATAAAAGAACGCTTCTCTATTATATAGAAAGTAGTAATTCAAAAATTATGAATTATACAAACTCTCCTAACATACCTACAGATGAAATATGTAGTATCGTTGTTGAGGATATTTCTATTTTAAGAATTCCTAATAATTTATTTTTAGAATGGACAAATACGTATATTGAATTACGTGATTTCATGATTAGTTCCTTTCAATATCATTACATGTCAATTGTTAATAAAATGCAAGAAATCAGTAATCAATCATTAGAAAATAATTTATTTAATTACATCAAAACTAAATCAAAACTATACAATAAAAATGAAATTAAAACTCCTTTATTAGAAATATCAGAAGATTTAAATTTTTCAAGAGAAGCAATTTCTAGAGGATTAAAAGCTTTAGAATTAAATAAAAAAATAATTCGTAAAACTAGATCAATAATTTTATTAGAAAAAAATCATGAAAATTTATAACAAAAAAAAGACCTATGAATACATACTACTCATAGGTCTTTTTTTATAGATATAACTTTTTTACTTAAAAAGGTAAATCATCTGGTTCATTATCAGACAAATCTGGTGCTGGTGCAAACTGATCTGCTGGTGGTACATTTTGAGGTGCAGCTTGTGCTAAATTTTCAATTCTCCATCCTTGTACAGAGTTGAAATACTTTGCCTCACCTTGTGGATTAATCCACTCTCTACCTCTTAAATTAATAGATACTTTAACATCTTGTCCAACTTGGTAGCTATTTAACAAATCACATTTATCTTGAATAAATTCAATCAAAATCATTTGTGGATACTGCTCATCAGTAGTCACTACTATGTCACGCTTTCTAAAACCATTACTTCCAAAGGTTTGCGTTTCGTTAATTAATTTAATTTTACCAATTACTTCCATTACTGTTTATTTAATTAAAAGTACTTTCCAAGCACTCTCTACTTCATTGTTATCTAAATACTCTTGTGCAAAAATATGTTTTTTTTCTTCAGATACCCCAACTAATTGTGGATGTTCTTTAGCAAAGTTATTAACATCTTCAGCTGTTGGCAACTGTTCTACATTACCTAACATACCTAAATTATTCCCAGTTAATACAGTACTATTTCTAATTTCAAATGGTATTTTATCTACACCTATACCTAAAGTTGCTATGGGTTTTGGTATTTCAAAGAAACCATCTTTAGCTCTTGTGTAGTAATTACCTCCTGCTCTGGCTACTAGGTCAATTTTATGTTGATCTATACCTCCATTTTCATCTAAAACACTTTCATTTATATGTAACTTAACAACCTCACATACTATTAAATTACCTGCTCCTCCTTCGTTTCCTGTGTAAATTATGTCTGTTACTTTACACTCAAATTGTACAGGAGATTCTGCTACTCTAAAAGGCTTAACCTCATCTGAAGGCAACATTGTTAATCCAGATTTTTCAAACTCATTAACACCTTTAGGGTACATTGAACTACTCAAAGACATTTGTTGAACAATATCATAATTTACAATATTAATTACTACCTCTTTAGTTGCCTCAGCATTATCTAATGTATGCTTTGTTTTATTTGCTCTTACACTTCTTGCTGGTGAAAAAATCATTATTGGAGGGTTTGCTCCAAAAACATTGAAAAAACTAAATGGTGATAGATTTGGGTTTCCTTCTTCATCTATAGTACTTGCAAAAGCTATAGGTCTAGGAGCTATGGCTCCTAATAAATAACCATGAAGTTTAGCTGTTGGTATATCTTTAGGATTTATGGATAACATTGTTTAATTTATTTTGTATATTGCTAATTGATTAAAAAACAAATATTATGAAAAATTTAGAAACATTTACAAAAAACTATGATTCTTTAAGTAAAAAAGAAATGAATTCTATATCAGGAGGTAGGATTGTTAGATTTATGGTTACTAATGAGAAAAATATGTTAGGACTACCTAAAGGAATGTATTTTAGAGATCCTGAAACAGGTAGGATATGGAATGTACTTGGTAAAAGAATGTACTAATTAACTTCAAACATCTAACTTTTAGTTAGGTGTTTTTTTATTCTCTATGAAATTTTTTCAAAATACATTTTGGTTAAAACGCATAGTGGTATTAATTTCTATTGTTATTGTTTCCTTAATTTTATGGAATACGTATATTTTCTTTCAGAAGTTTAAAGAGGAAGAACGTAATAAAATGGAATTATTTGCTGCTGCTATGAAAGAATTTGGCAATAATTCAAATTTAGATGATGTCTTTAATATTGAAGGAAAGGTTATTGAAAATACTAAAAGTATACCTTTAATTTTAACAAGTGAAAAAGGTGAAATTATTGAAAGCCAAAATTTAGATAGTTTAAAAGTATTAAACCCTAAATATTTAGAAAAACAACTTCAAATCATGAAGGATCAGAATGATCCTATTGAAATAAGTTATAAAAACACTCAGAAGCAATACGTATACTATAGAAATTCTGATTTATTATATAAACTAAAATATTATCCACTAGCTTTATTATTAATTCTAGGTTTATTTATAACTATAATATATATGGTTTTTAAATCTAGTAAAGTTGCTGAACAAAATAAGCTTTGGACAGGAATGGCAAAAGAAACTGCTCATCAAATTGGTACACCTTTATCGTCCTTGTTAGGGTGGATTGCTATTTTTCGTACAGAAAATATTGACCAAATGTACGTTGATGAGATAGAAAAAGATGTAGATCGTTTGAATATTATTGCGAATCGTTTTTCTAAAATTGGTTCTCTACCAGAATTAAAACAACACAATATTGTTTCTATCACCAAAACAGTATTTAATTACCTAGAATCTCGTAGTTCTAAGCAAATTTCATTTTCTTTTAACGCATCTCAAGAAGAAATTAACACTCAAATTAACACTGAATTATTTGGGTGGGTAATAGAAAACCTTATCAAAAATGCAATTGATGCAATGCAAGGTAAGGGCACCTTAGACTTATCTATAAAAAACACTTCTAAAAAAGTTAAAATTACAATTTCAGACTCTGGAAAAGGAATGCACAAATCACAGTTTAAACAAGTATTTAAACCTGGATTTACAACTAAAAAACGTGGATGGGGATTAGGCTTATCTCTTTCTAAAAGAATAATTGAAGATTATCATAAGGGTAAAATTTTTGTTCAAAAATCAGAAATAGGAAAAGGAACTACATTTCAAATTTTATTAGATAAATTTTAATTCACTTTTTCTATTCTTTTTCTCTGTAAATACCCAAACAATATTCCGCCAATAGTCCATATTACAACACCAATTAAAATACTTATTGTTGTTATTTTCTCTCCTATAATTAACGGGTAAATAATACTCATAATTACAAACATTATTGCTCCCCATAACAAGCCAACCTTAGTCCATTTTTTCATTATTCAAAGTTTTTTCCTATTTGTTGAGCTAAAGAAATAAATTCATCATTTGTTAATTTTACCTTTTGAGTAAATTGCATATCTACCATTGTATTAATTGGTATTAAATGTACATGAACATGAGGTACTTCTAACCCAATAACACTCATTCCTATTCGTTCACAAGAAATTGTTTTTTCTAATGCTTTTGCCACTCTATAAGAAAAAGACATTAAATTAGAATATTCATCTTTAGATAAATCAAAAATTTTATTTTCTTCTTTCTTCGGTACAACTAAAGCATGTCCCTTTGCATTAGGATTAATATCTAGAAAAGCAATGAAATCCTCATTCTCAGCAATTTTATATGAAGGAATTTCTCCTGTTATTATTTTTGTAAAAATACTTGCCATTAATATAATTTTTAGTAAAAATAAAAAAAGCGTTACTTCTGTAACGCTTTTAACTAGTATATTTTTTTAATTATCTTGAAATTTCTAACACCTCGAATTTCATAATACCGTTTGGCACTTTAATTTCAGCTATCTCTCCAACACTTTTTCCTAACAATCCTTTTCCTATAGGAGAATTTACAGATAACTTTCCATTTCTAACATCAGTTTCAGAATCGGCTACTAAAGTATACGTAAACTCCATTCCGTTTGCTGAGTTTTTTATTTTAACAACCGAATGAATTAAAGCTTTAGATGTATCTAACTGACTTTCATCTATAATACGTGCGCTAGCTACAACATTTTTTAATTTTGCTATTTTAAACTCTAATAATGATTGTTCTTCTTTAGCTGCATGATACTCCGCATTCTCACTTAAATCCCCTTTATCTCTAGCATCAGCTATTTCTTGTGTAACACGTGGTCTTTCAACTTGCTCTAATTGAGCTAATTCTTCTTTTAATTTTTTTAGCCCTTCTTCTGTGTAATATGATACGTTACTCATAACTTCAATAAATTTAAAAATCTCATCCCTAACGGAATGAGATAGTATTACAAATGTACAAAATTTTCGTAAATTCGTGACGTTATATTTATAGATACACAAAAAAACATGAAAAAATTATCTTTATTGCTACTTCTTACAATCTTATCAAACTGCAGTAGTACTCCCTCTATAAATAGCTGTTTTAGAAATACAATAGCCCCTATTACCGTATTTCTAAACAATCCTCAATTAAATGGTTTATTAACTCCAAATGGAACTGCTGCTATAAGCGGAGGTATTAATGGTATTGTACTATTTAATAAAGGAACTGGTGGATCTTTTTCTCCTTATATAGCAATAGATAGACAATGCCCTAATAAAGATTGTACTACTCCAATGACAATAAATTCTCCTGTATTGGAATGTTCTTGTGATGGCAGTAAATACAGTATGTTAAATGGTAGCCTTATAAAAGGCACTAATAATTGTGAAGGTGGTGCTAGAATTTATACTGTTACCCAAAACGGAAGTAGTTTACAAATAAGTAATTAATTTAAACATACTATGAAATAGATTCTTATTTTTGCAGTAACAACAACACTTACTAACAAATTTATCGTGAAAAATTATTTTTCTTCAAACTTTAAATTGGGCGTTCTTGGTGGCGGACAATTAGGGAGAATGTTACTTACAGAAACACAAAAGCTAGATATTTATACGGTTATCTTAGATTCAAATAATGAAGCTCCATGCGCACAAATTTGTAATGAATTTCATCAAGGAGATTTATTAGACTTTGATACTGTTTACAATTTTGGAAAAAAAGTTGATGTTTTAACTATTGAAATTGAAAATGTAAACATTGATGCTTTAGATAAACTGGAAGCTGAAGGGCATACCATTTATCCTAAACCAGAAAATTTAAGAACAATACAAAATAAGGCACGTCAAAAAGTGTTTTATCATGATCATAATATCCCCACAGCAGATTTTTCTAGATTCGCTTCTTTAGAAGAATTAAAACACTCTATCGATAATGGAGCGGTAAATTTTCCTTTTGTATGGAAATCTGCAAGGTTTGGTTATGATGGAAATGGTGTGAAAATTGTTAAATCTATTACAGATTTAAATAATTTACCTACTGACGAATGTATCGCTGAAAAATTAATTCCTTTTAAAAATGAATTAGCTGTTATTGTAGCTAGGAATACAAATGGAGAAGTTAAAACTTATCCAGTTGTTGAAATGGAATTTCATCCAGAAGCAAACCAAGTAGAATATGTAATTTGCCCTGCAAGAATAGAAGAAAGCGTAGCTAAAAAAGCGCGTGAAATAGCTTTAAAAGTAGCTGATATTTTTGATTTTGTTGGATTATTAGCTGTTGAAATGTTTCAAACTGAAAATGATGACATTTTAGTAAACGAAGTAGCTCCAAGAACTCATAACTCTGGTCATTACTCAATAGAAGCTAGTTATACAAATCAGTTTGAGCAACACCTTCGTAGTATATTAAACCTTCCTTTAGGTAATACGGATAGTAAATTAGCTGGCATCATGGTAAACTTAGTAGGAGCTGAAGGGCATACTGGTGAAGTTGTTTATAAAAATATCGAAGAAATTTTAAAAATAGATGGCGTTACACCTCATCTATATGGTAAAAAAACAACAAAACCTTTCCGTAAAATGGGACATGTTACTATTGTTAACACTGATATAAATGAAGCAAGAAAAGTTGCTCAGCAAGTAAAAGAAACCATACAGGTTATAGCTAAGTAATGTTTAAATAAATGATTGCTTTTTTACATACATCAAAAATTCACATTAATCGTTTTGAAAATTTAGTTAGAAAATTTGACAAAAAAATTAATGTGAAACATTATGTAAATAATGATTTATTAGTGTATGCTCTTAAAAATAACTCTTTACACAAAGATGGTTTTGAAAAAGAGCTACTAACTATAAAAAGCGATGCTCCTCAACTTATCATTTGTACTTGTTCTACTTATGGTGAAGAATGTGACAAAAGAGATGATGTAGAACGGATTGATTTACCTATTGCTAATTTTTTAGTTAAAAACTATAAGAAAATTGGTATTGCTTTTACTGTTAACACTACTAAAAAAATAAGTGAAGACATGTTAATTAATGAAGCTAAGTTAATTAACAAAACAATTGAAATTGTAAGTATTAATTGTTCAAGCTCTTGGAAATATTTTGAAAACGATGAATTTGACAATTATGAACTTACAATTGCTAATAAAATAAATACATTAGCATCACAAGTAGATGTTATTTTTCTTGCTCAAGCATCTATGGAAGATGCTAAGAAGCATCTTATAAATTTAAATAAAGAAGTTTTTTCTAGTCCAGAATTTGGAGTAAAGAGCTACTTAAACAAACTAAAAACAACAAAATTATGGTAGGTATTATAATGGGAAGTGACTCAGATCTTCCAATCATGCAAGAAGCGATAGACATATTAGAGAGCTTTGATATTCAAGTTGAAGTTGATATTGTATCTGCTCACAGAACTCCAGAAAAATTAGTTGACTATGCTACTAATGCTCACAAAAGAGGTGTGAAAGTTATTGTGGCTGGTGCTGGTGGCGCTGCTCATTTACCAGGAATGGTTGCTAGTATGAGTCCATTACCAATAATTGGAGTACCTGTAAAAAGTAGAAATTCAATTGATGGATGGGATTCTGTTTTATCTATTCTTCAAATGCCTGGAGGAGTTCCTGTAGCTACCGTAGCTCTTGATGGTGCTAAAAATGCAGGTATTTTAGCAGCTCAAATTATTGGTGCTTCTGATACATGTGTTTTAGATAAAATTATAGCTTATAAAGAAGGCTTAAAACTCAAAGTTGAAAAAGCTTCTGAAAGAGTAAAAAAATAAGTATTTTAGTAAAAAAATATAGTTATAAACCTCATAGATTTTAAATTTATGAGGTTTCATTAATTATTTAAGAAAGTAAAAAATGAATCCATTATTACAAGATTTTAATACTCCTCCTTTTTCTAAAATAAAGGAAGAAAACTATAAACCTGCCATTAAAGAAGCTATTGAAATAGCTAAAAAAGAAATTAATGACATAATTAATAATACAGAAGCACCTTCTTTTGAAAATACTACAGTAGCTTTAGACAACACAGGTGAAAAACTAGATAAAATAACTTCCATTTTTTTTAACCTCAATTCTGCTGAAACAAACGAAGAGATTCAAGAAATTGCCAAAGAAATTTCTCCTTGGTTAAGCGAATTTAAAAATGATATGGTTTTAAATGAAGCATTATTCAAACGTGTAAAAGCAGTTTATAATCAAATCACAAATTTAAGCTTAACGCCTGAGCAAGAAATGTTGCTAGAAAAGCAATATAAAGGATTTGCACGTAATGGTGCTAATTTAGATAATGATGAGAAAGTTGAATTGAGAAAAATAGATGCTGCTCTTTCAAAACTATCATTACAATTTGGAGAACATATTTTAGCAGAAACAAACTCTTTTGAAATGCTTCTTACCAACGAAGGAGATGTTTCTGGATTACCAGAAAGTGCAAAAGAAGCTGCTAAAATGATGGCCACTCAACGCAACAAAGAAGGCTGGTTAATTACCTTAGATTATCCTAGCTATATCCCATTTATGACATATGCTGATAATAGAGAGTTACGAAAAAAACTAGCTATTGCAATGGGGAAAAAAGGATTTCAAAAAAATGAATATAACAATGAGAAAATTGTTTTAGATATTGTAAACCTTCGTCATAAACGTTCAAATTTGTTGGGGTATAAAACACATGCTAATTTTGTTTTAGAAGAACGAATGGCAGAATCTCCAGAGAATGTTTTAACTTTTTTAAATGAATTATTAGAAAAAGCAAAACCAGCAGCAATTCGTGAGTTTAATAACTTAGAAAATTATGCTAAAAAATTAGATTCAATTGAAAAGTTAGAAAAATGGGACGGTTCTTACTACTCTGAAAAGTTAAAAAAAGAATTATTTAACTTAGACCAAGAGCTCTTAAAACCTTATTTTAAACTTGAAAATGTAATTGAAGGAGTATTTGCTATTGCTGGTAAATTGTTCGATTTAAAATTTGAAGAAATTGACACTATTGATAAGTATCACGAAGATGTTAAAACATATACTGTTTCTGACTCCAAAGATAACTTTATCTCTCATTTTTATGCAGATTTTCATCCTAGACCAGGAAAAAGAAATGGTGCATGGATGACTTCTTATAAATCTCAACAAATAAAAAATGAAATAAATGAGCGCCCACAGGTATCTATAGTTTGTAACTTTACAAAGCCTACAGATACAAAACCTTCTTTACTTACATTTAATGAAGTTACTACTTTATTTCATGAATTTGGTCATGCTTTACATGGAATGTTAGCAAACACAACGTATAATAGTTTATCAGGTACATCTGTTTCGTGGGATTTTGTTGAATTACCTAGTCAAATTTTAGAGAACTGGTGTTATGAAAAAGAAGCTTTAGAGCTTTTTGCAAAGCATTATGAAACTGGAGAAACTATTCCTATGGAGTATGTAGAAAAGATAAAAGAATCTGCTAGTTTCCATGAAGGTATGCAAACATTACGTCAATTAAGTTTTGGCTTGTTAGATATGCAATGGCATGGAACAAATCCTACCAACATTAAAAATGTAAAAGATTTTGAAGTAGCCGCTTTTTCAGATACTCAATTATATCCTGATGTTTCAGAAAATTGTATGAGTACAGCTTTTGCTCATATATTTCAAGGTGGGTATTCTGCTGGTTATTATTCTTATAAATGGGCAGAAGTTTTAGATGCAGATGCTTTTGAGTATTTTAAAGAAGAAGGAATCTTCAATAAAAAAATAGCCTATAAATTTAAAGATAATATTCTTTCTAAGGGAGGAACAGAAAAACCTATGGATTTATACAAACGTTTTAGAGGTAAAAAGCCTAACTCAGATGCCTTATTAAAACGTGCAGGGTTAATAAGTTAGCATTTAACTTTTTTATTTTTTTATAACAAAAATAAGTTCCTATTTTTATAAAAAATATTTTTTATGAGAATAGGGATTTTTGTATTTATTGTACTGTTTTTTACTGCTAATAGTTTTTCTCAATCTATTATAAAAGGAAAAGTTACAACTCACAAAAACGAACCTTTAGAAGGTGCTTCAGTTTATTTAAACAACACAACTATTGGAACCACTACTAACGAAAAAGGTGAATTTCAATTAAAAAGTCATAAAGGTAATTATGAATTAATTGTTTCATTCATTGGATTTAAAACCATACAGCTTAACATAAATAGTAATATTAGAACTAAGCCATTATTGTGTAAATTAAAACCTGATACTAATATTTTAAATGAAGTTGTTATTCAGAAAACAAAATACGATGATGATTGGAAATATAATTTATCTCGTTTTAAAAAAGCTTTCTTAGGAAAAACCGAATTAGCATCACAATGTTTGATTTTAAATCCTAAAGTTTTGCATTTTGACTTTGACAAAAAAACAAATAAACTGTCTGCTTATGCTAGTAAACCTCTTCAGATAAAACATAAAGGTTTAGGTTACTTAATATATTATGATTTAGTAGAGTTTTCATTAATCAATAACCGTATTCTTTTCAGTGGATATACTAAATATCAAAATTTAAATATTACTATTAAAAGTAAATGGAAAACCAATAGGTTAAAAGCATATAATGGTTCTCGTATGCATTTTTACAGATCAATCATTAAAGATGAATTAGATATTGCTGGTTTTAAAATAAATCAATTACAAAAAGTACTTAACCCAGAAAGGCCTCATGATAGTATTATAAATGAAGCGAAATTAAAATTAGCTTCTAAACCTAATTTCAATAATTTTAAAAAACTCCCAACTTTTCACTCTAATAAATTGAATCTTTTTAATAAAAAAATAAGAAGTTCATTAGTTAGAAGAATGCTTACAAAAGAAACTCACTTTACAAAAAAGTTTAAAATTAAATTCTCTAAAGAAGAAATAAATAAAATTATAAATGGTCCTTTTCATGTAAGAAAAGATAGTAAAGGACTTTATTATGCCACACCAAAAACAAAATTATATGATAAAGAGACTGACTCATTAAGCTTCATAGCTAGGAAAGAGCATTTAAAAAAATATATTAATAAGCCTGTAAAGAAAAACTTAATTTTAGATGATTTTATTATTAAAAAGGGTACTGCTTTTTATTTAAGTTTTCCTTACTTACTTGAAATTAATTACCTTAATGAACCAGAAGAAGACAACTATAGATTTGGTAAAGCAAAGCTAGACTATCAACAATCTTTCATATCTCTTATTAATACTAAAGAAACACCGATAAGTAAAAAAGGTGTTTTAATTGAACCTTTTACTGTTTTACATGAAGGATATTGGGGATATGAAGCTTTTGCTAATATGCTTCCTTTAGATTACCGACCTTTAAACAAATAACTACAAGGGTTTTAACTTAAAAAGTTACTTTTTTGAAAAAATTAACAGTATATATCATAAATAAAAAGTTTAAGTAATTAGTTTTGTTACTTTAAGATGATTTTAACAATAAAAAATAATTCAATAAAAAAAATAGCATCTCTTTTTTTGATGCTTTTTCTTATTGCCCCTATTGTTATAAAAACAATTCATCATCATCATGAAAATGATACTCATATTGATTGTAAAACTGAATCAACTCATTTACATCAAGAAATCATTAATGACTGTGATATTTGTTATTTTTCATTTTCAAGTTTCTACTCGCTTAATTTAAATATTCAATATTTTATCTCTTCTTTTTACAATACTGTAAAAATTGATAATTATTACTTTATTAAATTAACTAGTGTTGAATCGCTTAAAAAACTAAGAGCTCCCCCATACTTTATATAATATCTCTTCTTTTTATAATTATAAAGTAACGCATAAATTAATTTCTATAATTTGTAAGACATCTTTCATTTTGTGATAAATGATTAACTACTTATTTATTTCATTTTTTGATTCTCTTATTTTTCTGGATATTAATAATTAATTATTACTGCACATCTAATTATCAAAAAAAATGCTCTCTATAAATAAAACAGAGGGTGTTTTGCCTTACATAACTTTGATATTTTAGTAGTTATAAATTAAGAAACCTCAACAATAATAAATCAAAAAACGAATAAATATCACAAAAAGTACGATATGATAAAAACAAATAACTTAACTAAAAAATATGGCGACTTTACCGCTCTGGACAATTTAAATATAGAAATAAAAAAAGGAGAAATATTCTGCCTTCTTGGAGCCAATGGCGCAGGTAAATCAACAACTATAAACTTACTATTAAACTTTATTACTCCATCGTCGGGAGAAGCTTTTATTAATGACCTAGATGTTAATAAGAACACTAAAAAAACAAAATCTTTTTTAACCTATATTCCTGAAAACTTAATGCTATACCCTGCTTTAACAGCAGTAGAAAACTTAGATTATTTTTTAGGTATAGGTGGCTATAAGTTTTCTAAAATAGAATTAGAGTTCTTTTTAGATGAAGCAGGATTACAACAAGAAGCCTATCATAAACACACTCAGTATTTCTCTAAAGGAATGAGACAAAAAATAGGTATTGCTTTAGCTATTGCTAAAGACGCTAAAGTCTTATTATTAGACGAACCCACTTCTGGTTTAGACCCTAAATCTAGTAACGAATTTGGTGTACTTCTAAAAAAAATGAAATCAGACAATGTAGCTACATTAATGGCTACACACGATATATTTAGAGCTAAAGAAATAGGTACCCATATTGGTATAATGAAACAGGGAAAACTAAAACATTATTTCTCAAGTGAAGACATTTCACTTCAAGATTTGGAGAAATTATATTTAGAAACAATGACTTTAAAAGAAGAGACAGTATGATTTATCACATAATAAAAAAAGAACTTAAAGAAATTTTAAGAGATGGTCGTTTTAAAATTTCTTTAAGTATTGTTTTAGTATTGTTGGTTATAGCTCTATTAATTACTGCTAAACAATATGAAACTACAAATATTCAATATAATGAAGCTAAAAACAGTGAACGTAATGCTTGGGATTCTCAAGGGGAAAAAAATCCACATTCGGCTGCTCATTATGGTAATTATGTTTTCAAACCAAAATCTCCATTATCTCTTATCGATCAAGGAGTAGACAAATACACAGGTATATCTATTTTTTTAGAAGCACATAGTAGAAACCAAGCACAATTTAGTAATGCTTCTGATCAAACAGCTTTATCTCGCTTTGGAGAATTAACTGTAGACTTTATTTTATTATACATACTTCCTTTAATTACTATTTTAATTGGCTACAACAGTTTTACAAAAGAAATTGAAGGTAATACAGTTTACATATTAAAAAGTCAAGGAATTGTTGGATGGAAATTATTGTTAGGAAAATGGTTTGCTACCTTGATACCTTCTGTTACAATCACTACATTTTTATTTTTACTAGGTGGTATTATTTTATCAAGCATTGAAAATTATGGTATTTTTAACTGGTCAGCTTTTGGCACTTTATATCTTATATATATCACCTATTATTTAATTTTCACCAATATTACATTACTAATTTCCTCATTAGCAAAAAAATCAGGAATCTCTTTAGTTATTAATTTATCTTTTTGGGTATTAGCTTGTTTTATAGCCCCAAAAGTTGCGAGTAATTTAGCAGATACAAAATATCCATACCCTACACATCAAGAATTTTCAAAGAGAATTTCAGAAGAAAACAAAAAAGGCTTAGATGGCCATAATCCTTGGAATAAAGAAGCAAAAAAGCTTGAAAAAGAAGTTCTTAAAAAATATAATGTTGACAGCGTACATAAACTTCCATTTAATTATAGTGCCTATAGAATGCAAAAAGGAGAAGAATATCAAGCGAAAGTATATGAAAAGCATTATGATTATTTAAATGAACAAGCTAAAAATCAAGATGGAATTTATAAATCATTAGCGATTATTTCTCCGTTTCTTCCCACACGTTTTTTATCAATGGCTGTAGCAAAAACTGATTATCAAAATCATTGGGATTTTGCAGAATCTGCAGAAAAATATAGAGTTGAAACACAACGTTTTTTAAATGGAACTACTGAGAAAAATTCAAAATATGGAGAACGATATGTTGCTCCTGCAAATACTTGGAGTAAACTACCAAAATTTAAATATCAAGCTACAACATTTTCTACTGTGCTTAAAAAAAACACATTCTTGTTTTTAATACTTGCATTATGGTTTTCGTTTACTGCTATAGTATTAATATTCACTAATAAAACCTATTAAAATGTTTATACATAATTTTAAATACGAATTAAAGATATTACTCCGTAGTAAATGGCTCTTGTTACTTTTTTTTACTATGCTTACTATCATTCTTTTTGCTGGTTATAATGGGAAACAAAAAGTAGACAAACGATTTTCAGACATTGAAAAAGCGTATAGTGCAGTAAAAAAGAAAGATTCAAAAATGTTAAAGGTCTTAGATTCACTAGAAAAAGGATTTGAAACTAGTGTAAGGTCATGGGCAAAACCAACTAGGCCAATGCATATTGGATATTCTTTTCCAAGAGTAGCAGCAATGCCTCCTCAAGCCTTAACTTTTATATCGACTGGGCAAAGTGACTTGTTTACGCATTATGTACAACCAAAAGCCTATGGTGACAGTTTTTTATTTAATTATGCTGAATTATCCAACCCAATTCAATTGCTTTTTGGAAGTTTCGATTTATCTTTTGTTATTATATACATACTCCCTCTCATTGTTATTGCTTTTAGCTATAATATATTTTCTTCAGAGAAAGAATCTGGGTCATTAAAATTATTAGCCTCTCAACCAGTTTCAATGTTTACTTGGGTTTTACAAAAAATTGGTTTGCGATTTCTTTGGTTAACCTTAATTACACTCGTTATTTTAACCATCACTTTTGTAATTAATGAATTTGATTTTTCAACAAACTTTATAGCTTATATCAATACTCTTTTACTGGTTATAGCTTATATCCTTTTTTGGTTTGTTGTAGTCTTATTTATAAACATATTTATCAATAACTCAGCAAAAAACGCTGTAAGTTTATTAGCAGTTTGGGTATTTATTATTTTGATAATTCCTGCTATAATTGGTCAACTTAGTAATGTTTTTTATCCCATCCCTTCAAGATCAAAATTAATAAGTGAGGTAAGAGAACTAAAAGATAAAGTTTCTAAAAAACAAGATAAAATTTTAGATAATTATTTAAGAGACCATCCGGAATATGCAAGCAATGACTCTTCAAAAAACTACTCTTTTTGGCATAAATACATGGCTTCTCAAGATTTAGTTGAAGATGAATTAAAACCTCTAATAACCTCTTACGATGTTCAATTAGAACAGCAACAGAGATGGATACAAAGGTGGCAATACAGTTCCCCTGCTATAATTTTACAAGAAGCTTTTAATAACTTAGCAGGAACATCAACCTTACACTATCAAAATTACAGAAAACAAACCAGTTCTTTTGCTAAAGAATGGCGTAACTTCTTTGTTCCTTTATTATATAAAAATGAAAAATTTAGCACAAACTTATACTCTAAGCTTCCAAGCTTTGAATACAAAGCTCCTAAATCTTTTTCTATATTAATAAAGCTAATTTCATTATGTCTATTTTCTCTATTCTTCATAAGTATAGCATGGATTAATTTTAAAAATAAATTAAAAAAAGGAACACTAATTAGTAATTAAAAAAAATGTCTATCACAAAAAAGTGATAGACATTTTTCATTTATTCTTTTCTTCAATCCACTTACTCATGTATTTTGTAGCTTGTAAAGTTTGATGCTGCAATAGATTTCCTAGAAAATTTTTATTACGGTGGTCTACAATATTTTTTTGAAGTATTTTTATTTGATATATAAAAGGTTGACTAATTTTATCTTTATCATATATTGAGTTAATAATATCAATTCCATTAGTCTGGAAACTTTTCCAAAGTTTTTCATTAGTATATAATTCAATAGCTTTTTTTAAAAACTGATCAAGATCATCTTCTATAAAGCCATTCCAAGGTAAGTTTCCATGCATCCCTTCGGCTCCAATTTTTGTTGTTACACTAGGAGTTCCACATATCATTGCTTCTGTTAACTTTCCTTTAATGCCAGCACCAAATCGTAATGGTACTAATATTACTCTTGCTTTATTTACTACTTCTAGTGCATTTTTTGCAAATCCTTTTACTATAAAACCTTCTTTTGGTTTATGTAATTGATTTATTTGTTGGGTAGCATAAGCACCATAAATGTGAACTTCTACTTCAGGTAATTTCTTTCGTATATCCTTCCAAATTGATTTTAGTTGTAAAACAGCATCTACATTTGGAGCATGAAAGAAATTCCCTATAAAAACAAAATCTTTTCGCTTTTCATAAGGCTTCCAATTTTCAATAACATATCGATCTATTTTAGGAAGTAAAAAAGGAAGGTGATATAACAACTCTTTATCAATTTTAAACACGTCTATTAATAATTTCATTTCATATAATGAAATTATTATACTTAAATCGCATCTTAAAATAGAGGCTATTTCTCGTTTAGCATCATCTGAAGTCAATAATGATTCAGTAGTAAATATTTCGTTTCTTTTTAGTTTATTATGACGTGTTTTACGTAAAAAATGTAAATCTTCAGTATCTAATATACGTAGCGCTTTAGGGCAATTTTCTGCTACACGCCAACCAAATTGCTCTTCCATCATAAAACGATCAAATAGTACAGTAGTAGGATTTAACTTTTGTATAAAATCATCAAATGATGAGTTATTCAACTCAATAGTTTCTTCATTAACTCCTATAGAAGATAAGTCAAAAGCTTTTTCTCCTTTAAGTGATGGTGAAGCAAATGTTATTTTATAATTCTGTTGTAAAAACAACTCTATTAGTTGTAACATTCTAGTACCTGCAGCAGATGAATTTGGCTCTACCCAAACATACCCTATAATAAGAAGATGGTTCATTTTGCAAAAATAGTAGTTTTATATTGAGATTCTTTATCTTCTCTTTTAATACTACTCGTCTAAAAACTAATCTTAAACATTCTTCAACAAATCAACAATTATATGTAATTTTGCGGTTATTATTCTGAAAAACAAAACAGATAGCTAGGTAGAAACATAAAATACTAACTAGCAAATACAAAACAATAAAAACACGACTCATGAAATACGATGTAATCGTTATTGGTTCTGGTCCTGGAGGATATATTTCTGCTATCAGAGCTGCTCAATTAGGAAAAAAAGTTGCTATTATAGAAAAATATTCTACTCTAGGTGGTACTTGTTTAAATGTAGGTTGTATACCTTCAAAAGCTTTATTAGATTCTTCTCATCATTACTATGATGCTGTACATCATTTTGAAGAGCATGGAATTTCTGTTGAAAAACCATCTTTCGATTTTGGAAAAATGGTTGCTCGTAAAGCGAATGTAGTTGAAACTACAACAGGTGGAATTAAGTATTTAATGGATAAGAATAACATTGAAGTTTTTGAAGGCTTAGGTTCTTTTGAAGATTCTACGCATGTTAAAGTTTCAAAAAATGATGGTAGTTCTGAAGTAATTGAAGGAACTAATATTATTATTGCTACAGGTTCAAAACCGTCAACATTACCTTTTATTTCTATCGATAAAGAACGTGTAATAACATCTACTGAAGCATTAAAACTAAAAGAAGTACCTAAACATTTATTAGTAATAGGTGGTGGTGTAATTGGGTTAGAATTAGGTTCTGTTTACAAGCGTTTAGGTGCTAATGTAACAGTTATTGAATATGCCCCTACAATTACTCCAACTATGGATAAAGATGTTTCTAAAGAACTTACTAAAGTTTTAAAGAAACAAGGAATGAAGTTTAATGCGAACCATGGTGTAACTTCTGTTGAAAGAAATGGTGAAGAAGTAATTGTTAAAGCTACTAATAAAAAAGGTGAAGAAGTTACTTTTACAGGTGATTATTGTTTAGTATCTGTTGGTCGTCGTCCGTATACTGATGGATTAGCTTTAGAAAAAGCTGGTGTTAAGGTTACTGAAAGAGGAATGGTAGAGGTTAATGACCATTTACAAACTAATGTTTCTAATATATATGCTATTGGTGATGTTGTTCGTGGAGCGATGTTAGCTCATAAAGCAGAAGAAGAAGGTGTAGTAGTTGCTGAATACTTAGCAGGTCAAAAACCTCATATTGATTATAATTTAATTCCTGGTATTGTTTATACGTGGCCTGAAGTTGCTGCTGTAGGTAAAACTGAACAAGAATTAAAAGATAGCGGAGTTGAATACAAAGCTGGTAAATTTTCTATGCGTGCATTAGGTAGATCTCGTGCTAGTGGAGATACTGATGGTTTTGTAAAAGTTTTAGCTGATAAAAATACAGATGAAATTTTAGGAGTACATATGGTTGGTGCTCGTGTTGCTGACTTAATTATGGAAGCTGCTGTTGCTATGGAATATAGAGCGTCTGCTGAAGATTTAGCTCGTATTTGTCATGGTCACCCTACATACTCTGAAGCAGTAAAAGAAGCAGCTAAAGCTGCTTGGGATGGTAAGCCTCTAAACGCTTAAAATCAAAAAAAAACATAAACAAAAAAGGTATTATTTAAACAGAATACCTTTTTTTTGTTAATTTTTTACATATATTTAATTTCATTAACCAAACCCCTTCTAAAAATGAAATTATTCAAAACTTTATGTATTCTTTTTACCTCTTTTGCACTTTTTTCGCAAAGCTTTGTTCAAAAACAACTTCCTACTCCAGACAATCTTAGCTCCTTATTTATTGGACCACTACTAAAATCAACTATTCATTATGGAGCCAAGCCTAATAACTTTAATGGCAAAGTTATTTTGTTTAACCATGGATATATTGATCTTAACCAGCTTTTTTTCACAAATAACACTTTTTATAAAGAAGCATATAACGAAGGTTATCAAGTTGTATTTGTTGCTACCACAAGAGGTGAAGGTATGTGGGCTAACGGAAAGTTATTAGCTGAATCTATTGATATTATAACTAATAAATATCATGTAAATGATGTATACATTATTGCACATAGTAATGGAGGAAAAGCCTCTGAAGTTGCAATGTATACTCATAAAAAATATAATAAAGTAAAAAAGGTTTTTGCTTTAGGAACACCATATTGGGGTACATATTTAGCAGATATATCACAACAATGGTGGCTAAATTGGTTATGGAAAAAAACGGGATTAAACGAAGGAGGTGCTACTTCAACTACATACTACTGCAGAGATGTTGTTCGTCCATATTTTGACAATCATATAAATAATGAGCCTTCAAAATTTATTATTCTTGGTGGGTCTGGATTTGCTAGAGGACATACACTTTTAGCTCCTTTAATGTTTGCTAGCGGTAGCGTTTTATATTTACATCAGGGTGTAAATGATGGTGTATCACCATACAAAAGTACACTTAGGCCCAATGGAATTTATACATTTAAAAAGAACGAAGCTTATTTAGATCATGTCGATATTGCTTTAGGGCAATATGTATGGAAACATATAAAACCATACTTAAACGAAAACGTTTTAAAAAACACAACACCCAAAAACACTTCTGAATTAGTCAATTACACAAAAACATCAAGTGATTATCAAATTATTAATTCCGAAAATGATTATGACAAAATTATAGCAGATAGAGGCAATACAAATATTAATTTACAAGTATTTCATAAAAACTCATATTCAAACTTCAATTTAAAGTCAACGAAAGGTAGATTATTTCCAAAATTAAGAGAACAAAGCAAAACGAATTCTATAGTTAATTACATGAGTAGTTATAAGCTTAATACATCAAGCTCAACTATTATAAAGGGTAATTCAAAATTTGTCGCTTATGCACATCAAATCAATGGTCCAAAAATGGTTTTTGAAGTTGAAAAAAACAAAAACATATTAAAAGTATCTTTTCTAAATTCAAATACCAACTTTGATGAAATTGAAGTAACTGCTACTATTTCTAAAACTTCTGATTTATTAGGAAATAATACTGAAGAAGAAATTTATTTACAATCGTTTAGCTACCATCAAAAGACAAAACAATTTATACTTGATACATCAATTTTTAAAGAAGGTGTTTATAGTATATATATTAATAGCGAGCATCCAGATTTTACTAGAAATATAGTTTCTGGATTTACAATTGGTACCATTACAAATAATAAAATTAAAGAATTAAACACTCCTAAAGAATTTCTTTTTGACATAAATTTAAACAATAGTATAATTACTAATTCTATAAATATCAAAACTAAAGGGATTACACCTACTCATGGGCTATCAATTAAAATTTACACAATAAATGGTAAATTAATGACAGATAGTACTATGATGGGAAGTAATGGAGCATATAATACTGATACTAGCAATCTTCCTTCAGGGTTATATATAACTACAATAAAATACAAAAGCCATTCTAAAAGTTTTAAAATCATAAAGCAATAATTATTAAAATTAAAAACCGGGTAACTATACTCGGTTTTTAATTTACATCTTTTTAATTAATTTCCTTCTACTTTTATCCCTAATCCATTAGCTATTTCCATCCCTAAATTTCTATCTGCTCTAAACCAATGGCACAGCTGTTTATTTATTATTTTAAGCTTTTTCTCTCCTGAAATTCCACTCATTGCATTTACAATATTTGTAACTGTATCTTTTTGTTCTTTTTTAGACATCAATCTGAATAAATTACCAGGTTGAGTATAATGATCTTCATCATTTTCATTACGGTTATAATAACCTACTTGCTTAGAATCCAATTCATAATTTATTCCTTTTCTTGTTGTTTCTAATTCAATATCATCAAAGCTATTTGGGAAATAATTTGGCGATTTTCCCCCATTATCATCAAAACGCATTGAACCATCTCTATGGTAATTATTCACCATATATGGACACTTATTTACTGGTAAAGCGTCATAGTTAACACCTATACGATAACGATGAGCATCAGGATAGGCCAAAATTCGTCCTTGAAGCATTTTATCTGGTGAAAAACCAATACCATCAACTAAGTTTGAAGGAGCAAAAGCAGATTGCTCTACATGAGCAAAATAATTATTTGGGTTTTCATTTAACTCAATTACACCTACATCTATTAATGGAAAAGAAGCATGAGGCCAAATCTTAGTAACATCAAAAGGGTTCCATTTAAATTTCTCCGCTTCTTCATTTGTCATAATTTGAATTTTCAAAGCATACTTTGGATAGTTTCCATTGTCAATAGCTTCTACTAAATCTCTTTGCGCATAATCTGGATCTTTTCCTTTTAATTCAGTTGCTTTGTCATCGCTTAAGTTTTTGATACCCTGCATTGTTTTATAATGAAATTTCACATAAAATCTTTCATTATTATCATTTACTAAAGAGAAGGTATGACTACCATACCCATTCATAAATCGATAACCATCTGGAGTTCCTCTGTTACTCATTAAAATAAGTACTTGGTGTAGACTTTCTGGATTTAAAGACCAATAATCCCACATCATAGTCGCTGATTTACAATTAGTGTATGGATCACGTTTTTGAGTGTGTATAAAGTCTGGAAACTTTTTAGGATCCTTAATAAAGAAAACCGGAGTATTATTTCCTACTAAGTCCCAATTACCATCTTCAGTATAAAACTTTATAGCAAATCCCCTAGGATCTCTTTCTGTATCTGCTGATCCTTTTTCTCCTCCAACAGTAGAAAAACGTACAAATAGCTTCGTTTGCTTACCTACTTCATTAAATAACTTCGCTCTTGTATATTTGGTAATGTCATTTGTTACCGTAAAAGTACCATACGCTCCTGAGCCTTTAGCATGAACTATTCTCTCAGGAATTCTCTCTCTATTAAAATGAGCTAATTTCTCATGTAAAAAATAATCTTGTAATAATAACGGACCTCTTTTTCCAATACTTTGAGTATCCTCATAATGATATAAAGGTGCTCCTGACTCTGTTGTTAATTTTCTTTTTTTACTCATTATTATCTGTGTTTTGTTTTTGTAAACATATAAAAAAACACACTATAATAAAAATTGATAGCTTTTATGTTAAAATAATTAAAAACTATTAAATAGTTTGGACAATAAAAAAAACCGAGTTTTATAACTCGGTTTCTTACTATAAATAGGATTATATATTATTGTTGAATACCATAGAAGCTTCCAACACTATCATTTATATCTGCAGCTTTTTTAACAGCTTCATACATTTGAAATGTTTTATTTTTTCTATTATTTGCTATTCTCTTTCTATAAGTGTCATAGTTAGGTAATGCAGTAGGTAATTCTTTCTTTTCAGTAACGAAAGCATAAACACCTCTATCTCCAACTACTTTAGTATATACTTTATTTTCTTTTGCATTGATCATTGCACCTATAATTTTAGGTTCATAACCTACACCTGAAAGACTAGGAGATTGTAAATTTACATCTACTGCGCCTCTAATTGTTTGACCTGATGATTTTGCAATATCTTCTAAAGTAGCACCACTCATTTTGCTCGAAATCATTTCTGCTTTCTTTTCATTTAGAATTATAGGGCGTACACTTTGTACAGCTTTATCAACTGACATTAATCCTTTAGATGTTTTATCAGTTAACATAACTACAACATATCCTCCATCTACATCAAATCTCTTAAAGTTACCTACTTCAACATCTTTTCCAAATGCCCAAGTTATAATTGCTCTTTCATTACCTATTCCAGGTACATTTTCATCTAAAACTTTTAATCCAACAGCTGGTAAAGAAGTTAAACTCTTTTCTTTAACTAAATCGATATATTTTTTACCATTAGTTAAATTTAATGCAAATGTCTCAGCATTTTGAAAAATGGTATTTTCAGTTGCTTCAGAAGCTTCAATCTTTTTTCCGAAAGTTGCTAATTTCATTGCTGGTTGAAAATTTTTCTGATTTTCAATTTTAATAATATGGAAACCAAAAACAGTTTTTACTACTCCCATATCTCCTTTTTTCCCTTCAAAAGCAAAATCTCTAAATTCAGGAACCATTCTGTTATATCCAAACCAATCATAAAAACCTCCTTTATCAGCAGATCCTTTATCAGAAGAAAGTTCTTTAGCTAAATCTTCAAATTTAGAAGAGTCTGCCTTTAAAACAGTTAATAAACTATCAGCCATTATCTTAGCATCCGCTTCATTTTTAGTTGGCTCATATCCACTTGGGTTTGCACCTATAAAAGGGATTAAAATATGTCTTGATTGAACTGAATCAGGCAATTGTGTAATTTTAGTAATTTTAGATAATTTGAAGTAATCATTATCTTTATAAGGTCCAAAAACTTCACCTTCTTTACCTTCAAAAAGCTTATCAGCTATTCCTTGAGGAACTTGAGCTTTAAATTTAAAATTATCATCAAGTGAAATATCAGATTTAGCATCTTCTAAAAAAGCAACATAATCTGTAGTGTTCTTTAGTCCTTTTAATATGTTTCTATTATTAGGGTCTTCTGAATCTTCAATTAATTTAGCTACTTCAGCTCTTATTGCTTCTTCATCTTCTAGGGTTGGAACAATGTCAAACTTCACAAATTTAACATCTCTTGATGCTTCAACTTGATATTGATTTTTATGACTCTCAATATATGCTTTAACATCACTCTTTTTTACAGTTACTGTACTATCAGCAATTGAAGTATAAGGAACATATACATACTTTCCAGAAACTTTAGTGTTTTCAGTTAAATATTGTCCTTCTCCTTCTTTTAGAGAAGCACCTAAACCTGAAGATACTAAATTATCATAAGTAGTTTTCTCTAAATTATCTCTTAAAGAAACCATGTAGTTTTGCCAAGCTCTCCATTCATCATTATTAGCATCTTTTATAGTTGCTAAATGTTCTTTCAATTTACTTTTATCGAAAATTCCAGAAGTTTGAAACCTTTGATCACCTTGAACTGTAGGTGAATCAAATAAAGCTTGCATAATATCAGCTTCTCCAACTGTTATACCCGCTTCCTCTAATTGAGATTTGTATATTTTTTGACGTAATAAATTATTCCAAACAGTTTTAGCTGCTTGCATTTCAGAAACTCTATTACCAGTTTGCTTTTTATATGCATCTAAGGCTTCTGCAAATTCTTGACGAGAAATACTTTCTCCATTTACATCTCCTACTTCGTTTACTTTACTTGCATTAAAAAAATCTGATATTGTAGATGGGTCTAATACAAATGCAAAAAGTGCTAAACCAATAACAAGAATTAAGAACATTGAACGTTCTCTAATTTTCGATAAAATTGCCATACGTCATTTTATTTTATTAACAGTGTGCGAAAATACAATTTCACATTTAATAATGCAATGTTTTTTTAGCTGTTTTAGAGTAAGTTTACTTATATGTAATAATTATTCTTCTTTCTCTAATACTTTAAAATGAATCACATCTATTTTTGACGTACTAACTTTTAAAATTTTAATTTGAAATTTACCGATGTGTAAAACCTCGTCCTGTTCAGGAATATTTTCGGTATGATTAATTATAAAGCCACCTAAAGTTTCATAGGCCTCTTCTTTTGGTATATCTAAATTATACTCTTCATTTAAATAATCAACTTCAAGTCTTGCAGAAAAATTATATTCATTATCACTTATTCTTTCTTCAAGAAGCTCTTGATTATCATGTTCATCTTCAATCTCTCCAAATAATTCTTCGACTACATCTTCTACTGTTATTATTCCAGAGGTACCTCCATATTCATCAACAACAATAGCTATACTTTTTCTTTTTTTTATTAATGAATTTAAAACATCATTAATAATCATAGATTCAGGTACAAACTCAACAGGTAATAGTATTGATTTAATTGTTCTAGGCTTTTTAAACAATTCAAAAGCATTTACATACCCTAAAATATCATCTAAAGAATTTTTATATACTAGTACCTTAGATAACCCTGTTTCAATAAACAACTCTCTTAAATTCACTACCGAATCATGTATATCTATAGCAATTATCTCAGTTCGAGGCACCATTATTTCTCTTGCTTTAACTTTGTGAAACTCTAAAGCGTTTTGAAAAATTTGGATTTCAGAATCAATTTTTTCTTGGTTACTTCCACCATCTAGCTGTTCAGATATATAATTACCTAACTCTTCTTTACTAAATTCTGTTTGCTTTTCATTTTCTGTCGTTTTAAAAAAAACTTGTAAACAAAAATCAGAAATTTTAGTAATTACCCATGTAATTATATAAAAAAATAAATAGAAAAAATAAGCCGGTATAGCAAATACTTTGAGCATTTCATTAGCATAGATTCTAAAAATAGCTTTTGGTAAAAACTCAGCGGTAACAAGTATAATAATCGTTGATATAACTGTTTGAGTTAACAAACTAATGTCTATTAAAATATAACTTAGTATAATACTATCTGAAGGTAAAAGTGTTTGAAACCAATTCATTAAAAGCTTACCCATAAAATAGCTATAAATAACTAAAGCAACATTATTACCAACCAACATAGTTGTTATAAACTTTGAAGATTTCTCAGTTATTTTTGCCAGAATTTTAGGTAAAACTCCTTCTCTCTTTTTTTCTAATTCAATATGTAATTTATTTGCGGAAACAAATGCAATTTCCATACCTGAAAAAAAAGCAGATAATAAAATTGACACTAAAATTATTATAATATCAAATTGCATTTAATTCGTTTTTTTCTATTACTAATTACACCTAATTTTGTTTGTTTCTACTTTCAACTTTTCTTCTAAAATAACGTTTAAAAAAGAAAATAAGTGTTATAAAAACACCAAAACCAAACATAATAAGTGCTTGTTCTTTATCTGTGCTCCATTTAATAAAACCCTCTATAAAAAAAATGATTCCTACAACTAAGTATCCGTATTGTATATATTTCCAAAGTGTGTTCATTATAAATCGTCGTCTTTAGTTTCTACTTCTCCTGTAATATCTTTTGCTACCCATTTTGATAAATCTTGTCTAGATTCAAACCCAAAACCATTAATAATACTGGTTTCTGTAGTTAAACGAAAACCATCTTCTGTAAACAAATACTTTTCATTTTGATCCCAAAAAAGCTGATTGGTTTCTAATTTAGAGTTATCTGCATGATTTATAATTACAACATTATCTCTTATTTCAGAAATTCTTGTTTTATTATAAGTTAACGCAAAATCACCTATGATAGTTGTTGAGTCACCATTTTTTTCAATAGTTATAATTTTGATTCCCTTAGGGAATTTATTGTAGGGGTGTTCTTTCCTATTTGTGAAATCTTGTAATAATGGTGTAATTAATTTTGAAGTAATTCTACCAGAATCTTTATATACATGGTAAATATCCTTACCAATGGCAATAGGTAAATTTTTATCTGCTAAAAAATCTTGCACTTCTTTTTTACTATTAGTACAAGAAAAAAACATTGCTATCAACCCAATGATAGCAATGCTTTTATATATGTTATATTTAATAACTTTCATGTATTTAATTATGGTATACGAACAGTTTCACCTATCCAACATCCTATTTTATGAGACATCCCTGAAGATACACCTTTTTGAAAAATTAACTTCTTAGATGGTACTAGTTTTTTATAACTAGAAATATATCTACCAGCTCCACATCCTGGATCAACTCTTTTTGCTTTTAATGCCTTATTTAATGCTGCAACATATACCATTCTTTTTTCAAACTCGTCACTTCCACAAGAATTAGCACTTTTTTGATATAAACTAGCAATATATAAATATGCTTTACCCATATTTGGATTATACTTTAACGCTTCGTAAGCCAAAGCTCTTGCTCTTGAGCCTCTAGCTCCTTGTGCTTCTCTTAATTTTAATCTAGCTTTTTTCAATGGATCAGTTTCTAAATCAAAAGCTTTCTTTCTCATTTGAGCTGCTCCTTTTTTATCTCCGTTGCTATCTAATACTCCAGCAATAAAGTTAAATGCATCTGCAGATTGTGTTGCATCAGCATAAGCTTTTGCTAATGTTTCAAATAATGGATCAGTCTGACATCCTTTATTATACATTCTAGACACTGCTCTTTTTAACCAAACTCCGTTTGTTTTATTTGCATCAAAATCTCTTTTATAAATAGGTATTAGTCTTTCACAAGTAGCTATTCCAGATATTTTTGCATCAAGACCACTTTCTACTAAACCTAAAGAAGTAGAATTAGTTATATAAGCTTTTAATCTCTTTTTTTCTTTGCTATCTATTGTACCTGCTTCTTCTTTTGCTTGTAATTTAGCTATTTTAACATTATAATCATCTAATTTTTCTTGAACAGATTCAATTACATCATCATAAGTATCAAATACTTTTTGAGGATCAGTATCTTTATATTTTTCAGTGATACCTGTAAAATATCTAAAGATATTTTTAACACTCATCTCTTTAGGTGAAATTTTATAGGCCTTTTCTAAAATTAAAAACACCTCATCACTAGACGCTAACTTATGCTTAATCAAATACTTTGCATACTCACTATGCGCTTTTGCAGCTCCTTTATTAGGGAAATTAACAAGTCTACCTTCATAAATTTTCTTAGCTAAAGTATGATCATTAGTCCTGTTAGCTATTTTCGCTCCTAATTTGTAGATATTAACTGATAATTTAGAGCAGTTAGTAAGTAAATATTCTAAATCTACCTTAGCCTCAGCATATTTTTTAGTAACATAATTACCTTTAAATAAGTTATACTTTATGTTACATTCTTGACTAGCCTGCGCTTTAACAACATTTACGGCTACAAACAAAAACATCCCTGTTAGTAAATACGTAATTTTTTTCATCATTTAATCAGTTTTTAATTAATCTATTTTTCTTTTATTGAACCAATTAATACTATTTAAAGATAAACTTAATTTTACATTAAAATAGTTTTCTTTAATTAGATTATTAATCATTGTCCCCCTTTGTCCATACTCAAATCCTATATTAACACTAGATAATTGCTTTGGAAGTGGTAAACCAAATCCAATATTTATGCCAAAGTCATTTATTGATGTTAAATTATTTCCTGTTCCAGTTCCATCTGCTAAAACACCCATTTTCTCAAACCTAACACCACCTCTATAAGTAACTCTATCCCAGTAACTTGATATTGAATTTAATTTAGGAAGATAATATCCCCCTATTGAAAATTTACTTCCTCTTTCATATCTAAATGCTTGGCTATTTCCTATAACATTAATTCCTTGTGAACTAACTACCGCATCTTTATACTCTTGATTTATTCCTATATACCACTTATTTACTTTTCCTAAACCTACACCAAATACAGTTTTGAAAGGCATTGTTAAATTTCCTGATATTGATTTATCATAAAGTATTTTTCTTACCTGTTCAGCTCCTGAAGTAGCAATAGATAAAGAATACATTCTTTCGGCTCCATTTGCTGATAAATCACTATCAAAAGTAACAGCAGCTCCTGTGTATAATTGTAATTTATTCTTTAATTCTTTTTTATACTGTGCACCAAATTTAAATTGCCCTCCCCTAAGGTTTAATTTTTCTTGGTGCTTAGTCCCTAACATAGTTCCTTGAACTTGATTTAAAATATCATTTTGCAAACTTCCAAAAATAAAACCAACTTCAGCACCTACAGAAAACCCATCGAATAAATAGGTACCAAAACTAGCATATAGTCTATTTGTACCTCCTATTCCTGTGAACCTTGTAAGCTCTTTAATGTTATCACCATCATATACTCTATTTAACAATGAGTACCCTACAGATGAAAACGGTTGTAATCCTACAGAAAAACCTGCTTTCTTACCTATTGGAAATCCTAACGAAACATATCTTAAACTAGTTGAATTACCAGATTGAGATGAATTAGACTCTTTTAAGTTTAAAAAAGTTAAACTTCCTCCAATAGCATAAGTAGCATATCTTAAATCTGCATTCGCAGCTGGATTTGTAAAATTTAAATGGTATGTATCTTTTAAGGCAACTCCAATACCTCCCATTGAAGACTGTTCAACAGTTAATGGATCAAAATTTTCCCCTATACCAAAATAAGAATATGGTGACGCACTGTTACTTTGCGCTACTATTGCTGTTGTACTTAATACTAATAGTCCTATTATAAACCTCTTAATCATCCTCTAAATTATATATCAAAATAGTATGTAATCCCTCCAAAACAAAATTTGGATGGGCAAATATGACACTTTTTAATTGTTCTGCCAAGAATTTTGTATCTCCTCCTGTTAAAACAATTGTTAAATCTTGATACCCTGCTTTATACTGATTAATAAGACCTATAATTTCATTATATACTCCATTTATAACTCCAGAATGTATAGAAGTATCTGTATTTCTTCCTATAAAGTCAGAGATATGTGTTTGTTTTAATAATGGTAATTTTGATGTAAATGTATTTAAGGCTCTATATCTCATTGCTATACCTGGGGAAATAGCACCTCCTAAATATTTTTTATCTTTCGTTATAAAATCAAACGTAATACAGGTTCCTGCATCAATAACTAAGGTGTTTGTATCTGGATATTTCTTTACAGCTGCGGCTGCTAATGCTATTCTATCAACTCCTAGCGTCTTTGGAGTATCATACATATTCTCAAAAGGTACCTTAGTTTCATGATTTAGAATAATAGGGTTGATTAATTCTATTATTTTTTCTTCTTCTTTTTCGGAAAATGACGCTACAGAAGATACAATACTATTTAATATTGGATATTTTAAAATAATTTTTTCCAATTCTTCAATTATTTTCACTTTAAGAAACACCATCCTATCAATGACTACATCATTCTCATAAACAGCTACTTTGACTCTTGTATTACCTACATCAATTATTAAAAACATACTTATTTTTTAAAAAAAACAAAGTTACAATACATTTTTTTAGTTTTTTTATTTTGTTAAATTGAAAAACGATTGTATATTTGCATCCGCTTAACGAAAGTAGCAACTGGTGCCTTAGCTCAGTTGGTAGAGCAAAGGACTGAAAATCCTTGTGTCCCTGGTTCGATTCCTGGAGGCACCACAAATAAAAATCATATTTTATGACTTTTATTTTACTAAATGCTACAAAAATTAAGTACCAATGGTGCCTTAGCTCAGTTGGTAGAGCAAAGGACTGAAAATCCTTGTGTCCCTGGTTCGATTCCTGGAGGCACCACCACCAAAGCCCAGACTTTTAGTTTGGGCTTTTTGGTTTTATATAACCAAAAAAAAGCCGTTAAAAACGACTTTTACACTAAAAATTCAAACAAATTTGGTTTATTATTCAAGTACTCTCCATAAAAATTACGCTCTTTCATTCGAGCTATTAACGGAGATAAATCTTCCTTTTTTTCCAATTCCACTCCAACAACTGCTGGTCCATTTTCTCTACTAGTTTTTTTAGAATACTCAAAAAAAGTGATATCATCATTCTTACCTAAAACATCTATTACAAACTCTTTTAAAGCTCCTGCACGTTGAGGAAACCGAATAATAAAATAATGTTTTAAACCGCCATATAACAGAGCTCGCTCCTTAATCTCTGCCGTTCTTGTTATATCATTATTACTTCCACTAATAACACATACTACGTTTTTACCCTTAATTTCTTCTTTAAAAGTATCTAAAGCTGCTAAAGTTAAAGCTCCAGCGGGCTCAACTACAATAGCGTCTTTATTATACATATCTAGAATAGTTTGACACACTTTTCCTTCTGGAACCGTAATCATATCATCTAAATTCTCTTTACATATTTTATAAGTTAATCCACCTACTTGTTGTACCGCAGCCCCATCAACAAACTTATCTATTTCAGACAACTTAACATTCTCATTGTTTGCAATAGCCTGTTGCATTGATGCTGCTCCTGCTGGCTCAACTCCTATTATTTTTGTTTTCGGGGACAACAGTTTAAAAATACTTGAAAGCCCTGAGGCTAAACCACCACCACCTACAGGAACAAATACATAATCTACTGATTCATTTGCTTGTTCTAAAATCTCTAAACCAACTGTCGCTTGTCCTTCTATAATTTTTTCATCATCAAAAGGATGTACAAACGTTTTACCCAAACTATCTGATATATACTTTGCTGCTTTATAAGCATCATCAAAAGTATCTCCTGTAAGCTGAATATCTACAAACTCGCCTCCAAACATTTTTACTTGCTCTAACTTTTGTTTAGGAGTTGGAGCAGGCATGAATATTGTTCCTTGAATTTCTTTCTTTTTACAAGCCAAAGCAACACCTTGAGCATGATTTCCTGCACTAGCACAAACTATTCCATTAATCAACTCTTCATTAGTTAATGAACTTATTTTGTTATACGCTCCTCTTATTTTGTACGATCGTACTTGCTGTAAATCTTCTCTTTTTAAAAAAATATTTGAATCCAGTTTTTTTGAAAAAGTATAATTCAACATCAAAGGAGTTACTGCAACTACCTCTTTCAAAGTAGCTGCAGCTTTATTCACATCTTTTAATTTAGGAAAATAGATGTTTTTTGTCTCCATATTATAATTGTTTCATAGCTGTCATTGAAGCCCTTAAAGTTTCACCTATTTTTTCAACTGGGTGATTTCTTAAAGCTTTATTTACAGCTATTAATTCTTGGTTATCAACTTTACCTGTTCCTTTATATGGCTTACCTATAATATCAGTTGTAACAGTTTTCATGAATTCAGTTAATAAAGGCTTACATGCATGATCAAATAAGTAACAACCATATTCAGCAGTATCAGAAATTACTCTATTCATTTCATAAAGTTTCTTACGTGCTATAGTATTTGCTATTAATGGAGTTTCATGTAATGACTCATAATAAGCAGACTCTTCAATAATTCCCGCCTCTGTCATAGATTCAAAAGCCAACTCAACACCTGCTCTTACAAAAGCAACTAATAATGTACCGTGATCAAAGTACTCTTGCTCAGAAATTTCCTCTTCGGTAATTTTTGTTTTTTCAAAAGCAGTTTCACCAGTGGCTGACCTCCAACTTAATAGGTTTTTATCATCATTACTCCAATCTTCCATCATCGTTTTTGAGAAATGCCCAGACATTATATCATCCATGTGCTTATAAAACAACGGACGCATTATTGTTTTTAACTCTTCTGACACTTGAAAAGCTTTTATCTTTGCTGAGTTTGACAACCTATCCATCATATTAGTGATACCTCCATGCTTTAAAGCCTCAGTAATAGTTTCCCATCCAAATTGAATCAACTTAGCAGCATACCCAGGTTCAATACCTTCTTCAACCATTTTATCAAACGATAAAATTGCTCCAGTTTGCAACACTCCACATAGAATTGTTTGTTCTCCCATTAAATCTGATTTCACCTCAGCGACAAAAGATGACTCTAATACACCAGCTCTATGACCCCCTGTAGCAAATGCATATGCTTTAGCTTGAGACAACCCTTTACTTTCAGGATCATTCTCAGGATGAACTGCTATTAAAGTTGGTACCCCAAAACCTCTTTTATACTCTTCACGAACTTCCGTTCCTGGACACTTTGGAGCCACCATAATTACGGTTAAATCCTTACGTACCTGCATTCCTTCTTCAACAATATTAAACCCATGCGAATAAGTTAATGTAGCACCAGATTTCATTAATGGCATTACAGTTTTTACAACATTAGTATGTTGTTTATCTGGTGTTAAATTACACACTAAATCAGCAATTGGTATTAACTCACTATATGATCCTACAGAAAATCCATTTTCAGTAGCATTTTTATACGACTGACGTTGTTCTTTAATTGCTGCATCACGTAATGCATAAGAAATATCTAAACCAGAATCACGCATATTTAAACCTTGATTTAAACCTTGTGCTCCACATCCAACTATTACAACTTTTTTTCCTTTTAAAGCTTCAATTCCATCTTCAAATTCTGAAGATTCCATAAATCTACATTTACCTAATTGAGCTAGTTGTTCCCTTAAAGGTAGTTGGTTAAAATAATTTTCCATTGTTTGTTTATTATATAAAATTTTATTTATTGTATTTATTTTTCTAATGCTTTTAACATCTCAGAAACTGGCATTTCCTTTTTTGTAATTGCAATTCTACCCGAACGAACAAATTGCATGATTCCATGCTTATCTAAAATATGATAAAGCTCTTCAACCTCTTCTTTAGAACCAGATTTCTCAAGTACAAAAAAGTCTTTATTAATATTTATAACTCTTGATTTACTTCCATTTATTATTTTTTGAATTTCATCATTATCAGTTAACAAATCAGTACTCAACTTAAATAAACAAGATTCTTGATAAATAGTTTCATCATCAGTGTGATAAAATGCTTTAATAACTTCTACCTGCTTTTCTATTTGCCCTATTATCTTTTTAACTTCATCTTCAGTCAATTTTACTAAAAGTGTAAATCTAGAAACGCTTTTTATTTCTGATTTTGAAACGTTTACACTCTCAACATTTAAATGTCTTCTTTGAAATATTGCTGAAATTCTATTCAATAAACCAATATTATTTTCGGTATATATTGATATGGTATATGTTTGTTTAGTATCCATAATTACTCTAATCTTATATCAGAAACTGAAGCCCCTGTTGGTATCATTGGAAATACATTATCTTCCTTTTCTACACAAACCTCCAAGAAAAATGCTTCTTCTGACTGCATCATTTCTTGAACTGAACTTGCTAAATCTTCTCTTTTAGTTACTCTATTTGCTTTTAAATGATATCCTTTTGCTATGGCAATAAAATCAGGGTTAACCATTTCAGTAGAGGCATACCTTTTGTCAAAAAACAATTGTTGCCACTGACGTACCATACCTAAAAACTCATTATTAAGTACTACTATTTTAACAGCTGCTTTTGTTTGTAAAATAGTACCTAGTTCTTGAATAGTCATTTGATATCCACCATCTCCAATAACCGCAACAACCTCTCGTTCAGGCGCCCCCATTTTAGCTCCAATAGCTGCAGGTAAAGCAAATCCCATAGTTCCAAGGCCTCCTGATGTTATATTACTTTTAGTTTGATTAAACTCAGCATAACGACAGGCAAACATTTGATGTTGACCTACATCAGAAACAATAACAGCGTCTCCTCCAGAAGCATTATTAATTTCTTTCATCACTTCTCCCATTGTTAATCCTTCTTTTTCAGGATATAAAACATCTTTCTTTACTTTATCAAACTCAACAGCATCATGCTTTTTAAACTCTCCCAACCATTCTTCGTGAGAATTCTCATTAATTAAAGGCAATATTTTTTGCAAACTTTCTTTTGCATCACCCAAAACAGCAACTTCAGTTTTTACGTTTTTATCCACCTCAGCTGGATCTATTTCAAAATGTATAACTTTAGCCTGCGTAGCATACCTACTTAAATCACCAGTAACACGATCATCAAAACGCATACCTATAGCGATTAACAAATCACATTCATTTGTTAGCTTGTTAGGTCCATAATTACCATGCATCCCAACCATTCCAACGTTTAACGGATGTGATGTAGGTAAAGCAGACAACCCTAAAATTGTCCATGCTGACGGTAAATTCGCTTTTTCTATAAATGCTTTAAACTCTTCTTCTGCTTGACCTAAAATAATCCCTTGCCCAAAAACAACCATTGGTTTTTTTGCCTCATTTATTAAAGTCGCAGCTTCTTGAAGTTTAACTTCATTCACATCAGGTTTAGCTCTGTAACTTCTTACAGAAGTACATTTTTTATATGAAAAGTCAAACTCTTCAAATTGAGCATTCTTTGTTATATCTACTAAAACAGGCCCGGGACGTCCAGATCGAGCTAAGTAAAATGCTTTTGCCATTATTTCTGGAATGTCACTTGCTTTTGTTATTTGATAATTCCATTTAGTAACTGGAGTTGAGATCCCAACAATATCAGTTTCTTGAAACGCATCTGTACCTAAAAGATGTGCACCAACTTGACCTGTAATACAAACCATGGGTGTAGAATCTATTTGTGCATCGGCTATTCCTGTTATCAAATTAGTAGCTCCAGGGCCAGATGTTGCAATAGCAACTCCTACTTTCCCAGATACTCTAGCATATCCTTGTGCTGAATGTGTAGCTCCTTGTTCATGGCGCGTTAACACATGATGAAGTTGATCTTGATACTTATACAACTCATCATACACTGGCATAATTGCTCCACCAGGGTAGCCATACAATGTATCTACTCCCTCAGCAAGTAAACATTTAATAACAGCTTCAGCACCTGATATTTTTTCTGTTTGATTTGTTTTTTGTTCTGTTTGTTCTTTAGTTTTTGTTGCCATTTTATTTTGCTTTATGCTACTAGCTTTTGGCTATAAGCTTCTTGTTATTATATTTTTTTATACTAATATTTAAAACTCATCAGTTACACATCCATTAGATGCAGACGCAACTGTTTTTGCATATTTATACAATACCCCTCTATTTACTTTTAAAGGTGGAGCTACCCATTTATTTTTACGTTCTTTAAGTTCTTCATCAGAAACTTCTAATGTAATTGTGTTTGTTTCAGCATTCAAAGAAATCATATCTCCATCTTCAACCAAAGCAATAGCTCCTCCATCCTGTGCTTCTGGGGTAATATGACCAACTACAAAACCATGAGTTCCTCCTGAAAAACGCCCATCGGTTATTAAGGCTACATCCTTACCTAAGCCAGCTCCCATTATTGCAGCTGTAGGTTTTAACATTTCAGGCATACCTGGACCACCTTTTGGTCCTTCATAACGTATAACAACTACATCTCCTTTTTCTACTTTTCCTTCTCTTATTCCATCATTAGTAGCATATTCACCTTCAAAAACTTTAGCTCTACCTCTAAATGATAATCCTTCTTTACCGGTAATTTTTGCTACTGAACCTTCTTCTGCTAAATTTCCATATAGCATTCTTAAATGACCAGTAGTTTTTATTGGATTTTCTATTGGCTTAATTACATCTTGATTTTCTACTAAACCAGGAACATCTGCTAAATTTTCTGCTAATGTTTTACCAGTAACCGTTAAGCATTCTCCATGTAAAAGTCCTTCTTCTAATAAGTATTTTAAAACCGCTGGCACACCACCCACAGCATGAACATCTTCCATTAAATACTTACCACTTGGTTTTAAATCTGCTAAAAACGGAGTCTCATCAGAAATACGTTGAAAATCCTTTAAAGTAAATTTCACATCAGCAGCTTTTGCTATCGCTAAGAAATGCAATACTGCATTAGTTGACCCTCCCATTATTGTAACCAATCGAATGGCATTTTCAAGTGATTTTTTAGTAACAATATCTGAAGGCTTTATATCTTTCTCTAACAACACACGCAAAGCTTCTCCTGCTTTCACACATTCATCTTCTTTATTTTGGCTAATTGCTGGATTTGATGAATTGTATGGTAAACTCATTCCTAAAGCTTCAATAGCTGACGCCATAGTATTTGCTGTATACATTCCACCGCAAGCACCTGCTCCAGGACATGCTTTCTCAATAACACTTTGATACTCTTCATTATCAATGGTACCAGCTACTTTTTCTCCCCAAGCTTCAAAAGCAGAAACTACATCTAACTTCTTACCTTCATGACACCCAGATGCAATTGTACCTCCATATACTAAAACAGAAGGTCGGTTTAAGCGCAACATAGCCATTAACGCACCTGGCATATTTTTATCACACCCAACAACTGTTACTAACCCATCATAAGACATGGCTTGTACCACTGTTTCCATAGAATCGGCAATAACATCACGTGATGGTAAAGAGAAACGCATTCCTGGCGTTCCCATTGATATCCCATCAGAAACACCTATAGTGTTAAATATCAAACCAATTAAATCTTTATTTTCAGTTCCTTTTTTAACTAATTTAGCTAAATCATTTAAATGCATATTACACGGATTTCCTTCGTATCCTGTACTTGCAATACCTACTAGAGGCTTTTGTAAATCTTCATTTGACAAACCAATAGCATGAAGCATTGCTTGTGCCGCTGGCTGTGTATCATCTTGAGTTACTTGCTTACTAAATTTATTTAACTCCATTTCTTAATTTGTTAAACATTTTTTACGAAGTCCTAAAACTTCATTTTTATATAATTTCATTAATTTATTTCCTTGAGAGTTTTTCCATTCTAAAGGAAATTGATACTCATCTAGTGATTTCAATCCTACAACCTCAGCTGCGGTTCCTGTAAAAAAAGCACTATCAGATTCTTTTAATTCTTTTAGTGTAAAATGTTTCTCTACAACTGAAATTCCTACTTCTTTACATAAATCTATAACAGTAGATCTAGTTATTCCAGCCATAATATGCCCTCTTGGTGGCGTATATAAAACCCCTTCTTTTTCCATAAAAATATTAGCCCCTGAACATTCTGCCACATTATTATTCATATCTAATAATAATGATTCATCATACCCTTCCTTTTTAACCTCATTACTTGCTAATATTGAATTAATATAGTGCCCCGTTATTTTGGCTTCAACAAAACATGATTTAGGATTAGGTCTCTGAAATCTAGAAGTTTTCACACGCAATAGTTCATCTCCCATTAACTTATCCCACTTCCAACACTGTATTATTAAATCAGAACCTTTAGCTGAAAAGACACCCATATTCTCTCCAGTCACAACAAGTGGACGGATGTAAGCATCTTTTAAATTATTCCTTTCTAACAACTCATACGTTATTTTTGTTAATTCTTCTTCAGTATAATTAAAATCTATATCCATAACTTCTACACCATATAGCAAACGCTTATAATGCTCAAAAGCTTTAAATATCTTAGTTCCTTCAGAAGTTTCATAGGCTCTTATCCCTTCAAAAACTCCATTTCCATAATGTAAAGTTTGCCCATACAAATTACCTGAAGCCTCTTTAGCTTTAACAAATTTTCCGTTGTAAAAAATTACAGTTTCATCATTGTAATACATCTTCTAGTTGTTTTGTTTTTCAAAATTATTTTATCAGTTTATTGTTTTTCCTCTATTTTTAATAACATAATGATTCTCATTTCTTATAAAATTAACATAAACACTTAATAACTAATAAATTAACTAAATATTAAAATGACAGTCATTAAACAAAAAAAAGCCTGCATCAATTAAATTGATACAGGCTTCTTTTTACACAATAGCTATCTGCATCAACTCAGTGGTGAGCTAATAATGACAATAATGATAATTACTACTATGTTTAAAAATTGATTCATTTTATTCTAACAAAAAAGGCTTCCTAAATATTTAGGAAGCCTTTTAAAATTTATTTATTTTTTTAAATATTCTTCCTCTATCCTTGTGAAATAATCACAACGACAATAATAATAGAAATAATATTTAATACTTGTTTACTCATGTTGGTTACAAATATTGTAAATTATTTATTGCTTTTCCAAATTTATTTTAAAAAATATTATTTTTAAACAAATATCAACCATTTGTTTAAATGACTGATATTTAAACATTTTTATTATTTTTTCTCTTTTTATTAGGATATTAAAATTAAATTTTGATAGATTTGCAACGTTATGCAAATAAATAAAACATACAATAATACACCCAGTTTATTAGTGCGGTAATTCTTACTAGCACTAAATCTTCATTTTTAAAACTGAGTATTGTATAATTTTATTTTTATATTTTGATTTCCATAATCTACACTTACATCTTATTACTAAGCATTATTACTGTATATAACAGTAATTTTTCAGTGCGCTTTTTTTATACTCGACCTCGCCCGTAAGGGTGATTACTTATTTACAGAACTTAGGTGAGTCCGGTTCTATTCTAAAAACGTTATTCAATAAAAGTATTCATTAAAAATCAATTTCAATGAAAGTTGTTATTGCTGATCAAACTCATAGTAAATACGCTGAAATCATTTGTGAAACAATTGATAATGCAGCAAAAATAAGAGGTACAGGTATCGCTAAACGTAAACCTGAATACATAGTTACAAAACTAGAAAACGGAAATGCAGTTATAGCTTTAGATGGGCATAAATTTGCTGGTTTTTGCTACATAGAGCTTTGGGAACATGGCGAATTTGTTGCTAATTCTGGTTTAATTGTTCATCCAAACTACAGGGGGATTGGGCTTGCAAAAAAAATTAAAGAAACCATTTTTAATTTATCTAGATCCAAATTCCCTAATGCTAAAGTTTTCAGTATAACCACAGGTTTAGCAGTTATAAACATGAACAGTAATTTAGGATATAAGCCTGTTACCTTTTCTGAATTAACTGATGATCAATCTTTTTGGAAAGGCTGTAAAACTTGTATAAACTACGACATTCTTCAAAGAACACAGCAAAAAATGTGTTTATGCACTGGAATGCTATACGATCCTAGTACTAAAACTTCAAAAAATAAAGTAAAGAAGAAAGTATTTCAAAGGTTAAAAAAAATCAAGGAAAATATTTATTTAAAAAAGAACAACAAATGAAAAAATTAGTAATCGCTTATAGCGGTGGATTAGACACTTCGTATTGCGCAGTTAGCTTATCTAAACAAGGGTACGATGTACATGCTGTTAGTGTAAACACAGGTGGTTTTTCTTCGGAGGAAATAAAAAAAATTGAAGAGAATGCTTATAAGATGGGGGTAAGTAATTATCAAAACATTAATGCTATTCATACTTTTTATAATAAAGTAATTAAATATTTAATTTTTGGTAATGTACTAAAAAACAACACCTACCCTCTTTCTGTTAGTGCTGAAAGAATTATACAAGCCATAGAAATTGTGAACTATGCTAAAAGCATTGATGCTAAATTTATTGCGCATGGTAGTACTGGTGCAGGAAATGATCAGGTAAGATTTGATATGATTTTTCAAATTATAGCACCCGAAATTAAAATTATAACTCCTATTAGAGATCAAAATTTATCTAGACAAGAAGAAATTAAATACTTAAAAGATAATGGAATTAACACTTCTTGGGAAAAAGCAAAATATTCTATAAATAAAGGATTATGGGGAACTAGTGTTGGAGGAGAAGAAACACTAACTTCAATTAACCCATTACCTGAAACCGCCTATCCTTCACAATTAAAAAACACTAGTTCTGAAAAAGTAACCCTCTCTTTTGAAAAAGGTGAACTTATTGCTGTTAATAACATTGAAAATAACTCTGTAAAGAACATAGAATATTTAAATACCATTGCATCAAAATTTGGAATTGGTAGAGGCGTACATGTTGGTGATACAATTGTAGGAATTAAAGGAAGAGTTGGTTTTGAAGCTGCTGCAGCTTTATTAATTATCAAGGCTCATCATTTACTTGAAAAACATACGCTAACAAAATGGCAATTGCAACATAAAGAATATTTAGCCAATTTTTATGGAATGCACTTACACGAAGGACAATATTTAGACCCTGTGATGAGAAATATGGAAGCTTTTTTACAGAGTAGTCAAGACAAAGTATCGGGTGTTGTTCATATTACACTGAAACCTTACCACTTTACTCTTGACGGAATCTCTTCCCCTCATGATTTAATGAATGCCAAGTTTGGTAGTTATGGAGAAATAAATAATGGTTGGACAGCAGAAGAAGCTAAAGGTTTTATAAAAATATTTGGTAATCAAAATAAAATATACCAACAAGTTAATCAATAAATCATGATACAAATAGGAATAATTGGTGGAGCTGGATATACCGCAGGTGAGTTAATTAGGCTATTACTACAACACTCTAAAGCGTCTATTAACTTTGTATATAGTACGTCAAACGCAGGCAATAAGATATCACACATTCACCAAGATTTAATAGGTAGTACCAACTTAAAATTCATCAACACTATTAACCCAAACGTAGATGTCCTTTTTTTATGTTTAGGGCATGGAAATTCTAGAAAATTTTTAGAAACTTATACTTTTTCTGAAGACACAAAAATAATTGATTTGGGAAATGATTTTAGGTTAACAAAAGATAATCATTTTCATGAAAAACAATTTATCTATGGGTTACCAGAACTGCATAAAGAAGCTATTCAAAAAGCAACACACATTGCTAATCCAGGATGTTTTGCTACAGCTATTCAACTAGCAATATTACCTTTAGCTAAATCTAATTTACTTAAAGAAGATATACACGTTAACGCTGTAACTGGAGCTACTGGTGCCGGAACTTCTTTATCAAAAACAACTCATTTTACATGGAGAGACAATAATTTTTCTTACTACAAACCTTTTACTCATCAGCATTTAGGGGAAATAAATCAAACATTAAACTCTTGCCAAGAACAATTTAATTCTGAAGTGATTTTTATGCCAAATAGAGGTGACTTTTCAAGAGGGATTTTTGCTACTGCCTATACCAAGTTTGAAGGAACAATAGAAGAAGCCAATGCCCTTTTTACAACATTCTATAAAAAGGCTGCTTTTACTTTTATTTCAGAAGAAAACATACACTTAAAGCAGGTTGTAAACACTAACAAATGCTTAATTCACTTACATAAGCATCAAAATAAACTACTAATAACAAGCACAATAGACAATTTACTAAAAGGAGCTTCAGGACAGGCTATTCAAAACATGAATTTAATGCTTGGGCTTCAAGAAAATGAAGGTCTTCAATTAAAAGCTAACTATTTTTAAATCTAAGAATCATGAAAATCGCAATCATAGGAACAGGAAATCTTGGAAAATCTATTGCTAAAGGATTAATTAGTAATAATCTTACTACGAGCTTATATATTACCAAAAGAAACATCAAAGAATTAAAGGAGTTTGAAAAAAACACCAATATTAATATAACTTCTGATAATAAAGAAGCTGTAACAAATTCTGATATTTTAATTTTTGCTGTTCAGCCAAGACACTTTGAAAATATTTTAAAAAACATCACACCACTTTTAACCGATAAACATACACTGTTATCAACCATAACTGGTTTTAGCATTCATAAAATAGCATCTATAATAGGCAATAATAAGCCTATTATAAGAGCAATGCCAAATACAGCTATTGCAGTTGGAAAATCAATGACTTGCATCAGTTCTAACTCAAACGGAAAAAATAAAATAGAATTAGCTGAAACCATTTTTAATCAATTAGGAAGCTCTATTGTTATCCCTGAAAATCAAATGCAGGCTGCAACAGTAATTTGTGCTAGTGGAATTGCATTTTGGATGCGCTTAATACGTGCATCAACTCAAGCAGCTATTCAATTAGGATTTGATGCAAAAGATGCTCAAAAATTAGCCATGTTTACTAGCGAAGGAGCCGCTAATTTATTAATAACCACTGGAAATCACCCAGAAGAAGAAATAGATAAAGTTACCACTCCAAAAGGATGTACTATTGAAGGTTTAAACGAAATGGAACACAAAGGGCTAAGTGCTGCTTTAATACAAGGCATGGTAGCCTCTTACAATAAAATTAACACTATTAAACAAGAACAAATATGAGTTTATTTGATGTATACCCATTGTTTAATGTCACTCCTGTAAAAGCAGAAGGCGTTTACGTTTATGATAATAATGACAACAAATATTTAGATTTATATGGCGGACATGCTGTAATATCAATTGGACACTCACATCCTACTTATATTAAAAATATAAATCAACAAGTTTCTAAGCTAGGTTTTTATAGCAATGCTATAAAAAACCCTTTACAGGTTGAATTAGCAAAACAATTAGGAAACAAATCTAATTGTAAAAACTATCAGTTATTCTTATGTAATTCAGGTGCTGAAGCAAATGAAAATGCTTTAAAACTAGCTTCTTTCCATACCAATAAGAAAAAAGTAATTTCTTTTAAAAACTCTTTTCATGGTAGAACTTCTGCTGCAGTTGCCACCACAGATAACACTAAAATAGTTGCCCCAATTAATTCTCAACAAGAAGTTATTTTCCATGATTTTGAAGATTTAAAAGGTGTTGAAAAAACACTCAAAAATAATGACGTGTGTGCAGTTATCATTGAAACTATCCAAGGGATTGGAGGCTTAAATGAAGTTACTACTAAATTTTACAAAGGCTTACAAAAACTGTGTAATCAATATGATACACTTCTTATTGCTGATGAAATTCAATCAGGATTTTGTAGAACTGGTGATTTCTTTGCTTTTCAAAAACACAACGTTACTCCTGATATTATCTCTATGGCTAAAGGCATGGGAAATGGTTTTCCCATTGGTGGAATTTTAATACACCCCAGCATACAACCAAAATATGGAATGCTAGGAACAACTTTTGGCGGTAATCATTTAGCTTGTAGTGCTTCTTTAGCTGTTTTATCGGTAATAGAAAATGAAAATCTATTATCAAATGTTAAAGAAGTATCTAATTATTTTATTAAAGAAGCAAAATCATTACCACACTTAACTTCAATTAAAGGGAGAGGCTTAATGTTAGGTTTAGAGTTTAATTTTCCTGTCTCAGAAATGAGAAAAACACTTATTTATAAACATTTCATATTTACAGGAAGTTCTAAAAATCCAAATTTATTAAGAATACTACCTCCTTTAACAATACAAAAAAAGCACATAGATGTTTTTATAAAAACGTTAAAAGAAGAACTTAAAACTTTTTCATCATGAAAAAATATACAAGTTTAAATGACATAAACAACTTACAAGAAACAATTAACAAGGCTATTCTATTAAAAAAAGATCCTTTTAAATTTTCTTCTATTGGTAAAAATAAAACATTGGTAATGTTATTTTTTAATGCTAGCCTTCGAACAAGACTGAGTACGGAAAAAGCTGCAAAAAACCTGGGGATGCATGTTAGTGTTTTAAATATTTCAAATGCATGGAATTTAGAATTTGAAGATGGTACAGTAATGAATTTAACTTCATCTGAGCATATAAAAGAAGCTGCTAAAGTTATTTCTCAATACGCCGAAATAATCGCTATTAGAGCTTTTCCTTCTTTAAAAAACAAAGAAAAAGACGCTTCTGAGTTTGTAATTAATAATTTTATAAAATACGCTGAAGTACCAATTGTTAATATGGAAAGTGCTACAGACCATCCTCTTCAGGCATTGGCTGACGCTATAACAATTACAGAATTCAAAACTGTTAAAAAACCTAAAGTAGTACTATCATGGGCACCACATCCTAAAGCCTTACCACATTCAGTGGCTAATGCTTTTGTGCATTTAATGCATAAAATGGAAGTAGACTTTACAATTACCCATCCAAAAGGGTACGAATTAGACACTTCAATTACAAAGGATACTTTAATTGAACATGATCAACATAAAGCTTTTGAAAACGCAGATTTTATTTACACTAAAAATTGGAGTTCTTATTTAGATTATGGGAAAACAACCAATAAGTTTTCTAATTGGATGATTACTAAGAAGAACTTAGGAAATGCAAAATTTATGCATTGCTTACCAATTAGAAGAAATGTAGTTGCTGAAGATGAAGTTTTAGACAGTGACAATTCACTCGTAATTAAACAAGCTAATAATAGAACCTATGCTACTCAAATAGTTTTAAAACAAATTTTAGAGAACTTATGAAAACTGTAAAAATTATTAAAATTGGAGGAAATATCATCAATAATGAAAAGGTTTTGCATAGCTTTCTTTATAATTTCTCACAACTAGAAGGTCCTAAAGTTTTAATTCATGGTGGTGGTAAATCTGCTTCAGATTTAGCTAAAAAAATGAACACTCCTGTTAACATGATTGACGGAAGACGAATTACTGATGCTCAAACATTAGATATTATTACAATGGTTTATGCTGGTAAAATCAATAAGAAAATTATTGCAAAACTACAGGCTAACAATACAAATAGTATAGGTTTTACTGGTGCTGATGGAAATACAATTAAAGCTACAAAACGCTCTTCTTCACCTATAGATTATGGTTTTGCTGGCGATATCATTAAAGTAAATACGCAAATTCCAATTTTATTAATTAATAATCAGGTAACTCCTGTTTTCTGTGCAATTACTCACGATAAAAACGGACAACTATTAAATACAAATGCCGATACCATTGCTGCTGAAATAGCAATTGCTCTATCAACCAACTACACCACAGAACTTTACTATTGTTTTGAAGAACCTGGTGTTTTAACAGATATTAATAACAAGAATTCAATTATAGAAAACATTGATTCTATTAAATACACAAAACTTAAAGAACAAGGATTAATATTTAAAGGCATGCTTCCTAAGTTAAATAATTGCTTTCATGCCATTAATAACAAGGTTAATAAAGTTTGTGTAGGTAATACTGATATGCTATTCAAAAAAAACACATCACATACATCTATAAAGATATAATGAAACTAGAACTCATAAAAAAAGCAATTGAATTGCTTAAAAATTTAATAGAAACACCTTCTTTTTCTTCCGAAGAAGACCAAACAGCTTTGTTAATAGAAAAATGGTTCAAAGAGTTTAATATTCCATATACCAAAACTGTTAACAATATTTGGTCATTAAACAAACATTTTGATGAATCAAAACCTACCTTATTATTAAACTCACATCATGATACTGTAAAACCCAACAACGGATACACAAAAAATCCTTTTAAGGCCATCATTGAAAATGAGAAGCTATATGGTTTAGGAAGTAATGATGCTGGTGGATGCTTAGTTTCTTTACTAGCAACCTTTACTTACTTTTATTTAAAAGAAAATTTAAAATATAATATCATTTTTGCTGGCACTGCCGAAGAAGAAAGTAGTGGTTCAAACGGATTAAATAGTTTACTGTCAATTTTACCAAAAATTGATGTAGCAATTGTTGGTGAGCCTACTTTAATGCAATTAGCTATTGCCGAAAAAGGGTTAGTTGTTTTTGATGCTGAAATTAAGGGAACTCCTAATCATGCTGCACATCCTAATAACAATAATGCAATTTATAATACCATAGAAGTTTTACAATGGTTTAAAAAGTTATCTTTTGAAAAGAAATCTGATACATTAGGAGAAGTCAAACTAACCGTTACTCAAATAAATGCTGGTAAACAACATAATGCAGTACCTGCTAATGTAAAACTAGTGATTGATGTAAGAGTTAATGATAAATACACGAACAAACAAATTAGCGAATACTTAGTGCAAAATGCGCCTTGCTTTATAAAGCCTAGAAGCCTAAACCTGAATTCTTCTTCTATTCCGATTGATCATGACTTAGTAAAAGCAGGTATTTCATTGGGAAGAAACACTTATGGCTCTCCAACACTATCTGATCAAGCAGTATTAAATTGTCCTTCTTTAAAATTAGGCCCAGGAGATAGTAAACGATCGCATACAGCTGATGAATATATTTATTTACATGAAATTGAAGAAGGTATACAGCTATATATTGAATTATTAAATAACGTAATTATATAAAAAATGAAACTTTGGGACAAAGGACTATCTATAGATAAAAAAACAGAAAATTTCACAGTAGGAAATGATAGAGAAATAGATATACATATAGCAAAATACGATATTAAAGCTTCTTTAGCACACGCTAAAATGCTTGCAAAAACTAATTTTATTACAAAAAAAGAATTAAACTTATTAGTAGATGGACTGAATATTTTACAACAGCAAATTGAAGAAAAAACATTTAAAATTGATTCTAACTTTGAAGATGTTCATTCTAAAATTGAATTTGACCTCACGCAAATCTGTGGAGAAGTTGGAAAAAAAATACATACAGCTAGATCTAGAAATGATCAAGTTTTAGTGGCATTACATTTATACTATAAAAACAATTTACAGTTTATTTCTAGTAAAGTTAAAACTCTTTTTAACACCTTACTTCAGTTAGCTGACACATATAAAACTAAAACTCTTCCTGGATATACTCATTTACAAGTAGCCATGCCTTCCTCATTCGGATTGTGGTTTTCAGCTTATGCTGAATTATTAATTGATGATTTATATATTATAAATGCGGCACTAAAAACAGTAGATCAAAATCCATTAGGCTCGGCAGCTGGATATGGAAGTTCTTTTCCGATTGATAGAAATTTTACTACTGAAGAACTAGAATTCGCTACCTTAAAATACAATGTAGTTGCCGCTCAAATGAGCAGAGGTAAAAGTGAAAGAACAATAGCTATGGCATTAGGAAGCTTAAGTAATACGCTTGCTCGTTTTGCTATGGACATTTGCTTGTACATGAGTCAAAATTTTGATTTCATCTCCTTTCCCGATGAATTAACTACAGGTAGTAGTATTATGCCACATAAAAAAAACCCAGATGTTTTTGAACTAATTAGAGGAAAATGCAATAAAATTCAGTCTCTCCATACAGAAATGGTACTAATAACAAATAATCTACCCAGCGGCTACCATAGAGATTATCAACTCCTTAAGGAAAACATGATACTTGGTTTCGAAGAAACTAAAGACATTTTAGACATTTTCGATTACTCTATTCAACAAATTATAGTGAAAGACGTAGATTTAAATGATGATAAATACAAATACTTATATACTGTTGACAATATAAATACCTTAATTGAAAATGGACAAAGTTTTAGAGAAGCCTATCAGAAAATAGGTAAAGAAGTAACTAATGGCACTTATATTCCTGACACCTCTAAAAAACATAGTCATCATGGTAGTATTAATAATTTATGTTTAGATGAAATCCGTACAAAAATGAGAACTTTATAAATGAAGTTAATCTAAAATTAAATAAATATTAAAAAGACATCTAAACAAAAAACCATTGTTTTTAACAATGTTTTTTTGTTTAGATAAAACTTAAAGATTATTTATTATTAATTGCTTTTTCAATTTTTCTTATAATACGGTCTCCGCTACCAATAGCAAAATACTCTATTTTTGAATCTTTCCCAATAACAAAATGAGTTGGATAAACCTCAACACCATAAAGATTACTAATTTCATCTCCACTTGCTACTATTTGATAATTGAATTTGGTTATTTTTAAAAATTCTTTAATTGATGATTTTTTATCCAAACCTATTGCTAAAAAAATCACATCCTTATTATTTTTATACTTTTCTATCAATTTATTTAAAGAAGGCATTTCATCAACACATGGTTTACAACTTATAAACCAAAAGTTCAAAACTACTTTTTTACCTTTTAAATCATTCAGAGTATATTTTTTCCCATCTATTGTTTCTATTGAAAAGTTTTTCGCTAATTCTCCAGTTGGATTTTTAATATCCTTGTAGGGATCTGATGTGTCTTTATATTTTATTAACACTAAGGCTTTGAAGGCTCCATTCTTATCTACAAACATCTGAGGCATAGCCTTACCGTTATTTATTAGCTCTTTTGCAGTACTTTTTGTAATTTCTGTTCCATCATCTAAAAAAATTAGTGCTATTTTTTTAGGCAACCCTCTTCGCATTAACTCTTCAGAAGAAATGGGCCTTAAACCTTTAGGTAAAAAAGAATACCTTCCTCCTACAATTACTAGAGCTTTGTAATTATTGTTATTATCTACAAACATTTTAGGAAGCACTATTCCATTCATAATTAACGGCATCACTTCTTTTAAAGTTGTTTTTGTTCCGTCTTCATAAAATACTAAATCTAAATTTTCAGGTGGTCCTTTTTTCATTAATTCTTCAAGTGGTAATTCTTTCAAATCTTTAGGAATAAAAGAATACTCTTGTGCTTTTATTGTAATAGTTATAAAAATTACAATTAAAAATGTGAATACTTGTTTCATGTTTTTAGGTTTTTGGTTTTATTATTAATTAATTTACTTACTCTCAAAAAAAAGAGCACATACTTCAGCCATAAAAGCTGAAGTATGTGCTCTATATATAACACAAATGCAAAATTAAAACTCCCTATTTCTTCTTCAGTGATGGAGAATTAACTTGTTGTTATAAATTGAGACGATTAATTATTTATTTTGTTACATCCTCTTGATTAGAGTAAATTTATATTCTATCCTTTTTAATATAGGAAGGTATTGAGTTAAATAATAATATTAGAAAACTTTAAACCCCAAACGGAATTAGAGAATTCATCATTAAATCTAATAATTCCCATTCCTTCTTTATTCCTTTTTACAACATATAAAAACTGTTTCACAACATTTGATTTACTTCTTGATACTTTAAAAAGTAGTTTTACCGTAGAAAAAAACTAATAGCGCTATTATTTTTTTAATGCAAACTAAAAGTAGAGCTCCGAGACTACATTAAAAACGAGGTACATCCTGAAAAACCATAATAGTAAGGACTAACTATTAAACAAAAAAAAATGAACTATTTATTATTACTTGGTAAAACAAACCACCCTATAAAAGAATCATTAGGTAAATTATTTGAAATTAAAGAGTTTAGCAATAAACTTGTTAAAAATGCAGACGCAATACTTATTGATCTTGCACACGTTACTGAATTAGATGACAAAGAAAAAAATGAAATCAAAAAAAACTGTAAGCCAATTATTCTAATTAACAAATCAACAGATAAAGAGTTAATGAGTACTTTTTTAGGAATTGGTTTTAGTGCTGAATTAAGTATTGTCCACTTATATGAAAACAATACATATATTAATCCTATAATTAGTGAAAGTGAAATACAACAATCTGTTTCTGCTTTAGAAACTATTAATATTGAAAATAACAACGGTACTTCACAAGAAACATTAGGTAAAGTAGAATCTTCAAGCAAAAAGAATGTTAATTCAAAACAAGTTATACTAAATCTTGAAGAAATGGCACTTTTGATAGAAGAAAACATTCAAGAAGAAAATTGGACATTTACCTCATCAACTATCAATCGACTATCTACTCCACCAATAGACTTACCCGTAGGACAATACAAAGTATATCACGTGCCTCTTAATAGCGTAATTAACTTATATGATTCTTCTCAAAAAGCAGAAAACGAGATGTTAGTTGAATTTATTCTAGTTGCATCTTATAACCCGAAGCGAAAATATGTTCAAATGAATACTATTGGAGCGGGGTTCAATCCTACTAGTGGAACAAAAATGCAATGGGATGGGACTTATAATAGAGGCTATTTTCAAAACAAAATCGATCTACATTTTGAACCATTAAATAACAGTAAAATAACAACTTATCAAACATCTCCAAAAAATGTAAATGGTGAAACAACATATACCGCTAGTAGTAGTTTTACTGTAGGAGTTGATATTTCAGAAAACCCTGCATTTAAACCAAGTTATACTATAGGTAGCTCAGAATCAACAACAATTAAAGATTTTGAAATTACTAATAATTCTAGTGGGAAAAAAGCAGACTGGACTTTTCAACTATCACAGACAAAAAATTCTATGTGGGACATGTTCAAAAGCCCATTTATGAAAAAAGGACAAGTAAAATCAGTTCCTAATCTAGCCAAGAAAAACCTTCAACCTGTATGTACTTCTGTTTGGATGGTAGATGAAACATCAGGTGTGTTTAATGATTCCGTTTCATATAATTTAAGATGGAACGTTGAATATTACCGTTGTTGGGTTACAGGAAACTGGGCTAGCTTTACTAAACATGTTCAACCACTTGATTATAATAAAACTATTAACTTTTTAGTCGATTACTCAAAAGTAAACGCGTAATAGCCAAACATAAAATCAAAAAAATTAACCGCAAACTGTTTTGAATACAACGTTTGCGGTTTTACGGCACTACTATAAATAAACATCTATCTATTATAGATCATACAACGATAATGACTTTTATTTTAACAAAATTATTTAAAATTAAACCCCTAACCAACTATTAAATTCAGCAGTTTTATTTTGACTTGTTTTTAAAATTGTTTTACTATTTAATATATTTATGGCAATACTATTTTTATCATATCTGCTTATTTTTTCAATATAAATCCTACTAACAAGTTCACTTCTATTTATCTTAAAAAAATTTTTAGAATCCACCATCTCTTCTAACGATTTTAAAGATGTTTGATTTAAAATATGTTTTTTATTTTCTTTATCAAAAGCAAATACAACACCATAATCTGCTTGAAAGTATAGAATATCTTCTATTTTTAAAAAGTAAGTATACTTCGATGTTTTTACAGGAAAATGATCTTGAAAAACTTTAGTTTCCTCAATATTTCTATTAAAATAAGAATCTAGCTTCAGCAATAAATCATTATTCTTTAGTTCAGAAGCTGTACCTGTATTAAGTATAAAATATTTTTCCAATGCTTTTTCAAAACGATCAAATGAATATGGCTTTAATAAATATGCAATACCAGTAGTTTCAAAAGCATCCATCCAAAATTGATTATAAGCAGTACAGAAAATTATAGGTGATTTTAGTTCTAATTTTTTATATGCATCAAAAACATTTCCATCAAGAAGTTCTATATCTGAAAAAATTAAATCTACTTCTGGTTCATTTATAAAAAATGTTAAAACATCCTCTACAGTTTCTAACTCTTTTATAACTTCTACTGGATGTTTTAATTTTTCAATATACTTTTTTAACTTTCTTCTGGCTGGCATTTCATCCTCAACCAATACCACTTTAATCATAGTTATTTAAATTAATTAACGGGATTTTTATTTCAAAACACTCAGTATTATCCTGAATAAGAATAGGCTCTTTAGTAAGTAATTTAAATTGTTTAATCATATTTTTCAAAGCTACTCCATTGCCCTTTGGTTTATTTTTAAAAGCTATTTTATTATTAATTATTTTAATTCCATTTTCTATAGCTTTAATGTTTATATAAATTGGTTTTTTAGAGGTCCCTCTATTATGCGTTATAGCATTTTCAACTAAAACCTGTATACAAAACGGTGGTAATTCAGCCTTTAAAGCTTTTACTTCTTCATCTATTTTTAAAAAATAATATCCATCATATTTTACTTTCATCAATTCAAAATAGCCTTCTGAAAAAGCAAGTTCATCTTGTAATAAAACTATTTCTTTATCAGAATTTACTAAACTATAACGGTATAGTTCAGAAAAATGATTTAAAAAAACACTAGCCTTATTTTTATCTTCTTCTATTAAATAATCTAAAACATTTAAATTATTGAATAAAAAATGAGGGTTCAATTGTGTTCTTAATTGAATAACTTCACTTTTCACTCTACTAATTTCGTAGTCATTTACTTGTTTTTGAAATTTTCTGTTTTCTTTAAAATATAAGTATACTAAAGAAAAACTTCCAAAAATCATAAAATCTATTGCTGAACCTATATTTTTATAAATCAATAAATATAAAGACCCAAAGTTTCTAGAATAAGTATCAAAAAGTAAAGAAATTAATAAACCAAAAATATTCCTCAACACTATATATGAGAATAAGCCAATACTAAAAAACAGCAAATACTTCTTAAGTAATGAGACTTGTAATGTTGAATTATTAGCTATACGTTTTTTTATAAAAGACACCCATAAAAAAATAAAAATAGCTTGTAAAAAGAACCAAAATGGGGCATCAGTATGAAAAGTGAAATTTTCCCAAGAATTTGAAATTCCAAATTGATTTTTTAAAATAAACAACCAACTAAAGAAGAACAGAAAAATTAGAAATTCTTTATTCTCTCTTAAAAAATTTGTTTTTATTTTCATATCTATAACAACAAAGATATCATATTTGTAATAAAAACTTTACTGTTAGCTTCATTACAAATATGATTTATTTTATTTTTCTTCTGGCCAAGTACTTACTACGTTTCCTACCTCATCATAAGCTTCAAGCTTAATTTTATTATTACTATCTATTATAAACTTCGCTCTAGTTTTTCCATTATCATCGTATAAAAACAATCCGTTTTGCTTTCCTGGTGTTTGCCCTAGAGCTACTCTTGGAACACCTCCCAATAAGCCTTTCTTTCTATACTCTTCGTATTTTTCTTTACGTTTCTTTCTATCTTTTATTTCCTTAAGTTCTTTATTTATATGCATCACATTTTCTTGTGTTTCATAATCACCTCGGTCATTAAACACTAGTCGTCCTGCTTTATATCTTTTATCCCCAACTTTTGTATCTGTTGTTATTAATTGCATTACTTGATCACCTCCGTACTGATCAAATGTTAGTGATAGTCCAGAACTATGCCCTTTCTTAGTTTTTTTCCCATCATAAACAAATCCACCACACTCTTTTCCATCTTCAGTGTAAAACAACATGCCTGCTCGTTTTGTTCTTTTATGGTAAACTCGTCCATTAACTCTATCTCCTTCGCTAGGAAAATTTGAGGCATTCGTAATTAACATTTTTACAGTACCATCATCTTCTACAATATTGATTTTTTTCACATCAATAGTATCAAATTGAGTGTTTTTTTTACTTTTAAAAGCTAGTGTTGTTACCACACCAATAGCAAGTGAAATGCTAACTGCAAATGTTCTTAAAAATAGTAGTTCTTTCTTAGTATTCATTTTAAATATTTTTATCGGTTTTACACTTCAAAAGTATTTGATTAGTAGTTTTGAAAAAACATCATTCTTATGAGCTAAGGAAAAATTATCATGAACACAGGAATTTTTATAATAAAAAAAGCCGCTTATATTTCTATAAACGGCCATTTGATTAAAATAACAATAGATTATATTATAGTACTCTGTCCCATATGAACATTTTGGAAGTTAAAATCTGTATCATCTTGATTTTGGATATAATCTGAAATAAAATCACCAACTTTACTCGTAGAAAATGGATTTTCTGGATTAATATCTTCAGTAGTAACCCCTAATTCTAACGATTTTTGAACCGCTTTATCAATAGTTTTTGCTTCCTCATACAATCCTAAATGCTCTAATAGCATTGCAGCTGATAAAATAGAAGCTAAAGGATTTGCTATATCTTTTCCTTTTGCTTGTGGAAAAGAACCATGAATTGGCTCAAACAAAGCATTTTCTTTTCCAACTGAAGCAGAAGCTAATAAACCTATAGAACCACCAATTACACTAGCTTCATCAGAAATGATATCACCAAATAAGTTTTCGGTTAAAATTACATCGAACTGTTTTGGATTTAGTATTAACTGCATTGCTGCATTATCTACAAACAAGAAATCTAAAGCTACATCAGGATATTGATCAGCTAAAGCAGTTACTGTTTTTCTCCACAGTCTTGATGTTTCTAATACATTTGCTTTATCAACCAATGTTAATTTTTTACGCCTAGTTTGTGCAGCTTGAAAAGCTAAATGTGCAATTCTTTCTATTTCTTCTACTGAATACGAACAACCATCAAAAGCAATTTTACCATCTTCACTAATCTCTTTTATACCGAAATAAATACCTCCAGTTAATTCTCTAAAAATACTAATATCAGTTCCTTCAATTCTCTCTCTTTTTAACGGAGAGTTTTGAATTAATTTATCATATGCCTTTACTGGACGTACATTACAAAACAACCCTAACTCTTTACGTAAACGTAACAAACCTTGCTCAGGACGTACTTTAGCTGTTGGATCATTATCATATTTAGGATCACCGATTGCTCCAAATAAAACAGCATCTGATTTCCTACATAAAGCTACTGTTTCATTAGGTAAAGGATTCCCTGTTTCATCAATAGCACAAGACCCCATAAGTGCTTCTTTATACAAAAATGTATGGTCAAAAACATCTGCTACTGCATTCAATGCTTTTTTTGCTTGAGCTGTTACCTCAGGTCCTATTCCATCTCCTGGTATTACTGCTATATTTACTTTCATTATTATTTTTTTTATAAAAAATTTTAATCTCTTTTACATTAAAAAGGTACTAAAATGGTTATTTCTAAACTAAATTATTTTCAAAAACTTCTATTTCTTTCTTCTTACTTACCAAAAAATCAATATCATCATATCCATTTAATAAACATACCTTTTTATAAGGATCTATTTCAAATTTAATAGTATCTATTGATGTTTTCAATAATTGATTTTCTAAATCAATTATAATCTTAGCTTCAGGATTTCTAGTTACTTTTTCTAATAACTCTTTTAAAAACTCTTTTGAAACTTGAATTGGTAGAATACCGTTATTTAAAGCATTTCCTTTAAAAATATCAGCAAAAAAACTACTTATAACTACTTTAAAACCGTAACCTGATAATGCCCATGCAGCGTGTTCTCTACTTGACCCACAACCAAAATTATTTCCAGCTATTAAGATACTTCCACTATACTTTGACTTATTTAAAACAAAATCTGTATTCTTACTACCATCTTTGTTGTAACGCCAATCTCTAAATACGTTATCTCCAAACCCTTTCTTATCTGTCGCCTTTAAAAAACGAGCAGGAATAATTTGATCTGTATCTATATTCTCAGTAGGTAATGGTAGTCCGGTATCTATTAGTTTAACAAACTTTTCCATTAATTTAAATATTTTGTAAAGTTTATAATTTTTCCTTCTACGGCTGTAGCGGCTGCAGTTAAAGGGCTTGCTAAAATTGTTCTTGCTCCCTGACCTTGTCTACCTTCAAAATTTCTATTAGAAGTTGACACACAATACTCACCAGCTGGAATTTTATCATCATTCATAGCTAAACATGCTGAGCACCCTGGCTGACGCATTTGAAAACCTGCTTCTTCAAAAATATTTTGTAGCCCTTCTTCTTGAATTTGCTTAGCTACTTGTTGTGAACCTGGAACCAACCACGCATTAACATTAGATGCTTTTTGTTTACCTTTCACATAGTTTGCAGCTACCCTAAAATCTTCAATTCTAGAATTTGTACAACTTCCTATAAATACGTAATTAACAGGCGTATTCAATAAACTTTTACCTTTTTTGAAATCCATGTAATCTAATGATTTCTCAAATGAATCATCATTATTGGTAGGAATATTTTCTGATATTTTTATTCCCATTCCAGGATTAGTACCGTAAGTTAACATTGGTTCAATATCTTCTGCTTCAAAGGTATATTCTTGATCAAAAACAGCATTCTCATCAGTCTTCAATGTTTTCCAGTACGCTACTTTTTTATCAAACCCTTCAGCTGTAGGAGCAAACTCTCTACCTTTAACATACTCAAAAGTAGTTTCATCTGGTGCAATCATACCTCCTCTGGCTCCCATTTCAATACTCATATTACAAACTGTCATACGGCCTTCCATTGACATTTCTTCAAATACATTTCCAGCATATTCACAAAAATATCCTGTTCCCGAGTTTGTTCCTAATTTAGCTATAACATATAAAATCACATCTTTAGGTAACACTCCTTTTTTAAGTTTTCCGTTTACGTTTACACGTAAACTTTTAGGCTTCTCTAGTAACAAACATTGGCTTGCAAATACCTGAGCCACTTGACTTGTTCCAATACCAAATGCAATTGTTCCAAAAGCTCCATGTGTTGATGTATGACTATCACCACAAACCATTGTCATTCCTGGTTGGGTAATTCCCAATTCAGGCGCCATAACATGTACTATTCCATTATACTTATGCCCTAAACCATATAACGTAATGTTGTTTTCTTCACAGTTTTTAGTTAGTTGCTCTAACTGATTTCTAGACAATTCATCTTTTATAGGTAAATGTTGATTTACCGTTGGTGTATTATGATCAGCAGTTGCAACCGTTTTATCTGGTCTTGCAATTGGAATATTACGCTCTTTTAACTCATTAAAAGCCTGCGGACTTGTTACCTCATGAATTAAGTGTTTATCTATATATAAAACTTGAGGTCCATTTTGTACAGTATCAACTACATGCGCATCCCATACTTTATCAAATAATGTTTTTCCCATTAGGCTAATGCTACTTTTGATAATTTATTTACTTGTTTCATTATTTGATGAATATCTTCATCTATTACTTCTTTTTGTCTGTCTGCAAATTGTAAGAATGTTTTATATGCAGTATCAAGCTGAATTTTTGTTAACTCATACCCTACTTTTTTAGCTCTATATGCTAAAGCAGCTCTACCACTTCTTGCAGTTAAAACTATAGCACTTTCAGTAACTCCTACCTCTGCTGGATCAATAATTTCATACGTTTCTCTATTCTTTATTACTCCATCTTGATGAATTCCTGAACTATGAGCAAAAGCATTTGCTCCTACAATAGCTTTATTAGGCTGTACAAACATTCCCATTTTTTCACGAACCATTATACTTGTATCGTATAATAATTTTGTATCAATATCTGTAGTTAAATTTAAATATGGATGTTGCTTTAAAATCATTACAACTTCTTCTAAGGCTGTATTCCCTGCACGCTCACCAATACCATTAATAGTACATTCAATTTGACGTGCTCCATTGATTGCTCCGGCAATAGAATTTGCAGTTGCAAGTCCTAAATCATTATGACAATGACATGAAATTATTACATTCTCAATTCCTTTTACATTATCCTTTAAGTATTTAATTTTTTCACCATATTCTTCTGGCAAACAATACCCTGTAGTATCTGGAATATTTAAAACCGTTGCTCCTGATTTAATTACTTCTTCACAAACTTTAGCTAAAAATTCATTATCAGTTCTTCCTGCATCTTCAGCAAAAAACTCAACATCACCTACAAAATTTCTAGCATAAGCAACAGCATTTTTTGCTCTAAAAATCACTTCATCTTTAGAAATATTAAATTTATGCTTAATATGTGATTCACTAGTACCAATACCCGTATGAATTCTTGGTTTAATAGCCACTTTTAAAGCCTCTCCTGCTACTTCTATATCTTTTTTAACAGCTCTGGTCAATCCACATACAGAAGCATTTTTAACTAATTTAGCTATTTCGTTTACTGATGTAAAATCACCAGGGCTTGAAACAGGAAAACCAGCCTCAATTACATCAACACCCAAGATATCTAATCTTTCAGCAATTATAAGCTTTTGTTTAGTATCTAATTTACATCCTGGAACTTGTTCTCCGTCTCTTAATGTAGTATCGAAAATTTGGACTTTATCATTTCGCATAATATAAAATCTTTTATCTTATTATAAAATCAAATGTATATATTGGTTTTTCTAAACAACCCTTTTTAAAAAGGTCGTTTACGAAACTTAACTAAACAGAAAATAATACAAAATACTCTATATCAGCAATTTATGAGTAAAACAATTACATCAATCAATCAACAAAGTGACTCACTTTTTATTTTAATAAAGTCATTATCTAAATCTGAAAAACGTCAATTCAACCTATATATTGGGCGTTTAGGAGGTAATGTTGATGCAAAATTTTTTGCTCTTTTTAAAATTTTAGAAAAGCAAAAAACTTATGATGAAAAAGCTATTATAAAAAGTGGTGTAGTTAGTAAACAACAACTATCTAACTTAAAAGCACATTTATACAAACAAATATTAACAAGTTTACGCTTAAATCCTGCTCATAAAAATATTCGAATACAAATTAGAGAACAACTAGATTTTGCTACAGTATTATATTTAAAAGGGCTATATAAACAAAGTTTAAAGCTTTTAGAGAAAGCCAAAAACATGGCTATTGATAGTGAAGAGAAAAATATAGCTTATGAAATAGTTGAATTTGAAAAAATTATAGAAAGTCAATACATTACGCGAAGTATTAATACTAGAGCTGATGAGCTTACTGTTCAAGCCAAAAAATTAAGTCAACAAAATGTAATAACTAGTAAACTTTCAAATTTATCATTACAACTGTATGGAATTTTACTTAAAACTGGATACGTTAGAAATGATGAAGAATTAAAAAAAGTTAATGACTATTTTGATTCAAGGTTACCAAAATATGATTTTAAAACTCTTGGTTTTAGAGAGAAACTATGGCTATATAAAGCTAATTTGTGGCATAGTTTTTTAACTCAAGACTTTTTATTAAGTTACAAACATGCAAATAAGTGGGTGTCTTTATTTAAATCGGATTCTAAAAACATTTTATTACACCCTGTTTTTTATTTAAAGGGAATTAATTATTTACTTGAAAGTTTATTTTTCATTAAACATTTCAATAAATTTAAAGAAGAATTTGCTTTGTTTGAAGAGGGAATTAAAAACCAAACCATTCCAAAAAACAGTAATACAGAAATTCTTATTTTCCAATACTACTATGCTAATTTATTACACTTACATTTTTTAGAAGGGACTTTTAAAGAAGGTGAATATTTAGTAGATATTATTACCAATAAAATAGAAGAATACAAAGGATTATTAGATAATCATCACATTGTTGTACTGTATTATAAAATAGCCTGTTTATATTTTGGTATGGGTGATAACAAAAATTGTATCCTGTATTTAAATAAAATTATTAAGTCAAAAAATTTACATGTTGCTGAAGACCTGCAATGTTTTGCACGAATTTTAAGTTTAATTGCTCATTATGAATCTGGTTTAGATTATTACCTAGAAATACAATTTAAAGATACCTATCGTTTTTTACTAAAAATGGAAAACTTACAAGAAGTACAAAAAGAATTTATTTCTTCAATTAGAGCTTTAGGAGATGTTTTTCCTCATCAAATAAAAAATGAGTTTAAAAAAATCCATACTCGTCTAAAAGTTTTTGAACACCACCCTTATGAAAAAAGAGCATTTTTATATCTAGATATTCTTTCTTGGCTTGAAAGTAAAATAGAAAACAAATCTGTTTCACAAATTATTCAAGAAAAATTTAAACAACTAAGTAAATAATTAAAAAACATTTATATATATTTGACCCGATGTTAATTAACGAAAGAAATATTACTATTCTAAATACCGAGTTTACTACTACGGTATCTTTCGTTGGCACAACAACAATTTCTACTACAATTACTATTACCCTTTAGGGGGTTTCTTTATACATATAATCTATTAGGTCCTATTTATATTTTCAAAAGAATTGAAAAAAGATAAATAACAACTAAAATTCTATAATCAAATATTTTTATACCTTTTAAAATGAAAATTTTAAAATTTGGAGGTTCATCAGTAGCCAACAGTCAAAACATTGCCAAAGTAGTTCAAATAGTATCAAATACAGCTGCTAAAGAAAAAGTAGCAGTAGTAGTATCTGCTTTTGGAAAAACAACAAATAAGTTAATAGCTTCCGCTAATAAAGCTGCAAGTAATGAAGTTAATTACATTGATCTTTTTAAGGAGGTTAAACAACACCATTTACTGGTTATTTCTGAACTAGTAAACAAAAGTGAACAAGATAAAGTTTCACAAAAAGTGAATACCTTATTTAACCAATTACAAACTTTATTAGAAGGTTGTTTTTTACTAAAAGAAGTTACTCCAAAAACAATGGCAACTATAAGCGGTTTTGGAGAACTATTATCTTCTTACATTATTTCTGAAGTAGCAAAAAACAATTTAGATGCAACTTATAAAGACAGTAGAGAACTCATTAGAACCTCTAACGTTTTTGATAAAGCACAAGTAAATTTTGTGGTAACTAATAAAAACACTCAAGAGTTTTTTAATCAAAACCCTCATCAAATAACTATTCTACCTGGTTTTATTGCCAAAACAGAAAGTGGACTTTCGACTACCTTAGGTAGGGGTGGTTCTGATTATACAGCAGCTATTTATGCTGCAGCTTTGAATGCAAACGAACTACAAATATGGACAGATGTTAGTGGTATGTTTACGGCAAACCCAAGTGTTGTAAAACAAGCATTCCCTATACCACAAATATCGTATCAGGAAGCTATGGAGCTTTCTCATTTTGGTGCAAAAGTAATTTACCCTCCTACGATTCAACCTGTATTAGAAAAAGAAATTCCTATTGTTATTAAAAACACTTTTGATCCTAATAATGTTGGAACTTTAATTACCAAAGAAGCAAAAAGTAGTAATCTAGTAAAAGGAATTAGTCATATAGAAAATATTACTCTTTTAACACTAGAAGGCAGTGGAATGGTTGGAGTTTCAGGAGTTTCAAAACGTTTATTTGAAACACTTTCTAACCAAGATATTAATATTGTATTAATTACACAAGCGTCTTCTGAACACTCAATTTGTGTTGGTATATATGATGAAGATGCAGAAAGAGCTAGTCAAGCAATTAATAACGCTTTTGAAATTGAAATAGAACGTCGTAAGGTAAAACCTGTAATTATTGAGCAAGGACTAGCTATTTTAGCTTTGGTAGGTGACAACATGAAAAACCATCAAGGATTAAGCGGACAAATGTTTAGTGCATTAGGTAAAAACAATGTAAATATTAGAGCTATTGCTCAAGGAGCATCTCAAAAAAATATTTCTGCCGTAATTGATAGTAATGATGCTAAAAAAGGATTAAATACATTGCATGAGCAATTTTTTGAAGAAAAAATAAAACAACTTAATTTATTTGTGACTGGTGTTGGTAATGTAGGTGAGCGATTTTTAGCTCAAATACACCAACAACAACAATATTTAAGAGAACATTTAAAAATGAATATTCGTGTTGTTGGTATTGCTAATTCAAGAAAAATGGCTTTTGACACTGATGGTGTTGATTTGAATAACTGGAAAGAAGTATTAGCAAAAGGAGAGCCTGCTACATTAAATGATTTTTTTGATAGAGCTAAAACTTATAACCTTCGTAACTCTGTTTTTGTAGATAATACAGCTAATAAAGAAGTGTCAGAAGTTTATGAAAATTATTTGCGCACTAATATTGCAGTAGTAACTTGTAATAAAATAGCCTGTGCTTCTGATTTAGAAAACTATAAAAAACTAAAAGAAGTATCTAGAAAATTCAACGCTCCATTTTTATTTGAAACCAATGTAGGAGCTGGGTTACCTATTATAGACACATTGAAAAACTTAATTGCTTCTGGTGATAGAGTTCATAAAATACAAGCAGTTTTATCTGGTAGTTTAAATTTTGTTTTTAATAACTTTAACGCTACATCTACATTTCATGATGTTGTAGGAGATGCACAAAAACAAGGATACACCGAACCAGATCCTAAAATTGATTTAAGTGGAGTTGATGTAGCTAGAAAAATATTAATCCTTGCTCGTGAAAGTGGTTATGAACTGGAATTATCTGATATAGAAAATAACTCTTTCTTACCTGAAAAAAGTTTAAACACTACTAATAATGAAGATTTTTATACTAGTTTAACTGAATTTGAATCTCATTTTCAGGAAATTTTCAAAGAAGCAAATGATAAAGGTTGCCGCTTAAAATATGTAGCAGAGTTTTCAGAAGGAAAAGCAAAAGTTGGATTACAGCACATCCCTTCAGATCATCCTTTTTATAACCTAGAAGGAAGTGATAATATCGTATTATTTTTTACAGACAGATATCCAATAAATCCTTTACTTATAAAAGGTGCTGGAGCTGGTGCTGATGTTACTGCCTCAGGGATTTTTGCTGATGTTATTAGAATAGGTAATAATTAAATGATAAAATGGACACCTACCATAATATAACTTATTTAGTAGAATCATTAATAAATAATAATTTTCAAAATAGAAGAAAATTATACCAAGAAGGAATTACAAATACTGATACCAACTTGTTTTTAATTGCAAAAAAATGAAATATATAAAAATATTTGCTCCAGCTACCGTTGCTAATGTTTCCTGCGGATTTGACTCTATGGGATTTGCTGTAGACACCATGGGTGATGAAATGACATTTACAAAAACGTCAACAAAGGGAGTAAAAATAACACAGATTACTGGTGCTAAGGGTTTAAGTCTAGATCCAACAAAAAATGCTGCTGGTGTAGTTGCTTTGGCTATGTTAACTAAGCATAATATTGATTTTGGTATTGAAATTACTATGCATAAAGGGTTTTCTCCTGGTAGTGGTTTAGGTAGTAGTGCTGCTAGCTCAGCAGGAGCTGCTTTTGGTATAAATGAATTATTAAACAAACCTTTTACTAATTTAGAGTTAACTAAATTCTCTATGCTGGGAGAAAAAGCTGCTTGTGGAACTCCTATAGCCGATAACGTTGCAGCAGCTGTTTATGGAGGTTTTGTGCTGATTAGAAGTTACGAACCTTTAGATATTATAAAATTACCAGTGCCTGATGAATTACAATTAGTAGCAATTCATCCACAAATTGAAGTAAAAACAAAAGATGCTCGTGAAGTTTTACCTGAAAAAGTTCCATTAAAAAGTGCTGTAACTCAATGGGCAAATGTAGGTGGATTAGTTAGTGGTTTATATACCAATAATTACCAATTAATAAGTAATTCATTAACTGACGTTATTGTTGAACCTGCGCGTAAGCATTTAATTCCTCATTTTGATTTAGTTAAAAGCGAAGCTATTAAAGCTGGTGCTTTAGGTGCTGGTATTTCAGGATCTGGACCAACTATTTTTGCCTTATGTAAAGGAGAAGAAACTTCAAAAAATGTGCAGAGTGCAATACAAAATTCATATGCGGATAAAAAAATAGACTTTACTTTATTTTCATCAAAAATAAATACGCAAGGTGTTCGAATTTTAGAATCAAAATAAAATGATTTACTATTTATCATCGAATTTATTTCGACGGTAAAAAACAAAATAATATTGTAAAAAAACTACATTGCTACATGCAATGCAACACACAAACAACACAAAAATGAACTATTATAGTCTTAATAAAAAATCACCTAACGTAAGCTTTCAAGAAGCTGTTGTTAACGGATTAGCTCCAGATAGAGGTTTGTATTTCCCTGAAAACATTACCCCTTTATCAAAAGATTTTATTGATAATATTGATAACTATACTAATCAAGAAATTGCTTACGAAGCTATTAAACAATTTGTTGGTGATGAAATTCCTTCAGATGTATTAAAACAAATTATTTCAGAAACTTTATCATTTGATTTTCCTGTTGTGCCAATAGAAGAAAATGTTAGCACTTTAGAACTTTTTCATGGTCCAACAATGGCTTTTAAAGATGTTGGTGCTCGTTTTATGGCTCGTTGTTTAGGCTATTTTAATAGAGACAACAATAATAAATTAACAGTATTAGTAGCTACTTCAGGAGATACTGGAGGAGCAGTTGCCGATGGTTTTTTAGGTGTAAAAGGAGTAGACGTAGTTATTTTATATCCAAGTGGAAAAGTTAGTGATATACAAGAAAAACAATTAACTACGCTTGGGCAAAATATTACTGCTTTAGAAGTTGATGGTGTTTTTGATGATTGTCAAGACATGGTTAAAACAGCTTTTTTAGATACAGACATCACCCCAATTTTAACCTCTGCCAACTCTATAAATGTTGCTCGCTGGTTACCGCAAATGTTTTATTTTTTCTTTGCCTATAAACAAGTATACAAACAAAAAAAAGAAGTTGTTTTTTCAGTGCCTAGTGGAAATTTTGGTAATATTTGTGCAGGTATTATGGCTCAAAAGTTAGGCTTACCTATTAAACATTTTGTAGCCTCAACTAATATAAATGATACTGTTCCAAATTATTTAACAAATGGTGTTTATGAACCTAAACCTTCAAAAGCAACCATTTCTAATGCTATGGATGTTGGTAACCCAAGTAATTTCATACGTATCCAAGAGTTATTTGAAAACAATATTGAAGCTTTAAAAAATGCATTCTCTTCATTCTCTTTTACTGATGAGCAAACTCGTAAAGCAATGAAGTTAATCTATCAGAAAAGTGAATATGTCGCGGATCCTCATGGTGCAGTTGGATATTTAGGTTCAAAAGAGCATCAAAAAATGCATCCAAATGATTTGTGTATTTTTTTAGAAACTGCTCATCCTGTTAAATTTTTAGATGTCGTTGAAAACACACTTAATACTCAAGTAGCAATTCCTGAGCAAATTAAATCTGTAATTGATAAAGAAAAAAGTGCCTTTCAAATTAGTAATTATGACGGTTTAAAAACATTTTTAAATAGTTAATACCCTATAATAATTTTAATACAATATTAAAAACACTTCTTACTTAAAATAAGAAGTGTTTTTTTATGATTTTTTTCCTATTGATAAAACGAAGAACTTATTAAAAATTAACGTAACACCTGTATAAAACTTGCGTCAAATAAATATGAAATTTGAAATATCTGAATACCCAAGCTCATATTTAGCAATTGAATTTAATGAAAATGAAAAACTTATAACTGAAAAAGGAAGTTTGATATATTGTAATGGAGAATATACTTTTGAGAATAAAATTGAAGCCAAAAACTACAAAAATTGGATTGCTAAAATATTTGGTGGTAAAAGTTTAACTTATAATATATATACTGCAAAAGAAAATTTAAAAATGGCATTGTCTACTAAAGATAATTCTGAGATATTTAAAGTTGACATTACTGAAGATAATCCAATTTTATTTGAACCAGATTTACACTTTGCAAGAACAATTAATTTAGAAATTAAATTAGAGCAAAAAGATTGGAAAAGCACACTAAATGACGGGCTTAAATTAAAGACTATTGGAAGTGGACAATTATTTTTAAAAGGCTATGGTAAAATTATCAAACAAGAAATAGACTCAGAAAAACCTATTTTTATAGATGAAAATGCTCTTATTGCTTTTGAAGATAAACTTGAAGTAAAAACAATTTCAAGAGGAGTTAAAGAACTTATTACAAGTGGTGAAGGTTTTATTTTTTCTATAAAGGGAAAAGGAAACATTTGGATTCAAACAAGAGAAAAGGGAGAATATTCAAGCAGTGGTGGGGTTTTAGATGGTATATTTAGTTTTATAAAGTAAATTACATAGTATTTAAACAATTCTATTCTACAAAAAAGTAATTCTTAATTCCTAGAATTCATCTTAATACATACTATAACATATTTTCTTTTATAATAATTTCAGTACTTTTACAAACCGAACGGTCGGTTTGAATATTATGAGTATTAAAAAAGATAATGTAATTAAAGTAGCTACAAAATTGTTTGCTGAAAAAGGATTCGAAAACACATCAATTGCAAATATTTGTTCTGTAGCTAATGTATCAAAAGGTTTAGTGTATCATCATTTTGAATCAAAAGAATCGATATTAATAGAGATTTTCACTCAAACTACTGATCAAATGATAGAAATGAACATGGAAACTAAAAAATTAATAGCTCCAAATATTCAATTACAACAATTAATAGAAACAATATTTACACAATTACATCAAAACAAACACTTATATCAATTTAACTTGAATATTATGTTTCAACCATCTACGAAAAAAATATTAAGTGAGCAGATAGAAAGAAGAGCTAATATTTTATTCAACTCGGTTAAAAACATATTTGACCTAATATCACAAGAAAGAAGTACTATGCTAACTTATATTTTTATTGCAGAAATTGATGGAATAGCATTAAACTATTTATCAGTGTTTAATAAATACCCTATAGAAATGATTAAGCAAGAATTATTAAATAAATACAAAAACATCAAATAAATGATACGAAAATATAATGAAAATGAAATCCCTATTCTAGTAAATATTTGGGAACAAGCTTCTTCTATTGCGCATCCTTTTTTAACTCAAGAATTTACAAAAATAGTAAAAAAGGCAATGACAGAAATGTATCTTCCTGGCTCTGACACCTGGGTTTACACTGAAGCTAATAGTATTGTTGGATTCATATCAATGGTAGAAAATGAAATTGGTGGATTATTTGTAAATCCTGAATTTCATTCAAAAGGTATTGGTACGTTATTAATAAAACATATTGAACAAATTCATGAAGAACTAGAAGTTGAAGTTTTTGAACAAAATAAAATTGGTAGACCTTTTTATGAAAAATATGGATTTAAGAAAACTAAAGAATATTTTCATAAAGAGTCTAATCAAAAAGTAATAAGAATGAAAAAAAATTTTAACATAAAACAATAAAAAAAGACAGACCTGTCTGTTTGTTGTTGTTTTATTATATATTTGCATTGTGAAACGCTCTCAAATAAAAGATAGAATTATTGAAACCGCCTCCTTATTATTTTATAAGAATGGTTATAATTCAACGGGAATAAACGAAATTATTTCAGAAACAGGAATAGCTAAAGCAACTCTTTATAATCATTTTAAATCTAAAGAGGAAATATGTTTAGCATACCTAAGGTATAAAAACACTACTTTTATTACAGATATTAAAGCTTACACTTCATCTAAACCTAAAGGAAAAAATCAAGTACTTGCTATTTTTGATTTTCTTGAGTTATTTTTTAATGACAAAGATTTTAACGGTTGTTGGTGTATTAAAACTGTTTCAGAAATCCCTATAGATAATACAGTAATTCGAAACGAAATACAAAATCAAAAAAACGCTTTTATTCAATTAATTTTTGACTTATTAGCAAACAATATGGAAAGTATCGTAGAGAAAGATATGAACTCTATTGCTAAACAAACATATCTACTTTACGAAAGTGCTGTAGGTGAAAGTCATTTGCATCAATCTAATTGGCCTATAATTGAGGCTAAAAATATTTGTTCAAAAATCATATCGTAAAAAAATTTACACAACACAAGACAGACCTGTCTGTCTTATTTTAATTATTTAAAAACACATATAAAATGAAAGAATTCAATAACAAAGTAGCCTTAGTAATCGGAGGAACAAGTGGAATAGGTAATGCAGCTACAAATGTACTTTTAAATGCTGGTGCAACAGTACACATTGTAGGAAGAAATGTAGATAAAGTAGCTGATGCTCCGAACCTTATTAAACACTCAGTAAATATTTCAAAAATTGATGAAGTAGAAACGTTGATATCAAAAATCACATCTCTAAATACTTTAGATTATCTTGTGAATGCTTCAGGAATTTTTGGACCAAAGCCATTTCTTGAACATACCATAGAGGATTATGACTCTTATTTAGATTTAAATAGAGGTTTCTTCTTCATTACTCAAAGCGCTGCTAAAAAGATGAAAGATACTAACGGAGGCTCTATTGTAAATGTAGGATCAATGTGGGCTAAGCAAGCTGTAAAAGCTACTCCTTCATCTGCTTATTCAATGCAAAAAGCCGGTTTACATTCTTTAACTCAACATTTAGCTATGGAATTAGCTGATGATAATATCCGAGTAAATGCAGTATCACCAGCCGTTGTTAACACTCCAGTTTATCATGGTGTTTTTGGAGGAAAAGAAGAGGCTGAAAAAGCTTTGGAAGGCTTTAATAACTTTCATCCTATTGGAAGAAATGGAACTCCTAACGACGTTGCAAATAGTATTTTATTCTTACTTTCTGATAAGGCATCTTGGGTTACAGGAGCTATCTGGGATATTGATGGAGGTGTTATTGCTGGTAGAAACTAACAAAGCATAAAAATAATATAATAGCGATTTAGGTCTATACTCAAACCGCTATTATATTTTATTAAGTATATTGCTACTTAATATAAAAGAGCAAATTCGTTAATTTCTACTAATACTTTACTAATAATAAAAAAATGAACAGACTACTTAAAATATTTATTTCTCTAATAGTCATTATTAGTAATATTAGTTGCGACCAAATTACCAAAGAAAAAGCCAGGGTTGAAATTGAAAAAAATGAAATCATTGAAGTTATAAATGATAATTTTATTCTTACAAAAGTTGAGAATACCGGAGCAGCAATGAGTTTAGGTCAAAACTTGCCTCCAAAATTAAAAATCATCATCTTACAAATCCTCCCCCTTCTAACATTGATTTTGATGTTTTTTCATACAATAAGGAAAAAAGAGAGTACAAAACTAAATCTAATTGCTTTTTCTTTTATTATTGGAGGAGGTATTGGAAATATATATGACCGGATTTTATACAACTCAGTAACAGATTTTATGTATATAAAATTAGGTACATTTCATACTGGTATTTTCAATATGGCAGATGTGTCTGTAGTTGTAGGAGCTCTTTTACTATTCCTAAATTATGCTAAATTAGAAATGGATAAAAAGAGGTTTAGTTATTAAAAATGTATGTTAGCTATGAACATAAATTAATTACTGATTGAGAAAATAAAAAAAAAGTCTCAATCTGGTGTTATTAATAACAACTAATATCACTTAAGCTATGATTGGTAAATATGAAATAGAAGATACTTTACTATCTATGGAAACTACTAAAAAAATAGTAGGCTATTTTGGTCTTTCACTTTATTACTTAACAGAGGAAGATATTAATACTTCTTTCAACAAGAAAACTTTACAAAGATTACAAAATACTAAAAACCTAGATAGCGAGAAACAAATTATATTATTTATACTAATTCATACACTTATCAGGGATACCAAAACTAAAAAGGTATACTCATAAATGCTTTAAAGCTATGTTTGATATCAGTAAAATTAAAGAGTTTTCAGTTGAAGAGTTTATAGACTATATCGATTATAACAAAATTGATAAGCAAACAATTACAGAATTAATAAAAGAAAATTATTTGACTGATATAGATTTAAAAAAACTAATTTATAATGTAAATATAAGCTATGAAAGACTTAACAAACCATTAGAATTGGAGTTAAAAATATTCTACCTTTTTTTTCCTTTTGGAATAGTAAACGCTTTTCTTTCTGACCATGATGAAGATATTAAACGATTTGAAGAATTTAGATTTATAAAAAAATTAAGCAATATTACCTTTGCTCTTTTATAGGTAGTATTACTTATTTTTTAGTTGGAATAACTCTAAGTATTTTCATTTAACTATAGAATGCAAGAACGGAGAATCAGAATACTTTTAAACTCTAAATATCTCTAAGACCAAAAATTATTAACAAAAAACCAGCTACAACTCCTTTAAAAGTAGTAGACTTATCCCACAATTTTTTGTCTCTTTTAGATAATTTATAAGCTAAAAGAATAATTACTATTCCCAACAATATAGATAATGAACCGTATGGCATTTTTTAACTTAAAAATTTATATTATTATTACAAATTGAGAAAAATCAACATAATATTACTTGTTAAAATAAAATTAAGCAGTTTTTCTTATACAAAAGGACTGAATAATAAAAAACAGCCTCAAAAAGTTAACTTTTTGAGGCTGTTTTTTTAATCACTTATATAATCTTTCTAGTACTCAAAAGTACCATACTCACTTTTAATAGTTAATTTTTTGGTTTCAGAGGCCTCTACTCTACCTATAATTTGCGCATTTACATTAAACGATTTAGAAATAGCTATAATATCTTCTGCTATTTCAGGAGATACATATAACTCCATTCTGTGTCCACAATTAAATACTTGATACATTTCTTTCCAATCAGTTTTAGATTGTTCTTGTATTAGTTTAAATAATGGTGGTATTGGAAACATATTGTCTTTTACAATATGATTTTTATCTACAAAATGTAAAATTTTTGTCTGTGCTCCTCCTGAACAATGAACCATTCCATGAACAGTATCTGATTTGTATTTTGAAACTATTTCTTTAATGATTGGAGCATAAGTTCTAGTTGGAGATAGTACTAATTTACCTGCATCAATTGGAGAATTCTCAACTTTATCAGTTAGTTTAGTATTTCCAGAATACACTAAATCAGCAGGAACTGAAGCATCAAAACTTTCAGGGAATTTTTCTGCTAAATATTTATGAAAAACATCATGACGAGCAGAAGTTAAACCATTACTTCCCATTCCTCCATTATACTCTTTTTCATAAGTTGCTTGTCCAAAAGACTCTAAACCAACTATTACATCTCCAGCTTTAATATTAGCATTATCAATAACATCTTCTCTTTTCATACGAGCTGTTACAGTAGAATCAACAATAATAGTACGTACTAAATCACCTACATCAGCAGTTTCCCCTCCAGTAGAATGTATTGTTACACCAAACTTTTTTAATTCAGAAATTAATTCTTCTGTACCATTTATAATTGCAGAAATTACCTCGCCTGGAATTAAGTTTTTATTACGTCCGATGGTTGAAGACAACATTATATTATCAGTAGCACCAATGCATAACAAATCATCAATATTCATAATAAGTGCATCTTGAGCAATTCCTTTCCATACGGAAATATCACCAGTTTCTTTCCAATACATATAGGCTAATGAACTTTTAGTTCCTGCGCCATCAGCATGCATTATTAAACAATAGTCATCATCATTCGTTAAATAATCTGGCACTATTTTACAAAACGCCTTTGGAAATAATCCTTTGTCTATATTTTTAATAGCATTATGAACATCTTCTTTAGACGCTGAAACTCCTCGCTGTGCGTATCTTTTAGAAACTTCTTGACTCATGGTAATATATTGTTGTGTTGTGGGTGCGAAATTACTTTAAAAACAGGTAAATATCAAAGTAAATACTATTTTAATATTTATCGTAAAAAACAACATGCATAGTTTAAAAAAGAAATAAGTTTTTCATTTAATAACAAATTATAAAAGTTAAAATCGCCACTCACCTACAAAAACTTACATTTCAACTAATTCTTAAAATTAAACTTGCTTATTAAACTATATTTATAATGTAATTTAAATTATAAATAGATATTTAGCATTTAAGAAAAGAAGAATTCCTGGGGGACTACTTCTTTTCTTTTTTTACCCAGCCCATACTTAAAGGACTAAAAAAACATTTTAGATATATCAACTCAGGGTAATTGAGTATTCACCTAATGGTTATCCCTAAATTATATTCAGGGCTTTTCCCTATTTTTTATAACACTGATATTTACTAACTTAGCTTTAATTATTGTTATAATAAAAAGTGTAGTAGGTTTTATTATGATATAAATTACTAAAAGGTTCTTGTAGTAGGGGACCTTTTTTAGTTTTCCTTACTTTTTTTTCTTCGTTCATACAAAACAGTATCTCTCCAGACACCATCTAATTGAGCAATTTTCTCACGAAAACCAATTAATCTAAAATCATTTTTCTCATGTAGTTTTATACTAGCTATATTTTCAGGAAATAAACTAGAATACAAAGTCCAAATACCTTCTTTATTTGCTGATTTTATCAAAGTATTCATTAATAAACTTCCAACTTTTTTACCAACTGCATCTAATTTAACATAAACACTAACCTCAGCAACACCTCTATATTCATACCTATTAGAAACTGGAGCTATAGCACACCAACCAATAATTCTTTTATTTTCTACAGCTACAAATCGGGAATGCTCATAATGCAGATCATTCCACTCTTCCCAATCAGGAACTTTAGTTCTAAAAGTAGCATTTTTAGTTTCAATTCCTTCTTTATAAATATCTGATACTTTCTTCCAATGCTCTTTAAAAAAAATTGTAACATAAACAGAATTACTCATTAGTCTATAGTTTTTAGCTCAGCTCTTTTTCAAAACATACACTACTTTCAACATCTTTATATTGACCATAATTAGGCACTACTATATATCCATTTTTTTTATATAGAGTTAATGCATCATTCATAACGTTACTAGTTTCTAGAATTGCAGCTTTATATCCCCACTCTTTTCCCCAAGTTTCTAATTCATTTAAAATGCCAGTTGCAATCCCCTTACCTCTATATTCATTTTTAACATACATTCGTTTAACCTCAATTGTAGTTTTATTATGCATTTTAAATGCTCCACAAGCAATAGGAATTTCATTAAAATAAGCAACAATTACATTTTGTAATTTATTCATACTATTAAATTGCCTAAAAAAAGAATCATCTTCTCCATTAATTCCAGTTAAATAATCATCCAATTCCTTTACTAAATAAAGAAAATGGTTGTTATCAGAATTGGTTCTTTTATATACTATTAGGCTGTTCATTATCTTGTAAACAATAATTCTCTGTATTTAGTTAGTGGCCATAAATTATCATCTACTAATAATTCTAATTTATCTGCATGATACCTGATTTCTTCGAAATATGGTTTAATTTTATTACAGTAAGCATCAGCATTCTTTTGTCCCTTTAATTTATTTACTTCTTTTCTTTCATCTGTCATTTTTTCTATTTTAGAATTAATTTCAGCAATATGGTTTGATATTTTTTTTATTAATTCTATTTGTTCTTTTGCATATTTCTCGAAACTTTCTCCAAATATTTCTTTCAACCCTTTTACATTCTCTATCAATGTATTTTGATATTGAATTGCCGTAGGTATTACATGGTTTCTTGCTACGTCAGCTAAAACTCTACTTTCTATTTGTATTCGCTTTACATATTCTTCAAGTTCAATTTCATGTCGTGCTTCAACCTCTACTTTATTCATCACTCTCATTTCTTCAAAAAGAGCAATTGCTTTTTTTGAAATCTTTGCTTTTAAAGCTTCTGGTGTTGTTTTGTTGTTACTCAATCCTCGTTTCTTTGCTTCTTTTTCCCAAGCGTCACCATACCCATCACCTTCAAAACGTATTTTTTTTGATGCCTTTATATATTCTCGTAACACATTAAACACAGCTTCATCTTTCTTTAATTTTTTAGCATCTACCAAACTATCTACTTCAGTTTTAAAATCTTTAAGCTGCTTTGCTATAATCGTATTCAAAACTGTCATTGGTCCTGCACAATTTGACCACGACCCTACAGCTCTTAACTCAAATTTATTTCCAGTAAAAGCAAATGGTGATGTTCTATTTCTATCAGTATTATCTAATAATATTTCAGGTATTTTACCTACTATATTCAATTTTAAATCTGTTTTTTCTTGAGGCGATAATTTCCCTTTCGTTACATTCTCTAACTCATCTAAGACTTCTGACAACTGAGAACCAATAAATACAGAGATAATAGCTGGCGGTGCTTCATTTGCACCTAAACGGTGATCGTTACTTGCACTTGCAATAGAAGCTCTTATTAAATCTTCATAATCATGAACTGCTTTTATCGTATTTACAAAGAAAGTTAAGAATTGTAGATTTTTCATGGGGGTTTTCCCAGGACTTAAAAGATTTACGCCTGTATTGGTAGACAAGCTCCAGTTATTATGTTTTCCAGATCCATTAATACCTGCAAATGGCTTTTCATGAAACAACACTTTAAAATGATGTCGGTGAGATACTTTTTCCATCACATCCATTAATAATGAATTATGATCTACCGCTAAATTTGCTTCTTCAAAAATAGGTGCTAACTCAAACTGATTAGGAGCCACTTCATTATGTCTTGTTTTAACAGGAACACCAAGTAACATAGATTCTTGTTCCAAGTCACGCATAAAATTCATTACTCTACTAGGGATCGATCCAAAATAATGATCATCTAATTGTTGCCCTTTTGCTGAAGAGTGCCCTAACAAAGTTCTCCCAGTCATCATTATATCAGGCCTAGACGCTGCTAAAGCTTTATCTATTAAAAAATATTCTTGTTCCCAACCTAATGTTGCGTTTACCTTAGTTACATTTTTATCAAAAAATTTACAAACTGCAGTTGCAGATTCGTCAACAGCTTGTAACGCTCTTAATAAAGGAGCTTTATTATCTAAAGCCTCACCTGTATAAGCTACAAATACTGTTGGAATACATAATGTTGTTCCGTAAATAAAAGCTGGAGATGTTGGATCCCAAGCTGTATACCCTCTAGCTTCAAAAGTATTTCTAATTCCTCCATTAGGAAACGATGATGCATCTGGCTCTTGTTGTACTAGTTGACCTCCATCAAAACGTTCCATAGCTCCTCCTCCTTCTATTGTTTCAAAAAAAGCATCATGTTTTTCAGCTGTTGCTCCTGTTAAAGGTTGAAACCAATGTGTATAATGAGTAGCACCTTTAGAAAGCGCCCAATCTTTCATGCTAACTGCAATTTGATCTGCCTTTTTTCTATCTATTTTAGTTCCGTACTCAATTGCATCCATTACACTTTGATAAGCTTCTTTCGTCATATATTGACGCATTGCTTGCTCATTAAACACATTCTTACCAAATAGTTCTGAACGTTTACTTTTTTCCTCAACAATAACTGAACCTCTATTAAGCGTTTCCTTTAACGCATTAAACCGAATAGCCGACATATATATTATCCTTTTTTAATACTTTTCAAAAATACTAATTTAAAAATAAATAAACCCCTAAAAAAATAGGGGTAAAATTAAATTATAGCTAATTTTTAAAATTTACCCCTATAAAATTTGGGGGTAATTAAAAAAATATTCATTTTTGCATCGTAAAACAATACAACAGTAATATCAAAATTAAAAATCATGAGTAAATCTAAATTAGAGTATATATGGTTAGATGGTCATAAGCCAACCCAAAATATGCGAAGCAAAACTAAGGTTGAAGATAATTTTAGTGGTAAATTAGAAGACTGTCCAGTATGGTCTTTTGATGGAAGTTCAACAGAACAAGCGTCTGGTGGAGCTTCTGACTGCTTATTAAAACCTGTAGCAATTTACCCAGATCCTGTTAGAAGAAACGGTTTCTTAGTTATGGCTGAAGTTTTAAATGCTGATGGTACTCCACACGAATCTAATGCACGTGCTACTATTGATGATGACGATTCTGATTTTTGGTTTGGATTTGAACAAGAGTATTTTTTAATGGATTCTAAAACAGATTTACCTTTAGGTTTCCCACGTGGTGGTTTCCCTGGTCCTCAAGGAAAATACTATTGTTCTGTAGGAGGAAGATACACTTGGGGTAGAGATGTTGTTGAAGAACATGCTGATTTATGTATTGACGCTGGATTAAACTTTGAAGGAATTAATCAAGAGGTAGCTCCTGGACAATGGGAATTTCAATTATTTGCTAAAGGTGCAAAAAAAGCTGGTGATGAAATTTGGGTAGCTAGATATTTATTAGATAGATTAACTGAAAAATATGGTTATTACATTGAATACCACCCTAAACCAGTAAAAGGTGATTGGAATGGTTCTGGTATGCATGCTAACTTTTCAAACACTACATTAAGAACTTGTGGTTCTAAAGAAACTTACGAAGCTATTTGTGAAGCATTCAGGCCTGTTACTGAAGAGCACATTGATGTATATGGTGCTAATAATGATGAGCGTTTAACTGGTTTACATGAAACTGCTCACGTATCTGACTTTAGCTACGGTGTATCTGATCGTGGAGCTTCTATCCGTATTCCTATTATTACTGTTGAAAAAGGATGGAAAGGATGGTTAGAAGACAGAAGACCTGCTTCTAATGGTGATCCTTATAAAATTGCTGGAAGAATTATTAAAACTGTTAAAAGTGCAAAAATCTAATTTAGATTTTATCTATAAAAATAAAACACCTCG
>NZ_QOCC01000012.1:0-6425 GCF_003318185.1 Tenacibaculum sp. E3R01 | reverse complement strand
CGAGGTGTTTTATTTTTATAGTATTATGAAACTTTATTAATTTTTCTTCATTAACAACTGAAGCCCTAAACCAATAAATACATATCCACTTATTTTTTTCATTACCTTACCTATCTTTTGATTACTTCTTAACCTGTTTGTCATAAAAGAAGCAGCATGCACTAAGAAAAGACACCAAATGGTTCCTGTTAATAAAAAGGTACATCCTAAAATTAAAAAAGGTAGTACATTATTTGTATGTTCTGCTTTTATGAACTGAGGTAATAAGGACAAAAAGAATATTGCAATTTTTGGGTTTAATAAATTCGTTAAAAAGCCTTGTTTATATATTTTCAATAAATCTACCTTCTCAAAATCTACCTTTTGATTATCAAATAATCCTGACTTATCTAAAAGGGTTTTTACACCTAAAAAAATCAAATAAACCGCCCCAGCCCACTTAATAACTGTAAAAGCAATTACTGATTTTGCTAATATTACTGATAATCCCAAAGCAGCAAATACAACATGAATTACAGCTCCGCTTCCAATTCCTAAAACAGAATAAATACCTGCTTTTTTTCCTTGAGCAACGCTCCTGGTAATTATATAAACAGTATCTGCCCCTGGAGTTATATTCATTAAAAGCCCTGCAACAATAAAACCTATATAGTTCTCTATTCCATTCATTACATCACTTCTTCAACTATTACAATTTACGAAATTGCTAAATACACAAACACAACATAAGTAATTAGCAACAACACTCCATCCCTCCATCCTAACCTCATACCTTTAGGAATAAAAACTAACGGAAGCACCGCAAATGAAATAGCTAACATCCAATAAATATCCTTAGTAATCAAACTTAATGAATCTGGCTTAACCTCTACAGGAGTAATCATTGCTGTTATTCCTAACACTGCCAAAATATTAAACACATTCGATCCTATTAAATTCCCTAAAGAAATTGCCTTTTCTTTCTTCATAACTGCAATAATAGAAGCTGCTAATTCAGGAATACTTGTTCCTACAGAAACCACCGTTACACCAATTACAGCATCACTTACCCCTAATCCTTTTGCCAACGTTTTTGCTCCATCAATTAATAACTCTGATCCTCCCCATAAACCTAATCCACCTAAAGCTAAAAAAAGTACTACTTTAAATAGCGGTAATTCTTCATCATCCTCAGGCATTTCATCAACTACAGCTTGCTTTTGAAAACGTAAAAGGTACACCAAAAACGCTATTAAGGTAATAAATAAAATCACTCCTTCATATGTTTGAATTGTTTTATCATTAACAATAAAAACATATAGCAACAATGAAGCAAACATCATTACTGGCCAATCTGTTTTATAAAAACTCTTCTGAACATCTATAGGCGATAAAATTATTGTTATTGCCAACACTAACGCAATATTTGCAATATTTGAACCTATTACATTACCAACTGCTAAACCTGTAGCTCCATCTAATGCAGATTTAATACTTACTATCAATTCTGGTGCTGATGTTGCAAAAGAAACAACCGTCATACCAATAACAATTTTAGGTATATTCAATTTTAGCGATAAGCCAACTGCAGCTTTTAGCAACCAGTTCCCACCAAGAACTAATAAAACTAATCCAATAACAATATATAGAATACTCATAAATTATTTTTTGTGCGAAGATAGGGTTTTGACATCTAAATTACGAACAGATATTACATGCTTAAAAGCTTCTTTTTTTGTCTTTCTAATTCTCAATAAAAAAAGTTTTATTTCAAATCACAAAAATCAAAACCACCATTTCACCTCTCTTTAACAACACATTTTCCTTTACTTTTTTAAAACACACAAAAAACGCCCTTTATTTAATTACACATTAAAACAATAAACACACATTAATATTAACAAAACAAACTACTATGTAGAATATTAGACTACATATTAAAACTTAATATTATTTTTTAACTTTAATTATAAATTCAAATTAATTAAATCGTATTGAAACTTTTGGTGATGTGATTCTCTTTCTCATATATTGAGAAAACAATTATGGAATTAATCAACTTTTATTAACTAAAACCACTAAAAAAACAAATGATAACTATTGCTTTAAATTTAATTGTCTCAGCAGTAAATTTTATAATTCAACTTATTCAGTACTTATTTTAATTAACTATTAAACACACTATTATTATGCTAACATTTTTAGGAATATTATTAATTATTATTGGGTTACTCACCCTTATTTTAAAATCAATTATTAAAAAAGACGGCTTCTTAAATTGGTTCACCACCAACAGAAGTATCCAATTTACATTACTCGGAATCTTATTGAGTATTATAACTGGAATGTTCTTTTACGCAGAAGCTGGTACAGCCTATGCAGTACAATTTGTTTCTGGTGGTGATAAAATGATTACCACACAAGGATTAAAATTAAAATGGTGGGGTAGAATCATACCACTATCTTATGAAACATCTATAAAAGATGTTATTTTAAAAGATGATGTAGAACTACCAAAAAGTAGCCAAGGTATATACAACAGGAAGGCTCAAAAGTGGGAATTCAGCGATGCAATTAAAGCAGAAATTAGCACTTCAGTTATTGTAGGTGTCAATATCAACGACGAAAAAGTTTTTTTAAACATGGCAGACAGAAACAGGAGCGAATCAAAATTAATTTACGGTAGAGTTTTACCAAACATTGATGCTGCTATAAAAAACACCTGCAAACTAATGGATGCTCAAGATTATATTTCAGGTCAGGCTTCAGACTTCGATAGATATTTTAGAGATCAATTAGAAAATGGAATGTACCAAGTAGAACAATACTATGAATCTGAAAATACGAATGAAATTGTTGGAGATACAACTACTATTAGAAAGATTAATGTAGGTAAATCGAGTAAACAAAAAAAGTTTAGAATCAAAAGAAACTCAGATGGTAGTATAGCCAGAGACAATTCTAACACCTTAAAACAATACGGTTTAAAAATTTACCAAGCACAAGTAACAGGTATTGACTGGGAAGAATCTTTTGATGAGCGTTTAGATTTACAAAAAAATGAGGTAGCACAAACTCAACTTGAAAAACAACAAGCAGAGCGTGAATACTATAGAGCTAAAAAAGAAGTTGCTAAAGGAGAGTCTGAAAAAGCTAAAGAAAGAGCTAGGTTAGAAAAAATTCAAATTCAACAAACCATCGAAGCTGAAACTCAAGCTAAAGTAGCTGGATTCAACTTAATAAAAGAAAAGAAACAATATGAAGTTGAACAATTCAAAGCTAAAAGTAAAAAAGTAGCTGCCGATGCGCAATACTATGAAAATGCAAAACTAGTAAGTGCAGGTTTAACTCCTCAGGAACGTGCTGAATGGGAATACAAAACTGCAGTGGGAGTTGCTAAAGAGATAAAAGATTTAAAATTACCTTCTACATATATTGAAGGAAGTAAAGACGGAAACAGTGGGAATTTGCTACAATCATTAATTGGCGCTGAGCTAGCTAAGAAAATGATGGAAAAGAAATAAAAAAGAAAAGGAATAAAAAAGAAAAGGAATCAATTACCAACAGGACGAATTAGATCGTCCTGTTTATTCACAATTATTTTTTCATTATTTTTGATATGAAATCAACTAACTAATGAAAAAACAATTATTTAAACAACTAGCCAAGCTTAACAAAATTATCTTACCTTCTTTTACCAAAAAAGAGCTAGACATTACAAAGGCTTCAAAATTACAATTAGCTATTATTGGATGGAGAGCTTACGTTACAATAAATTCATTAAACTAAATACACCTTAAGTTATGAAAGAACATATTTCTATTTTTACCGGATCAGCAATCTTAGTGAATAGACTTGCTCAATTATTAGAAAACAATAAAATACCCTCAATTATTAAAAACGAACGAGAATCTGGAAGATTAGCAGGTTTTGGAGCTACAGGAGACGTTGTTGAGCTTCACATTTTTAACACTGATATTGAGGCATCTAAAAAAATTATTGAAAATTTTCGAAAAGAAATTGAAAAATAATTTTTAGAACTGTAAAAGAATTGTATATTTGCACCCGCAAAACGACGGCCTCGTGGCGCAACTGAATAGCGCACTTGATTACGGCTCAAGAGGTTACAGGTTTGAATCCTGTCGAGGTCACAACAAAACCCTTAACTAATTAATAGTTAAGGGTTTTTAATTTATATTTTTCATATACCCTCCCTTTAACAACACTGAAAAATTAATAAAACTAGTTAATAATTCTCCTTTGTAAATCATCAGTAGTTTACATCAATAACTACCTTTAACTAGTCTTCTTATTACTCAATATTTGTTTTGTACACATTAAAAAATTGTTCTTATTTTTTTAACCTAACAAAATCATTAATAGCACTCTACATTTTGTATATTTATCGAAAATTGAAAACAAAATATCCTAAAAAAACAACATGAAATTATTTAAACTCCCTACTTTAATTATCGTATTAAACTTATTACCCAACTTATTATTTAGTCAAAATTTTACCTCAGATTATATTGCATTGGCTGTACCCGAGCATTGGTATGGTAAAATATACCATGTAGACCCAAGTACTAAAACAATAAGTCTACAACAAGTAGATAGTTTACGTCACGACTATTCTCTTTTAGATTCTTTTACTAACCTTGTTTCGAATGTAACAGTATATAGTGTAAAAGGAGAAGGTGAACTTACCATCGTTGGTGCTGGTGTTTCTGTAAAAGGAGAAAACTACCAAGTTATCTATGATTTTTCACAAACTCAAACAGTAAAAAATAATGGCGAAAATTACCATTCTTTTTTGGTTGGGGTTAGCGTTAGAATGGTTGCTAAATTCAAAGCTTTAAAAGGAAAAGTAAATCTATCTAGTCCATTTGGTTTAGTAGCAAATATTGAAAAGATAAAAGGATCTTTAGAAGTACGAGTTAGCGGAATTGGCTCAAAAAAAATTAATGACTTGATCCCTACTACTTCTGATTTATCACCATCATCAATTGCAACAGCATTACAGGCAGTAGCAACCATAAAATCTCATATTTATGACGATGAAACAATTATTACTCCACAACTTTTAGCCTACAGTAAAGTAAAACAAGAAATTAGCAATGAGCTAAACAGTAATCAATTTAATAAAAATAAAGACAACAAAAATGAAGTTAACAGCAAGTAATATTTAACACATAAAGCCAACTAACAAACTCCTTGATTTATTATAAGTTGAGGAGTTTTATATTCCCAAAAAGAAATTTTAATAATTCTTTATATATTTACCTAAAGTTCCTTTTATCCGGAACTATAATCCAATAAACGAGAACTTTGTTCTCTATATAACGAGTTAGCAAGTATTTGACAAAAAAATGATAAAATACATCATATTCATATTATCAATTTCATTTTTTGGCTGTTCGGATATAAAAAATGATTCGGCAAAAATCTTAATAAATACTGAACAAATTGACACGTTAAAATATTCCTATAGCGGATTTAACAATGGATTAAATCTTAATTTATTAAGTAATGGAAATTTTGAATATCAAGAATTTGTTTATGGTTGTACAGGTGGTGGAGAAAATAAAAAAGTTACTGGCAAATACAAAATCGATAGTTCATTTTTGAAACTAATTCCATCGAAAATTAAACTTTTGACTTATCCAATGGAATTTGATGGAGAAACAGAAACTCTCGAAACTAAATATGGAATTGACTCGCTTAAAATTAAAACTGAATTTAATATTGTAAAATGGGGTAATTCTAGTTATTTACTATCAGAACAATTTGATTTGGGTTGGAGTATAGAAGAAAAGAACGATTTTATAAGATTTTCCGAAAATTTTAATTCTGGATATGAACCATCAAATAGTGGTAGATATCTAAAAAATCAACAAAAAGATTCACTCAATAAGCCTTTAGATTTAAAACAAATTCCGAGAAAATGGAGAGAATTATTCCTTATAAGTCCATTATCTGTAAAAATTGTAAAGTCAACAAAAAAGAATAGATTTAGTGAGGGAGAAAATCAAACATATTGGATTCTTGAAATTGATAAAGGTAAAAAGGACAAAGTCACTAAAGGAATGACTTTTCAAACTGAGAACGGAGATGCTTTTTTTGAAATAGACTCGGTTAGACAAAATAAAAGTTTTAGTAAAGCCTATAACTACAATTATAGTGATGAAAAATACTTCAATATAGGAACAGTTTATCAAACTAAGTGGAAATAAAACACTTGCTAACAATGTATAAAAAACATAGGGCGGTTTAGGCTTTCCGAAAGGTCTGTGCTTATTTAAAAAGTCGCCAAATATAAAATTTGGAGTTTTCAACAAAAAAGATAAAAGCAATATATTATATTTGGCTTAGTACCAACCCGAAACGTATCGCTTATCAACTGCCCTACGTTTCTTATACTGAACGTTGTGCAACATAAGGCGAAA
>NZ_QOCC01000010.1:0-1782 GCF_003318185.1 Tenacibaculum sp. E3R01 | reverse complement strand
TTTGTGTATGGTTAGTTGCGTAATTTTAACGTAAAAGTAAATAAAATAGATGAAATTAATTGTCTACGATATTTGTCCGAAGGAACAAATCCCTAAGCAATTAATTATACATTTTGTTATGTGCTTTTTTTATTCCATATTAACTTTTTGGAGTCTAAGAAATCAAAATCCGACTTTACTTGTTTTACTTTTCCTTTATCCTTGAGATAATCTAACGTTTGAATTAATTTAGGAGTATTGTCTATATAAACAGAGCTTATATATTTGTAATCATTTGTGGTTTTCATATAATATTGGAAAAACCATAAATCTAGCACTCCATAAAACCCATTGTACTTTAGATTAATATCAACAATTTGTCCTGATTTAGAGTTGGAAAAACAAACATCTCCACCGTGAAATCGATAACTCCAATTTTTTGATAATTGATTTTTATCTATTGTTATTTGTTCTTTTATTTCTGTAAATGATTTATTTGTATCGGTAAAACTATAGTCATATTTTTCTTCAAATCTCCTTATTAATTTTTCCGAAATCAATCTGTAGCTTTTGATTGCTTCTTCTAATTTTTCCGAAATTTTTTCTACCTCACTTTCAGATAAAAGATTATAGATATGATAAAATTTCAAGCCTTTAAATTCTCCTTTGTGGATCTTAACATTTAATGAATCATCAATATTTTTTATTTGTTTTTTTAAATTTCGAATAAAAAGAATATTGAATTTAGAATTATAATCTATTCTAATTCTGTCATTTCTCATTAATTCTTCTTTAATTGTTTTTAAAGAAGGTATTTCTTTCGTTCTATTACAGAATGTTTTTTTCAATTCTTTCATTATTGGAATTGCACATAACGTATTTGTGTATGGTTAGTTGCGTAATTTTAACGTAAAAGTAATTAAAATAGATGAAATTAATTGTCTGCGAGATTTGTCCGAAGGAGCAAATCCGTAAGCAATTAATTATACATGGTGTTGGCACCAGTAATTTTATTTTTCTATTGATGAAAGCATTTCAAATTTTTCATCAGCTAATTTATTCCAGTCAGAATGTTCCAAAGGATTGCTATTCCGTTCAGAGAGTTTTTTCCTTTTAAGCATTTCTTTAGGTATAATTGGATTCAAAGTCGAATAATCAGTTCCAAATTTTATCATATTTACATAAACCTTTTGAATTCCAGTCCAAAATAATTTGTGGTTAGAATCAGATAATCCTCTCAAATCCAAACCCCTTTCAATAGTTTTTCCATTTGTATTTATAAATCCCCAACACATTTCAACTTCTTCTTCTGTATTCGAAGGAATTTTTCTTTCGAGAATTAATTTTAATTCCGTTGAATTTTCTAAATTCTTTATTTCTCGTATAAGGTCTCTTATGATTCCGTCAAAACCTGTCCATCTTGGTGCATAACAACTTCTGTCTTTTAGTATGATAAATCCACTTGCCAAATTTTATGTTTTAATAGATTTTAAATTGTGTTATTATTTCTCTACCTTATTGGTGCTAACGGTCTCGTATAACCGTCAGTTACGGGATAGAATTACGGATTTTCGGATTAATCACAGACGCTAGTAATTACGCGTGGATTCGGACGGAGTCGAATCCGCCGTAATTGCGGTTATACATTGTTACCTGCTGGCTTTATTCTTTATTTTATTCAGTCGTTGAAATATTCTTTCTCCCAAATCAATGTTTCCAACAAAGTCATCCCATTGGCAGGTTGGTGCGAACCAAACCCATAAATCCTCAATTACACTTTCGTCTCCATTTTCCAATTTTTTT
>NZ_QOCC01000002.1:0-1059 GCF_003318185.1 Tenacibaculum sp. E3R01 | reverse complement strand
AACTTTGTAAACTCTACTCCATTGCACCTACAACTGTAAACGAATGGATTAAAAAATACAATCGTAAAGACTTAATGAACACCAGAGTAAAAGTGGAAACTAAAGACGAAATATCTAGAATCAAAGCACTTCAAAAAGAGATTGAACAGCTTAAAAAATTATTACTTAAAAAGGATCTCGATGCTATGGTATTGGATTCTTACCTTGAAGTAGCAGCTGAAGACCTTGGGTACAAATCAGTTAATGAACTAAAAAAAAAGCTAAGTATAAAGCCTTAATTAAAGCTAAAGAAAAAGCTAAGAGATTTGCTTCTTTAACTACTATAACACATTGTTTTGGGCTTAAACGTGATGCGTATTACAAATACAAATCTAGAGCTGATAAACGTTTAGAACTCGAGAAACAGATTATAAAAATAGTTAGAAAAAGACGCAAATCTCTTCCTAGAGAAGGCGTACGTAAACTTGTAAAATCATTAGATGTAGATTTTAATAAAGGGAATATTAAAGTTGGTAGAGACACTTTATTTAATATCCTTAGAAAACATCAAATGCTAACACTAAGAATGAAAACTAGTGCCAGAACAACCAACTCTTATCATCGTTTTTATAAGTACAATAACCTAATAAAGAATATGAAAGTTACTAAATCTAATCAAGTTTGGGTCTCAGATATAACATACATTAGAACCCTAAAAGGTTTTTGTTACCTAGCCTTAATAACTGACATGCATTCTAGGAAAATAGTTGGGTATGATCTTAGCGATAGTCTTGAACTAAAAGGATGTGTAAGAGCACTAAACAAGGCCATTTACCAAGCTAAAAATATTAAACAACTTATTCATCATTCAGACAGAGGTATACAATATTGCAGTAATGTATACACGCAAATATTAAAAAGAAAAAAGATAGATATTAGTATGACCCAAGAAAATCATTGTTATGAAAATGCCATGGCAGAACGTGTAAATGGGATACTAAAAGATGAGTTTTATCTCGATCAAACCTTTGATAACGTAGCACAAGCAAAGAAAGCTACAAAAAATGCAATTAATTTATA
>NZ_QOCC01000014.1:5683-203785 GCF_003318185.1 Tenacibaculum sp. E3R01 | reverse complement strand
TCGAGTACTTGTTGCTAACGTTTAGTATAAGAAACGTAGGACAGTTAAAAAGCACTTCCGTTTCGGTTTATTACTTAGCTAAATATAAATATTTTGCTTTTATCTTTTCTTCTATAAATGCCAAATTTTATATTTGGCGGACATTGTGAATAAGTACAGAACTTTCGGTTTAGCACAAAAGTCCTATGTTTTTTATACATTGTTGTATGCAGTAATTTTTATTCATTTATTAAGAGCGAAATTTCATAGCTATTTTCATTCAAAGTAAATTTAATTGTTTCTTTGGAGTGATTCATTATGTTTAAATCTCCTAAGTCAAATTCTTTGTGATGATTTGGGCATAATAATAAAATATTTTCAAGAGTTTCATTTCCTCTGTCGCTTTTTGCCTTGATATGAGCAGCTTCCACATATTTTGTTCCGTCTTTTTTTCTAATATATTTTCCACAAATTTGGCATTCATTATCTCTCAATAATTTTATTAATGCAATCGCTTTATTATCTCTTTTATATTTTTTCTGATTTGCATAAACTTCCTCTGTTTCTAATTCGGGTAGATTATCTAATTCAGCCTTTAATTCGTCTTTCGATTTTTCTTTGAATAAATCTATAATTTCGATTTGTTCAATTTCATCTTTTTGGATATTCGTTAGTTGAGTTTTCGATAATTTTAAATACTCTTGATAAACTTTTCTAAGTTTTATTTTTGAGTCTCCAGTTGTCAGGATGTAGTCTATATGTTTTTTTAATCCAGATAATGAGATAGATAATTGCTCGTTTCCATAATCTCTTTTTATACATTCCAAAAATCGAGCAAAATAAGCTACAGAAACTGTCCTTTTGAATAAAACACCATTAAATAATTTCGGGTAAACTTGTCCAATTATAATACTTGCAGAACCTTTATTCATATTAATTTTTGAATAGAGTTCATTCATTCCTTCAGACTTTGTTATTTTTCCTTCTAAGACTTTTTTTGAAACTAAATAAGTTATTTCTTCATTGCTCATTCTTGTTAGTTTGCGCGTTTCTGGTTATTGCATACAACGCTGTTTTATAAGCTTTGTTGCGTGGTTTAAACAGTTAATTTAGTAAATAAAACACGTACGGCGAAATTCCGAAGGAATTTCCTAAGTGAGCTAAAATCAGCTATAAAGTTTATATAGTGTTGGTAACTGGCTTTTCTTTAAATTTATCATATACTCTAAAAAATTCGTCTACTGCTTTTTCTTCATCATTTCCGCATTCTTTTAAAATTATATCTTTCCAAGCAGCAGATGTTTCTTTCTGGTTATAGTATTTTACTGTCCATTCGTTTAATCCTAAAAATATATTTTCCTCTTTTATATTATAGACATCAAATGAATAATATATTCCATCAAAAAAACTTTTTAATGTAGATATTCTTTTTTCTCCTATAAACATTGCTGTTCTTATTCGAAAATTTTCAGATTCTAATAACTGTTTTAATTTAGGTTTTTCATTCATGTTTTTTTCGGGTTATTAGATATACTAAATTTAAAGATGAAATTAAAAATGGAATGCTTGTCAAGAAAGCAATTTCATAAACTGAGTTATAACTCCAATTTCCAGAAGTTAGAAAATAGACTGAAATCCATAATATTAGAATTCCGACAATTTCAAATATTCGTTCATACAATTTAGGTTTTAGGAATATGCTAATAACTAAAAATATTTTTCCAATTAAGGATATAAGACCAATTGACATTATTTTATCATTGAATTTTCCTCTCAAAGTAAAACCATAACTATCAATCAAATTTGGAATACTTACAATATCTATAATCCACATTATTCCAATTCCGTGACCAATTCCAAGAATTATAAATGAATGTAGAATTACTGTAAGTATTATTGATTTTGTTTTACTTTTCTTCAAGGTTATTATTTTTCAATGTGCTAATTTTTGCTTGTTACCAACGGTCTCGTATAACCGTCTGTTACGGATTAATATGCGTTAATTTTCGGCTTAGCACTGGCTTTAGCAATTCCGAGTGGATTCGGACGTAGTCGAATCTGCCGTAATTGCGGTTATACATTGTTACCCAACGTTTTTTTACTCCGATTTTAGTTTTTCAGTCAATTCAGTCAAACACTTGTCAAATTCCGATTGGTTTACAGTCAATGACTTTTCATTTTCGATATCAAAGTCAGTTATTGATTCATAATATTCAGTCGGATTTATTGGGTCAACGCTCCAACCTTCTCGTCTTGAAAATCCGTATGTCAAATTCAAGTCGTTTTTCTTTTCCACTCTTAAACATCCAGTATATTGGTCGGAAAAATCAATTGGCAAGTAAATAACTTGTCCGTTTTTCATTTCCGCTTGCTTTTTATTCCACGAAGCGATTAACTCCGCAACAGCATTTTTAATTTCTTTTATTCCCCTTTTCGGTTCAATTGCTAAAGCGAAATAGTAAGTGTCAAATTTTTGCTGACTTATCAAATTTGGAATTTCAAAGATTAAATCTTGGTGTCCTCCTTTATCATTTTCAATAATTTCTATTTTCAGCAGGTTGTTCATCAAATGTTGGGTAACGTGTTTGTATATGGTTTGTTGCGTGTTTTAAACACCTAATTTAGTAAATACAAACCGAATAGAAAATCCGCGAAGATTTTCGTAAGTAGGCTAGAACTAGCAATAAATTATATACGGTGTTACCTGCAGTTTTTATTCCGTTGATATTATTAAATATTTTCTAACTTCATTATAAATTTTATGAGGAACGTCTAATCTTTCAAAATGGTCCATTTTAGAATATGCTAATTCCATTTCATTTATTTTAATTGACAGTTCTTCTGAGTTAATTTGAGAAATAAATATATTTAAATTTTTCCAAGAAGATTTAGGCCAGTCCTTGTCAAAATCAACTTCCCATTTTGACCACTTGGTTAATATTTTACCAATATTAAAAATTGCTAGCTCTTTAGATGACAGATTGTATTCTATTCCTTCTATAATTCCGGTAAATTCATTTGATATTAGTTCGGCAGTATCCCAATTAAATTTAGTTTGTCTTTCTCCTTCAAAGAACATATATTCTTTGTATTTATCAATTAAAATGGATACTCTTTTATATTCAGTTTTATTTAGAACATTACTTGAAGAATATTTAATAGTCATAATCACCGATTGAATTTGTAATGGGTTTTCTCCTGCCATTTCTCCAAATTCACCAAAAATTAAACTATTATAAAAATTAAGATTAAGTGTATTATAAACTAAATCAAGAATACTAAATAATCTAATATTTTTAGCCTCTGTAAGTACATTTTCTGATAGATTTAATTGTGGATAATGTTTATTCATTACAGCTTGGTTTTTGACAAGCTCTTGGATTATGTCATTCCAAAATAACATCATTACAGGGAAATCACCTTTATTCGTTCTTTCTTGAGAAAGTATTCTTATTTCTCTTTGAATTGTAGCATCAGTTTCAGTTGAAATAGCAAAATAGAACATATCTATTTTAGGTTGAAACGACTCAGCTTTGATTATTTCTTCTTTGATTAATTCAATAGTTACTTTTGTCTTGTAATTTTTACACTGAACACCAATACATTTAAAAATATGGTTTGAACCAAAAATATCTACACCATTTTGAGGTTGTCCTTGTCTTCCGTTCATTTGTAAATCTGGGTTTTCCCATCTTATTTTACAAGCATCTAAGGTTAATTCCTCAAACTCTTCCCAAGACTTAGGTGGCGGGATTTTCATAGAACTTAGTGTAGGCATATTTATGTTAGTTTTTATTTAGTTTTCAGGTTCTTTAAATTAACATTTATACTGTCCAAAATTGAATTTGTTTTGTGAATATCCTGTTCTATGTTTTTTTGTAATTCTATACTTTCTTTATTTTCAATTACGTTGTCATCTTTTTGAGAGAGAGTCACCAAGTAAATAATAAAACCACTTAATCCAACTGTTAAAACAAATTTAAATATCTCAAAAAAGTATGATTTAATTCTACTTTGCTGTACTTTATTTTTAATTACTAATTGTTTAACAAGCTTGAGATAACTAATTCTTAATTTATCCATTGAAGTAGGACTTCCGTCTAAACTCGTACATTCCATATAAGAAATAAATATTTTCCAATGATTTGATAAAACTGATTTTCTTAAAAGCTCATTAGGATTCAATCTTTTATGCAGAAGTATAAAGTCTTCTTTTTGTGATTGGTTTTCAGGATTTGCAGGATATAGAAAAACGGTAACATAACCATCGTCATTTCTTTTATATAGCAAAGTAGCACCAGATTCAGTGAGTGCTTTCCATTCGCTTCCACGAGTTATAGTTTCATAAGCTCGATTGCCGAAAAATACATCTACAGAACGTTCATTCAGTTTATTAGACCTATCTCCTCTAAATTTATGTAAAGAATAAGCTTTATTAAACTGTTCAGCTCTTTCGTCTTTTTCGTGAAAATCATTGAAAGTACTTAAGAATATTTCATCTCTAAATTTTTTAAATAATTTAATTCTTTCAATTCTGTTTGTATTCAATTTTGAGTGAGTTTAAATTGCAGGTAACGTTGTTGTATAAGATTAGTTGCGTGTTTTAAGCAACTAATTTACTAGATTAATTACGAACGGCGAAATTCCGAAGGAATTTCCCAAGTGAGCAAAAACCAGCAATTAATTTTATACGGTGTTGGCAATAGTTATTTTTTTATCAGTTCGATATTTCCACAATCAATATCAAATTCCGTTTTCATAAATCCTCGAGTAATTTCCCATTCATTTCTTTCTGATATTATTTCTTTTGTTAAATACCCTTTTTTATTAATCTTGATTTTTATGCTATCAAAACGTCTTAATGATACTATTGTGTCATTGTATATTCCGTTTATATTGGTTTGGGTTATTTTTTTTTCAAAATTCCATTCCATACTATTCGTGTAACAAATAAATTCAACATTCGCATTTTCAATTGTACCCTTATGTTTTTTATCAGATATTTTTCCGCTTATATAGAAATCATTTTCAGGGTCGCAACTAATAAATATTATTGAAATAAAAATCAAAAAGAGAAGTTTCGTTTTCATTAGTTAGTATTTCTTCAGTTTTGAGTGAGTTCAATTATTGCCAACGTATTTGTGTATGGTTAGTTGCTTAATTTTAACTTAAAAGTAATTCAAATAGATGAAATTAATTGTCTACGAGATTTGTCCGAAGGAGCAAATCCGTAAGCAATTAATTATACATTTTGTTAGCTACAGTTTTTGTGTCAATATTTTATTATTAAACTTTTCAATGTATTTTTTCGTATAACTTTTAGAAAAAGGAACTAACCAAAACATATTTAAATTCCTGTCTTTTTTAATAAAACGTGAATAACCATTCAATGTCTCATTTTTTGTGTTAAATTTAAATTTAGTAAGAATATCATTTTCGGATTCTATCTGTTCAGTTATATCAACAGTTTTAATATTTGGAATTTTTAGTCTAAAAGTCTCTAAGTATTGTTCGAAATAGTTTTTTAAATCAATGTTTTTATCTTTAAGCTCTATAGCATAAAGAATTATTGATTTGTCCTTTTTTCCGTCGTTGTATATCTCAAGTTTATTATAGTATTCTTTAAGGTTTTTAGGAATGTCAGAATTGATTAATTTTAATTCAGTTGGTGACGAAAATTCAATTGTATTTATAATCTGATTAGTCCATTTTTTTTCTAATTCATTTTCGACATTAAAAGCAATAATACTTAAAGGAATTACTATTAAAATGCTTAGAGTTATAATTTTAATAGTCAAAGTTTTTTTCTTTGTTAAATAATGAGCTAAAAAACCTAATGAAATTCCAATAATTGTCAAACCAACTGTAAAAGCTATGTTTTTATCTTTTAATATTTCAGTAATGTTTCCAAATAATATGGCAGGAGCGATAATAAAAAGTAATTTCCAAATATTTGTTTTTTTTTCTTTGTTCAAAGTTTATTTTTTAATTGTAGCTAACGTATTTGTGTATGATTTTTTGCGGGAAAAGGACGCGAGTCTTTTTCCGATGTTGCGGAAAGATAATTAATAAGATTGAATTTCCGCCGAAGAAATTCAGCCGCAATTAATTATACGCTTTGTTGTAGTGTCGTTTTACTATTTAAATTTATCAAGTTCGTATTTAAAAAAAGTTTCAAATTCTCCCTTAATAGTCAGTCTGTATTGCTTGATTAAATCAAAAATTAAGTCTTTAATTGTTAATACTCTAGTATCGATTTTTGGTCTGTCATTTAGCTGAAACAAAGAAGATAAACTTAATTTATTTCTTTTACTAACCGGGATAAGAAGCTGATTTTTTATTGCATTATAAATTTTAAGTCTATCCGTTTGGTTAAACTTCTTGTCCAAAAATGACTCACTGAACAATTCGTTTTCAAATAGATTATGCATTTTCAATGAATTTAAGATTCTAGATTTTAAAAATACATATGCAATATCATTACGTAAAATAACATTATTTTGAATAAGCTCTAATTTAGTTTTATCTACGGGAAAACTAAAACTGTGTTTTATTTCTAGTTCTTTAGTATTTCTTGGATAAGTTCTCATCTATGATAATCTTCTTAGTATCTTGTTTTAAATGCACTACAACGGTTTCGTATAACCGTCAGTTACGGATTAAATTAACATTTATTTTTGGCTTAGCACTGGCTTTAGCAATTCCGAGTGGATTCGGACGTAGTCGAATCCGCCGTAATTGCGGTTATACATTGTTGTAAAATGTTTTTATTTAATTTTTTTTATTTTCGGTGGTGGTAGATATATTTCCATTCTCCTATTAATGTATATGTTCAGTTTTAAAGAATCAGAAGCATCTTTTTGAATTTCATTAAATACGCTAGTTACTTTTAAAATCAAATTTTCTAATTCATCTATTTCACTCGTTAATGAAATCACAAGTTTTCCAGGTGAGTCAGAAAATCTATTATTTTTACCAAAATTCAGTAAATCTTTTTTCAGTACAGTTTTTAATTCTCCAATAGGATAATCTTTTTCTTTTTTTATACTGTCTTTTGATATGCTCAAAATATTTTTAAATTTCAATAATATTGGGTAACATTGACCAAAAGTAGTGGAGGTTAAATAATTATATCTTGCATTTACATTTTCAATTTTTAGATAAGCCTTCTTTCCGCGATAATTTAAATTCTCAAGACTATCAACCAATTGATTAAAGTTTTTAAATTCTTTTACCTCTAAAAATCTATAGTTTTCGCTTTTTGAGAATTCAGATTTGTTTGGGTAATAAAATTCTTTTACAACTTTTTTTTCATTGTTTTTGCAAGAAATTAGAATTAATGATGTGAGCAGTAATTTTATTAAATACCTCAAATTTCAAATGTTTTACAACGGCTTCGGCTATGAGTAGTTGCGTGAATTTAGCAATAAATTCCGCAAGTACAAACTGACGGCGGAAATTCCGCAGGAATTTCCAAAATAACCGAGAGTAAGCAATTACTTATAGCCATTGTTGCCCACAGTTTTTATTTCCAGTTTTAATAGTTCCGTATATGGGTTTCCTTTCAATCCCAATAGTTCTGCAAAAGCAGGTTCAGTTTTTAGTCCGTCAGATTTTAATTCCTTTATTTTCTGCTTAAACTTAAGTCCTTTTTCGCTTAAAATTCTGTTTTCGATAAGCATATGTCGATAAGCATTTTGCTTTTCGGTAGGAATGTTTTGCCCAAAGATTTCAAACAAAAAATTGTCCGTTTTAAATTCCGCAATAGTTGATTCAATTCCGTACTGTTTTTTTGAGTAAACTTTAAAATCTTTTTTTTCTGAAAACTTACTTGATAAATATGCCTTAAATTCAGATTGATTTTCGCATTCGCAAATAATATCTAAATCGCTTTCAGGTAAATCAATTCCGATTGGGATTGTACCAGTCAAAAGCGGATTATATTTTTCGAGTATCTCAAAAATTTTTTGCTTTTTAATTTCATCAAAAGCAAGTTTTTGTCTTTCGTTTCCGTGTTTTAAGTATTCTATATTTCTAAAATTTTCAATCAAATCTCGATTTTCTCAAATTGTGGGCAACGTTGTTGTATAAGATTAGTTGCGTGTTTCAAGCAACTAATTTAGTAGATTAATCACGAACGGCGAAATTCCAAAGGAATTTCCCAAGTGAGCCAAAACCAGCAATTAATTTTATATGGTGTTGGGCTTTCGTTTTTATTCCTTTTTTTCATAAACAGAACTTAATTCATAATCTCCTTTATCTTTAACGTAAAAAGCTTGTTCATTATCTTTATCAAATTCTGGACTTAATTTATAATTTCCTTTTTTCCAATTTTTAATAATTTTTTCAGTCGAAATTATAATTTTCTTTGATTCTATCATTTGAGAAGGAAATTTATTCCAAGGTAAGCTGTAAGTTGCTTGTTCAAATTTTATTGCAACTGAATCTCCATATATTTCTTTAAATAGTTCAGGGAATTTTCGATTTTTTAAAGGTAAATAATGGTTCGTAAATGGATTGAATAAAAGCGGATTCAAAAATTTTCCACCAGCAATTTCTCCTTTTTTTAGAGGGGTAATATATATTCCTGTTCCACAACCAAAACCTCCAAAAGGAATAGAGTCAATTTTTCCTTTTTTAAATACATTGTAACTAATTCTAATTCTCGAATTTGCTTCTCCCCAAGTTACATAATAAAATTTTTCATTTGTCGTATTTTTGAAACCTAAATATATTGAATCTAATTTTTCAAAATCTTTTGGATTTGAAATCCATTCAACTGGTCTTTTGTTTTCTTCAGAAACGTTATTCCAACAGTTGTCCCAAAATTCTTCCCAAGGTCTTTCTTTATCTTTTTTATAGAAAGATTTAGCTACAAATAAATCAAAGAATGGAGTTTTCTGATATGGCTCATTCTTAAATTTATTAAACTTCGAAACTATTATCCCAATAGCAATAATTAAAATTAAAAAAAATGCAATAATTATCTTCTTTTTCATTTTTTTGAGTTCGAGTGAGAAATGAAGCCCAACGGTCTTGTATATGAAAAGTAGGTGATTTTGAAGTGCTGAACTTTCGATTTAGTACAAAGTTTGACGCGAGTAAAAAGTTTTGAATTTAGTGCTATTGCGCCTATTTTTTATATACATTGTTAGCTGTAGATTTTTTTTTGAATAAATCTAATGTGTGATTCCAAATTTCATTAAAAATGGCTTCTATATCATTATTAGCATTTATAATAATTACATTATCTTTCTTTCCTTCTTTTTCAATTGCTCTTAAATAATTTTCTCTTGCTTGAGTAATTTTAAATTCGGTTTCATAAAAGTCATTAAAATTTCTATTCTTAGAGATTCTTTTTAAACTTTCAGATACAGGAACATCTAAATAAAAGACTATGTCTGGTCTAAGTAATTCAGCGCAAAGAGTATTCATTTCAATTACTTTATCTAAGGGTATGTGAGGTACATGATATGCATATGATGAATAATAATATCTATCAGATACAACATTAATTCCATCGTTTAGAAAATTTAAGATTCCATTTGATTCATTTTGTAAATGATCCAATCTATCAGCAAGAAATAAAGAGGCTATAGTCTTTTCATCTGTTTTAATTCTACGATTTAAAATATTTCTTATCACAGAACCGATTGGACTATCAGTAGGTTCAAACGTGTAATAAGATTTTGTTATTTCATTATTGATTTTTTCATGTAGCATTTTACTAATTGTGGATTTTCCAGATCCATCAATTCCTTCAAAAACAATAAATTTCCCTTTATTATTCATTAATTATTCGTTTTAATATTTTAAGACCATTTGAGAGAATTAAGTTGAAATAAGAATTTGTATTTGATACAATATCTTTTTTATGATATAAAGAATAGTCGATTATCTCTTCTAAAAATTTATCCAGATTTTCACTAGCTTCATTAATTTCCAAATAATGTTCATACCATATGAATTTATGTTTCTCTTTTAATTGATTTAGAGGCAAATTAATTTGTAGTTTGTCTAATTGGTAATTTCCAGTTAATTTTATAGGCTCAAGTTCTTTTTGTATTAATGCTTTTATAGATAAGTTAATTATATTAATACAATATATTTTTTCAAAATTTGATTTTCTGAGATCTATTGATTCAATATGAATTAAATCCGAAAATGTAGTTAAACCGAAGATCCTCCAATCTGAACCAGTATTATTGAATTCTTCAATTAGATGTTTTTCACAAATTTCATATATGTTATTGTTTGTCATAGAGTTTTTTATTTACACCACATTCAATTTGATTTTTTCCTCTTGAGTAATAATGGCACAAGTTACTATTATTACATTTATTAATAAGACTTAAGTTATTATTTATATGTTTTTCTATAAAAAATGTGTCAGCTATTAATGATCTTCCAAGAGAATAGGAAAGGTTTGAATAGCTAATTTCTAGGTTTTTGATATTCCAAATATTACCACTTAAATTCCAATGAATTTTCTGATTTTCTTTGATATACTTTTTCAAAACAGGATACATAAAACTATGATTGTAGGTTGTTTTTGGATAAATCAAACCTTTTGAGAAATTATAAATACCATTAGATATGCTTAGCATGTCAATTTGATTGATTTCAAGTAAAGAATTTAAGAAGTTAATTTCATTTATATTCAGGTCTTCACGTATTTCATCTTCAAATAAACTTATTCGTATATCTAAAATAATATCCGACAAGCTAGAACTAATCCCTGAAATTATTTCCTTTAAAATCAATAAAGGATCAGTTCCGTATTCATCTTTTCTAATATTAAAGGTTTTACTTATAAAAGTATTTAATAAATAACCATGCGCTGCATGAATTTGAATTACTTTAAAGCCACAATCAATTAATTTTAAAATACCATCCTGAAAATCCTTAACTATATTTTTTAATTCATTTTTTGTAAATGAATTAATTTCTTGTTGAATAGTCTTTATATATTCATTTTTATTTTTGTTCTTCCAGCTTTTGATAGGTGTATATTTTGATTTATAACATGCGATTTGCGCACCAGCGATTACATTATTTATACTAATCTCTTTTGCTAATTTTTTAAATTCAGACATATCTTCTTGGATATATAAAGTGTTTGAATTAGTTGTTAGCTCAGAAGATATAGAAATGTTACCAACATAATTGATACCTAAATATTGATTAGATCTTAGCTTTTGGAAACTGATTAATTCTTTTGAAGGTAATCCGTTTTTTGCTAACCCAGGATTTATAGGGGCAAAATGATATTGAGATGATATATCAATATTCTTAATGTTTAATTTATTAATCATTCTTGTTTTTGTCTAAAAAATAAATTACATAAAAACTAATTATATTTGTCACTAACCCTAAAATTATTGTATAGAAAGGGCTGAATAAATCAGTTTTATCTATTAAAATGGTAATACCTAATAAGAGTAAAGAAAAAGTAAAATATACAATTGTAGCTAAGATTAATTTCCTTTCAACATTAAGTAATCTTGAAATTACTTTAGAATATTTTTTTCCGTAAATTCTTACAATTTCACTATGCGTGTCACCTATTCTAGCATCACTTTTTAAGTCTTTTTCTTCTAGAATGTATGAATGTGGAATTGGCCAAATTTTTGTTTGATATCCATGTTGGCTTTTATAAGGCTTACTAACAGAGTTTTTTAAGACAGAAAATTCAATTTTAGCAATAGAATCTTCAGGATTTATTTTTATGTAATTTGAAGAAGAGTTATATAAAATAATGCCCAATTGCCCTTCAAAACCTGGGTCAGCATAAGTGTTAACAGGTAATAATCCAATCGAAAACAGCTTGCCTTTAGTTAAAATTCTAGATATAATGTAGTCAGGTATGTTTAAGTGCTCAAATGTTATTATTACTACTGATTGTTTGGGCTTAATTAAGATATAAGAATATCCATCTTTAGAAAGATCTATAGGTTTATTTGGTTGATCTAAATCATAGTATATCTCACTTGCTCTAAGCTCGTAACAAGCCTGTTTTATGTTTTTTGCATTAAAATTTTCAGATATTAATACATTAGATGAACAAAATTTATTGATTTCATCATCATTAAGGGTTCCTGTATATCTTGGTTTTGTCATTTTTTAATTTACAGCTAACGTTTAGTGTATGGTGTCGTAGCATCCCGAAGGGTGCTATGCACTATACACATTGTTGTATGCCGTTTTTATTTTATTCATTTCGTTTTTAGCGTTGGCGAGAAAGCTCTTTGCAACCGTACGAAGGAGGATTGCAATGTGCTTGAACACGCGTTGGCTTAATCTTCTAATTTTAATGCAACTCCTTTAAAACTTTCTAAGGCATCCTCAATATTCTCAACTATTTCTTGAGCTAAGACTGAAGGCTCAGGCAAATTATCCAAATCAAGCATATTTTCACTACGAAGCCAGAATATGTTTAAACTGGTTTTATCTCTTTCTGAAATTTCATTATAAGAATACTTTCTCCACCTTCCTTCCGGATTTACCTTAGACCAAGTTTCTTTACGTTTCTTTGCTTTAAACAATTTTACAAACTCTGAGAGGTTCTCAGATCTCAAAGGGTTTTTCTTAGGTGTATGTCTAACATTTGTTCTGTAATCGTAATACCAGATATTTTTGGTTTGTGGAGTTTTTGAATCCTTTTTTTTGTTAAAAAACAAAACGTTAGATTTCACCCCTTGAGCATAAAAAATTCCAGTTGGAAGCCTAAGGATAGTATGTAGTTCCGTTTCTTCCATCAATTTCTTTCTGATTACTTCTCCCGCTCCTCCTTCAAAAAGAACATTGTCAGGTAAAACAACAGCAGCACGACCATTTTCATTTAGCATAGTCACAATATGTTGCAGAAATGCTAACTGTTTGTTGCTTGTTGTAACCCAAAAATCCTTTCTTAAAAAATAACCATCTTTCTTTGATTGCTCTACACTTATTGTTGGGATATCGCTACTACTCACTCCAAACGGTGGGTTAGCTAAGATAATATCGACTTTTTCATTCTCAACAACCTTACCGTGCTCCAGTCTTTTTAGACTGTCAGTAACCTCTATTTCTGGAGTTTCCTTGAGGTCTCCAATTCCATGAAGGAAAAGATTCATAAGACATAACCGAGCGGTTGATTTTTCAATTTCCCATCCGTGAAATGTCTCAAACTTCAAGAAATGAGCTTCTTCTTTAGTTAATTTATGATTATTTAATTCTTCTAATGCACCTAGAAAAAAGCCCCCTGTTCCGCAGGAAGGGTCAGCAATTTTTTCTAAGGGTTTAGGACTTATACAATCTACCATAGCTGATATAACAGAGCGAGGGGTAAAGTACTGTCCAGCACCACTATTCTCAGCATTTTTTTGGAGAAGTGATTCGTATATTTCTCCTTTAATATCTACTTCTTGAGAAGTCCAATTTTCTCCATCTATAAGCTGAATCAATTTCTTTAATTTGGCTGAATCATGGATTTTATTTTGTGCTCCAGCAAATATTTTGCTCAACATTCCCCCAGAGTTTGCCAAGTCTTTCAAAAGCTTTTCGTATGATTCAATTATGTGCTCACTCGCTAAAATTGCTTGCCAATCACATCCTGCAGGCAACTTATATTCTTTAGGGTTTTCATCCGCCATTTTTAGAAACAAAAGAAATGTCAATTGTTCTAGGTAATCACCATACCCAAGACCGTCATCTCTCAATGTATCACAAAACGACCATATTTTATTTACCAAATTATTTGTAGACATAAATTCTAATTTTAAACCTTATAATTTCATTCTTGATAATCTCTTCCTAAGCCACTCCAACTCTCTTGTTATAAATTGTTGTGATTGAATTAAAAAATAAATTATTTTCACAGTTAGCCAAAAAATCAAAGAGAGGTCCTTTAATTAAATTAGCTTGCTCATACCATTTTCTGTTAAATCTTCTTCCAAAAAATCCTAGTTGTTCCTTTATTAGATCAGAGTCATTTAAGTCAATGTTATCTTCTATGCAATCCAAAACAAAATCATTTATCCATGTTTCATAATTTGGGATTAAAAAGTCTGTCAAATATCGTGTTTTGATATTGAAAATTTCGTCCCAGGTCTCTGTTTCACCATTGGCAGGGTCAAATAAAATCTCCCAATTCCCTTCTTGATTATTAATATCTGTTTGAGGAATTATACTACTACTAAAATCAAGTGTAACAGAGATGTGGTTACTATACGGATAAACAAAGGTTCTTCTCACTCCTTGATCAGTATAGAGAATATCCTTTGCCCCTTTGTTTTTTGAATTGCAGTCATGGCACATTGGAGCCAAATTCTTTGGATGAATTGAAACCAAAGGGTATAGTGCTTTTGGAGCCAAATGATCATAATCTTCTCTGAACGTTTTATGCAAAGTGTGTATACCGCAAAATGGACATACTTTATGATCTAATGCATCATAAATTAATTGGTAGTGATCCTTTATGTTCCATCTGTTATACTTAACGCAAGTAAATAGAAAGTCTGCAAGTTGCTTGAAAGAATCATTGCCGATTAGGCTATTTATACTATCCGTTTTGCAATCATCCAAGTCAATTGTAGTGTCAGAGAATACCTGATTAAATTCTTGTATGTTGTTCAGCAATTCAATGAACCTAGTTTTTTCATTATCCCCTAATGCTTTAAATGAATTAAAGAAGTTCTCAAACTTTTCTTTAAGTTTTGGAGATTCATTTAATATGTCAACAAAGTCAACATGAAAATAATTATTGAGAACAAACCTACTTCTTGAGTTAGTACCAGCCAATGAATTAACGAATTGAACTAAGTATTGATTCAAATTCTCAAAGGAGTGATTTTCTGGATATAAATATTGAAAAAGCATATCTATTTCTTTTTGTTTTCAAGCATATCTAACCTTCTATAAAGTGTCATGATTTTTGGAGAATCACCTAACCTGCCAATGCCATCTTCTATTTCTTTTGGGTCATTGCTTTTTAAAAGTTCATCAATAAACTGTGCTGAATCTTCTGACATACTTTCATCCAGCTCAAATGCCATCTTCAAAATATGATTGAATGATGCACCATATGTTTCAAGCTTAGGAAAGTCAACTTCAATTTTGTCTTTATCTACTCTTTTAAAGATGTAAACAAATTCTTTTGAAGTATCCGAAACGATAAATGGAGAATGAGATGTTAGAAATAAATCTTGATTTCTTTTTTTTGTTATGTCATTGAGATTACTGACAAATAGCCTTCTCCATTTAGGATTAAAATGAGTCTCAGGTTCATCCAATAAAAACAGAGCATTCTTATCATCCGTCATTAATACTGTCCCAAATACATTAAAGTACTGGTGCTCTCCATCACTTAAATTCAAATAATCTACAATTTGATTATTTGTTAATTGAAGTTTCAATTCTGAATAGCGCATTACTTTATCCTTATCAGGAACTTCAGGCATTTTAGCAGTAAGGTTTCTTTGAGACCTTAGTTTCTCAATGTTTTTTCTTGTGGTTTTATCAACAATAAGGTTGTTTAAAATTTCGAACTTGTAAAGAGCCGTATATAAGCCATAAGGGGATTTAAAGAAATGAACAAGAGCTTCTTTTGAAGCACTATCAAGTAGAAAATCAAAAGTGTATTTGTTTTCTTTTTCTATATAATCAAAGCAAGTGGCTGATTTCTTTAAGAAGTTCAACCATTCTTTAAGTTCTTTGGTTAGTAAAACTCCCGTATCTCCTGTCGGAGATTTAATTTTTGGTGCAGCAGATTGTTTGGTTTGAATGATTATTTGAAAACTTTTAAGTTTTCCTATGTTTAGCTCTTTTTTTACCTGAGTTAAACCGTTATCTGTATTGGAGTTATCTAAATCTTTATCAAATACTAAGTTACTAATCGCTATTCCAAGATTTGTGTTGTAGTCCATAAAATAAAATCTCGGTTCATAATCTTCTTCATTATTGTCACCAAAAGCGCGTTTAGCTACGAAATCTGCGTAAACATCATAGTATGATAAAAACGGAGTACTTATAGTTTCATTTTCGCCTGATGTATAACCAATGATCTTTGAAGGTAGGTATCCGTTTACATCTTCAATACTAATTGTAACTTCTTTGCCTTCATTATCCCATACACTAACTTTTGGAGCTTTACCCTTTGGAATATCCTGTAATATTTCAACCTTGTACCTTTCATCATTTTTCAATATCGTATATCCAATCTTGAAGAGTGCTGGAGCTAAAGAAACCAAGGTTCTGTTGGTTTTTCTGTAAAATCGATCTACGTACAAGAATATTTCTGCAATTGTTTCTAATAGTTGAGATTTTCCAGAGCCATTTATACCAATAAAACAATTAGTACTTATGTGACCATCTCCATTGGTTTGGAAGTTTAATTTCAAACCATTCATTAGAGGTCTATGATTAACCTTTTGTATTTCAATGAATTCTAATTTCATGGCGTGTATGAATATTTAATTTCTTCAGTAGTTGAATCGAAAGAAGATTTCAATTTTTCTCCGTTTTCAAGTAATTCAAACAATTGAGTTTTTATCTCTTTATAAGATAAATCACATTGATCCTTGAGTTCAGAGTATGTAAAGTTTTCTCTCGAAAAATTGTTTTCGATGACATCAAGCAAAGTAGTTTTTGTTTTCTTCATCCTTTTGGGTGCTTTTTTCTTTTCCTGTAGTTTCGTTTCTTGATATTTTTTCTTTTCTAGCTTAATTCTCTTTAATAAATCAGAGGTAGATTCATCTTTTGCATTTTGATCCACTAATTCCCCTTTAAAGGCTTTACTAAGGATACTTTGTCTTAGAGTTTCGGCCTTCCTTATTTCACTAGAAATTCGTTCTTCTACGTTATCAACGTAGGACAATTGAGAGTCAAGCAGTCTTATAATCTCATTTTGTTCAGATATTGAACAAAGCAATATTTTAACATTTCTTAGATCTTCTAAGTGATAATTTTTCAAAACACCTCCTTTTATATCTCGATCTATATTGAGTCCAGCAACGTGATATTTTACCGAATAATAAATCCATCTAGTATTTAGAAACAAATTTGCTGTACTCAACTTGATCAATGCTACGCTTACAAAAAGACTGAATTTTTCGTCAGGAACAATTGCTAACCTTCCAATTGTTCCGCTTTTAGTTATTAATAAATCACCTTTTTCTGGGTTACATCTCTCAATAAGTTTTTCATGAGTTTCTTCAGAGATATATTTACAATTTTCAAAATTCACCTTTTCATTGAAAACATCTTTAACTGATATAAATTTTATCCCTGATTCTGTATATTGAGGTGTGTGATGCGTTCCGTCTGTAATTAGATCAGATAAGTCGTTGAGAGATGCATAAGTCCATGACTCAGGTATTGAGGTATTTATTTCATCTTTCTTATAATTGTAAAACTCAATAAATTTGGGTTTACGAGGTCTGGATGTTTTTTTTTCTGACTTTTTCCATTCTAGCAAAGCAATATTCCAATTCTTTAATTCACTTTCATAATTTGAAAGACGCTCTTCTTTTATTTTGTTAAGTAAATCCCTAGCTAGCTCAGGACTATTGGCTTTTCTCCATTCCTTTGTTAGTTTCCCTTCAAAAGCACTTTTTAATAATGCTTGTCGATATATTCTAAGTTGACTTTGAACTAGTTTTAGATGTGCTAGACCATTGTCTAAATCACTAATGAGCTCTTCAATTTTATCAACGATACGTTGTTGCTCATTAAGGGGAGGAATGGGTATCTTTTGATTAAACACAACTTTGTTAGTTACTGCTGGATAACTTGTCCCTTTAGCGAGAGAATTAACCTCATTAATGAACTTGTTACTTAATACATAATAGAAGACATATTTAGAATTAATGAGAATGGGTCTAATTACGCTAAAACCTGTTGAAGCAATTTCATCATGAAATTTCTTTCCTACGAATGCAATATTTTTTAAATATGGGCGAACAGTAGAAAAAACGATATCGTTTTCTTTAACTATTTGTTGGGCTCTTGATGGAGCAGAACTCCATGTGTATAATTTTGGTGCGGTAATTTTGAACGAATCATTATCAACTGCATTAATATCAATATAAAGAAACTCATTATCTGATTTTTCTTTTTTACTATTGGTTTTGGTAGAGGTAAGTGTAATTTCGCCTAAATTAGACCAAACCCAACTTTTAGGTATGTTTGATTCTTTGCTCATTTAGATATTTAGTCTTTGGTTGCTACCAAAAGAATTCTAACATTAACATCCAATACTTTTGCAATTTGAAACAAAGTTTCAACCCTTGGTTGCATTTCATTTCTACACCATTTAGAAACTGTGGTTCGGTTCATTTCTAATTGGTCAGCAAGCCAGTTATTTGTTTTTCCTTGTTCAGCTAAAACTGCCTTTATTCTGTTGTAAACTTCTTTGTCCATGACAAAATATTTAGTTAAGATTCAAATATAGCAACTTCATTTTAGATGTATTTAGCATTAATTTATGCTTTATAGTATTCATTTAAGTATTTTTAATATCTTTGTTATGCTTTTTAAGCATTATAATATACGTTTAAAGTTTTTTTTGAATATTTAAAACATTATTTATGAGCAAAAGATATACCAAAGCCGATTTAGAAGAGATTGTCTACAAACAATTGGAAAACTTAAATGCAATGCACGACTTATTGGGCATTATGAAATTCCAAAATGATTTAATCCAAAACATCAATCAAACTCTTAGAGAAGAAATTGGTCAATTCAAAGAGCAACAAGTGATGTATCCGACCAGAAGAAAGTCCAAATCGTAACTATTGGGAGCGGTGGGAAGATTAAGCTCTTTTGGTTTTTCAGCTTTGGATTGTGTGGTGGCAAAATCAAATGTGCTTAATGTGCGGTTGGCTTTTCCGCAATGGCATACAACGGTTTTGTATAAGATTAGTGCGGTTTTGTGTGCGAGGATTTTCCGCAGGAAAATCAGACGTAACAAAAGAGCACTAACTTTTGATTAAGCACTAAACTACGCATTAATTTTATACGTTGTTAGCCATAGTTTTTATTTTCTAAAAATTACTTTATGTATTTTCAATTCAATTTTCGTTCCGCCAATTCCTGTTCGTTCCATAAAATGTGTTCCCATTGGCTTTCCGATTTCTATTTTTTCTATTCTCGAGAAATAATATTCTGCATCTCTTTCTGAAAATTTTGTAAAAGATTCCAATTTTAAATCTCGAATATTTTTAGCAAATTCCTTTCCAGTGGTCGGTTCAATTTCCTTAACGATTCCGATTTCAGATGGTAATTCAGATTCAGTTCCGTTAAAAAAGTGCATACTCTTTCTAACTCGCTTTTTTGGTTTAAATCCAAAAGGCGCTGGAATCAGCAATTCTCCATTTTTTGTGTAATTATTGTTTCCATACTCCGAATTCGAAAATATTGCTTTTGTGTAAACCTTGTTCTCGACTTGTTGGAAATTCATAGGTATTTTGAAAGGATTTTTTGAATCTAATTCTTTATTGTCAGGTTCAAGTTCCAAATCACAATCTTCTGGTAAATTGAATGTCACTTCACAGTCGCAAAATCCACCATTAGATTCCAAAATATCAATTAAGTCAGCTTTATTAATTCCATTTTTTTCAACCCATTCAAATGTGTTTTTTAAAGAGTGGTCGCATCCATTTTTTTCAATTCGGTTTTCTATAAAAACACAAAGCTCATTTACTTGATTTGCTGTAAGTACGGTCATTTCTTAAATTATGGCTAACGGTCTTGTGTATGATTAGTGGCGTGTTTCAGCACCTAATTTAGCAAATAAAAATCGAATAGAAAATCCACGAGGATTTTCGTAAGTAGGCTCGAACTAGCCATTAATTATACACGTTGTTAGCTACAGTTAGTTTTTGAGTGCCTTTTTTAATTCATCAATACTCATAGTCCCAACTTTTCTATGTAGCATTCTATGACAATTCGCGCAAACTAAGGCTAAATCCTTTTTTTGAGTTTTTGTTTCGCCATCTATTTCAGATAAAGGTACTTTATGATGGCATTCAATAAAACCTTTTCCCAGTTCACCATATTTTTCATAAAAATCAAACTTGCAAACTGCACAATCCAACTTGCCATGTTTTTTAAGATAGTCATTTTTCTTTTCTTTATTTATTTTGCTATCTCGTTCGCGAACCTTATGTAATTTGTATATTACTCTTCCTTCTTTCACAAAACGTTCATCATCTTCTTCTTCACCAACTTGATATAGTTTAGTTGTTATTTCGTCATTACTTACAGCATGTTTTATTTTAATAGCAATTCTTTTAAGAGATTGTAAATCATTTTGGAATTCAAAAAATACTTCTTTATCGAGGTTGCTATATCGATCCATTCCCTTTCCGTTGTAGTTTGGATCAATAGCTTTGAAGTTATTTAACTTCATAGAAACTCCATTCGGATTTCTAAACTTATTATTCTCAAATCTATTCTTGTGAATTGGTAATCTGTTTAAAATTTCAGATACTTCAATTACCTTTGGATTTTTACTATCCATTTCTTTAGCTTCAATTCTATGATATAAATCTAGAGCTAGAATTACTTCATCTCTATGCCATTTTGGTGGTCTTGAAGTTTTGCTTTTTGAAGGACTCTTTGCAAGGAATACAGTAGAACCTCGTCTTTCGAATAGATGTGTATAGGTTCTTGTTCTACCATGTATTTGAAAGTCGGTAATTTCTGAACCGTCTTTTTTTGTGTACAATTTATTTTTATTCAATTCTAATGCAATTTCAGAAGTTTTCATTGGAGTTCCTTTTGATTTAAGAACCTTTACAATCGCATCATGTAGTCTCATTAATTGAAGTGTGTTTTAATTGTAGCTAACGGTTAGTATAAGAAACGTAGGGCAGGTGATAAGTACTATCGTTTCGGTTTATTACTTAGCTAAATATAAATATTTTGCTTTTATCTTTTCTACTATAAACGCCAAATTTTATATTTAGTGGACTTTGCAAATAAACACAGTCCTTTCGGCAAGCTAAAATCGCCCTATGTTTTTTATACATTGTTGGGCTTTCGTACTTTATCACGTAATATTTTCGTTTTTAATTCTTTTCAAAACCTCCTCAACTGAAAAATTCGGAGGTAAAGGTTTAAAGTTTTTATTTGAAACAGAGAATTTTTTTCGTTGGAATTCTCTCAATTTTGGAATCTTCAATTTTGAAACAAGAATAGCATCATTTGTACCGCCTTTCAATCGTAATAAATCCTTTCTAGCTGTTTCTGTTGGTTGAGTGAGTCTCGTATCGCCAAACTGACTTGTATTGACTTGAGCGACATAACAATGCAAATCTCTTGCACTTGCTTCAATTATATTTGAGAAATATGGAGTGTCTTTATTCCATTCTAGTGCGATTAGTAAATCAATTTTACTTCTCAATAAGCTTCTATGTTCTAAATCTGCTAATTCAAAACAGTAGAATACTGAAAAGTAGATATTTTTCCAATTGAAAATATCATATCTACTTATATCCGGCTTTGGTACACTTAAATGATTTTGAGAAATTAAATGTTCCTCAACTGGAGCATAATGGTTTTTGAGTCTAAAAACTATGGTAGCATCTTTAATGCCATTTACTTCAACAGGAAGTATAGTAGCTACAAAATTAAAAGCTGTTTTATTAGAAACAATATGTTCTAGTCCAGAGATTACAAGAGTTTGATTTTTTTGCGAATAGCGAGCTAAACTGGGTAGTAAGTTTATTGGGATAAAAAACTCAGGAAATAATACAATATCTGAGTTTTCTTTTCTAGCTTGATTTAAAATTAAAGCTAAACGTTGATACCTTTCAATAGATAAATTTGGTTCGCTTCTAACTCCTTTAATAATATTGCTTTCTGTTACTTCTGTATTAGCAAATGAAATACTAGGTTCCTCAATTTTATCTTTAGAATTAATACGAAATTCTTTTATTTGATTTTGGTCTCCCAAATTATCGCCTCTATTTACCAAATTATAGAAGCTTGATTTTAATTTTTTATCATTTAGAATGTAATGAGGTAAATGATTTGAATTTCCTTTTAGATAAATATCAAAAGCATAATCTAAATAATATTCTTCCTTTTTAGTTTCTGTCTCCGTACCTAATTCTTTTTCAATTTTTACTTTAGGCCCTAATATATCCGTTAAAGGATATCCGTTTTTTTCTTTACATTCTGACTTATTGAATTTAGATAAATCTGTAAAAGTAGAAGCAAAACAACATTCCCAGAATTTTATTGGTCTTGGAGAGTTTTTTATAAGTTTTTCATCTAACTCATAAGACTCAATATCGAATTGAAGCTTTAATAAATTACTGTAGCCCTTTTTAGAATCTTTAGTATAGTTTAATAATGGAGTAGAAACATATTGATGTCTAATCATATTTGTTTTCCTAAATCTATTTTTCCAAAACGATTCTGATTTTGTTACAGCATTATCATTCATAAAATAAACTAATAAAGAATTAGACAATTCATTAGTTTTAAAATCAAAATGGCGCTCAACATCTCTACTTTGATTTAAGAACATTGGATTTAAAGAAATTGTTAATTCGTGAGCACAATCTAAATACTCAGCCATAGACTTTTGAACAAGGCTATATTCAACCTTAGTATTTTCTATAAAATTAATATCTTTTTTACCAATTTTATCAATTTGTTCAGCGCAATGAATATAAAAATCGATATACGATTTTGGTTCTTTATTAACTAAAAAATAAGTAAAAACTCTTTCCCATAATCGATAAAATTCGAGACAAGTAGAGCCTTTAAAAAATTTAAGAACTTGATTTTTTTCTTTCTCAGAAATACTTCGTTCGTGATTTAATGAGCTAAATATTTGATTGGAAAGAAATAAAGTCAAACCATATCTGTTTTCTTTATAATCTTGTAGGGTTTTAATTTTTCCTTCTGTTCCATTGTAATCTAAATGATACGCACTTGATTCAAATTCCCCTAATGAATTGTCGTGGCTTGGTAAATCCCGAAACTCACTCGTTCTTTCTTCCAACTCTCTTTTTAATTTATTTATTACCATATCTGATTCTTCCGAGTCAAAGTAGTAAAGAAGTGTTTTTTCACTTTGACAGAATAATGACTTCTTCCCATTTATTTTAAAAACTCTTCCTTTTGAATTACTTGAATCTTCGGAAAAAGGAGAATCAACAAGGTTTATTAATGGGCTAAGATTTGAAATGATATATTTTTCAATTTCATTAAGAGTATTTTCTTCGAAGGTAATTTTATAATGAATATTATTTTTATTGTTATGTTTCTTCTTAATCCGCTTCTTATAATCATTAAATGAAAATTTAAATTCTTCATTTAATTCTTCATTGTTTGAATTTGGATTTGGGTCAGCAAGTACTAGTAAAATATCATCAACATATCTTCCATAATATGCAGGTTTGTATTTTTCTACTATTCTTTTATCAAAGTCTTTTAAGTAATCATTTGCAAGTACAAAAGATGATAAAAGGCCTATAGGTAATATAAATTCTTGAAGTTCATTTTCTTCATTACGTTCTAATTCATTTGAGAAATTATAAGGTTGTTCATAATGTACCGAAATTTTCTCTGTATAAATATGATGAATTTTTAAAAACAACCTGTTTAGATTGTTGTGAGCCAGCTTATAATGAGTTTTATTATCACTGCAAATTAAATTATTTGGTATTCTGACAGAATGGAAATAATCTTTAACATCTAAATTTAGAAAAAGAACATCTCTTTCGTTTTTTATTAATTCCTGAGCAACATTTACAGAATCGTCCCTCCATTTTTGATATTGTTTAAAATAGGGTTTAAATAGACCAGAGCCGTGAACAATTGTTTTTTTATCCTTACTTAGTAATAATCTATTTCCAATACAATTATCTCCAAGTTTAGAATCAATTTGAACACCATAATTTATAGTCCAAAGAACAGATAATAGGTGTATTTCGATTGGAGCATCTATAAAAGCTGTAAGTCTATTTATTGGATATTCTTTCTCAACTCTTTGATTTGTAATGAAATTATCTGCTATTTCAGTTTTTTCATATTTTTTCGGATAGATATTTGCATCTATTTTATCGAGAAAAAAATCAAAAAATTCTGAAGACTTATGAAATTTATTCAATTCATCCGTAAAGATTTGTAGTTTACTGTCAATTGATTGTGGAACACCAAAATCATTTTTAAAAATATCTAGTTCATCACCTATTTGATATGGTTCTTCACTTCCTCTGAATATTGAATTAAAGTCTTTTGTCAAATTAGTCTCAAATTCAACCAGTTTTCGTCTTAAAATGATATCTGTATTGTCGTAGTAGATATAAGTTTTCAGTCTCTTATAAGCATTCTTTATCTCTCTTAATTCAAATTTCATTTATATTTTTAATTTATGTTCGAGTTTTTTTTTAGTATGAAGCCCAACTCGTTATATAGAGAACAAAGTTCTCATTTATTCGATTATTCTTCCGGATAAAAGGAACTTTTCTTCCTTTTTATCCCTATTTGCTAAAGATAATAAAATTGTATCTAAAGGGCTTTTTATGTCTAATAAATCTTTTTTAGCCACATGCGTGTATATCATAGTCGTTTCTGGTTTTGAATGTCCTAGTAATTCTTGTATATAGCGTAAACCTATTCCATTCTCAAGTAGATGTGTAGCATAACTATGTCTTAGCGTATGAGGTGTAATTACACGTTTTATATTCGCTAGTTTAGTTGAACGATGTAAAAACTTACGAATGCTGCTTGTTGAATATTGTTTGTTAGGTAAGCCTTCTACAAAATATGTTTCAGGAGTATAAGTTTTTATATAGTTTTCTAATAGAGGTAAAAAACTTTTTGCTAAAACAACATATCTATCTTTTCTTCCTTTTCCATTTTTAATAAATAATTGACATCTATTAATATGAATATCTTTTAATTCTAAAGAAATTAATTCACTTACCCTTAAACCAGCAGAATAAATTAATGCTAAAACAGCTCTATGCTTTAGGTTTTTGGTAACCTGTAATAAGGTAATTACTTCTTCCTGAGATAAAATAGAAGGTAAAATTTTACTTTTACTGGGACGTTGTAGTTTTAAATTATCAATTTTACATGAGGGATAAAAAATAACAAATAATTTTATAGCACTTACAAATTGCCTTTGAGAGCTAATACTGTAATTTAATGGAACAAAAATATTTTCAATAAATAGCTCAACATCTCTGTTTATAAGTTCTTTTATAGGTTTTGGTTCTATGTAATTAATAAAATCTGCAACGAAAGTGAAATATGTTTTTATTGTACTCTCACTATATCGTTTACCCTTTAAATATTGAACAAATTGTCTAATAAGTATTTTGTTTTCATAAGAAATATTTCTTTTTTCCTTTTTAGGTTTAATGGTCGGATTAATGGATAATGATGTATCCAAAACAAAAGAAGCTTCTTGTTTTAAAGCATGTTGAATTTCAGCTAGTTTCTTTTCTGAAAAAGAACAGAGCCAGGAATGAAGAGTTTTACTCCAATAGTAACCATTAAGCTTTTTTAATTTTGAAATGATTAAATCTGAATAAGGAAATACAATAACTAAAACATCTTGTTTTTTATGTAAAACTCTTTTTATGGTAATAGAAATAGGGTAATCAGGTGTTTTTTTCATAGCATTACCAAAAATACGAATATTATATTAATACCATTTACCACTTTCTTTACAGTAAATTTAAATGCTATTATGTTATAATAGTAAAAAAATATTTTTTACTGTTAAAAATAAAACCCTCACAAATTTTGTGAGGGTTTTAGATATCTAAAAGGTAATACTTATTACATATTACGTCTATATTGCCCTCCAACTTTAAATAAAGCTTGAGTAATTTGTCCTAATGAACAATACTTAGTAGCTTCCATTAATTTGTCAAATAAATTTTCGTTTTGAATAGCTGCTTCTTGTAAAATAGCTAACTGTTCTTGTACTTTTCCGTCATTAGCTTTGTTAAGTAGCTCTTTTGTTTGAATTTGGAATTGCTTTTCTTCTTCCGTAGCACGAATTACTTCTGCTGGTTGTACGGTTGGAGATCCTTTAGAACTTAAAAATGTATTTACACCAATAATAGGGAACTCTCCAGTGTGCTTTAAAGTTTCATAATACAAGCTTTCTTCTTGTATTTTTGAACGTTGATACATGGTTTCCATTGCGCCTAAAACTCCACCACGTTCAGTGATTCTATCAAATTCTTCTAAAACTGCAGCTTCAACCAAGTCAGTCAATTCTTCAATAATGAATGATCCTTGTATAGGATTTTCATTTTTAGCTAACCCTAATTCTTTATTAATAATTAATTGAATTGCCATTGCTCTACGTACTGATTCTTCAGTAGGCGTTGTAATTGCTTCATCATATGCATTGGTATGTAATGAATTACAATTATCATATATAGCATATAAAGCTTGTAATGTAGTACGAATATCATTAAAATCAATTTCTTGAGCGTGTAAAGAACGACCAGAAGTTTGAATATGGTACTTTAACATTTGTGCTCTTGGGTTAGCATTGTATTTGTTTTTTAATGCTTTAGCCCATATTTTACGAGCCACACGACCTATTACAGAATATTCAGGATCAATTCCATTAGAGAAAAAGAATGATAAATTTGGTCCAAATTTATTAATATCCATTCCTCTAGATAAATAGTATTCAACATAGGTAAATCCATTGGCTAAGGTTAGCGCTAATTGAGTGATTGGATTAGCACCAGCTTCTGCAATATGGTACCCAGAAATAGAAACAGAATAAAAATTACGAACTTGTTTGTTTATAAAATATTCTTGAACATCTCCCATTAAACGTAAAGCAAATTCTGTAGAAAAAATGCATGTATTTTGAGCCTGATCTTCTTTTAAAATATCTGCTTGTACGGTACCACGAACTTGTGCTAATGTAGTAGTTTTAATATCAGCATAAACATCGGCAGGTAAAACCATATCACCAGTTAAGCCTAATAAAAGTAAACCTAAACCATCATTTCCTTCAGGTAGTTCACCTTGGTATTTAGGTCTATCCAACCCTTTAGAGTCATAAATTTCTTTAAATTTAGCTTCAACCTCGTTTTCTAAGTCGTTTTCTTTGATGTATTTCTCGCAATTCTGATCGATAGCAGCATTCATAAAGAATCCTAATAACATTGGTGCTGGACCATTAATAGTCATAGAAACTGAGGTCATAGCATGACTTAAATCGAAACCTGAGTATAGTTTTTTTGCATCATCTAAGCAGCAAATTGAAACTCCTGCATTACCAATTTTACCATAAATATCAGGTCTGTGACCAGGGTCATTACCATATAAAGTAACAGAATCAAAAGCAGTAGATAAACGTTTTGCAGGCATACCTAAACTTACATAATGAAAACGTCTATTTGTTCGTTCCGGACCACCTTCACCAGCAAACATTCTTGTAGGATCTTCACCTGTACGTTTAAAAGGATATAAACCAGATGCATAAGGGAATTCTCCAGGAACATTTTCTTGTAAATTCCAACGTAATAAATCTCCCCAAGCTTGGTATTTTGGAAGTGCTACTTTTGGTATTTGAGAATGAGAAAGAGACTCAGTGTGTGTTGCTATTTTAATTTCTTTATCACGTACTTTAAACGTGTAAATAGGATTTTTATACTTCTGTACTTTTTCTTGCCAGTTTAAAATGACTTCCCAATTATGAGGGTCAAGATTTAGTTTTACCTTATCAAATTGAGCTATTAAAAGCTTAATGAAATCTTGTTCATCGTTTTGAGTTTCTTGTAAAATTTCATCTTCATTTAATCCTGTTTTAATAATTTTAACATCCGAATTAACTATTGATTCTATAGTTTGATGAATACCATATAATTTTTGAGCAACAATTACTTGACTGTCAACTTTTTTATCATATGCTCTATTGTTTTCAGATATTTCAGATAAATAACGAACTCTACTTGGTGGAATTACAAATATCTTTTCAGACATTTCTTTGGTAATTTCCATATTAGACTTTAAATCTGCTCCAGTTTTTTCAACTAATTTATCCATAATACGTTTGTATAACGTATTCATTCCAGGATCATTAAATTGAGAGGCAATAGTACCAAAAACAGGCATGTCATCCATATGAACATCCCATAAATTATTATTACGCATGTATTGTTTTTTTACATCACGTATAGCGTCTAAGGCACCACGTTTATCAAATTTATTGATTGCAACCAAATCAGCAAAATCAAGCATGTCAATTTTTTCTAATTGAGTAGCAGCCCCAAATTCAGGAGTCATTACATATAAAGAAGTATCTGAATGTTCAATAATTTCCGTATCAGATTGCCCAATTCCAGAAGTTTCTAAGATGATTAAATCAAATTCAGCAGCTTTTAAAACTTCAACTGCTTCATTTACATATTTTGATAAGGCTAAATTAGATTGACGAGTAGCTAATGATCGCATGTAAACACGGTCATTATTAATAGCATTCATACGAATACGGTCTCCTAATAAAGCTCCACCAGTTTTACGTTTAGAAGGATCTACAGAAATTAGCCCAATTGTTTTTTCAGGAAAATCAATTAAAAAACGACGAACTAACTCATCTACTAATGAAGATTTTCCAGCACCACCAGTTCCAGTAATCCCTAAAACAGGTGTTTTAGAATTTTTGTTTTTTTCATGAATGGTATCTAAAGTTTCTTTAGCTACTTCAGGGAAATTCTCAGCAGAAGATATTACACGAGCTATGCTACCAATTTCTTTAGAAGCTAATTTTTTAACCTCTCCATTTAAAACATCACCAATAGCAAAATCAGAAGTTTTTACTAAATCATTAATCATGCCTTGTAAACCTAATTCTCTTCCATCATCAGGAGAATAAATACGAGTTATTCCATAATCCATCAATTCTTTAATCTCTTCAGGAAGAATAACTCCACCACCTCCACCAAAAATTTTGATGTGAGTAGCTCCTTTTTCTTGAAGCAAATCATACATATACTTAAAATACTCATTGTGACCACCTTGGTATGATGTCATTGCTATAGCATTTGCATCTTCTTGAATAGCACAGTTCACTACTTCTTCAACGCTTCTATCATGCCCTAAGTGAATTACTTCAACACCAGTTGATTGTATAATTCTTCTCATGATATTAATAGCAGCATCGTGCCCATCAAAAAGAGAGGCAGCAGTTACAATTCGTACTTTATGTATAGGTTTATAAGGAGTTATTTGTTCCATTCGTAAATTAACTTGAATTATTGGCATGCAATTTACGGAAATATTAAAAAATATTCCGATTTATTAAGAATAATAAGAAGGTAATTATAGGGAGAAAGTAATGAAAACTGTTAAACTTACTATAAAGTCTTTTTAAGGAGGAAATTTTTTAACAAGTTAAACGCTTAAAACTGGGGTTTTGATTTGTAACAAAAATTAAATTAAAACATCTAATATTTATATTTTGTTAAATTAATATGGGAATTTTAGAACAGCTAACAATATTTGTAAGTTTATTAGCCGCATTTGCAGGAGTTATGATTGGTTTTTTGTTTTTAACATTAAAAATAAAAAATCAAGCCAGGAATATTTTTTTAATTCTTTTTTTGTGGAGTTTAAGCATTGATATATTTAATGACTTTTTAAAAGATAAAGAGCTGTTCAATTTATTTAGCCATTTATCTATAAAACTAAATACATATCTATTCATAATTCCATCGTTATTTCTTTATTTGGTTACAATAAGTAAAGATAAAAAGGCTTTGTGGTGGTTGCTTTTGTATGTTCCTGGAATATTTTTAAATCTTTTCTCATATAAAGATTCTGAATTAGAAGAGGTTTTATATGAGTTAGTATACTTACTAATAAACATACCATTACTAATTATTAGTTTTTATAAATTAAGAAAGTTTAAGGAACGGTTAGAGAGTTACTATTCTTATGTAGAGAATAAAACACTTTCATGGATTAAAGTGATAATGATTACAATTGTATGCCTGCATGTATTTATGTTTGTTTGTGGCATGTTATTTATTAATGAAGAGAATCAGTTTTTAGAAAATAGTATAGATTTTATAGTAACTGGAGTTACTTTTTTTATTGTATACTGGGTTGGTTATAATGGTTTTCAACAAATAGCACATGTAGAAGAAGTTTCAGAAATCGAAATTCCAAGAGAAATTATTAAAGGAAATATTAAAATTGATGAAAGTTTAGAAGATTTAAAGTATGTAGAACTTTGTAATGAAATACAAAAAGAAAAGTATTTTACGAATCCTAATTTGACCATAAAATTATTATCTGAGTTGTTAGCTTTAAAGGAAAGAGAGTTGTCTAGTTTAATAAATTTGTGTGCAAAAAAGAATTTTCATCATTTTATAAACCAGTTTCGTATTACAGAATTTAAAAAATTGATTAATTCTGAAAAAGCAAAGCAATATTCTATACTAGGATTAGCTAAAGAAGCAGGGTTTTCTTCTAAATCAACTTTTTATAAAGCGTTTAAAGATTCAGAATGTGTTACTCCAAGTGAATATAAAAACAAATTAAAATCGGTTGCGGATTTAAATTAAATCTACTTTTATTAAAGACAAAGAAATTTAAATGTTGAATAAGTGATACTTATATCATTTGAATACTCTTTTTTACAGGCTTATCGAAAAAAATCCAGTTTCATCGTTTTAGGTGAAAATATACTTCTATTCCTAAATAGTTTTGTCATGTAATTTAAAACTATATAACAAATGAAAATATGTTCTGATGTGTTATTTGATGTATTTACTTTTATAATTCATGTACTACAAAATAGTTATAAAGTAAAGGTGTTTGTTAAAGAGGAAATTTCAATAGAAAACTTATGGAGTGGTAATATAATATTGAATACTTCAAAAGAAATTGCAACATATAACTATGGGTTTTATACTATAAACTTTAAAAAAAGAAATCTATGAGTTATTGGTTACTTATATAGGTGTTAAAGTGTCCGGGTACGTGTTCTCGGACTGATTAAATCCATTTTTTTTATTGATTCAGCGTTTCTTTGCTGACTGTTGATCCTATGTTGTTACTTTAAAATATGCATTAGTAATAAGGAAAAATGAATATTAATTTAATATATAAAAAATGAAAAAAAAAGCAATAGTAATTATCTTGTTATGGTTAGGATGTGGTTCAGCATTTAGCCAAGAAATTTCAACTCAAATCATTGGGAAATGGAAGTTGAAAGAAGTTGGAATGATGGGGCAAAAAGGAAGCCCTTTAGAAGTTTTTGGAGTAGCAGAAGCGTATCAAGAATATACAAAACCAAATAAGTTTACGGGATTTTTAGGTGAAAAAGTTACGGGTAAATTTAAAATAGATAAAGCAGCTAATAAAATTGAAATCGATGTAAATAACGAAAGCACAATTTTTAAAATTAAAACCTTTACTACTAAAAATATGGTTTTGAATTTAAAAACTGAAGAAGGTGTTATTACTTTATATTATGAAAAAGTAACTAAATAATTTACTTCTATTTAGTTCAATCCTAAATTTAAATTACACTAGCTATCGCTATTTTATATAAAAATATAGCGTAGAGAATTATAACTATCAATCAACCAAACTAAATAAGTTATAATCGTATAAAAAACCTACTATGTCAATACTTAATGAAAACCCTTTGGTTTTACAGTTAATCGCCTATGCCTTAATTATTTTTTTCTTTTGGGGCTTAGAGCTGATTTTATTTTCTGAAAAAGTAAAAAAGAAAGCCTTGCATTCTTTGTTAAATGCAAAGTTTATAATTTTTGTGCTACCAGTTCAATTAGCACTTTCTACTATTGTTTTTATTGTTGCAAATTGGACACAAGATAAACAATGGGGGCTTGTTTATCAGTTACCATTAAATGAGTTCTCTATAGCTCATTTTTTGGTGGCTTTTATTTGTATAGATTTTTTTGACTATTGGTATCATGTAATGATGCATAGAGTTCCTTTTTTTTGGAGATTCCATCAAGTACATCATAGCGACATGGATGTAGATATTTCAACAACAGTAAGAGAACACCCAGGTGAAACAACAGTAAGAGTAAGTTTTTTAATAGGTATAGTTTTCATTTTAGGAGTACCAGTACAGTTCTTGTTAATTAAACAGTTTATTCAAAGTTTTATTAATTTAACATCACACTCAAAGGCTAAATTACCAGATCGTTATAATGCGATAATATCATTAATTTTTGTAACCCCAAATACTCATCATATACACCATCATTATGTATTACCACAAACTGATAGTAATTATGGAGACATTTTTTCAATCTGGGATCGTGTTTTTTCTACATTTAGTAAAATGAAACAATCAGAAATTGTTCATGGCATAGATACCAATATGAATGTGGAAGAAAATAAAGATTTCAAAAACTTAATAACTCGTCCATTTGATGGAAACAGGGTTCATTCAACAAATCCTATTTACAAAAAAAACAAATTAAAAACCGTAAAGTAGTTTTATAGTGAAGGGAATATTAACAATAGTATTTGTTCTATTATGTTCAACATTATGGAGCCAAACAAAAGTTAGTGGAGTAGTTTTAGATGAAAATAAAGAGCCTTTACCTTATGTGAATGTTTTTTTTAAAGGATCTACAACTGGTACAACCACGAATGAAGAGGGAGAGTTTTATATACAAAGTTCAAAGAATTTTTCAATAATTTCAATTGTTTTTTTAGGGTTTGAATCACAAGAAATATTATTAAAAAGTAAGATTAATAAAATCAAAGTAGTTTTAAAAGAAGATAGTACTACGTTAGATGAGGTTATTATTGTAAAACAACCTAAAAAAAGACTGAAAAAACAAAAGAACCCAGCTTTTCGTATTTTAAAAGAGATTTGGAGAAGAAAGAAAAAAAACGGACTTTCTTTAGTGAAAGCCTATCAGTATAACCAATACAGTTCAAGAGAATTAGGTTTTGGAAATATGGATAGTTTATTTATGCGTAAAGTTTTACGTAATAAATTTAATAAAATGAAAAACTATGTTCAAAAGAATTATGAAAATAACACCTATTATATTCCAGTAGAGTTAATTGAAAAAAGTGAAAAAGTTTATGGGAATAATTCACTGGGTAAAATACGGAGAGATATTGAAGGAGAACGTAAAATAGGAATCCATCAATTAGGAAAGTATGTAGATAGAGCAACTACTATTTTTAAAGAAATAGATGTGTATAATGACGATATTTATATTTTAGATAAAACATTTGTTAGTCCAATTTCTACATCAGGTTTTGGAAGTTATGATTATGTTTTGTCAGATAGCTCAATAGTAAATAATAGAAAAGAATATACAATCCATTTTTTTCCTCGACAAAAAGGAGATTTAGTTTTTAAAGGTCACTTAAAAGTAGTCGATAAAAGTTTTGCTCTTACTTCAATTGAAATGGAAATATTAAAAAATGTTAACTTAAATTTCGTTAGAGATTTATCTATTAGAAAAACATTCCTTTTAAAAAATGACAGTATTTACTTACCAAAAACAAACACATACAAAGGAGAATTTACTTTTTTAACAAAGAACAAAAAAGAAAAGGGAATATATTTAGTGAAGAACGAAAAGTTTTCAAAATATGTTTTTGATCACGAAAAATCAACTGATTTTTATGATGTTAAAATAGTTCAAAAAAGAGGGAATCAATATAAAAAAGAAGCTAGTTATTGGAAAAGAAAACAAGATGAAAAAATTAATGAAACATTTCAACTTGTAAATAAAATAAAGACAAGTGGTAAAATAAAAAAAATTACAGGAACCATTTATACTATATCAGATGGATATTTTACACCAATTACAGGAATACAATTAGGTAATTTATTCACAACAACAGCAAAAAATGATATTGAAGGTGTACGTTTACGTTTAGGTTTTAGAACTTTTAAAACAAACAATGATCGTTTTAGAATTTTAGGGCATGGGGCTTATGGTTTTAAAGATAAAAAAATAAAGTTTGGTTTAGAAGCAAGGTATTTACTTTCGTCTCAGCCTAGAATTACTGTTGGAGCTGCTTACATAGATGATGTTGAGCAAATGGGTTTTACAAAGTTTAATGAAAGAAACTTAATACCTCAACCAGATAAAGGACCAAAAGCAATTTTTGTAAGAGGTGATAATTATTTTTTAGCAAAAGTTAAAAAGAAAATGTTTCGATTTGATGTAGAAATAGTAAACAACTTTAACATGGGAATTAAGTTTGCTCATGAAAAAATTATTTCAGCTGACCCTGATCGTTTCTCAATGGCATTTTTTAATCAAAAAAATAATAAAACAATAAACGTAACTAATGATGTTTATTCTGATTTTTACTTAAATTATCAACCAGGTAGAGTAACAGAAGGGTTTGGAGTAGATAGACAGCTAGGAACAAAGTTACACCCTAAGTTGTTGATAAATTATAAGAAAGCTTATAAAGGAATTTTTGGAGGGAATGTAGATTATGAAAAATTATCAATATTATATAATCATCCATTGCCTGTTGGTAAGTTTGGAGTATTTGACCCAACATTAATTGTAGCTAAAACTTTTGGTAAAACACCACTTTCTGTATTAACAGCAGTACCATCAAATCAAACGTACTTTTTAACACCTAATACTTTTGCTTTACTAGATTATTATGATTTTGTTGCTGATAGTTCAGTTGAAGGTCATTTTGAACAACATTTTAATGGTTTATTGATGAATCGAATTCCACTAATTAAAAAATTAGGGTTGCGTAGTCTGCTTACTTTTAGAACTGTGTATGGCAGTATTTCAAAAAGAAATAAAAAAATAAATAGATCGTCAATTAAATATGTAGCACCAAACAGAAAACCATATTTTGAATACGGCTTTGGTATTGAGAATATTGGGTATGGTAATTTAAGGCCATTACGAGTAGATTTTATTTGGAGAGGAGATTTTAAAAATGTGAATGGTCCAGAGAGTCCAAAATTTGGAATAAGAGTAGGGTTTAAAACTTCATTTTAGAAATATGAAAAATAAAGTAAGTGTAATTTTATGGTTATTGGCTTTATTTATAGGTTGTAACGTGCTCGTAGCTCAAGAATATAAATATGATGTAAACGTTTTTGGAAAAACAATTGGTACTGTTATAGCTAACAGAACTATAAAAGGAACTAAGATAGAATATTCAACAAATTCATTATCAATAATTCGTTTTTTTGGAAAAAAAGAAATAAGTACTATAATGAAAACATTATATGAAAATAATGTTTTAAAAAAGAGTTTTTATGAAGTGAAAAAGAATGGAAAAATACGAGAGAAATCAACACTAGAATATTTAAATAGTACATATAATATTATTACTGACGGAGAAAAAACAAAACATACAAAACCAATACATTTAAGTACTATTATGTTAACGTATTATAAACCAAAAGACAAAGAAAAAGTATTTGAAGAGGTTGGAGGTTTTTATAAAAAAATAAAAAAAATAAAGGTTAATGAGTTTGAGTTAATAAATCCTAGAAGTAGGCATATAGATACTTACATTTATAATGATGAAGGTATTATGGAAAAATGTATTGTTAGAAAAACATTATTTAATTTTGAAATGATATTAAAGTCAAAGAATAAGCAAAAACTAGTAGGTAAATTATAAATAACTTAAAAAAGCCCATAATTTACGCTCTTCTAAATAATATAAATTAGTTTCATTACAGTAAGCTTCTCGTTCAAAACTTAAGTTTTTATATGCTAAGTGTTTGTTTTTGTATATAATTAACTTAATTAACCATTCAATAGCGTAAAATAAAAAAAAGAAAATAATAAGTAATTCTTGTTGTTGTTTTAAATGAATTTTTTCATGATTTACAAGCTCGTAATTATATCTTAAGTCCTTCCTTTTTAAAAATATAAAAGGGTATAAAGTTAGACCAATAAAGCCTTTAGGTATTATATGTTTTGATATAAAAATCATGGTTGTATTACAACATTTCTTGAGTTTGTAAAAATAATGAATTTTATAATATAGTATAAGAATCTCAAATCATCTATGAAGTTGTTTTTTCAAGAAATGAAGTTACTATAGGATTTCTGTTATTTTTATTCCATATAATAGATAAAGTAGTGCGTTGTGAAATATTGGTAAGTTCAATAAATTTTACACCCATAGCATATCCATGTTGAAGAGATTTAGGAACAATAGATAAGCCAAAGTTATTTTCAACTAATTTATATATTGAGGCAGCATGTATGGTATTATGAGAAATAATTGGAGTAAAATCACTATCATCAAATATTTGCATTACCTTTTCATAATAAGAGGGGCTATAAGAGGGATCAAATAATATAAAAGATTCGTCTTTTAATTGATTTAAATTTTTAAAAGTATCTGAATTAATTGGATGGTTTTTAGGTAATACTAAGCAGAAAGATTCTTTTAAAATAGGTTTAATAACTAAGCCTCTAGGTACACGATCTAATCTTACAAAGCCAACATCAATATCTTGAGATAATAAGCTATCAATTTGTTTATCATTATCCATTTCTTTTAGTCCAAATTGAACATTAGGATGTTCTTTTTTAAAGCGAATTAACAAATTAGGAATAATCTCTTGCATAGCCGAACCTACATATCCAAATTTTAATTGACCATGTTTACCTTCTTGTAATAGCTTAGCATAGTTTAAAATATAATCAAGGTTTTTTAGGTTCCTAGTTAATTCAGTTTTTAAATACATACCAACAGGGGTTAATTGTACTTTTCTATTGTGCCTAACAAACAGTTGTATGTCTAAATCTTCTTCCATTTGTTTAATTTGTCTGCTTAATCCTGGTTGAGATATAAAAAGGCGTTCGGCAGCTTTCCTAAAGTGTAAATCTTCAGCTACAGCTAAGAAGTAACGAAAATGTCTTAATTCTATTTGATAACTCATGGTTATTATTTAATGATAAAGATGATATTGTTGGTTATCAAAAATAAAAATAACTTTGTAAAAAATGAAATAAAAGACATGTTTAAATACGGAATAGATCAGTTAACGGTAAATAAAGTAATTGCAATTGCCGAAGGAACTTTAAAAGCAGGTATAACAGCAGAAGCTAAGAGCAAAGTAGATGTATGTAGGAAGAAGGTAGATACAATGGCAAATTCTGATGCAGCTATCTATGGTATAAATACAGGTTTTGGACCATTATGTGATGTGCAAATTACACCTCAAGAAACGAGTAAGTTACAAGAAAATTTACTAATTACACATGCTGTTGGAGTAGGGAATCCAATTGATAAAAAGCTATCTAAGATAATGATGATTTGTAAAGTACAAGCATTATGTCAAGGATTCTCTGGAGTACGTATAGAAATGATTGAACGTATCGTTTATTTTATTGAAAATGATTTATTACCAGTTGTTCCTGAGCAAGGTTCAGTTGGAGCTTCAGGAGATTTAGCTCCATTATCACATCTTTTTTTACCACTATTAGGTGAAGGTGAATTTTGGGTTGAAGATACAATACAACCAGCTAAAGGAGTATTAGCTAAAAATAATTTGGAGCCTTTAGTATTAGAAGCTAAAGAAGGTTTAGGTTTAATAAATGGAACACAATTTATTTTAGCACACGCTATTTTAGGTTTAAAAAAGATGGAATACCTTTTAGATTTAGCTGATGTAGCTGGAGCTATGAGTTTAGAAGGGTATTCAGGTAATGTATCACCATTTAAAGAAGAGTTACATCAAATTCGACCATTTAAAGGAAATTTAAAAGTTGCTGAACGTATGCGAATGTTATTAAAAGATTCTCAAAACGTAGAAGATACAAGTTTTCCTAGAGTACAAGACCCATATTCAATCCGTTGTATGCCTCAGGTTCATGGGGCTTCTAGAAATGCATATTTTCATTTAAATGATTTGGCAGAAATAGAGATGAATTCGGTTACAGATAACCCTATAGTTTTAAGTGAAACGGAGGCGATATCTGGAGGGAATTTTCATGGGCAACCTTTAGCAATGGCATTAGATTATGCTTCAATTGCAGCATCTGAATTAGGAAATATAGCAGATAGACGATGTTATCTACTTTTAGAAGGAAAGTATGGATTACCAAGATTACTTACCGAAGCCGGTGGATTAAATTCAGGTTTTATGATTCCTCAATATACTACAGCAGCTTTAGTAACTGAAAATAAATCATTGTGTTTCCCTCCATCAGCTGATAGTGTTCCAACCTCATTAGGACAAGAAGATCATGTTTCTATGGGGAGTATTTCTGGACGTAAATTCAATCAAATTCTAGGAAACATTGATAAAATATTTGCAATTGAGTTTATGTATGCTGCACAAGCTATGGACTTTAGAAGACCGAATACTTTTTCACCTATCATAGAAGATAATTTTAAGTTAATTAGAAGTGAAGTAGCAAAGTTAGAAGATGATAGAGTATTGAAAGATGATATTAATGCATTAATAAATATGGTTAAAAATCAAAAGTTTAAAGTAGCTTAAAAAAGACATTATGATGACATTTAAAGAACAAATAAAACAAGGAATTCCTAGTGAATTACCAGAAATGCCAATTTATGATTCGTCAATAAATAGAGCACCAAAGCGTAAAGATATTTTAACTGCTGAAGAAAAAAAATTAGCGCTAAAAAATGCATTACGTTATTTTGATAAAAAACATCACGAAGTATTATTACCAGAATTTAAGGAAGAGTTAGAGAAATATGGTCGTATTTATATGTATCGTTTTCGTCCAACATACAAAATGCATGCTCGTGATATTAAAGAGTATCCAGGGAAATCTACTCAGGCAAAGTCAATCATGTTAATGATTCAGAATAATTTGGATTATGCAGTAGCTCAACATCCACATGAATTAATTACTTATGGTGGTAACGGTGCAGTATTTTCTAATTGGGCACAATACCTATTAACAATGAAATATTTATCGGAAATGACCGATAAACAAACGTTAACTATGTATTCTGGTCACCCTATGGGATTATTTCCCTCTCATAAAGATGCACCTAGAGTAGTTGTTACCAATGGTATGATGATATCGAATTATTCACAACCAGATGATTGGGAAAAGTTTAATGCGTTAGGAGTTACACAATATGGACAAATGACTGCTGGAAGTTATATGTATATTGGTCCTCAGGGTATTGTTCATGGAACAACTATTACTGTATTAAATGGTTTTCGTAAAATAAAAAAAGAACCTAAAGGGAATTTATTTGTAACTGCTGGGTTAGGTGGTATGAGTGGAGCGCAACCTAAAGCAGGAAATATAGCTGGTTGTATTACAGTTTGTGCTGAGGTAAATCCTAAAATTACTCAAGTACGTTTAGATCAAGGGTGGATTGATGAAAAAATTACTGATTTAGATCAATTGGTTTCAAGAGTTCGTTTAGCTAAAGAAAATAAAGAAGTTATTTCAATAGCATATTTAGGTAATATTGTTGAAGTATGGGAAAAATTTGACGAAGAAAATATCCATATTGATTTAGGTTCTGATCAAACATCATTGCATAATCCTTGGGCTGGAGGATATTATCCAGTAGATATTTCATTTGAAGATGCAAATGAAATGATGGCAAATAAACCTGAAGAGTTTAAAGATAAAGTTCAGTCAACTTTACGTCGTCATGCAGCTGCTATAAATAAGCATACAGAAAAAGGTACTTACTTTTTTGACTATGGAAATGCTTTTTTATTGGAAGCAAGTAGAGCAGGAGCTGATGTTATGAGTTCTAATCCAACAATTGGTCGTGAGTTTAAGTATCCTAGTTATGTACAAGACATTATGGGGCCTATGTGTTTTGATTATGGATTTGGTCCATTCCGTTGGGTATGTACATCAGGAAAGCCAGAAGATTTAGCAAAAACAGACGCTATTGCTTGTAAAGTTTTAGAAAAGATAAAGAAAAAGTCGCCTATTGAAATTCAACAACAAATGGCTGATAATATTCAGTGGATTAAAGGAGCGCAAGAAAATAAATTAGTAGTAGGTTCGCAAGCACGTATTTTATATGCTGATGCAGAAGGAAGAATGAAAATAGCAGAAGCCTTTAATAAAGCTATTAAAAAAGGAAAAATAGGGCCAGTTGTATTGGGGCGTGATCATCATGATGTATCAGGTACTGATTCTCCGTACCGAGAAACTTCAAATATTTATGATGGGTCTCGTTTTACAGCTGATATGGCAATACAGAATGTAATTGGAGATAGTTTTAGAGGAGCTACTTGGGTATCAATCCACAATGGAGGTGGTGTTGGCTGGGGTGAAGTAATAAATGGAGGTTTTGGCATGCTTCTTGATGGTTCTAAGGAAGCATCACGTCGTTTACAATCTATGCTTTTTTGGGATGTAAATAATGGAATAGCAAGAAGGAGTTGGGCAAGAAATGATGAAGCTATTTTTGCAATTAAAAGAGCTATGGAAGTTGAGAAAAAATTACAAGTAACGCTTCCAAATATAGTAGATGACGCACTGTTTGAAAATGTGTAACAGTTTCAAGAATTAGAGTTTCAAGTTAAGCAATTTTAACTAATGAATGCTATAATGCTTGAAACTCTAAATTCTATAAAAAATGAAACTATCTAAATTACTATTCTTACCTATCATAGCTTTACTAGCTGTTTCTTGTGTCTCAGTAAGAGTTACTACAGATTACGATACCAAAGTAGATTTTTCTAAATACAAAACATTTGCTTTTTATAAAAAAGGTATTGATAAAGCGCCAATTTCTGATCTTGATAAAAAACGTATAATGCGTGCTATTGAAGCTGAATTAATAGCGAAAGGAATGAAGAAATCATCTTCACCAGATGTTCTAGTTAGTTTATTTACAAAATCAAGAGAACGAATTAATGTAAATGATAATCGTTTTGGAGGATTTTGGTATCCATGGTATTATGGACCAAGTCTAATGAGGGTATCACAACACACCGAAGGAACTTTATTTATAGATTTATTAGACGCGGGTAAGAAAGAGTTGGTTTGGCAGGGTATTGGTACTGGAGCTTTAAGTGTAAGTAACGTAGAGCGAAAAGAAGCTCGAATTAAAGAATTTGTAAAAGAAATAATGGCTAAATATCCACCAGGAAGCCAAAATAAATAATTTTTTTTAGGGGATGAAAGAGGAGTTTTGAAATGTTTCAAACTCCTCTTTTTAATTTTAAATTAATAGTTAACCTCTAATGAGTACATACTTAATACTTGTAAGTAATCCATTGTTTTTTTACACTTTATAGAATTTGGTTCAAAAATCATTGCGTAATAATTAATTCCTCCAGTATAAGGGTCACAGCAAGGAATACATCTCCAAATAGTGTTACAGGTATCATTTGCTAATTTTTGCATTTGTTGGGTATATGTATTCATTTTATCACTTCCACATATAAATGAATAATAACCATTACATCCATTTGGTAAATCGATGTAAGTTTGTTGCATCATATTATTTTGTGCAAAAGCAAAGGTTTCATTACCATCATTAACAATCAATTCATTGTAATGTTTTTCGTCATTGATTTCAAATGAAGCAATAGACGTTTTATCATCTTTAATAGTTATAATGTTTCCTTGTTTTTTTCTTGTAGCAATAGCTATTATTGCAATAACAACATCTGATTTAGATGCGTAATAACTTTCATAAGGCTCTTTTGATTTTTCAGTAAGCTTATTAAAGTTATCAATACCTATTAGCTTAATAGCTTCTTCTTTGTTAACCTTCTCTAACTTATTATTGTTTGCATCGTAGCTTTTTGCTAATACAGGAAATCCGTTTTCTTTCCATGTATCATAATTTTTTAATGCTGAAACTGGTATTCCAAAATGAAGTTTTGGTAATTGTTTTAAAATAGTTGTGTAATTAATATTGTCTTCAGGATAAAGAGAACTATAAGTATTAATAAATACCTCCTTTAACGATGATTTAGGTAAAACATCATCTTTTATCGTTTCTGCTCTGAAGATGATATCATCTTCAATTACCAATTTGGCATTCATTATAAAATGATCTTCAAAAACATTGTTACTTTTAAGTATAACATGATCTTCAGTAACAAAAGCTTGTATTTTTTTCCAGGCCTCTTCGTTTTGAACAACTTTATTAAAAGTGGCAGAAACCTTTCTTATAAGAGGGATATTTTCCGATCGTTGTTGAACAGTTAATGTTTCTTTTTTTTCGTTATCCAAAACATCAGAGTCTGTTGTTTGGCATCCCATTATTAACATACAGTAAATAATAGGTAATAGAAATAATTTTTTCATAATAGTATATTTTATTTGCTACGAATATTCCATTTTTAAATAAAATCTAAAGGATATTGTTTCCGTATGAATAAAAATTTTTTCCGAAAAGAGCTTTTTTTTTGTAACAAAATAGCTTTTAAAGCTTCTAACATAGAAACTAAATAAAATCAACTAAATCAGATAATTATGAGATTAGTTATAAAAAACTTAACTAAAACCTATAAAAACGGGGTAAAAGCTATTGATAATTTAAATTTAGAGATAGGAACAGGGATGTTTGGTCTTTTAGGGCCTAATGGAGCTGGGAAATCATCATTAATGAGAACAATAGCAACACTGCAGAGTCCAGATTCTGGAAGTATTTCTTTTGATGGAATTAATGTGTTAGAAAATCAAATGACATTTAGAAAAATGTTAGGGTACTTACCACAGTCTTTTGGAGTATATCCTAAAATGTCAGCTGAAGATTTGTTAGATTATTTTGCAACGTTAAAAGGAATTAGTTCAAAATCTGATAGACAAAAAATTGTTAAAGAGGTTTTAGAAATAACTAATTTATATGAGGTAAGGAAAAAATACGTAGCAGGATATTCAGGAGGAATGAAGCAACGATTTGGAATTGCTCAATTATTATTAAACAATCCTAAGTTAATTATTGTTGATGAGCCTACAGCAGGTTTAGATCCAGCAGAACGTCATCGTTTTTTGAATGTTTTACGTGAAGTAGGAACCAATTCAACCGTAATTTTTTCTACACATATTGTTGAAGATGTAAAAGAGTTGTGTAATGAAATGGCCATCTTAAATGGTGGGCGTATTTTAAAACATACTACTCCAATAGAATCAACAAAAGAAATAGAAGGGAAAATTTGGACTAAGATTATTGATAGAGATGATTTAGAAAAGCATGAAGCTACTTTTAATGTTTTATCATCAAATTATAATCAAGATAATACGTTGAATATACGTGTGTTTGCCGATGATAAACCATCGGAGAAATTTGTTTCAGTATCACCACAATTAGATGATGTGTATTTTATTGCATTAAAGCAAGACGAACCAGTTACTGCCTAAGTGCTATTTAATTAATAAAAAAATAAAATATATGTTTTCTACAATATTTAAACACGAAATAAATTACTGGTTTAAAAAACCAGCATTTTATATTTATCTAGCTATATTTTTCATTATAGCTACATTTTTTGCTGCAGCAAACGCAGGAATTTTTGATAGTATAACAGTAACTACAGGAGGAAATAAAATTGTAAATTCTCCAATTGGTGTTTACGGTATGTTTGCTGGTACTGCTCAATTAATATTTTTCTTGTTTCCTTCTATAATTGGAGTTACAATTTTTAGGGATTATAAAAGTGAAATGCATTCAATTTTATATTCGTATCCATTTACAAAGGCAAGCTATTTATTTGCTAAGTTTTTAAGTGGTTTGTTAATTGTTTCTTTAATTGTTTTAGTTATTGGATTAGGGGTCGTTATAGGGTTTCGATTACCAGGAACAAATCCTGAAATAGTAAATGCATTTAATTTTGGAGCCTATTTACATTCGTATTTAGTATATGTCATTCCAAATTCCTTATTATTTGGAGCTATTGTTTTTGCAGTTGTAACTTTTACTAGAAATATAGCAGCTGGTTTTATTACTATTATAGTGTTAATGTTTGTTCAAGGGTTAATGCAGAGTCTTTTGTCTGAAGAAGGAAACAGGCTTTTAGCAGGTTTAATTGATCCTTATGGAGATGCTGCTTTGAATTATTATACACGTTATTGGACCTTAGCAGAACAAAACGAAGCGGCTTTACCATTTAAAGGAATTGTTATTTATAATAGATTGATTTGGTTAGGTGTTGCTACATTAATATTTGCTACGGTTTATAAGAAATTTTCATTTAGTCAAAATGCTGTAACGTTGTCTCTTTTCAGAAAAGAAAAAGGAGATAGGGTAACAAAGAAGAACTTTGGAAGTGTAACAAGAGTTCAATTACCAGAAGTGAATTATAATTTTTCATTTACCCAAAACTTAAAAAACACGTGGAAGTTATCTAATATAGATTTTAAATATATAGTTAAGGCATTACCTTTTATAGCAATTGTTTTAGTAGGTTTAATTTTAACCATAATCACCTTATCTGAAACAGGGTTAATATTTGGAACTAAAACATTGCCTGTAACTTGGAAAATGTTACAAAGTGGTATAGGTGCATTTACATTGTCAATAAACATTATAACATTTTTATATGCAGGAATGTTGGTGCATAGAGGTAAAATGGCAAAAACAAATCATTTAATTGATGTAACACCAACTCCTAACTGGGTTTTGTGGTTGTCTAAATTAATAGCATTGTTAAAGGTTCAGTTAGTTTTGTTAGCAGTTGTTATGTTTGCTGGAATTATTTACCAAACATATAAAGGGTTTTATAATTATGAGCTTACTCACTATATATATGAGTTGTTTGTTTTACAGTTTATACATTTTGCAGTTTGGGCATTGTTAGCATTGTTTATTCAAACTTTGGTAGGAAATCCATATGTTGGGTTATTTATTTTAATTGTAATTAATTTTGGACTTCCTTTTTTAACCTTTGCAGGTATAGAGCAATCAATTTTCAAATACAATCAAGGACCTAGTTTTAGATATTCAGATATGAATGGTTATGGTTCTTCATTAAGAAGATATTTAACATATAAAGGATATTGGACATTAGGAGGACTTGTATTATTAGTATTAACTAGCTTGTTTTGGGTTCGTGGATTACCACATTCTTTTAAAGAAAGATTAACAATTTTTAAAAGCCGTTTAACAGTTAAAACTATAACTGTATTGGGAGTGTTTTTAATAGCATTCTTTACCTTAGGGGGAAGGATTTATTATGAAAACAATATAAAAAATGAAAGAACTTCTAGAAAAGAGCGTGAACAACTACGAGTAAAGTGGGAAAAAGATTATAAAAAATATCAAGGAAAAGCACAACCAAGAATTGTAGCTGTAAATATTGATATGAATATTTTCCCAAAAACATATGATTTTAAATCATCTGGAACTTATAAAATGATTAATAAAACAAACGAGGTAATAGATAGCTTGTTTTTAAATCATAATAATTATCCAAGTACATTTGAATTTAATAAATCAACAACTTTGGTGTTAGAGGATACTATTCAAAATTTTGATATTTATAAATTAAAGACACCATTACAACCAGGAGACAGTTTAGAACTTAATTTTACAGTTAAAAATAAACCAAATAATTTTTTCAGAAAGAATTCACCAGTTCGTAGAAATGGTACTTTTATGAATAGTGGAATTTATCCTTCATTTGGATATTCTGACGGAGGAGAATTAACGGATAATAAAACTAGAAAGAAATATGGATTGGCTAAAAATGATTTAAAACCACATCCATCTGATAGTACTGCTTTAGGGAATACCTATATTTCTGGAGATAGTGATTGGATTGATTTTGAAGCTACTGTTAGTACAGATGAAGATCAAATAGCTATTGCTCCTGGGTATTTACAAAAAGAATGGGTAAAAGATGGACGTAAGTATTTTCATTATAAAATGGATAGTAAAATATTGAATTTCTATGCTTTTAACTCTGCAAAATATGAAATTAAGAAAGATAGATGGAATGATGTAAATCTTGAAATATATTATCAAAAAGGACATGAGTATAATTTAGATAGAATGATGAAAGGAATTAAAGCATCTTTAGATTATAATTCAAAAAACTTTAGTCCTTATCAACATAAGCAAGTCCGTATTATTGAGTTTCCAAAAACAGGAGGAACTTTTGCGCAGTCTTTTCCAAATACAATACCTTTTTCAGAATCTATTGGTTTTATTGCTGATGTAGATAAAAAAGATGAAGGTGTAGATTACCCATTTGCTGTAACAGTGCATGAATTAGCACACCAATGGTGGGCACATCAAGTTATTGGTGCTGATGTTTTAGGAGCAACCATGTTATCAGAAAGTTTATCTGAGTATGTTGCATTAAAAGTTTTAGAACATAAAGCTGGAAAAACTGAAATGCGTAAATTTTTAAAGAAATCATTAGACGGGTATTTAACGCAAAGAACTATGGAGCGAAAGCGTGAAAAACCATTAATGTATAATGATGGGCAAGGATATATTCGTTATCAAAAAGGATCGTTAATATTTTATGCGTTGAGTGATTATATTGGTGAAGAGAAACTGAATGGAGCGTTAAAAGAGTATGTAGAGAAAGTAAAGTTTCAAGATGCTCCATATACTACTTCTATAGAAATGGTTGATTATATACAAAAAGTTGTACCTGATAGCTTACAGTACACTATTAAAGATATGTTTGAAACTGTTACATTATATAGAAATAGAGTAGTGGATGTTTCTTCTAAAAAACTAGAGAATGGTAAGTATCAAGTTGATATTGAATTTAATGTTAGTAAATATAGAAATAATGACAAAGGGAAGCGTTATTATGGAGAACAAGTAGGTGATACTATTTCATATAAAACAGAAAAAATGAAAAAGCCTATTTTATCTGTTCCTTTAAAAGATTATATTGATATAGGTGTTTTCGGAGAAGAAACAGTTGACGGAAACAAAAAAGAAATAGAACTTTATTTAAAGAAACATAAGATTACGAAGGTTAATAATAAAATTTCTATTATAGTTGATAAAAAACCTGTTGAAGTAGGTGTTGATCCATACAATAAATTAATTGATACAAAATCTGACGATAACCGAAGGAAGTTGTAAGTTTTAATTGATTTAGTAAAAAGTTTTAGCAAGTGATGATTTTAAATTGTCACTTGTTTTTTTATTATCAATTTGCTACCCATTCTTTTAAATCGTTAATGTCGTTGAAAATTAGATTAACGGATAAATCAACAGAGTCAATTTCTATTTTTGAGTACTTATCTGGCATTAATGCTGTAAACGCGCCTTTTGTTGGATGATTGAAATTATAATGTATTCCGCTTAAAAGGGTATCGTAAGCTACATATTCAAAAGATAATTTTTTAAGAGTAAAATCAGTAATCATAATATTATTTTTTAAGTTTCTTATTGTAAAATTAAAAAAGGAAGATGGTTGTTATGTAGGAGATTAGATGGATTCCCTTAAAGTATAGATGAATGAAAATTAAAATAGATTAAATGTTGATTTTTAATTGTTTAGTGGTGTTTAAAAAAGGTTATAAAATACTTTACAACCTTTTTTATTGTTAGTTTACATGAATCTTTTTGTTGATAGACCCGTTTTTAGAGGTTATTTTTATAAGGTAGATTCCAGAAGTTATTTTTGGTATACCAATAATTATTTTACCATTAGATTTGAATTTTTTTTCAATTATTTTTTTGCCAAGTATAGTATATAGACTTAAAGAAGCTTTATCAGACTGTAATCCAGTTATTGTTATTTCGTTTTTAGAAGATTGGTAAGTACTTACATTTTCTAATATTTGGTTATTATTACTAGAACTTAATTTCTGAGAAGTAGTATGAATGTAAAATTGTCCAATACCATCGACATTATTTTTAAGGGTACTAGTATAATTTTCTTTAGATAAGTTAGTAAAAGTATTATGAATTCTATCTTCTAAATATACTTGAATATTAGAAGGTAAGTTAATAGACTTGGCAGAAAATTCTATTGTTTTTCCTGCATCAAATTTTAAACCAATAGGAACAATTATCGTTTCTAAATTATTAATAGGTAAGGATTGAATAGCAAAATTTTTGCCTTTATTATTGCTAACTAATTGAGAATAGATTGCAAAACTTGAAGAAATACCATTAAACATTGTACCGTCATAACCATTATCAAAACCAGTAGTTGCTTCATTTAAATAGAACAATTTGGTTGACTTAGTATTTTTGTTTTCTGTTACTGTTACATTAATTTCTGTTTTTGTATTTCGTTGGAAGGTATCAGATTGATGACTTTGATTAGTTTTACTAAAGGTAATATTGGTATTATGATTAGCACTAACAAAAAAACCTTGAGTAGGTGATATTTGAAAGCTACCATCTATACCGCCCATTTTTAAATCATAACTATTAGTTGCTTGATTCCATAGCCAAATTGTTTCCTCAGATAAAGCAGTTGAATTATCAGTAAAGAAAGTACTAAGATTAATGTAAGATGTAAATGGATTTCCTATTAAATTAAAATTATTGGTAGCTTGGGTAATAGGATAAGTAATGGTACCTGTATTTATTTCACCAGTAAATTTTAAATCGCTAGGAACATTTAATTTAACAGAATACCCTTTTCCAGAAGTAATTACTCCAGTTGAGTTGTTTGATAGATAGTTCCAGGCTGATCCATCATTTTTATATGGAGCAATGCCGATATTTTTATTTGGACCAGTAGCAAAATCATTATAAGCAATTAAGTTTTCAATAGTTTCTGATTTTAATGGAGAAGCGACTAAATACCAATTATTAGTAGCTAAACTTCTTCTATAAGTTATGTCTCCATTTAAGTGTGCATTCGCAATTAATGAAGCCCCAGAAGCTAAGGTTACTTTTTTTATAGATGTAAAAGAGTTAACTGTAGGCTGATTTGTAGTTTTTAAAATTAAAACTTCATCAGAAGTTGATGGAATTTTATCTGTACTCCAGTTTGAAGAAGTATTCCAGTTTGAATCAACAGCACCTTTCCACGTTATTGTAGAAAAAGGTAAATCTGTGGTGTTATATTTACCGGGTGTAGCCTTTTGCGGATTGGAGGTAATTAATGAATGTTTTACAAAGTTGCCAGTTAAATCATCATTTCTGCCAATGGATTGATCTGCATTTGCTTCACTTCCGTAGGTATATGTTGTAATTATTACACCGTTGTTGTTTTTTAAAGTTACTGTATCTCCAGTATTATTTAAACTAATACGTCCTGTTGAAGCAACTAATGATATTCCAAAAATATTAGTAGGAGCACCTCCACCAAAAACAACTACAGATCCACCAGCTGGTATTGTTATATTTCCAAAAGTATGTCTAATAGAGCTATTGTCAGAAATGGTGTAGTCTGTAAGAATGTGAGAGGTAATGTCAGTGTTAACTAATTCAATAAACTCGTCTTGTGAAGTACTAATTGTACCATCTCCATTTGCATCAATTCCAGTTGGATCAGCTAAAATTTCATTAATAATAATTTTAGGTAAATCATCATCTATTATAGCTAAAGTATGAGTGCTAATATTTATATCGGCAACTCCACTAGTAATAGTTAATTTTAAAATGATTGTTTCATTGTCCATATCAAGGTCATTATTAATATCTAAAGAGATGTTTTTAGTTCCGTTAGAAGTAAAAATTAATGAAGATGTATTTAATGAATAGTCTGTTGCTTCTGCCGTGCTATTACCGTCAATTGTAATATTAATTGTAGCGTTGGATGTATAATTGGAAAATGAGAGAGGTATTTGTTTATTGAAAGTGATGTTTGTTTCATTAATAGAACTAGTACTGGTTTTAAAACTTACAGTAGGATTAGTTGATGGAGTTTTGCCTTCAACTAATATGTCATCGATCCATAATAAACCAGCTCTAGACTTAGTGTATTGAAAATAAATCCCAAAATAGTTTTTTATAATATAATCATTGTTAGTAACACTTCCTTTAAGATCTAAAGAATCAAATCCTCCGTTTTCGTCAATAAATAATTTCCATAAACCATTTGTGCTTCGTGTAACTTTAATACCTTTAATTTCATTAGCATCCCAATCAATAGCGGTAGTAATTATAGATGTATCTACTGTTCCGTTTGTTACTTTCCATAAGGTTAAAATGTCGGAAGTACCGGTTAAGTTAACCCCAATAGCATAACCATCAACGGTACTAGAGTTTAAGTTAGATTCACTAGCAGTTAAATAAATCCAAAACTTATTGGAGCCAGAAGGATCCCAATTCCCGTTTTTTAAGTTGAATTGCCAAGTTATATCTTGTGTAGTTAGATCTAAACTGGAAATACTTTTACTGATATAACTTTTTCCAGCTGTATTTGATAGATTATGTTTTAATGAATGAGAACCATTAATTGGAGAGGTTGTAGAACTTGTCCAGTGACCATTTGTTCCTTGAGTCCAACCTGTAATGGCACCATTGTCAAAATTATCATTAATTTGTTGACTATAGGTTGAAGTGATTAAAAAATAGGGCAATAGAAGAACTATCGCATAAGCGAGGCAATTTTTTCTTTTCATAATTTTTCTTTTTCAGATTATAAACTTAGAAAAAAAATAATTAGCAGAAAAATATTATTTAATAAAAGTTGTGTTTAGTATGTTGATTTATAGGTGGTAATCCGATATTTTGTTTTGGTGTAAGATAATTTTATTATACAAAACAGATTCAAAAAAAGGATACATAAAAAAGCCTCAAGAAATTTCTTGAGGCTTTTATTTTACTTTTAATTAATAGGTTTAAAATTAAAACCCTGGTGCTTCAGGACTTTGTGCTTGCGCTTTTTTAGGGTTTAATAACATATAGGTTCCTAAGGCTGTTAGGGCTGTATATTTACCATAATTTCCTATTTTTTTAAGAGCTTCTTTACGAGTTATATCGGTGTCGTTATTTTTAACTTGTTTTTTCATGGTCATACTTTTTAATTATTGAACTATAATTTTCTTACTTAACTTTCCTAATTCAGTTGATAACTCTACTACATATACTCCTGATGCAATTTCAGGAAGGGAAATAGTTGAAACACCATTAGTTCTGAATTTTTTAGTAGTAATTTTTTTACCAAGTATAGAGTAAACAGTTAAAGAAGCTTTTTCTGATTGTAATCCAGCTACTGTTAATTCATTTTTAGAAGACTTGTATATACTTACGTTTTCTAATAATTGATTAGTATCACTAGTACCTAACTTTTGAGAAGTTGTGTGAATATAAAATTGACCTATACCTTCAGCATCACTTTTAAGGGTAATAGTGTAGTTTTCTTTAGATAAATTAGTAAAAACATTGTTTGTTCTATCTTCTAAATACATGTCAATACCGCTAGGTAAATTAGTACCTTTAGCAGAGATTTCTATCGATTTTCCAGCTTTAGCTTTTAAACCAATAGGAACAACTATGTTTTCATAATCTTTATTTGGTAAAGCTTGAATAGCAAAATCAATACCTTTACTATCACTAACTAAATGAGTAAATGTTTTAAAGGTAGCGTTTGTACCTGTAAAAGTACCAACATCTGATCCTGGATCTAAACCTTTAGTTTTGTTTTCTATGTATCTAATTTTTGTTGAAGATGTGTTTTTATCTTCAGTTACATTTAAAATTATCTCAGGATAACTTACAGAGTTACCTTTTAAAAATACATTACCAGTTTGATGTGTTTCCATAGCTTCCGTAAAGCTTACAGAAGTTCCACCTGCATCAGGAGCATGAACAAAAAATGCTTGTCCTGGTGCAATATAAAAAGCAGCATCATCAACAGTTTTTTCTACATAAGCTGAACCGTTCCATAAGTATAAACCAGCTCTTGAAGGATCAAGGTTACCAGCATCAATGTTTACTTTCAAAAAGTTATTAGTAGCATCAGCTGCATTACTAGCATGTAATGATGCAGTAAATGGGTTACCTACTAAATTCCATCTGTTTCCTGCTGGATTATCACCACCATCCGTAATTAGGAAAGTTTTGTCAGTAGTATTTAGAGTACCTGAAAAATTTAAGGTACCACCTGTACTTTTTTGTATTGAATACCCCTTACCAACAGTAAATGTTCCTGCACTTGCAATATCATTTGATCCAGCTGCTGTAGTGTAGTGATTCCAACGAGAAGCGCTTACAACATTATTTACATAAGGAGCAATAGCATATTTGTTACCACTAGTACTTACATTTCCTGAAAAATCATTAATGTTTTTACCAGAAATTGGAGAAGCAACTAAATGCCAATTGGTAGATAAATATCGGTGATAATCAACATTGCTAATTCCCGTATGGTTTCCTTTAACAATTAAAGAACCATTGTTAGAAGCGTTAGATAATATGTTTAATGTACCATTTTGGTTAAGGTTTCCTTCAACTGTAATAGATTGACCGCTTAATATATTAAAAGATCCACCGATACTTATACTTAAATCGTTTATGGTAACATTACTAACATCTAAATTAATAGTATTTGTGCCTACATTAACATTATCAGTACTAATAGGTAGCCTACCTAATGACCAGTTACTTGGTACAGACCAATTTCCGCTAGCAACAGCATATGCATTTGTTTGATTTGATTCTGATGTAAAGTTCAAAGAAGTAGCATCAGAAATACCAGCATAATTATTATTAGCTGCATCTTTAAAAGCTGTATTAGCTATTTGAATATAATACCCAGTATTTAAATCAAAATCAGAACTAGGATTAATTGTGGCAGTATTCGTACTTACAGTAACAGAAGCAGTTGTAACGTCTATCGTTTCAACAGTACTATTGTCTAATGATTTTTTGATAAGTATGTTACCAGTACCTTTGCTAATGTTTTCATTAAATGTTAATACTATATTTTGCGAAATAACAACTCCAGTAGCATCATCTGCTGGATTAGAGGATGTTAAATTAGGAGTAACTCCATCAATAACAATTGCTTTATTAGCACCTAATGAGTTAGCAGCACCAGGAGTAGCTAATGTTAAAGAAGCATTATTCCCAGAAGCATCTTGAATACTTGTACCGGCAGTTAATGAATTTGTAGCTACATAATCTAAATCAGCACTTACATCACCAGCTTGAACAGTATATGTAAATTGTAAAGTATTGGTTCCACTACCAGTTCCATCATAGTTTACAGTTCTATCGGTAGTTCCAGTTTCTAAAGTTATTTGAGGTGTTCCAGTAACAGTAACAACTTCTGAGAAAGTAACAGTAACTATAATATTATCTCCAGCTTTATAAGTTCCATTAGCTGTTGAAGAACTTACACTCGTTACAGTAGGAACAACTCCATCAATAACTAATGCTTTATTAGCACCTAAAGAATTTGCAGCTCCAGGGCTAGGTAAAGTTAAGGTAGCATCTTTACTACCAGAATCTTGAATACTAGTACCAGCAGTTAATGAATTTGTAGCAACATAATCTAAATCAGCACTTAAATCCCCAGCTTGAACAGTATACGTAAACTGTATCGTATTTGTTCCACTACCAGTTCCGTTGTAATTTACAGTTCTATCTGTAGTTCCAGTTTCTAAGGTTATTTGAGGAGTACCAGTAACAGTAACTATTTCAGAGAAAGTAACGGTAACTATTACATTATCGCCAACTTTATAGGTACCATTGGCAGTTGAAGAACTTATACTTGTAACAGTTGGTGCTACTGCATTTGAAATTACTGTAGTTGTATTGTTAGTATCTGTATCTGTATTATCATTTATAACTACAGTAAAAGTAGTTGTTTCAGATGTACTTGTTCTATTATCAGTAGGATTAAAAGATAAAGCTCTAAGTTTTGCTTGCAAGTCAGCAGGTGAAGTACTAGCAATAGCATAAGGACCAGTACCAGTTAATCCAGTTCCAGATAAAACACCTTTAGCATTAGTATCTAAAGTAATAGTAGCTGAAAGATTATCTCCGTCTGCATCTGTAGTTGTTATAGCAGAAAAAGGAGATACTGTAGCATTATCATTTACCGTTTGACCTGCAGACGTACCTGCTATTACTGGAGCTGTGTTTCCTCCTGTTATAGTAAAAGATGTTCCAACAGGCGCTTGTACATTATCATTGTGATATTCCCAATTAGTTAAATTCATAATTGCAGCTAAAACAGTAGCTTTATCACCTGTTCTTAAAGCTGTTGATTTGTATCTTGCGTTATCAACTTCACTTTGAGAACCCCCGATAGGGAATATACCGACTGCATCTGTTCCGTTTGTCAATCCACTAGGTAAATATGAGTGTGAAGAACTTGTTGAAAGACTCCATGCATTCCCTGAAGAGCCCGATACACCTCCATTTGCATTAATACCTGTAATAAAATCGTTAGGACCAGGTGAACCAGTAGATTGATATATAAAAAGTTGATCACCTGCAGACCCCAGCATATTACCAACGTTAGGGTGAATAGTACCAATGCTTGTAATGGTTGCAGTCCCTGAACCTGTTGTCGTAAAACCTAGAGATGTTGCAGATATTGATATTTCTTCTCCAGCTACAAATGAAGAAGTTGCAGTAAATTGAATTGATGATTCATTTGCTAATAAATTAGTACTATTCCATGCTTCATCAGTTATTACAAATTGAGTCGTATTTGTGATAGGTACTAAAAGGACAAATGAAAATGATTCATCATCCATATTAATTCGAGTAAAGGCAATATCTCCTTCAGTTAAAACTGTTGCTTGAGAGAATGCATTTATGTTGATAAAAAATAAAGCTAGATACAGCATTATTTTCAAAGGTTTTGAAAAATAATTTTGTTTCATTTTATAGTTGTATTTTGGTTATTGAGCTAATATAGTGATTTTTAACATTAAAAATAAGAGGAAAATTAATAGTATTATTAACCTTCCTCTTTTTACCCTTAATCTTAAGGATTTAATTTCTAGAAGGAAAAACTCCTTGTAAAGCTATGATATAGTTTGTAGTTAGGTATGGTTGCATATTATTAAAGGGTTGTTGCCCTCCAGTAGGAAGAACTTGAACTGTTCCAGTAATTGTTGCAGTACCATTTGCTAAGTTAGCATCAGATGTAGCATTACTATATGCTCTGTTTGTTCCTGCAATGTTTGGAATAGCAGGTTTGTTATTTGTTGGTTCATCAGTATTAGCTTCATCAGCTACAGCTGGTGTAGTTGAAACTCCTGATGTTTGTGTAAAAGTAGCATTATGACTATGATTTGGTAAGTTTGTTAAATTTAAGGTAACAATTTCTTGACCACTTCTTGATCCTAATCTACGATCAGATAATCCTGGTCCACGACCTGAACTAATTGCAGCTCTACCACGTAAATCTGGTAATGCAAATGTTGTTCTTCCATCTCCTCCATAAATTGTTCCTAAAATAGAAAATAAAGCAGAGTTTTGTGCTATGGGTAATAATTGACCTTCACATAAAGCCCAACCTCTTGGAGCAAAATTTCCTCCGAATAATACGATTTGTCCTAAAAATGGATCCATAATAATAAAATTTAGTAGTTAATATTTAATTTAAAATTGTTAATACCATACAGAGACAAATTATAATAGGTTGTCCTGCTAATCATAATCCATACAAAAAGGTATAGATTTTAAGAGTCTTATTTAAAGTGAGTTATTTAGTTTTCTTATCTCAAATGTAGGAATAGACTTTTCTAATTTTTGCAAATAAGACCTAAGTGATATTTATTGAGGCGTAAGTGTATTATTTTTTGGAATATGTGTGATTTCATGTTTTTTGCTTTAAGTAAAGGAAGAAATTTTCAAAGCAAATTTTTATTTTTTGTGAAGTTTGAGCTCTTTTTTGTGAAGTTGTATAACATTAAACTATTTCTGTGTTATTATAAGGAATTAAGAAAGTATTTAATTTATAAAAATATCTTATATTTATTGAGGTTTAAGCTCCATGTTATTGAATAACAATTAATAAAAGAGTTGAATGATATTAATAAAAAGGGAAAGGCGTATTAGTTTTTTCTCCAGAAAAAAGGAGTTAATAATATTAAAACTGTAAAAAGTTCTAAACGACCAATAAGCATTAAAAATGAACAGAACCATTTTGCACCAACTGATAAATGAGAAAAATTATCAACAGGGCTAACAGAGCCAATAGCAGGCCCTATGTTCCCCAAAGAAGAAGCACAAGCACCTAAGGCAGATTTAATATCTAAGCCTAAAAATGCTAGAATAACTGTTCCTAGAATAAAAATTAGCATGTATAAAACAAAGAAAGATAGAATGTTGAATACAATGGTCTGACTAACTGCTTTACCATCATAACGAACAGGTATAATGGCATTTGGGTGTAATGATTTTTTAAATTCTAAAAAGCTACTTTTAAGTAGAATAATATGACGTACTATTTTTACACCACCAGAAGTTGATCCTGCTGATCCTCCTAAGAAAAATAACGAAAAGAATATTGCCGTAATAAAGAAGTTCCACATGGTAAAATCGGCAGTTACAAAACCTGTAGTTGTAATTACTGAAATAACAGAGAAAAATGAATGGCGAAAAGCACTTTCTACTTTTCCAAATACCATTGGGTGTTCAATACTAGTATTTAAATTATGATCTTGAAAAAAGATGATAGTTACTGCAATAATTGTTGAAATACCTATTACACTAAATAAATAATATTTGAATTCTTCGTTTTGTAAAACTTTTTGAATTTTTCCTTTTAAGGCAAAATAAGTAAGTACAAAGTTAGTACCAGCTATAAACATAAATATAGCTATAATGTATTGTATTATAGGCATGTTATTATAATAAGCTACACTAGAGTTCTTTGTTGAAAAACCTCCAGTACTTACAGTAGCCATGGCATGATTGATAGCATCAAACCAAGTCATACCAGCAACTTTTAATAATATAAATTCAACAAATGTTAAAAGAACATAAATTAACCACAAGCGTTTAGCTGTATCAGTTATTCTAGGGTGTAATTTATCAGCAGAAGGACCAGGAGCTTCAGCCATAAATAATTGCATTCCTCCTATACCCAATAGCGGAAGAATAGCTATGGTAAGTACTATAATTCCCATACCACCAATCCAATGTGTTGCACTTCGCCAAAAAAGAATTCCTTTTGGCATAGATTCAATGTCTGTTAATATGGAAGATCCAGTTGTTGAATACCCAGAAATAGTTTCAAAAAAAGCATCAGGAATTGACGAAATAGCACCAGATAATAAGTAAGGAAGCATTCCAGTACATGACAATGTTAACCATCCTAAAGTAACAATTAGATATCCTTCTTTTTTTTGAATTTTTTTTGAATTAGGCTTGTTAAAGAAAAAAAGTAAAAGCCCAATTGCAACGGTTATTATTCCTGCATTTAAAATTCCTAAAACAGCATTTTCATTATGGTATAAGCTAAAAGGGATGGCAAGCCACATAAACAAGCCATTTAAAACAGCAGTTATACCTAAAAAACGATAAATAAGTTTAAAGTTAAGATTTTCCATTAGTTGAATAAATCTTCTACAATTGATATTGCTTCTGGTAAACAAAACACAATAGCTTTGTCACCACTTTTTAGTTGAAAATCACCAAAAGACATTAACGCTTTTCCATCTCTAATTACACCTCCAATAATGGCTTCTCTAGGGAAACGTAGCTCTTTTACTACTTTTCTTGTAACTCTTGCATTTGGTTGAACTTCAAATTCAAAAACTTCCGCATCAATATTATGTAAATTAGCTAATGCTAAAATTTCACCTTTACGGATATGGCGAAAAATATTACTAGCCGCAATTAATTTTTTATTAATTAGTGTGTCAATACCAATAGTTTGAGAAATATTGATATAATCCATATTTTCAACTAAAGCCACTGTCTTTTTTACTCCTTTTGATTTAGCTACTAAACAAGACATGATATTTGTTTCAGAATCACCAGTAACAGCAACAAAAGCATCCATTTCTCGAATGTTTTCTTCTTCAAGGAGTTCTAAATCTCTTCCATCTCCATTAATAACAAGTGTGTTTCTAAGATTTTCAGCTAATTGTAAAGCTTTTTCTTTTTTACGCTCAATTAATTTTACTTTAAAATTATCAATACATAAATTCCTTGCTGTTTTTTCTCCAATACTACTACCACCAAGAATCATTACATTATTAATATCAACATGTTCTTTTCCTATAATAGGATGTAACTTTTCAATACTATAGCTGGGTACAGAAAAATAAACTTGATCATTCATTTTATATACAGTATCACCACGAGGAATAATAGTTTGTGCTATTCCTTCTCTTTTTATGGCAATAGTAATAAAATCAACTAGGCAATATTTCTCTTTAACTTCTTTAACTGTTAAATCTAAAATAGGAGACTTATAACCTAAAGTTGTTCCCATGATATTGAAAACACCATTTTCAAAAGCTACTGTGTCATTAAAAGAAGATTGATTTAAAAGAAGTTTAATTTCTTTAGCAGCCAACTCCTCAGGAGAAATCATAAAGTCTACACCATAATCTTTAAAGTTGATAACATCATTATTTAAAAATTCTGGGTTGTTTATTCTAGCAATAGTTTTTTTAACGCCTAAGGCTTTACCAATAACAGAGATTGTAAAATTTGTATTTTGACTTTCAGTTACAGCTAATAAAAGATCTGCAGAGTTAATACCAATCTCTTTCAGTAATTTAATAGAAGTAGCATCACCTTTTTTGGTAATAACATCTAAATGATTATTGATGTAATTAAGTTTGTCTCCGTCAAAATCGATTACATAAGTATCTTGAGACTCATAAGAAAGTAATTTAGCCAAATGAAAACCTACGTCTCCAGCCCCGGCTATGATAATCTTCATATTTAAAATTAAAAAAGATAGAGTACAAAGATACTGTGCTTGGTTGGGTTGTGCAAAAAATGATTTATATTTATCATTAAAAAGAAAAATTGCACAATGAAAAAATTAGCTATAAAATCTTGGTCTCAAGATGATAGACCTCGTGAAAAACTATTGTTAAAAGGAAAAAATACATTATCAGATGCTGAGCTTATTGCGATATTAATAAGTTCTGGTAATAGAGAAGAAAGCGCAGTAGATTTATCTAAAAGAATATTACAATCAGTAGGGAATAATCTCAATAATTTATCAAAATTATCCATTGAAGAGTTAATGCACTTTAAAGGAATAGGGGAAGCAAAAGCTACAACTATTGTTACTGCATTAGAATTTGGTAAAAGAAAACAATTTGAAAAAAAACAACAAATAAGTAAAATAACATCTTCATTTGATGTTGCAAAAATAATGCAACCTATAATAGGAGATTTGGAACACGAAGAGTTTTGGGTGTTGTATTTAAATAATTCAAATAAAATTTTAGCAAACCATCAAATAAGCAAAGGTGGGTTAACTGCTACTTTAGTTGATGTTCGAATTATATTTAAAAAAGCATTGGAACTTTTTGCCGTTGGGTTAATATTGTGTCATAATCATCCGTCAGGTAAATTAATACCAAGCGCTTCAGATATTGAATTAACAAAAAAAATAAAGAAAGCAACTTTTACATTAGACTTAAAATTATTAGATCATTTAATAATTACTGAAAAAGCGTATTTTAGCTTTGCAGATGAGGGAGTTTTATAAAAAACTTAAAACTTTGCTACTTATAAAATTATAAAAATGCTTTTAATTTATACGCATAAGATTACTCCTAGGGTTAGATATACTTTTAAACACATCATAACCCGTGTATTACAAATACCTATAAGTTTTACAAATAAAGTTGAAGAATTTGTAGCACATAATGGACCTAAATTTTCATACACTAAAGTAGCATTAGGAAAAGAATTTTTTATTAAAAGTCACGATTTACTTTTTCAGCAAGGAATAAGAGATGTAGAAATACACATGCAAAAATGGAAAGGAGTTCCTTGTTTTTTCTTACAAGGAGACAAATCAAATATACCTTTTGATATATTTTCAGCAAGCTTTTATTTAATTACTCGTTATGAAGAATATTTACCTCATATAAAAGATAAACATGGACGGTTTGAAGCAGCAGAAAGTATAGCTTTTAAATATAAGTTTTTAGAAAAACCACTTATTGATATTTGGTCGTACATGTTTTTAGAAGAATTAAAACAACGTTTTCCTGAATATGAATATAGTTCAAGAAAATATAGTTTCATTTCTACAATTGACGTTGATAATGCTTTTGCATATAAACATAAAAGTTTTGTTAGAACTGTAGGTGGTTTTTTTAAAGATGCATATCAGTTAAAAGTTTTTAATTTATGGGATAGGTTTAGTATTCGTTTTAATATTAAAAAAGATCCATTTGATACATTTCAGAAAATTATTGATTTAAAAAAACAACACGATATAAGAACGCTTTTCTTTTTTTTAATAGCAGATTATACAACATTTGACACTAATGTTTCTGCTTCAAAAACTAAATTTAAATTATTAATTAAAAACATGGTAGACTATGCAAGAGTAGGTTTGCATCCTTCCTATTATACAATGAATGATTTAGCGATGCTAAAAAAAGAAAAAGAACGATTGGAAGCTATAACCAATATGCCTATTAAACGATCAAGGCAACATTATTTACGTTTTTCATTGCCTGATACTTACCAGAAACTAATTGATTTAGAAATAGAGGAAGATTATTCAATGGGATATGCAAGCCATGCAGGATTTAGAGCAAGTACTTGTACACCATTTTATTTTTACGATATTGATTTTGAAATACAAACACCATTAAAAGTTTTTCCTTTTGCTGTTATGGATACTACGTTAAATGATTATATGAAATTAACTCCGAAACAAGCTCTAGGTAAAATTAGAGATTTAAAAAATGAAGTAAAAAGAGTAAATGGTGTTTTTATAACATTGTTTCATAATGAAAGTTTAAGTGGGTATCAACGTTGGAGAGGGTGGAGTAGGTTGTATGATTCTATGTTAAAAATAGTAAAAGCTTAATGATTTCATTCGTAAAGAGAAAAGATCTAGAGATAGAAAAGTATAATGATTGTATTATCAATTCTCTACAATCAAATGTATTCGGGTTTTCTTGGTATTTAGATATAATAGCTGATGATTGGAGTGTTTTAGTGTTGAATGATTATGAGGCTGTAATGCCATTGCCTTTTAGAAAAAAAGCTTTTATTAAGTATGTTTATCCACCTTTTTGGTTAATTCAATTAGGCATATATTCAAAAGAGGTTGAAGATGAAAATGAGTTTTTAATAGAACTCTTTGAAAACTTTAAGTTTGTCGAATTACGTTTGAATTACATGAATTCGTTTAGCATGTTTTCTGTTTTTCAACAAGAAAGAAGAATACAAGTTTTATCGTTAAAACAAGATTATGAGATTATTTATACTAATTACAATAGAAATAGAAAAAGAGAATTAAAAAAAGCTGTGATTCATGACTTAAACGAATGTTGGAGTGATTGCCCAACAGTTTTAATTAACTTATTTAAAGAAAACGTAGGTAAACGTGTAAAAAAAATTTCTGAAAAAGATTATGATAGATTACTATCATTAATGCAGGTTTGTATTCGTAAAAAAGTAGGTGAGCTTTTAACTGTTTATGATATGGATAATAGAATTGTTTCTGGAGCTTTTTTTTTAAAACATAAAAAAAGAGTAACTGAATTGGTTTGTTCTTCTGATTTTAAAAATCGGAAAAATGGGGCTAATACATTTATGAACGATAGAGCAATCTATAAATATTCAAGAAATTTTGATGTTTTTGATTTTGGAGGTTCTTCTATGAAAAACATTGCTAATTATTATAAAAGTTTTGGTGCAGTTGATGAGAAATATATACAATTGTATTATAATGACTTATCCAAATTTATTAAGTTTTTTAAACGGTGAAATTGTTTCTTTTATAATAATAAACAAAAGTAAGAAAGGAAGTTATTCCTGTAAACCACATTAATAAGGCTGAAGTTATTGCTGCTCCTTTAATACCTAATTTGGGTATTAAATAATAATTAGAAATTATATTTATACATAGTGCAGTTAAAGTTATATAATAGTTTGCTTTTATTTTTCCAATAGAAGATAAAAGGTTACCAAAAAGACCTCTAAATATCAAAATTCCACATACACCTATATTCAAAATAAAAAAACTCTCCCTGTATTGAGTAAAACTTGCATCAAAAAAAGTTAAAGTTATTTCATCAAAAAGATGAAAAAAGATAACAAAACCTATACTAATGACTGAAAATAATAACATATAACTTTTTATATAGTTATAAATGTATTTTTTTTGAGTGATTTTTTCAGTAAAAGAAACAAAGTCTGTAGTAATAAAAACTCTAGGTAAAAATAAAATACTAAAAGGTATTAAGGATATATATCTATAAGCAGTAATGCTTTCTGGTTCTTCTAAAAGATAACCAACTAATAAAATATCAATAGCAAAAAGTAACATGGTAGCTACATTAGCTAACCCTCCAAAAAAACCGTATTTCCAAAACTCTTTATTAATAAAAGAAGGTTTTTCTATTCTTGTTTTTAATTGAATATTTATTTCTTTTCGGAATACAAAAACAGTAATGATAGGTGTAGTTATTAAGGCAGTGATATATCCATTCTCTTGAAAAAAGTAGCAAAATAAACTTACAGTAACTATTAAAAGTGAATTGTATATGATTTCGCAATAAGCAACTACTTTATTTCTATGTTCCAAACGTGCTTTTATTTTAATGACTTCAAATAAAAAGAGAGGAATGAAAATTAAAGAAAAAATACTTAGGTAATGTCCTGTTTTAAATAATTTAAAAGGAAACAAAAAACCTATAGAAGTAATTATAATTGAAAGAACTCCAGAAGCAATAACACCTTTTTTTAATACATAATTGAGGAGGAATTCTTTGTCTTTGTTATTATTTGTTAGTGCTCCATAACGAATATAACTTTGATGCAATCCAAAACCTATAAATGGAATTAAAAAAGTAATAATATTCCAAGAAAATAATACTAAACCTAGCTCTTTGTTTGGTATTAACTGTAAAGCGATCCATGAAGTTAAAAAAGAGAATATTCGTGCTGTAATAGTGGCAGTGAATATATACCCCCCTGAACGATTTAAAAAATTTTGTATGTAGGTTTTAATTAAATTCAATTTAATGCTTTTTCATATAGTTTAGAGAATTGATTAGCAATACTGTTATTACTGAAGTTTTCTTGAGCATATTTATACATTTTTTCTGTATTGTTTTTTGGAAAACGGTATATATATATTAATTTTTCTAGTAATTGATCTTCGTTTTTTGGTTCAATTAAAAATCCGAATTTATTGGGGAAATACTCAGAAATACCACCAACATTTGTACTAATTACTGGAGTAGCACAAGCAAAACTTTCCAGAATAACGCATGGTAAGTTTTCATAGTTGCTGAATAATACAAAAACGTCAGCTTGTTGTATGTAGTTTATAACCTTAAAATGAGGAATATGATCAATAAAATCTATTTTATGACTAATTTTTAATTTATCAGCTAGATCTTTATATTTTAAAGAATTTTCTCCAATTAAAATTAATTTGAAGTCAGTAACCGTCTTATTTAATTCAGTGATGGTTTTTATAATACCTGACACATTTTTATGTGAATCGAGCATGTTTGAAATATGAACAATAGTAAATTGTTTAGTTGCTATTTTTAATGGGAAAAATAAATTAGTATTAACTACATTAGGTACTTTTAGATACTTTCCTATTAAATTTAAGTTTAACATTGAATGTTTTAAATCATCAGAAACTGGACAAATATAAGAGGCCTGTTTTGCTATAATTTTAGATAAAAATAATTCAATATTTGAAATTTTTTTTGCCAAAGGCATATGATAGCCTGTCCAATGCTCAGAAATAACAAACTGCTTTTTTTTAACCCATTTTAAATACAATGCTAATATTCCGAAAGGAAATAGTTTGTTGAGGTGTACTATGTCAAAAGTACCAATTCTCTTTAATAAAATTATGAAAGCATTATAATATCGAATTATTTTTATAATAGGATTTTTACTGGGTTTTATATAAGCTATTTGTGTGTGAATTTCATTAATTGATTCTGAGAAAATTTCAATATTTTTATTTAGAGATGCGTCTGAAATAATGTGTAAAACAGAAACTTGATGTTTTAAGCTCACAGCTTCTGCATGTCGCTGAATAAAATCACCATTATTAGGCAGAACCCTTGAGGGGTACCATCCACATAAAAAAAGGATATGAAGTTTACTTTTTGTCAAAATTTTACAGTAAAATTTATGCTAAAATAGTTTTTTTAATCATAAAACCCTTTAAATTTGAAGCATGACGAATATTAAGCATCTTTTTTTTGATTTAGATCATACATTATGGGATTTTGAAAAAAATTCTGAGTTAACTTTTAAGCAAATATTTAAAGAACAAAGTATAACCCTTGATTTTACAGAGTTTATTAAAATATATTCTCCTATAAATTTTAGTTACTGGAGATTATATAGAGATGAAAAAATTTCAAAATCTAGTTTGAGATATAAAAGACTCAAAGATACTTTTGATGCTTTAAATTATGTGATTACTGATGAATTGATTAATTTAATAGCAGAAGATTATATTAAATATTTACCAAACTTTAGTCATTTGTTTGAAGGAACAATTGAAACGTTAGAATATTTAAAAAAACAATATCAATTACATATTATAACTAATGGCTTTGAAGAAGTTCAACAATTAAAGATGAAAAAATCAGGTATTTCTAAATATTTTGATATCATTGTAACTTCAGAAAGTGTTGGTGTTAAAAAACCAAATCCTAAAGTTTTTGAATTTGCTTTATCTGAAGCAGAAGCTTTACCACAAGAGTCTATTATGATTGGAGATAGTTATGAAGCTGATATAATCGGAGCATTGAATACAGGGATGAATGCAATACATTTTACTGAAGAAAAATCCAAAGGAAATGATGTAACTAGTGTTAGTTCATTATTAGATTTAAAGCAATATTTATAAAAAAATAACGTTGAAGTTTAACCTACTATACTAATTATGATGAAACAAAGTTTGTTTAAAGTTATTAGCTGTGCATTACTTATTTTTTTTACATCTTGTGTAAAAGATTTAGATTTTGATCAAGCACAGAATTTTGAAATATCACCAACATTTGTAGCTTCATTGGCGTATACAAAATTGGAGCAAACTACTTTTGTAAGCCCAACAGGTACAGAAATTACACGCATAACTGATACTTCGAATTTTTTCGTTTTTGAAAATTCTGTAACTGACGATTTAGTAAAGATAGATGTTGATTTTGAAATTGACAATCCTTTTAATAGAAGATTTACAGTAGATTTTAGGTTTTTGGATGGTGCAGGTACTGAAACATTTAGATTACGACAAGTAGCTGTTCCTGAAAATACTCTAAATTATAAATATAAAGAAGAAATTGACTTGAGTGTTAATAACAGTATTTTAAACTCTAAAAGGATAGAAGTAATATTAGAATTGCTTCCAAGTTCTGATGGGTCTATTATAAATATCAACGAGCGTAAAGTTTTTACTTTTAAATCAGCAGGAACCTTTTATTTTAAAATAAACTAATGAAAAAGTTATTAATTATTTTAATAACTCTTTTTGGAGTTATGTCTAATTCTTATGGTCAAAACAAACAAATCTTGTACGGTTTTGATGAAATCCCTCAAACATTATTACTAAACCCAGGGGCAGTAACAAATTATAAGTACCATGTTGGAATTCCATTAATGTCAAATATATCAGCCAATGTTGGTATAACAGGTGTTACTTTAGCTGATGTATTTAGAAATGACGGTGTTGATTTTACTACTAAATATAGAAATGCTCTTAATAAACTATCAGAGAATGACTATATACAAGTAAATTCTCAAATAGAAGTTTTAAATGGAGGGTATAAATTAAATGAAAGAGATTATATTACAGCAGGTTTTTATACTGAAATGGATGCTTTTGCTACTATACCTAAAGATATTTTGAGTTTAATAAACGAAGGAAATGCTTCAAATGTAAATAGAAGTTTTTTGTTATCTCAAGCATCTGTAAAAGCTGAGTTTATTGGGGTTTTACATTTTGGTATTTCAAGAACCTTAAATAAAAAACTAACAGTTGGTACTAGATTGAAAATTTATTCTGGAGCAGTAAATGTAACTTCTACTGGTAATACTGGAAGCTTTACAACTAGATTAGGGCAAAATAATATTTATTCTCATTATTTAAATAATATAAATATATCAGGAAATAGTTCTGGTATTTATGATGAGAATAATGAATCAAATCTTTCTGCTGGTACATTATTAGGTAGAACTTTCTTTGGAGGAAATTTAGGATTAGGAGTAGATATTGGATTTACTTATAAACTAAATGATCAAACAGAAATCACTGCAAGTTTACTAGATTTAGGATTTATCAGTTATTCTCAAGATGTAAGAAATGGAACAATGATAGGTGATTTTGTTTTTTCTGGAATTGAATTTCAATACGATGCTACAAATCCTGATTATTGGGGAGATATAGACAATGAGTTTAGACAACAAGTTCCAAGAGCAGAAAATAAAGAGTCATATACAGTAGCAAGACCTATAAAATTTAATAGTTCTATTAAACATAGTTGGGGTAAATCTAGAAGAGAAGAAAATTGCCATGATATATCATATAATGACTATTTTGATAATGCTATTGGTGCTCAGATTTTTTCTGTTATAAGGCCAAATGGACCTAAGTTTGCTTTAACAGGTTTTCTTGAAAAAAGACTATTTGAAAGCATAAAAGGTAAAGTAACATATACTATTGATGATTTTTCTTATAGTAATTTAGGAGTAGGGCTTTCTGCAAAATTAGGAAAAGTTAATGTATTTGGAATGGTAGATAATTTGTTTAAAATTACCGATATTGCTGATGCTAATCAAGCTTCATTTCAAGTTGGAGTAAATTTAATTTTTAAGTAATGAAAAAAGTATTTTTTGTTTTATTTTTAGTAACAACAACAGTATTTTGTCAAAAAAAGGTGAATAATTACAAATATGTAATAGTTCCTACTAGGTTTGATTTTTTAAAAAAAGAAGATCAGTACAAAGCGAATTCCTTGACAAAATTTTTATTCAAAAAATATGGTTTTACTGTTTTCTTAGATAATGAGAAACTACCTAAAGAATTAGGAGATAACAGGTGTTTAGCATTAACAGGTACTATTAAAGATGATTCAGGAATGTTTACTGTTAAGAGTATTGTTCAGTTAAAAGATTGTTATAATAATATTGTGTTTTCTTCAAAAGTAGGGAAGAGCAAGTTAAAAGATTATAAAAAGGGATATCATGAAGCTATCAGAGATGCTTTTAAGTCTGTTCAAGCTTTAAAATACAAATACAATTCTGAAGCAATTAAGGTAGTAGATATTTCTAAAAAAGAAGTAGTAACTCCAATTGTTAAAGAAGTAAAAGTTGTTGATGCAGTTAAAACAATAAATATTGAAAATAACGTTTTATATGCCCAGCCTATAAATAATGGTTTTCAATTAGTGAATACAAAACCTGAAAGGGTTTATGAAATTTTAAATACGAGTGTTAAGGATGTTTTTGTTTTAAAAAATAAAAAAGGTATTCTATTTAAAAATAAAGACAAATGGATAGTTGAGTACTATGAAGATACTACTAAAGTAGTTAAACACTATTCGATTAAGTTTTAAGGTTAGAGTTTTCTAATATTTATACTTGTCCTTCCAACGTTGTTTTAATAATTCTCTAAATTGATTTTCACGAGAATTATTACCAGGTTCATATAATTTAGTGCCTTTTATTTCATCAGGTAAAAATTCTTGGTTTACAAAGTTTCCTTGATAGTTATGGGAGTACTGATAATCTTTACCATAATTTAAATCTTTCATTAACTTAGTTGGAGCATTTCTTAAATGTAAAGGAACAGATAAGTCACCAGTTGTCTTAACTAAGTTTTGAGCTTCACCAATAGCCATATATGAAGCATTACTTTTAGTCGAGTTGGCTAAGTATACTGCACATTGACTTAAAATAATTCGAGACTCAGGGTTTCCTATAATTGAAACAGCTTGAAAAGTATTGTTAGCTAAAATTAAGGCAGTTGGGTTTGCGTTTCCTATATCTTCTGATGCAAGTATTAATAATCTACGAGCAATAAACTTTACATCTTCACCACCTTCTATCATTCTTGCTAGCCAATAAACAGCGGCATTTGGATCACTACCTCTGATTGATTTTATAAATGCTGAAATAATGTCATAATGTTGTTCCCCTGTTTTATCGTATTTAGCAGTGTTTTTTTGAATGTTTTTTAAAACTAATTCATTTGTAATCTCAATTTTATCTTCTGCAGCAACGAGTAATTCAAATATGTTTAATAGTTTTCTTGCATCTCCTCCAGAAACTTGTAATAAAGCATCCGTCTCTTTAAGGGTAATTTCTTTACTAGAAATGAGATCATCTTCTACCATCGCTCTTTTTAATAATGAAATTAAATCATCTTTATCAAATGAATTTAAAATATAAACTTGACATCTTGATAATAGGGCAGGTATAACTTCAAAGCTAGGGTTTTCAGTAGTTGCTCCAATAAGGGTAACCCAACCTTTTTCTACAGCAGCTAACAAAGAGTCTTGTTGAGATTTACTAAAACGATGAATTTCATCAATAAATAGAATAGGATTTTTTTGAGTGAATAGACCACCACTTTTTTTTGCTTTTTCAATTACTTCACGTACATCTTTAACCCCAGAACTAATAGCGCTTAAGGTATAAAAAGGCCTTCCAGATTCATTAGCTATAATATTTGCTAGAGTAGTTTTTCCAATTCCTGGAGGTCCCCATAGAATTAAAGAAGGTATTATTCCTTGTTTTATATGGTTAGTTAAAATACCTTGTTTACCTACTAAATGTTGTTGGCTGATGTAATCATTCAGTGATTTTGGTCTTATGCGTTCTGCTAAAGGCTGGATCATTATAGAAGTTTCCTATTTAATTTCAAAGTTAACAATATTTGTAATAATTTGATTGGTTCGATTTAATTATAATAATTACTATTATATGTCATTATTTCAGGTATATTTATTTGGAAGTGTTTTTGCTATTTTTATGATATGAATGATAAAGATGAATTAAAAGGCTCAAATAGTTTATTTTTAATCCCATTAAGTTTTGTAATCTTAATATGGCTTGTCTATTGGGTTGAAATTAAATTTGGTTTTAATTTTAATAAGTATGGTGTTTTTCCAAGAACCTTAAAAGGTGTTAGGGGGGTAATACTATCTCCATTTATACATAGCGATACAAGTCATTTATTTAATAATTCAATACCTTTATTTGTATTATCATCAATACTTTTTTTCTTTTATAATAAAGTTGCTGACAAAGTTTTAATTTATGGTGGTTTACTTACAGGTATTCTCACATGGTTAATAGCAAGAGAAGCACATCATATAGGAGCTAGTGGTATTGTTTATTTACTTTTTAGTTTTACTTTTTTTAGTGGTATAATAAAAAAACATTTTAGATTAATAGCAGTATCCCTAGTTATTATTTTTCTATATGGTAGTATGGTTTGGTATGTTTTACCAATTAAAGAAGGAATGTCATGGGAAGGACATTTATCAGGCTTTTTAATAGGAAGTGTTTTTTCATTTATTTTTAGGAAAGAAGGTATTGTTAAAGAAAATTTTCAGTTTTCTAAAACTGAATTTGATGAAATGTTTGACGATGAAGGTAATTATTTACCACCTGAAATTATTGATGAAGAAGAAATAGAAAGCTTAAAAGAAATTAACTATAAATATATTTACATAGAAGAAGAATAAAATAAAAGCGTTATCAGAAATAAAAAACAACCTTAATTCGTTCAATTAAGGTTGTTTTTTATTTCTGATAATTAGGTTATATACTTTATAAACGTTGTCTTACAGTTTCATATAAAAACGCACCACAAGCAACAGATACATTCAGTGATTCTATTTCACCTAGTAATGGTAATTTCGCTTTATAATCTGAAAGTTTTAGAACAGAATTACTAACTCCTTTATGTTCTGACCCCATTATAATAGCTAATGGTTGATTAAAATTGATGTCATAAATAGAATCTTCTGTTTTTTCAGTAGCAGAAACTATTTTAATATCTGCAGCTTTTAATTGAAAAAGAGCATCTTTAATATGATCAACCTTACAAATAGGTATCTTAAATGCTGCTCCAGCTGAAGTTTTTATTGTTTCGGCATTTACAGGTGCACTACCTCCTTTTTGAATTATTATTCCATGAACACCTGTACATTCAGCAGTTCTAATAATAGCTCCGAAATTTCTTACATCTGAAACTTGATCTAACAATAGAAATAAAGGTTTATCTGTATTTTCAAGAGTAGTTTCTATTAAGTTTTCTAGATCATGGAATTCTACAGGTGAAATTTTTGCAACAGCACCCTGATGATTACTATGTTTTGAAAGTCGGTCTAACTTTTCATTAGGCACAACACTAGTTGAAATTTTATTCTTTTTAACTAATTTTTCTAATTGAAAAAATAGATCACCTCTTAATCCTTTTTGAAGGTATACTTTATTTAATGATGAACCACTTTCAATTGCTTCAATAATTGCTCTAATTCCAAAAATTACTGTGTTTTCTTCCATAGTGCAAATGTAGTTAATTTATAGTATAAAAAAACCACCTCTTAAAAGAGGTGGTTTTATTTATTTTAAAAGATAAAAAGGATTATCTGTTCGTGTTAACACTATCATCAATAGCTTCATTTGCATCGATTTCACGTTGAGGAACTTTTAAGAAAAATCTTTTATCATCAGCAGTTAAAGAAGCTGATGCTTTAATTCTTTGATTTCCAGTTCTTGTAATACCTTTTCTATATCTCTTAGCATCAAACCACTCAACACCAATTTCACCATATAATTCTTTTCTTCTCTCTACAAGAATTTCATCAAGTAAAGCTTGTCCTGTATTAGATGACTTAACAGCTAAAGGGTCTCTTTGAGATTGTAAGGCATATAACAAATTGTGAGCTCCAGTAGGGTCACTATTATGGTATTTAGCTTCAGCTTCAACTAGTAACATTTCAGCAGTTCTAATAATTGGATGATCAGAATCAAATTTGAATGTAAACTTTCTAGTAACATAATACCTATAATCGGTTACAGGTACGTTGTATCTTCTTGTAAATTGATTTCTTATATCTGAAGCACTAAATAGTGAAGTGAAATCTGTATTAACATAAGTACCAGAATATGATAAAACATAATGATCAGCATGTGCATGAGGTGCTCCCCAATAATAGTTAGATTGATCAGTACTTTGTGCACTACCCCATATCCATTCTGAGTTTGAGATATCATTAAAACCTGAAGCATAATTTCCATTTAAAACACTAGTAGGAGAACCACCACCATAAGCCATTCTAGCAGCATTTTCTGCACCAGTCCAGTTATTCATAGTTTGGTATACTCTTGCTAAAATACCATATGCAACATTTTGATTAATGTAAGACTTAGCTAATCTACTCGCATCTAAATTTTGAGTAGCATACACTAAATCATCAACAATTAATTTATACATGTCTTCTAAAGTACTCATACCTTTACCTTCAGTTGATAAATCTGTGTAAATAGGAGGTGCAGGTAATGTTTTATCATACGTATATGTATGTTGAAATTCCATAGCTAATTGAAAGTAAAAGAAAGCTCTAATTGCTCTACCTTGACCAACGATTTGCTTTTTATCTTGTGTAGATAAGTCTGAAGCATTAGCTCCATTAATTAAAGCATTAGCTTGGTTAATCATGTAAAATGGGTATTGCCAAGAAAAAACAGTCCTTCTATATGTAGGCTCTCTGTTATCATTTTCATAATCAAATCTAAACCAAGTACTACGTTGGATTAAATCATTTCCTTTTACAGTTCTTGCATAATAAATAGAGTTTACCCCAGCAGCATCAGTTGAAGTAAATTGTCCTCTAAATCTTCTCATGATACCAGAAACATAGGCATCGGCTCCAGCTCTTGATCCAAACACTACTTCATTTGTTACAGAAGCAGTTGGTTTTGGGTCATTTAAAAAATCATCATTACAGCTAACCATAGCAATCGCTACTACCAGTAATGTGACAAAACGTGTTAAATTATTTTTCATCTTTTTAATGTTTTTATAATTCTAAATTAATTCCAAAAGAATAAATTCTTTGATTAAAAGATCTACTATTTGTTGTACCCGCTAAACTTTGCTCAGGGTCAATACCTTTATGACTCTGGAATGTTAGTAAATTGTCCCCTTGGAAATAAATTCTGAATCTGCTTAATCCAGCTCTTTCTACAACATCTGTTGGCAAAGAGTATCCAAGTGTTAATGCTTTAACTCTTAAGTAGTCGTTTTTAAATAAAAACCTATCAGATTGAGAACTAAAATCATTATTACTAGCTTGTAAACGAGGGATATCAGTAATGTCGTTAGGTTTTTGCCAACGATTTACTAAGTCAGGTGACGCAGCTCTACCTAAGTTTTCAAAACCGCCCATTAAACCAGCATAAGTAGAATCATATACATAGCTACCTAAACTAAAGTTCATTAAGATGTTTAAATCCCAATTTTTATATTTAAATGAGTTTGTTAAACCACCTACTACATCTGGTAAAGATTCTTTACCCGTTCTATATCTTGTAGCGGCAGCATAATCATTAGTTGTAACTTTATTACCAGTAGTTGCATCGTCTCTATACCATAAAGCTTCTCCAGTTGCAGGATCAACACCAGCATATTCACGAATAAAGAATTCGTATAAAGAAGTTCCTACTTCCCATCTTTTTGTTCCGTTAATGAATTGCTCTTGAGTTAGCTCAAGGATTTCATTTTTCTGGAATGTTAAGTTTAAGTTAGTGTTCCACTCAAAGTTATCATTAACAATATTTTGAGAATTTAAATTTACTTCTACACCTGAATTACCAATAGAACCAACATTTGTTCTAATACTAGAGTTACCAGTAGAAATAGGTAATGGCTTGTCATAAATTAAATCAATAGATTTTTTATTATAATATTCTACACTACCACTAATTCTGTTATTAAGTATACCGAAATCTAAACCAATATTTGATAAAGAAGTTTTCTCCCAAGTTAATAAAGGGTCAGTTACGCTGCCTAATACAACTCCTGTATTAGCTAATTCATTCCATCCAGTATTAAATAATGATAAATATGGGAAGTTTCCAATACCTCTATTGTTACCTAGTTCACCATAAGAACCTTTTAATTTTAAGTAATTTATAATATCATTTCCTTCTAAGAAAGATTCGTTAGATAGTATCCATGAACCACCAATAGAGAAGAAATCACCCCATCTAACAGATTCAGCAAATTTTGTTGAACCATCACGTCTGTATGACCCTTCAAGGTAATACTTTTCATTATAGTTATAAGAAAGTCTACCTAAATAAGATTCTAATCTTTCTTCATTAACAAAACCACCAACACTCTCAGGAGTTGTACTACCATCTAATACTTGCACATTTGGTAAAAAACCAACACCTTGAGCACTTAAACCCTCAGTTTTTAGTTTGTATGCCTCTTGAATAAAACTAGCAGAAATACTGTGACTTCCAAATGTTTTAGAGTAATTTAAAGCATTGATAAAGTTAAGGGTAGAAGTAATATTTCTATTTTGAGTAACTCTACCTCCAACATTAGCAGCAAATCCAAACTCATTATGAACATAAGCGTAAGAATCAAAAATTACTTTTTCAAAACCTAAAGTAGATCTAAAGTTTAAATCTTCAGTTAAGTTAAATTGAATATGTCCATTAGCTTGTAAGTTATCACGTTTATTAACATTGATATAATTAAAAAGAGCACCGTATCCATTTTCACCTTCAAAAACAGCTCTGGTTCCATTTGTTACTTGACCTGCAGTGTTTCCATAATCGAAAATTTTATTTCCTTTATTATCAAATACTAATTGACCGTTTTCATCTCTCCTGTATACAGGGTAAATTGAAGAAACACTTGTAGTCCATTGTGTAGCTGCTTGGAAAGCATTTCCTGATTGTGTAGGATTATTTTGACTTGATGTTGAATAAGAAGTATTGAAACCTAATTCTAACCAATCTTTTAATTTACCAGAGTAATTTAATCTTGTAGTAACACGTTCAAAATCAGATTTTGAAATTGTACCTTCTTGATCTAAGTAATTAACTGAGAAAAAGAAACTAGAAGTTTCACTACCTCCTGAAGCTGTTAAACCATGCTCAGTTCTAATAGCTGAATCATTAAATAATAAAGCTCTCCAATCAGTATCCCATAATTTGTTAGATGTAACAAGGTTACCATTAGCATCTACTGGATTTGGAACACTTGGTCCGTAAGGGTTGTAACCAAGACCAGATACCAAAGAATTAGATGCGTTAGTTCCAGCTAAAGCTGCAGATTGACCATTTACATACTGATTAGTATTTCTAAGTGCTTCCCAAGTATATCTAAACTGATCATCAGTACTCATTAAATCATGAGCCTTAACAGCCTGATTTGCGAAACCAACAGAAGATCTAACAGTAATTCTTGTAGGTGCATTAAATTTACCTTTCTTGGTAGTAATTAATATTACCCCATTTGAACCTCTAGATCCATAAAGAGCGGTAGAAGCAGCATCTTTCAATACTGTCATAGACTCAATTTGATCAGAACTAATAGAGTTAATGTTACCATTATAAGGAGTACCATCTAAAACGATAAGTGGAGAAGCATCTGCATTAATCGAAGCTACACCACGAACACGAATCGTTGGGTTATCACCAGGTTGACCCCCAGCAGAAATAATATTTACCCCAGGAACACTACCTTGAAGTGCATTGGTAACAGATACTACTTGTTGCTTTTCTATAATCTCATTATTTAAAATAGAAACCGAACCTACAATAGCTTTTTTACTTTGAGTACCATATGCTACAACTACAACTTCATCAAGAAGATTGTCATTTTGTAACGTGATATCAATTCTATTTGAAGATCCAACAACCTTTTGAGCAGTTTTCATTCCTACAAAGCTAAAAACAAGAATATCACCTGTTTTAACTTTTAAAGAATAATTACCATCAAAATCTGTCTCAGTACCATTTGTGGTACCTTTCTTTAAAATAGTAACCCCAGGTAAAGGACCAGATTCATCTGAAACAGTACCTGAAATGACTTTATCTTGCGCATAGGTAACATGAACAAGAAACGCTAACAAGAGCGTTAAAATTCCATTAAACTTTGTTCTCATTATATAATTATTTGAATTAATTAGTCGCTAAAATCTTAATTTATTCTTAAAAAAACAACTTTTTTAACAAAAACTATCTAGCAGAAGCCTTTATTTTATTGAAGATTTTATAAAATATTTAAAGATTTAAACTAATTTTTTTAATAATTATTAATTAGTGAAAAGGAAGATGTGTGTTTCTTATGATGTTAATTAGTAGTTAGTTAAGTGGAGCATATTTGTGGTTAAGTTTAAAAAGTAATGTGTTGATATGCACCTAAATCTATATTTGTAGCTCTGTTAACCCCAAGAATATCAGAAGTAACTGTAGTGAGGATTCCTTTGTTAATAGCTTCACTTTTATCTCCAATAATAAAACTATTAGAGAAAACATCTTTAAAATTTGAAGGTTTATTTAAATAAATATTTTGATAATGTATAGTGTTGTCAAATTTTAGCTCTAGATTATTTGTAAAGCTATTATTAATGTCATTAAATTTAATCATACTGTTTTTTATGTTATAATTAAATAAACTTTTATCGCTTTTATCTAAAATAAATTCAATATTGTTATTGCCATCAATAATACAGTTAGTGAAATTAGCTGCAAATAAATCTCTTGTTAAAGTGTTTTCTTGACCATTATTATTTGTGAAAATTATAAAATTATTAACTAAAACAGCAGGTAACTGTCGTAAACTGTTGTTCCAAAAATTAGAGAAGGTAGCATGAGTAAAATTATAAGTGCCACCAAATGTGCAAGCCAAAGAGGATTGTCCTGTATTTCCAATAACTAAATTTTTACCTAATATATTGGTGTTTCTACCTAAAATCCCATAACTAGAATTGTTGTAAATCTCTGTGTTTTTAATTGTTAAAGTAGGAGAGCTATTATGCCCTATACTGTCTACTAAAACACCAACAATTCCGTTTTTTATTAAAGTATTGTTTAATACATTTTCCTTACTTCCAGCTCGCATCCATATTGTACCCCATTGTCCTGGGATATCTTTAAAACTATGTTCTAATCTATCTCCTTGAAAAACTATTTTTTTGTTTAAAGTTCCGTTAGCTTTTAAACTTGCTTTCGTGTCTATAATTAATCCGGAATTTCTATGGAAGTGAAGTTTAGCACCAGGATTTATAGTTAAAGTTTTATCATTAGGAACAGCTGCATATCCATAAATTACATAGGGTTTATCATCGGTAAAAATTAGTTCATTGTCTTTAAGAAAGCGTCCTTGTATTTTGGAATCTTTACCATCTATAGTAAGTGTTTCAATTCCCATATTGTTTTTAGCAGGGAAAATAAAATGAGCATCTTGAACCAAAGTAACTAAATCTACATCTTGTTGATTATTACCATTATCAAATAAAATTTTATCAGTGTAAAGAGGGTTTGTTACAGTATTGAAATCAATAGTAGTTTCAACGAAAACATACATACTGTCATTTGCTAAAATTTCAACATTTTTAAAATCCTTTCCTGGTGTTCCATCTACATTTAAACGATAGTTAGATGTTGTTCCGTTCTCTAGCTTTATTTCAGGGATGGTGATAGCTTTATTACTTTTATTATAAACTTTTAAATTATAGGTAGCTGAACCTATATTACTAAAAATAGTATCTAAAAAAACTGTGTCTTTTGAGAATTCTAGGCTTCCAAAACTTGGAATAGTTTCAAAATCTTTTCTGCAAGAACTACTAATAATTAATAAAAAAACTAATAAAAAGCAATAAACATACCTCATAAGTAAAGTATCATAAGTTTAACAAAGTGATAAAAATAACAATATAACCTTAGATTATTGAAATTATTGTTTTACCAATTCAATTTCAAATAATTTACCCCAATGCTTACCTGTAACATATAAGTGATTATTTTCTGAATTGTAAGCTATTCCATTTAAAACATCATCTTCATCTACTAATTTTTGTGTCTTTTCCATTTCTTTTACTAAGCCTTTTAGATTTATAATTCCTTCTACTACACCATTTTTAGGATTGATAATAGCAATTAATGGTTTTTGCCAATAATTAGCGTAAATTTTACCATTAATTAATTCAAGTTCATTTAATTTTTCTAAAGAAAGTTTATTGGTATAGGCTTGTATATTTCTTTTTTCTTGTTGGTTATTAGGGTTTAAAAACCAAATTTTATTTGTACCATCAGATTTTATTAGTTCATCTTTACTATGAGTTAATCCCCATCCTTCATTACTATTATTGTAATTAAATTCTCCTAATTTCTTAAAACTTTCTAAATCATAAATAAAACCTTTACGAGCTTGCCAAGTTAGCCAGTAAATTTTGTTGTTAAAGATGGTCATTCCTTCTCCAAAGTATTTTTTATCTAAGTCAATTTTTTGTATAACTTTTCCTGTTTCCAGTTCTACTTTTCTTAAAGAAGATTTCCCTCTTTTTCCAGTTGTTTCATATAAAAAACCATCATGAAACTCTAACCCTTGCGTATATGCATTTTTGTCATGAGGAAAAGTGTTCACAATTTTATATTTATAAAGGTCAGGTTTTTTGTTAGCTAAAACCTCAATAGAATTATTTAGTTTTTTTGATTTTTTCGGATAAAAAACAACTGCGGTTACAGCATGCTTACCGACTCCAAAATCATTCGTATTTATAGCAATACTGGTTTCTTTATTATTAATACGTTTACTGTTTACATATAAATGGACAGAATCAATAGCATCCCCTTTTAATTGTTCAAGTTTAACAGCAGCTTTATCTCCTAATTTAACTTTTTTACTTGTGTTTAATTTGAATCTGTAACTAGTTTCACTACAGGATGTTAATGCGATGATAGGTAGTGCTAGTATTGTTAAGTATTTATAGATGCGCATATTTTTTTGTTTGATTTTCAATTTATGTATTAATACTACAAATTAAAACATTTTTTTGTTTGGAAATTAAAAAAAAGAATTAAATTTGCAACTTCAAATAGCCATTGCAGGTTTTTGATTTTACTGAAAGCGTTTATAATCTTACCAATTATAAATAATTTCACTATAAAGTTTAAAGTTTTTTAAAAGATGAAAAAAGGTATACACCCAGAAAATTATAGAATGGTAGCATTTAAAGATATGTCTAACGGAGATGTGTTTTTAACTCGTTCAACAGCTAATACTAAAGAAACATTAGAAGTTGAAGGGAAAGAATATCCATTATTAAAATTAGAAATTTCTAGAACTTCTCATCCGTTCTATACAGGTAAATCTAAATTAGTAGATACTGCAGGACGTATTGATAAATTCAAAAATAAATATTCAAAATTCAAAAAGTAATTTTGTTTATTCATATATAAAAAAAGCTCTGATATTTATCAGAGCTTTTTTTATGATGAAAATCTTGTATTTTAGCGAGTAAAATTCAAAAAAAATGAGAGACACTATTTTGGCAGTTGTTATTATTGCAAATGTTTTATGTGGCGTATTGGTTTATTTTATACCTGATATGGGGAATTACATTTTGCTAACCATTGCATCGGCATTCACCTTGTTAGCGATATATGATGCTTTTTTACAAAAAAAGCATTCATTGATGAGGGCGTTTCCAATAGTAGCTAGGTTGCGTTGGGTTTTTGAAGAAGAGCGAGAAAAAATTCAGCAATATTTCATTGAAGATGATTTAAACGGTACTCCATTTAATAGAGAAAAAAGGAGTATTGTGTATCAACGATCAAAAAAAGAAATTGAAACTGTTCCTTTTGGTACACAGCATAATGTATATGAAAAGGGATACGAGTTTGTAAAACATTCTCTATTTCCAAAAGATCATCATATAGTAAAAGGGGACAGAGTGCTAATAGGTTCAGATAAGTGTATTCAAAAGTATGATACTTCTATTATAAATATTTCAGCAATGTCTTTTGGGTCTTTGAGTAAAAACGCTATTATGGCGCTAAACCAAGGAGCAAAAATGGGGAATTTTGCACATAATACAGGTGAAGGTGGTATTTCACCCTATCATTTAGAAGGTGGTGATTTAATTTTTCAAGTTGGAACTGGTTATTTTGGTGCTGGAAAAACAGTTAAAGGTAAGCGTGTTTTTGATGAGGAAATTTTCAGAGAAAATGCTGTAAAACCGGAAGTTAAGATGATTGAAATTAAATTTTCACAAGGAGCAAAACCAGGACATGGAGGTATTTTACCAGCTAAGAAAAATACAGAAGAAATTTCTAAAATTCGTTCTGTTGAGCCATATACTAGGGTTGACTCTCCACCCAATCATGATGCCTTTTCTAATTTTGAAGAAATGATAGCTTTTATTCAAAAGGTTAGAGGTTTAAGTGATGGAAAACCTGTTGGAGTTAAGTTTTGTGTAGGTGATAATGATGAGATTGAAGAAATGATTAAAACTTTTGCAGAGGTTAAGAACTATCCAGATTTTATTTCAGTTGATGGAGGAGAAGGAGGAACAGGTTCAGCACCTCTTGAGTTTTCTAACTATGTTGGTACTCCTTTGCTAGATGGATTGGTTTTTGTGAATAAAACATTAAAAAAGTATAAATTAAAAGAACAAATTAAAATTATAGCAAGTGGTAAGGCAATTGATGCTTTTGATGTGGTTAAATATTTAGCATTGGGAGCAGATGTAATAGGTATGGCTAGAAGTTTTATGTTAAGTTTAGGGTGTATTCAGGCGCGTGAATGTAATTTAGATACTTGTCCTGTTGGAGTGGCAACACAAGATGAAGATTTAGTAGAAGCCCTGGTTGTTAAGTACAAAAACGTTAGGGTTAAAAATTATCATAGTAAAACAATTGATGCAGTTAAGGAGGTAGTTGCAGCCATGGGTAAAGATAAAATTAGCGATGTTACTTCAAAACATGTATTTAGAAGAGATAAAGCTGGAGCTATTATTTCTTTAAATGAAATTTATGAAAATTAAATTTTCATAAAAATTTATAAATCAAAACAAACAAGATTTTTTGGAATCAACTCTTACTATAAATAATCAGAAATATCAATTAGAACGTTATCCAAAAACAAAAGATAATACTTTAAAGGCATGGAGTAATGCTGAGTTGTTGGTGTTGAATAATGTTATAAGTAAAGACGTAAAAAATATTCATTTATTTAATGATCGTTTTGGTTTTTGGAATTGTACATTAAATGATAAAAAAGTAACTACTATTTGGAATTACGCAAGTCAGCAAAAGGCAATTAATCATAATAAAAACCTTAATGAATTAAATTCGAATATTATTTATAAAACTTCTTTAGATAATTTAGAAAAAGTAGAGTTGGCATTGATTAAGATACCTAAATCATTAGAGTTATTTGAATTGTTTTTACAACAAGTCCATAAAGCTTCAATTTCTTCTACGGAAGTTGTATGTGGATTTATGACTAAGTATTTTTCACCTTCTTTTTTAAAAATAGCTTCAAATTATTTCGAAATTTCGGAACAATCAAAAGCATGGAAAAAAGCTAGATTGTTAGTGTTAAAACAACCAAAAGAGGATATTGAATATAAAGAATGTAGTAATAAAATAGGTTACAAAGGAAAAGAATTTAATCAATATTACGGAGTGTTTTCATCTGGGCAAATTGATATTGGGACACAGTTTTTTTTGAAACATATAAAAGTGTTACCAAGTGAATTGAAAGTTTTAGATTTAGCTAGTGGTAATGGTGTAATTGCTCATGAGTTAATAGGTAAATATCCAAATATAGAAGCTACTTTAATTGATGATTTTAATTTGGCAATAGCTTCGTCTAAACTTAATTTAAAAAATAAAAAAGCTACTTTTATTTGTGATAATAATTTAAATAATTTAGAAGAAGGGTATTTTGATTTGGTGGTTTCTAATCCACCTTTTCATTTTGAACATGAAAATAATATAGAAGTAGCTTTAGAGTTATTTAAGGGAGTAAAGAGGGTTTTAAATGGAGACGGTCGTTTTCTTTTGGTTGCGAACAAACATTTGAATTATAAAACTCATTTAACTATTCTATTTAATAACGTTACTGTAATGGCTGAAAATGCAAAATTTATAATTTATGAATGTGTTAATTAGAGGTAAATATGATAAAGAGTAGTTAGAATTTATTAAAATATAAAAAAGCCACATGTTTAATGTGGCTTTTTTGTTGATTTTAAAAGTTAATTACCAATAATATGACATTCCAAAAATTAATTGAGAAGGGTTTAAGTTAAGATCAAATCTATTTTGATTTTCTTTAAATGAAGTACCATTTTTAATAGTAGTATTTGTGTATCCTAAAGATCCAAAGTAGGCTTGAATAGCTATTCTATTTGTTAAAAAATAGCTTACTCCTGGTCTAATTCCTATGAAAAATGTATTAATATCACTGGTTGGTATATTACTTGAGTTTTGAAAAATAGTTTTTGTTTTTCCAGTTTGATAATTCACTTCACCCTGTAAGAAAAAAGATAAATTTGAAACAATAAAATAATGTTTTTTGATGTAAGAGTTGAAACTAAAAGTATTTGTGTTTTGTGTAGTTAGATTTTGATTATTGTCTGTATTATCATTTTTTCTATAATTATACCCTATTCCAAAGCCAAGACTAAGGTTATCACCAATAAAATAATTTAGTTTTGGTGTGATATTAAATGAAAAAGTTGAGTTTTCATTTTTAATTTGGTCATAGCTTCGATTAAAGCTGTAAACAGAAAGATCTGTTGTGAAATTCCATGTTCCTTTTTCGATTTTAGTGACTCCCTTATTTTCTTGAGCATTTAAAATTCCGCTTGCGATAAAAATTGCAGCAATTATTATTTTTTTCATAAAGTTATTTATTTAAATCTAATGTAAAAAAACACTATTTCTATTATAGGTGAGTTGATTAATTTCCGAATGGACTAATTTAATTTCCAGATAAAAGATATGTTAATAATTATTGTATTTGTGGGTATTTTTTTATTAAGGGTAATTAGAGGTAATTAATAATGGTAAGTGTAAGTAGGTAGTGTTTTGTGAAATTAATAAGGAAAATAACATTGAGTTAATTAGAAAGCGTAGAAAGGGGTTAGAGAGTTAAATAAATAAAAAACCACCTAAAGTTTCTTTTAGGTGGTTTTGTGAATATAAAGTATTTGCTTTTAAGCTTCAGCTTCCATGTAGTCTTCAATAGGGTTACATGAACAAATTAAATTCCTATCTCCATAAGCATCATCAACTCTTCTAACAGACGGCCAAAATTTATTTTCAGCTATATATTCTAGAGGAAAGGCTGCTTCTTTTCGAGAATAAGGTAAGTCCCATTCATCAGCAGTTAACATCTCTTGAGTATGAGGAGCATTCTTTAAAACATTGTTGTTGTTATCTTTTACAGCTTCATTAATTTCTTTTCTGATGGATATTAATGCATCACAAAAACGATCTAGTTCAGTTATGCTTTCACTTTCTGTAGGTTCTACCATTATAGTTCCAGCAACAGGAAAGGATACAGTTGGTGCATGGAAACCATAATCCATTAATCGCTTAGCTATATCTACTACTTCAATACCGTTTTGTTTAAAAGCTCTACAGTCTAAGATCATTTCATGAGCCGCACGTCCCATTTCACCTGTATATAAGGTGTCAAAATGACCTTGCAATCTTTCCTTTATGTAGTTTGCGTTTAATATTGCATTTTTAGTAGAGTTTGTTAATCCATCTGCACCTAACATTGTAATATATCCGTAAGAGATTAAACAAGCTAAAGCAGAACCCCAAGGAGCTGCAGAAATTGCTGTGATAGCATTATCTCCACCCGTACTTATAATTGGATTTGTTGGTAAAAAAGGAACTAATTGAGGAGCAACGCAAATTGGGCCAACTCCAGGTCCACCACCACCATGAGGTATAGCAAAAGTTTTATGTAAATTTAAATGACAAACATCAGCTCCAATTGTAGCAGGGTTCGTTAAACCTACTTGAGCATTCATGTTAGCACCGTCCATGTAAACTTGCCCTCCGTTATCATGGATAATTTGTGTAACCTCTTTAATGGCTTTTTCATAAACTCCATGGGTAGAAGGATAGGTAACCATTAATGCAGCTAAATTATCTTTGTGTAATTCAGCTTTTGCACGTAAATCTTCAACATCAATGTTTCCTCTCTCATCAGTTTTAGTAACAACTACCTTCATACCGGCCATGATAGCAGAAGCAGGATTGGTACCGTGTGCAGAAGCAGGTATTAAACAGATGTTTCTGTGATCATCACCGTTTGATTTATGGTATGCTCTAATAACCATTAATCCAGCAAACTCTCCTTGTGCGCCTGAGTTAGGTTGTAAAGAAGTACCTGCAAAACCAGTAATAACATTTAATTGTTGCTCTAAATTGATAAGCATTTCTTGATACCCTTGAGCTTGATTTAAAGGAGCAAAAGGGTGAATATTACCCCATTGAGGGTTGCTTAAAGGTAACATTTCAGAAGCTGCATTTAACTTCATAGTACAAGAACCCAAAGAAATCATAGAGTGATTTAAAGCTAAATCTTTACGTTCTAATTTTTTAATATAACGCATCATATCTGTTTCAGATTGATACGTATTAAATACTTCGTTTTCTAGGAAAGTAGTATTTCTTTGAATGTTTGTTGGTATTACATCAACAGAAGTAAATTCAGTTATAGTAATATCTTGTATATTGAAAGTTTGTTCGAAACAATCAATAATTGTGTTTATTTCTTTTAAACTAACAGTTTCGTTTACAGAAATTGAAACATGATTTTCATCAATGTAGTTAAAGTTTATTCCATTTGATTCAGCTACAGAACGTAACTTACTAGTTTCTACTTCAACTAAAATAGTATCAAAATAAGAACTATTTTTTTGTTTGAAACCTAATCTTTCTAACCCGCTAGCTAATGTTGTAGCAGCAGTGTGAACTTGATTAGCAATGAAATTTAAGCCGTCTTTACCGTGGTATACGGCATACATACCAGCCATAACAGCTAATAATACCTGAGCAGTACAAATATTTGAAGTAGCTTTTTCTCGTTTGATATGTTGTTCACGAGTTTGTAAAGCCATACGTAAAGCACGGTCTTCATTTCTATCTTTAGTAACACCTATAATACGACCAGGTATACTACGTTTGTAAGCTTCTTTAGTAGCAAAATAACCAGCATGAGGCCCTCCATATCCTAATGGAATACCAAATCTTTGTGTAGTACCAACAACTACGTCAGCTCCAAATTCAGCAGGTGCTTTTAATAAAACTAAAGATAAAATATCAGCAGCTACAGCTACTTTTATGTTGTTTTCATTTGCTTTAGCAACGAAATCAGTATAGTCATATACTTGTCCATGTTTTCCAGGGTATTGAACAATGGCCCCAAAAAACTCATCTGAAAAATCAAAGTTTTCATGGTTGTCAATAACTAGTTCAATTCCAATAGGAATAGCTCGAGTTTGTAATACCGATAACGTTTGCGGTAAAATATCTTCAGAAACGAAAAATTTGTTAGCACCAGCTTTTTTCTTAGCTCTTTCACGAACATCAAATAATAAAGCCATTGCTTCAGCAGCGGCAGTACCTTCATCTAATAAAGAAGCATTAGCTAATTCCATTCCAGTTAAATCACAAACCATTGTTTGATAATTTAATAAAGCTTCTAAACGTCCTTGAGCTATTTCAGCCTGGTAAGGAGTATAAGCAGTATACCATCCTGGGTTTTCTAAAATGTTACGTTGAATAACACTAGGTACAATACCTTCGTGGTAACCTAAACCTATATAACTTTTAAAAACTTTATTTTTGGCAGCTAGTTCATTTATATGCCCTAAATATTCATATTCACTCATTGCGGGAGCTAAATTTAACTCTTCTTGTAATCGAATATCGTCAGGGATAGTTTCATTAATAATTTGATCTAAAGAATCTACACCGATGGTCTTTAGCATGTTTTCTTGATCCTTAACACGAGGACCAATGTGTCTTAATTGAAATGAATTCGTGTTCATTTGTGCTGTTTGTTTTAAGTGCCTCAAAAATAATTAAAATAGATGATTTAATAAGCATGTTTTTATCGTAAACTATTAATTTATTACCTATATATATAATAATAAACATATGTGTTATTTTTGTTTAATGGATTACTTAAAAAAAGTTGTAAATTTTTATATAAATTCAAGTATTCATGTAGGGTTTTCTGTGTATGCTTTTATGAGGTTAACAGAATTGTATTTTGGATTACCTTATAATGAACCGTTAGATTTTTTTGTATTTTATGGAACAATAACAGGTTATAACTTTGTAAAATATGCAGGTGTAGCAAAATTACATCATAAAAGCTTGACTAATAATCTGAAATATATTCAAGTTTTTTCTTTAGTGTGTTTTCTCTTAGCGTGTTATTATTTAGTTCATTTAAAAGTAAAAACACTAATACTAACTCTACCATTTGGTTTATTGACTTTATTTTATGCTGTGCCTTTTATAGGGAAGCTTCAAAAAAATTTACGAAATATTAGTTATTTGAAAATTATAGTAGTTGCATTAGTTTGGGCTGGAGTAACTGTGTTGTTGCCAATATATGATGCGGGCAATCAGTTAGATGTTAAAACTTTTTATATGTTATTTCAACGTTTTTTATTTGTAATAGTATTAATTCTGCCTTTTGATATAAGAGATATAAAATTTGATGCTATTTCTCTTCAAACGATACCAAGAAAAATAGGAATTGAAAATACTAAAAAAGCTGGCTTTTTTATTTTAATGATATGTTTGTTTCTAGAGTTTTTAATAGCAGAGGAGAATGTTTTTAGAAAGGTGTTTTTTATTGTTTTTCTACTTTTTTCTACAATGTTAATGAGAGCGAAAGAAGAACAGTCAAAGTATTATAGTTCTTTTTGGGTAGAAGCTATTCCTTTGTTGTGGTGGGGAATGCTTTTGATTTTTTAAAAAATAAGGGGTAAAAGTTTCTTTTTTTAAGCAAATTAACTTAAAAATGAAAATGTTATCATTTTGTGATACTTTTTTAACACATCCTTTGTAATTTGCGCTGACACAACACAACATACTAAAATATTTAAAAAATGAACACAGTAAGTACTTTAAAAAGAAATTATATTTTTGATTTTGATAGTACGTTAACTAAAGTAGAAGCACTAGATGTTTTAGCTGAAATTACTCTAGTTAATAATCCTAAAAAAGAAGAGATTATTAATGGTATAGTTAATATAACAAACTTAGGGATTGATGGCGAAATTTCTTTTCCTGAATCTTTGGAAAGACGAATTCAGTTATTGGATGCTAAAAAATCAGATTTGACAGTTTTAATAGAGGAGTTAAAACAAAAAGTATCTTTGTCAATTGAAAGGAATAAAGAGTTTTTTGAAAATTTTTCTGATGATATTTATGTTATTTCCGCTGGTTTTAAAGAGTTTATTGATCCTATAGTTGCCGCATATAATATTCCATCTGAAAGAGTGTATGCAAATACTTTTGAGTTTGATGAAAATGATGTTATAGTTGGTTTTGATAAGGATAATGTGTTATCAACCCATAATGGGAAGATCCAATGCTTGAAAAATTTAGAGCTTGAAGGAGAAATTCAAGTGATAGGTGATGGCTATAGTGATTATGTAACTAGAGAAGCAGGAGTAGCAGATAAATTTTTTGCTTATACTGAAAATGTATCAAGAGATAAGACAGTTGCTAATGCTGATTATATTACTCCAAATTTAGATGAATTTTTATACGTAAACGATTTGCCAAGAAATATTTCATACCCAAAGAATAGAATTAAAATTTTATTATTAGAAAATGTACATGCTGATGCTTTTACAAAACTTTCTGCTGATGGTTTTTCTGTAGAAACTGTGTCAAGAAGTTTATCAGAAGAAGAGTTGATAGAGAAAATAAAAGATGTACATGTATTAGGTATTCGTTCTAAAACTCAAGTTACTGAAAAAGTGATTAAGGCTGCTGAAAAATTAATGGTCGTATCAGCTTTTTGTATTGGTACTAAACAAATAAATTTAGAAGCTTGTAAAGAAAATGGAATTGTAGTTTTTAATGCGCCATATAGTAATACACGTTCGGTAGTTGAGTTGGCTATTGGAGAAATTATCATGTTAATGCGTAGTGTTTTTCAACGAAGTACAGAATTACATAACGGAGAATGGAATAAAACAGCACAGGGCTCTAGAGAGGTTAGAGGTAAAAAGTTAGGGATTGTTGGTTATGGTAATATTGGTAAACAGCTTTCTATATTGGCAGAGGCTTTAGGTATGGATGTGTATTATTATGATGTTGAAGATAAATTAGCATTGGGTAATGCAACGAAAATTAACACTTTAAAAGAGTTGTTAAATATCTCAGATGTAATTACGTTGCATATTGATGATAACGCTGCAAATAAAAATTTTATTGGAGCAAAAGAGATAGCTGAAATGAAAGATGGTGCACACTTAGTTAACTTGTCAAGAGGTTTTGTAGTGGATATTGAAGCTTTAGTTGAAGGGTTAAAGTCAGGGAAATTATCTGGCGCAGCTGTAGATGTGTATCCTGAGGAGCCAAGGAAAAATGGTGATTTTTATACTGAATTGAAAGGGTTGAATAATGTTATATTAACACCACATGTAGGAGGAAGTACTGAAGAAGCTCAAAAAGATATAGCGGATTTTGTACCAAATAAAATCATGAGTTATATTAATTCTGGAAATACGGTAGATGCTGTAAACTTCCCTAATATTAGATTGCCAAAGCATAAAAACGCACATCGTTTTTTGCATATTCATAAAAATGTACCTGGTGTTATGGCAGAAGTTAATAAGGTGCTTGCAAAATATGAATTGAATATTACAGGTCAATACCTTTCTACTGATGAGAAAGTTGGATACGTTATTACTGATGTTGATAAAGAGTATAACCAAGAAGTGATAGGTAAGCTTAAAAAAGTAAATGGTACAATTAAATTTAGAGTATTGTACTAGTAATTAAGTTTAAAATTTATTAAAATGCCTTGAAGTTAATTCGAGGCATTTTTTATGGTGAAAAAATAAGTTTAAGCAATAAGTAATTTTCAGTTTGACCATTAGAAAGAATAGTTTCTTTTTTATTGAATTCAATTTTTTTTAATTTAGAAGAGAAATATGTCCAGTCAGCGTCTGAAATGTTAGATAATTCATTTAAAGAGTTTCTTATTTGATTCATAATGTATTTTATAAAGTGTCAAAACTACTTAACTCTGTTTCAATAATATTTGCGCCTTTTTGTAATGTTGTAATATAGTTAGTGATGTTTTCAACTTTAAATCTACTTAAAGGCCCAGAAGCACTAATGCTAGCGATTACTTTTTTATTTTTGTTTTTTATTGGAATAGCAATACACACTAGACCAGATTCTAACTCTTCCATGTCTAAGGCATATTCTTGTTTTTGTATTTTTTCTAACTCTTTTTTTAATAAAGAAATAGAAGAGATAGTGTTTTTATTATAAGAAGTTAATTCAATATTTTCTAAAATATTTTCTTTGATAGAGGTAGAAGAGAATGCTAATAATAATTTTCCTGAAGCTGTAGCATGAATTGGTTCAAATGATCCAATTGATGTGTTGATCTTTAAACCATGTAAGCTATCTGCTTTGTCTATATGAAATACCTTATTGTCTTTAAGTATACTAAATAAAACTGTTTCTTGTATTTCAAGAGCTACTTTTTTTATAGACTTATTGGTGAGTTTAGTGATTGCTTTATATATGGAAACTCGATTGCCTAATTCAAAAATTTTACTACCTAAACTGTATTTTTCGTCACTGTTTTGATGAACAATATTTAATGAAGTTAATGTGTGCAATAAACGATAAGTTGTGCTTTTGTTGTAACCAGTTTTTATAGCTAGTTCTCTAACCCCCCACGAAGATTTTTCTTCAGTAAAAGCATCTAAAAGTTTAAAAGCTTTTATGATAGATTGATTTAATTTATTGTCGTTAACTTCTTTCATCTAATAAAAAATAATTGTATTACTTATTTGCTAAAGTAATAAAAAAGATATAAATTTATAAAACACCGTTTTAAATAGTGAAACACTTATTGTTTTTTATGTTATATAAATTGAGCATTTAAAAGCTCTTTTTACTAGGTGATTTAAAAAGAAAGTATGTATAGAGCAACATTAGAATACGCGTTAGGGTTAGATAAAGAAGATAAATTATCATATTTACGTGAAGAGTTTCATATACCAAAAGATGAAGATGGGAATGATTGGTTATATTTTACAGGAAACTCTTTAGGATTGCAACCTAAACAAACACAAAAATATATTCAACAAGAATTAAATGACTGGGCTAATTATGGAGTTGAAGGTCATTTTGAAGGTAAAACACCATGGTTACCTTATCATGAGTTTTTAACGGAAACTATGGCAAAAATAGTTGGCGCAAAACCATTAGAAGTTGTTGTAATGAATACATTAACAACAAATTTACACTTGTTAATGGTTTCTTTTTATCAGCCTAAAAAAACAAAATATAAAATAGTTATTGAAAGTGATGCATTTCCATCTGATAGATATGCAGTTCAGTCGCAATTAAAATTTCATGGTTTTGATGTTGAAGAAGGATTAATTGAATGGAAGCCAAGAGAGGGAGAAGAGCTTTTAAACATAGAAGATTTAGAAAGTATTGTTTCTGAGCAAGGTGATGAAATTGCTTTATTGTTAATAGGAGGAGTAAACTATTATACAGGTCAATATTTAGATTTAAAAAGAATAGCAGAAATAGGTCATACTAAAAACTGTTTTGTAGGTATCGATTTAGCGCATGGAGCAGGTAACATATCTCCAGAGTTACATGATTCAGGAGTAGATTTTGCTGCTTGGTGTACATATAAATATTTAAATTCAGGACCAGGAAGTTTAGGAGGCTTGTTTGTACACGAGAAACATGCAGAAAATAAAGAGTTACCGCGCTTTTCAGGTTGGTGGAATCATAATAAAGAAACACGTTTTAATATGCGTCAACCTTTTGACGTAATGGCTGGAGCAGAAGGCTGGCAATTGTCAAATCCTCCTATATTATCAATGGCAGCAATTAAGGCTTCTTTAGATATGTTTAATGAAGTAGGGATGGAAGCATTACGTGAAAAATCTGAAAAACTAACAGGTTATTTTGAGTTTTTAATAAATGAAATAAATTCTGATGACATTAAGATAATTACTCCTTCAAACCCAAAAGAAAGAGGTTGTCAGTTATCTATTCAAGTAAAGAATGCAGATAAAAGTTTACATAAAAAGTTAACTGAGAATAATATTATTACTGATTGGAGAGAGCCAGATGTTATTCGTTGTGCACCCGTACCAATGTATAATAGTTTTGAAGATGTTTATAAAATGGTTTCAATTTTAAAAGGACTATTATGAGTTTAGAAGTTCATATTAAAGATGTAGTTAAAAGAGATGTAAATACTGTTTTTAATGCAGTAGTAAATAAAAATATAATTTCAAAATACTTTGTTTCTAATGCAAGTGCTGATTTAATTGAAGGAACGAAAGTAAAATGGGAGTGGAAAGATTTTTGTGCCGAATGTTTGGTTACCGTATTATCAATTAATGAAAATAGTAAGATTATTTTTAGTTGGAAAGGAAATAAAGTTACCACTGAAGTTGAAATGGAATTTAATAGCCAAAGTGATAATGTAACTGAAGTAAGTATTAAAGAAAGAAGTTATGATAATAATGAAGAAGGGATTAAAAAAGTAATGCAACAAACTCAAGGATGGACAGATTTTATTTGTTCATTAAAAGCGTATTTGTATACAGGGATAAATTTAAGAAACGGAGAAATGAACTAATTTAGTTTTATGAATAAAAAAGATAATATACTTATTATAGGAGCTGGTTTATGTGGTTCATTGTTAGCTTTACGATTAGCACAAAGAGGATACAAAGTTGAATTATTTGAAAGTAGGCCAGATTTACGAACTAATGATATATCAGCAGGTAGATCTATAAACTTAGCATTATCGGATAGAGGCTTTAAAGCATTGCGTTTAGCTGGAGTTGAAGATAAGGCACGAGAGATATGTATTCCAATGCACGGGCGTTTAATTCATGATGCTAAAGAAAATACATTTGCTTCAAATTATTCAGGAAGACAAGGGGAATATATTAACTCAATTTCTAGAGGAGATTTAAATGGTATTTTGTTAACTGAAGCAGAAAAGCATGAAAATGTAACCATACATTTTAACAAAAAATGTATTTCAGTAGATATTGAAGAAACGGTAGTACGTTTTAAAGATTATAAAACAAAAGAAGAGTTTTCAGTAAATGGAGATGTGATTTTTGGAACTGACGGAGCCGGTTCTGTATTGAGGAAAAGTTATTATTTAGAAAGGAAATTTTTGTTTAGTTATTCTCAAAATTACTTAACACATGGATATAAGGAGCTTGAAATTCCTGCAGACGCATTAGGAAATCATCAAATAAGTAAAGACCATTTACATATTTGGCCTCGTGGAGAATACATGTTAATAGCTTTGCCAAACTTAGATGGAAGTTTTACCGTTACTTTATTTTTAAGTTATGATGAAGGAGAATATAATTTTAATAACTTAACAACTGAAAAGAGAATAACTGAATTTTTTGAAAAAGAATTTCCAGATGCGTTAAAATTAATTCCAAGTATAAAAGATGAGTTCTTTAATAATCCAACAGGAGCATTAGGAACAGTAAAATGTTCTCCATGGTTTTATAAAGGAAATACAGTGCTTATGGGAGATGCAGCTCATGCGATTGTTCCATTTTATGGGCAAGGTATGAATGCTTCTTTTGAAGATGTAACAGTTTTTGATACAATTTTAGACAAACATGAAGGTAACTGGGAAGCTGTTTTTAAAGAATACCAACTGGTTAGAAAAGAAGATACAGACGCAATAGCCGATTTAGCAATAGATAATTATTATGAAATGCGTGATCATGTTGCTAACCCATTATTTAAGCAAAAACGTATGTTAGAAATGTCGTTAGAAGAAAATTTTCCTAAAGAGTATTTCTCAAAATATTCAATGGTTACTTTTAATGAAAACATACCCTATTCAGAAGCAATGAAGAAGGGAAGAGCGCAAGATAAAGCATTGTTAAATATGGTTGCTCATAATGATTTGAATTCAGTTTCTAATTTAAAAGAAGTACTTAGAAAGGTGCAAGAAGAAACGAATGAGATTTTAGAGGAAGATAAGATAGCAGGTTTATAGATGAGAAGATACATAGTTTTATTACGAGGTATTAATGTGTCAGGAAAAAATAAAATTCCTATGGCAGAATTACGAGAGTTATTAAACAATTTGAAATTTAAAAATGTACAAACATATATTCAAAGTGGAAATGTTATTTTAGATTCTGACGATTCAAAGGAAGTTATCTGTCAAAAAATAGAAGAAGAAATTACTAGCAAATACGGGTATAAAGTTCCTGTATTTGCAAGAAATCAAGAAGAATGGGAAAAAGCAATTACAGCTTATCCTTTTTCATTAGAGAATGAAAAAATAGTTGCATTTTCTTTTTTAAATAAAAAACCAGCATCTACCGAGATAGAAGTAAAAGGGATTAAAGATGATAAATATAAAGTTGATGGTGATGTTGTGTATTTAAATTGTGTGTCTGGTTTTGGAAAAACGAAACTGACAAATAATAGCATTGAAAAAAAATTAAATGTAGTAGCAACTACAAGAAACTATAAAACAACTGTAAAATTATTAGAGTTGGCAACAAAAGAATAATGGGAGAAAAAAAAGTAACACCAAGAGGAGCTTATCCACATGTTAAGGTAGTAGGAGATTTTATTTTTGTATCAGGAACAAGTTCGCGCCGTGCAGATAATTCAATTGCTGGAGTAGATATTATTGATGAAATGGGAACCAAACGTTTGAATATAGAAACACAAACGCGTGAAGTTTTAAAAAACATTGACAAGAATTTACAAACAGTTGGTGCTAGCATAAAAGATGTAGTAGATGTTTCTACTTTTTTGGTAAACATGAATGATTTTGCAGGTTATAATAAAGCATATGCTGAGTTTTTTGAAAAAGAAACAGGTCCTACACGTACTACTGTAGCTGTACATCAACTACCACACCCTGATTTAGTGGTAGAAATTAAAGTTACAGCATATAAAAAAGCAAACTAATTTAATGAGTGAATTCAGTCAAAATAAAAAAGAGCTAATTAATAAAGGTTATTCAATTACTGAGTCTATTTTTAGTGATGAAGAACGTTTACAATTAATTCATTTGATTGAAAGTTCAGAAAATAAATATGCTATTAGGCAATTAGTAAACAAGGTGCCAGAAATAAAAGAAGTTATTTTTAAAAATGAAAAATTTAAAAAACTATATGCTTCTGTTTGTTGTACTGATTATTTTTTGTCAAAAGCTATCTTTTTTAATAAAATAGGGAAATTTAATTGGTTTGTTAGTCATCATCAAGATTTAAGCATTAGTGTAAAAAAGAAATTAATTATTGAAGGCTATACTAATTGGACCAATAAAAACGGGCAATTAGGAGTTGTACCTCCTAAAAGAATTTTAGAAAACATAATCACTTTTAGAATACATTTAGATAAAACAGACGAAACTAATGGTGCTTTAAAAGTGATATTAGAGAGCCATAAAAATGGAATTATTAGAATTGATGAAAATTTTAAAAAAGAAAATATAGGTAAAGAAGAGTTGTGTATTGTAAATGAAGGTGGAGTTATGTTAATGAAACCATTACTATTACATGCATCTTCTAAATCAATAACAAATTATGATAGAAGAGTAATTCATTTAGAATTTTGTAATCATGAAATTCCAATGGAGTGGTTAGAAAGAAAAGAGATTATATGAACATAAAAAACTACATAAATGGCGAGTTTCTGCCTCCAATTAATGAGAATTACATAGATAACTATAATCCATCAATAGGAGAAGTATACGGTACAATACCTAACTCGACTAAAGAGGATGTTTCATTGGCTTATAAAGCAGCAAGTGATGCTTTTCCTGAATGGTCTAATAAAACATTGGAAGATCGAAGTAGAATTCTAATAAGAATATCTGAGTTATTAGAAGATAATCTTGAACGTTTCGCTAATGCAGAAGCTAAAGATAATGGTAAACCAGTTTCGTTAGCAAGTGTGGTTGATATCCCAAGATCTGCAAGTAATTTTCGTTTTTTTGCAAATGCCATTACTCAGTTTTCATCAGAGTCTCATGAAAGTATTGGATTAGGTGCTGTCAATTTTACATTACGTCAACCTATTGGCGTAGTTGGTTGTATATCACCATGGAACCTTCCCTTATATTTATTTACATGGAAAATAGCTCCGGCAATTGCAGCAGGTAATTGTGTTGTAGCAAAACCAAGTGAAGTAACGCCAATGACTGCGTATTTATTAGGGGAAATATGTAATGAAGCTGGATTACCAAAAGGAGTATTAAACATAGTTCATGGTTTAGGACAAACTACTGGACAAGCAATTATTGAGCATCCTGAGGTAAAAGCAATTTCATTTACAGGAGGTACAGCAACAGGAGCACATATTGCAAGAACTGCAGCACCTATGTTTAAAAAGTTGTCTTTAGAACTTGGTGGAAAAAATCCGAATGTCATTTTTGCAGATTCTGATTACGATAAGATGTTAACTACAACGGTACGATCTTCATTTGCTAACCAAGGTCAAATTTGTTTATGTGGAAGTAGAATTTTTGTTGAAGAATCTATATATGAGCAATTCAAGAAAGATTTTGTAAAAAAAGTATCTGAATTAAAAATAGGTAACCCTTTTGATAATGATACAAATGTAGGAGCACTTGTTTCAAAACAACATTTAGAAAAAGTAAAATCATACATTGATATAGCCGAAAATGAGGGAGGAAGAATTCTTTATGGAGGAAATCGAGTAGTGGTAGAGGGAAGTGAAAACGGATACTATTTACAACCTACAATTATCGAAGTTGGAGATAATAAATGTGTATTGAACCAGGAAGAGATATTTGGACCTGTAGTAACCTTAATGTCTTTTAAAACGGATAAAGAAGCTCTATTGTTGGCTAATGATGTAAAGTATGGGTTATCAGCAACTTTATGGACTAATAATTTAAACAGAACAATGCAGTTTTCTAAACAATTGAATACTGGAATTGTTTGGGTAAATACATGGATGTTGCGAGATTTAAGAACGCCTTTTGGTGGACAAAAAGCGAGCGGAGTTGGACGAGAGGGTGGTTTTGAAGCATTGCGTTTTTTTACTGAACCTAAAAATATTTGTATAAAATATGAATAATGAAATACGACAAAGAATTGTTGAGGTTTGTGATAAAAAAATAGCTCAAAAAGGAGATCAAGTTGGAGTTTCATTCTACGCATTTTTTAAAAATAAAAATGATGATCCTAAATTACTCATGGAAGTGGCAACTTGGTGGATTCAAACACATCAATTAGATCATTTTGAAAAAGCAATTAAAATTAAAAGAAAGGTTAAGAATAACGAATAGATATGAATTTAAATATACAAAATAGGAATGCCTTAGTTTGCGGAAGTACACAAGGTATAGGAAAAGCTTCAGCAATTCAATTAGCAGAAGAAGGAGTTAATGTAACCTTAATAGCTCGTAATGAAGAAAAGTTAAAAAAGGTTTTAGACGAGCTACCAAATAATAATCAAAGGCATGCTTATATTGTTGCCGATTTTTCAAACCCTAAAGAGTTAAAAGAAAAAATAGAAGCTACATCTTTAGAATTTCATATTTTAATAAATAATACAGGAGGTCCTGCTGGTGGTCCTGTTTTCAATGCTCAATTAGATGAGTTTGAAAGAGCATTTACTCAGCATTTAAAATGTAATCATGTGTTGGCTCAGGCAATAGTACCGTTTATGAAAAAAGAAGGATATGGAAGGGTTATAAATGTAATTTCTACTTCTGTAAAACAGCCACTTGACGGATTGGGAGTGTCTAATACAATAAGAGGTGCAGTAGCTAGTTGGTCTAAAACATTAGCAAATGAATTAGGACAGTTTGGAATAACTGTAAATAATGTATTACCAGGAGCTACAGGAACCGAGCGTTTAAACGAAATAATAAATAACAAAGCAACAAAAACGGGTAAAACAATAGAAGAAGTATCTGAAGCAATGAAAAATGCTTCACCAGCTAAACGTTTTGCAAAACCAGAAGAAATAGCAAATGCAATAGTTTTTTTAGCAAGTGATAAAGCAAGTTTTATTAATGGAATTAATGTTCCTGTTGATGGGGGTAGGACTAAAAGTTTGTGATGATTTTAAGGTTAAAATACTAAAAAAAATAAGGGGTAGCTAAATATATATATATATAAATAGTAACTTTATAACTTAGTAAATAATTAATTAACCAACTTAAATATTAAAGTATGAATCGCAGAAAATTTATTACAACTTCAGCTATTGGAGCAGGTGCATTAACAATGCTTCCAACTTCAACTATTGCTAGTAACAATGTAAACTCTTTGTCTAGTTTAAATAAAATTAAAAATATTTCATTGAGTAGTTTACCATTTAACTTTACAAAGGCACATGAAGGTTTAATAGCAGAGCTGAATCAATTAGGGTATATGTATGATTCTAATAAACTAGTTAAATTATCTAGTAAGTGTTATGCTATTTCGGTACAGAAAAAATCCTTATTAGGGTTTACAAGTGATGAGTTAGCAATACTTATTGAAGAGAACGGAACGAGTAAGTATTATATTTTAGAAGAGAAGTTAGCTGTTGAGTTTAATACTTTAATAAAAAACTATAGCTATAATATGGATACAAATGGTTTTAGCTATGATTTAGCCGAATTCGCTTTTCCTGTAAAAATACAAGAAGCTAAAAAAGGTAAGGAAAGTATTTTTTCTTATAAAAATAAATTGAATAATACTATTACGTTAAAAAGTAATAGAAAAAAATCTAGAGCAATTATCTGTTAGATTAAAAAAGTAACTAAGGTTTCTTAAAAGGAGATTGTCTAGAAAGTATAACATTTAAAATAAATCAATAGAGTCTTATATAAATCATAAATTTTGATTAAGACTGTTTTTGTAAATTGTTTTTTATGAAAAAGTGTTACTTTTTTAGACAATCTTTTTTTGACCTATTATAGAATAATAAAAAATGAGCAAGTTAGTACAACCTTTAAATTTTAAAAAGTGGATTGATGAAAATCGTCATTTATTAAAACCACCAGTAGGTAACAAACAAGTTTGGGATAATGGAGAGTATATTGTTATGGTAGTTGGAGGCCCAAATAATAGAAAGGATTATCATTATAATGAAACACCAGAATTTTTCTATCAAGTAGAAGGAGATATGGTGTTGAAAATTATTGATGATAAAGGAGAAATGATAGATGTTGAAATTAAAGAAGGAGATATTTATTTATTGCCAGGAAAAGTACCTCACTCACCACAACGTAAGGCTAATACCGTAGGTTTAGTTATTGAATATCCAAGAGATGAGGGTATGTTAGATGCTTTAGAATGGTATTGCGAAAAATGTGGTACGCAGCTTTATAGAGAAAAATTTGCTTTAGATAATATAGAAACTGATATGCCTATTATTTTTGATAAGTACTATTCTAATACGGAAAAATGTACCTGTTCTAACTGTGGAACAGTAATGGAATCTCCTAGTAAAGTAAAATAATGATTGATGAGATAAAGAAAAGTTTTTCTAAACAGGGTTTTATGAAAACTCTAGGAGCAAAAATTCTTCATATCAAAGAAGGAGAAGTGAAAATACAGTGTATGAAGGTAGATAATCTTACCCAGCAACATGGTTTTTTTCATGCTGGTGTACTAACAAGTATTATGGATGTTGCTTGTGGTTATGCAGCGTTAACAATAATGCCAGAAAATTCAGATGTTTTATCTGTAGAATTTAAAACAAATTTATTACGACCAGCTAATTCTAAATTAGTTGTAGCCACAGGAAAGGTGGTAAAGTCGGGAAAAACTCTAGTGTTTTGTGAAGCTAAAGTTGAAGATGAACAAGGCACATTGTATACTACTATGCAGGCTACAATGATTTGTTTACAGAAAAAGAATGCTAATTAATATTATAAATTATAGTTGCAATTAAAATAAAAAATGAAACAACGAAAACTACGAATAAACGGTCACTCACACTTATTACCTTATCCAGAACAAATTCCTCAATTTATGAAGGAAAAAGAAATTTTTTGGGTAGATGATGAACGTAAACATATGCTTCAAAAAGGATGGAAAAGACCTGTAACTGACTCTAGTTTTTTCTTAGATGAGAAGTTGATTTGGATGGAGAAAAATAGATTAGATCATGCAGTGGTTCTAAATCTTTCTCAATTATATGGTAACGGGTTGCGTTTAGAAGAAATGAAAAAAGCATTGCGTTTTCAAAATGATTTTAATGCAAAAATTCAGCATGATCATCCAGATAAGTTTACTTGTGGTTTTGTAGTTCATCCAGGGTTTATTTACGGAGCATTATATGAAATGGAACGTTGCGTAGAAGAGTTGGGGTTAAAAGTATTGTGTTTGCCAACTCATTTTATGGATTCAATTGGTCAATGGCGTTGTGTATTTGATAAAGAAAATGACCGTATTTTTGAGTTAGCAGATAAGTATAAGTTAGCTATTGAAATTCACCCGTATGATGGAGATAAAATGATAAAATTAGAGAACACTAATTGGCGTTTTCATTTAATTTGGATGTTGGCGCAATGTGGTGATGCTTATCATTTTTATACATTAAATGGAATGCAAGAACGCTTTCCAAATATTAGAACATGTTTTGCACATGGAGGGCAATTAGCTCAAATGAATTTAGGACGACGTATTCAAGGATTTGATGGAAGGCCAGATTTGTTTGAAGGAAAAACGCATCCAAGGAAGGCGGTAGGGCATCCTAATATCTTTTTTGATACGTTAGTTCATGATACAGATTCTTTAAAATTAATGATAGATCGTCAAGGGTCAAATCAAATAATAATGGGACTAGATGATCCATATCCGTTAGGAGAAATGGAAAGTGATGCCCAATCATCATATCCAGGAAAATTATTAGATTTAGCAATTGATAGAGATATTATCGACCAGAAGCAATATGATGAAATTTGGGAAGATAATACTTTACGGTGGTTATTTGGAGATGATGTAAAAGCAAAACAGGATTTGGTAAATAAGATACTTTCAAAATAAAAGTATGTCAGAAGTAACACAGTTTCATAACCTGTCACATATTTTTATCTCATTATTAGGTGCTGTTTTACTATTGGCAATTTATTACAATATAAGAAAACGTTTTTTTTCGGTATTAGAAGATGGAAACGGAATTAAACGAGTAGATAAAGGGTTATTATATTTTAGCTTTGGTATGTTGGTGTGGGTGTTTTCAGGTTCATGGGGACTCATTGCTAATTATTTTAATTTTCAAGACACATTATCGTACCAAATAGGAATAAATATATTATCTACCATAAATAATTTATTTTGGTTATTGGCGCTACATTATGTGCACGATGCTCCTAAGTTTATTTATAGAAATGAAAAAAATGTAAAAATTATTTCTATTATTATAATCATAGCTGCTTCATTAACATTATTGTTATCTTTTATAATTGGTACTAATATTTACTATGGAATTAAACTTGTTGGAATTCCTGATTTCTTATTAACAACTTTTCTATGTTATTTAATGGGGGTTTCATTTTATAGAACCTTTATGCATAGAGATTTAAAGTTAGTAGCTGTTATTTCAATAATTGCAATTTTTTTATTGTTTATTTCACAGTTTTCAGATGTGTTCACAGTCTTGAATAACGATTTTTTTAATCAGCTTATTAGAATTATAACTAAAACCTCGTTAGTTTCCGTTTTTCTAGTTTTAGCAACTAGTTGGGTTATTCAACTAGCGAATACACCAAAACCAAATGAAATGAAAATAAAGTTTCTAGATTGGTCTTTAGTCGAATTAACTATTCCTTCTAAAGGAATTATAGCAGAGAAAATTGATTTTGGTTCAAAAACTACTCAGTATAAAAATTTACTGAATTTTGCATATAAAAGAAAGTTTAATGAAGTTAATAAGCAAAGTATTGTTGTTAGTTATGGAGGTGAGATAAAGAGCCAAACATATTTAACAAGGATTATAGATAACATAAATGTGATACTTCAATTATCAGATGAAAATAAATTAGAACGTAAAGATTTAATTACTTTTATAGGAGAAAGTAAATATAGATTACGAATTCTTCCAGAACATATATTTGTTGATGAAGCATTATTAGAAGAGTATAAAAAACTTGTAATTAAATGAAAATAGCAGCAACTCAAATTGATGTAACTGTAGGTGAAATTGAAAAGAATATTATTGCTCATATCAAAGCTATAAAAGAAGCTGTAAAAGAAAAAGTAGATTTAATTACATTTCCTGAAATGTCAATAACTGGATATTGTAGAGAAGAAGGAAGAAGAGTAGCTTTTGAAAGAAAAGATAATAGATTAAATAGCTTAAGAAAATTATCTAAAGAGAATAATATTATAATTGTTGTTGGAGCTCCAATATTGTTAGATGATATGTTATTCATAGGGTCTTTCATACTAAAACCAAAAGGAGACGAGGAAATTTATACAAAGCAATATTTACATTCAGGAGAAGAGATGTACTATAAAAGTTCTTTTTTATACAATCCAAAAGTAACTATAGTAAATGAACAATTGTCTTTTGCTATTTGTGCTGATATCGATAATGAAGAACATCCTAAACAAGCAAAGTTAGATAAGTCAACTGTTTATGTTCCTAGTATATTCTTTTCTAAAGAAGGTATTGATAAAGGGTGTTCGTCTTTAAAAAGGTATTCTGAAAAATACATGTTACCAATTCTTATGAGTAACTTTTGTGGAGAACATTGGGGTGTCGAAGCTGGAGGTAAAAGTGCCTTTTGGAATGAAAAAGGAAAAAAAATAATAGCCTTAGATTCTGAAAAAGAAGGACTCATTATTGTTGAAAAAGATAGTGTAAATTGGAAGGTTAAGTCTATTATGCTTTAAAACTCTTAAGCGCTGATTTTTAGTGTTACAGAAACTCACAAAACGTTATTTTTTATTACAATTAACTACAATTGTAGAAAGTGGTTTTAGCAGATTTTATATTCGCTCAAAACTATTTTTATATGAAAAATCATACATCAACAAAAGATGTTTTAGGTCATCCTAGAGGATTGTTATATTTATTTTTTGCAGAATTATGGGAACGCTTTTCTTTTTATGGAATGCGAGCATTATTAGTTCTATACATGACCAAACATTTGTTATTTACAGATGAAATGTCTTTTGGTATTTATGCAGCCTATATGTCATTAGTATATGTAACGCCAATGATAGGAGGAATGTTAGCAGATAAAGTATTAGGTTTTAGAAAGGCAATTGTTTTAGGTGGGGTATTAATGGCTTTAGGACACTTTTTTTTAACTTTTGAACAACCTATGTTTTTTTATGGATCACTTTCTTTAATAATTATAGGAAATGGTTTTTTTAAGCCTAATATATCTTCTTTTGTAGGGAAGTTATACAAAGAAGGAGACACAAGGCGCGATGCTGGTTTTACTATTTTTTATATGGGAATTAATATTGGTGGAGCTGTAGCTCCATTATTGTGTGCATGGTTAGCTGAATTGTATGGATGGCATTACGGATTTGTTTTAGCAGGAATAGGAATGCTTTTAGGGCTTTTAGTGTTTAAAAAAGGATTAAATAATAATGTATTTGATGAGCATGGTGCTGTTCCGAATTTAGCGGTATATAATCAAAAAAGGTTTGGTATTAAAATGGGAAGTTTAATAACAGTCTGCGCTTTATTATTCGTGCCTGTTTTTGCTTTAATTGTAAGATATCATCAGTTTGAACACTATTTAGTTTGGATTGTTTCGTTGTTTTTGGTTTTATATATAATTAATGTTTTACGAAATGTAACTGTTTCTGAACGCCAAAAATTATTAGTAGCTGTTTACTTTACAGTATTGTATACTGTTTTTTCAGCAATATTTGAACAAGCTGGTAGTTCACTAACGTTATTTGCAGACAGAAACGTGAATTTAATAGGAATAAATGCTGCTCAAACTAATAGTATAAATTCAAGCTTTATAATTTTATTTGCCATACCATTTTCAATGTTGTGGATGTACTTAAATAAAATAAACAAAAATCCAAATTCAGTAATCAAATTTGGTATAGGTGTAGCTCTTTTAGGATTAGGGTTTGTAGTTTTTGCAATGTCTGCATACCAAGTTGATGAGTTTGCTAAAACGCCAATGCTTTATTTAATAATAGGTTATTTAGTGTTAACTATGGGGGAGCTTTTTTTATCTCCAATAGGGTTGTCTAAAATAACAGAATTATCTCCAACTAAATATGTAGCTTTTATAATGGGAGTTTGGTTTTCTGCTAATTTTTATGGGCATTTTTTTGCAGGGAAAATAGCAAATTTAACAACTGTTTCAGAAGGTGATTTAGGAATGTTTTCAAATGGATTACTAGGAGAAATAACAACATTTATAACAGGAATGTCAAGTGAAGTAATTTTATCTAAAGAACCAATATTTCATCAATTATATTCTTATGTTTCTGTGTATTCTGGTTTTGGATTTTTTACTTTTTTAATAGGTGTGTTGGTAATGATATTTTCAAAAAAAATAAAAAGAATGATGCAAAATGTACATTAGTATTAGCTTAAGGGTTTAGTTTTTATTTTTTTATATATTGGTACTATGGAAACTACTGAACATTATTTTAAAACAAATAAAGAAACTTGGAATAAAAAAGTTGCTGTGCATGCTAAAAGTGAAATGTATAATTTAAAAGCATTTAAGGAAGGTGAAAATTCATTAATGAAATATGAGTTGGATGCTTTAGGAGATGTCTCAGATAAATCATTATTACACTTGCAATGTCATTTTGGACAAGATACTTTAAGTTGGAGTAGAAAGGGGGCTAGATGCACTGGCATCGATTTATCAGATGAAGGAATTAAGTTAGCAAGAGAGTTAAATGAAGAATTAAAGCTAGATTCTAAATTTATATGTTGTAATGTATATGATGTAAATAAACATGTTTCCGAGCAATTTGATATCGTGTTCACAAGTTATGGAACCATTGGTTGGTTGCCAGATTTAAAGCCTTGGGCAAAAATAATAGCATCTAGATTAAAAGAAGGAGGGGTTTTCTTTATTGCAGAATTCCACCCAATCGTGTGGATGTTTGATTATCTAAAGAAACCTGCAGAACTTAGTTTTGGATACAATCAAAAGGAAGTTATCTATGAAGAATATTCAGGTACTTATGCAGATGAAAAAAATGAAGTTATCAGTAAGGAATATGGGTGGAATCATGGTTTAGGAGAGATAATTACAGCCTTAACATCTGAAGGATTGCAGATAGAGTACCTAAATGAGTATGACGAAAGCCCCTATGATGTTTTTCCTGACCTTGTAAAAACTGAAAATGGAATGTTTACGACAAAAGATAAATTATATCCATTAATATTTACATTAAAAGCAACAAAAAAGAGTTAAACAAGCATCTTTGTATATTTAAATAAGAAAATGTATTTAAGAAACTAAAAAAGGTCATCTAAAAAATTAGACGACCTTTTTTATTATGTTTATTTCTTTTTATTTAAATACAGAAACTATATTTATAGCTACTTCATCCCAGGTTTTAGAAACTCCATCTGCTCCCTTATGCAAGTCTTTGCATATTGTGTTTAATGAATCTAAAGCTTTTCGTGCTTCCCAGTTACTTACTTTCATAGTTGCATTTAAACTAAATTTTTTTCCATCTAAAGTATAAGTAAAAGGTAATTTTTTAGTAACATTATTCATTGTGATGTCAGAATACCCAATAGAATCATTCTCTAAAACTAATTTTCCAGAAAGTAATTCAGTTTTGTCCATGATACCAAAAAAGAATTTTTTAATTTTAAAATCTCTTCCAGAGTCAGAAGTGAAAATACTGCTTACAGGAATTGAAAATTCAGCGTTATTAAGTGCTTCTTTAGCAGAGTTTCCTTCACCACCAGCGGTGATGTTTACTTTTTTAAATTGACCTTTTACAGGTATTTTTTCTGTGGTTTTATAAGCTGTCCAGTTTACTTTATTATCAGCATTTTTTAATGAAAAAGGAGCTTGTTTTTTTTCAACTTTAGCTTCCTTTTGCTCTTCTTTTTTTGTTTCTTTTTTACAAGAAGTTAGCTGTAAAGTAATAGCACATAATAAGAGAGGAAAGATTAATTTTTTCATAAGTATTGTTTTATAATAGTATTTACTAAGTTAATATATTCTTTTTTTGCATCTTCAGGACTCATGCCTTTCAACTGTACCCAAGCATTGAATTTAAATGCACTTCTCAGGCCTGTAGTTGTGTTATTATTAGCGTTAAAAGAAAATTGATCTCCTTTCATAGCTTGTTTATAATACGCATATAATTTAAGCATAATATCTTGAGGTAATTTACCTTGCATGTTTGAAGCTATTTTATAAGCCTCCTGAAATTGTATGTCTAAATCATTTATCATAAATAATATGTAAATGGTATTACATTAAAAAGTGTATATACAAATATACAAAAGGAGCAAGGAAATATAAACTATCTAAACGATCAAGTAATCCACCATGTCCTGGCATTATGGTTCCGCTATCTTTAACATTTGCTCTTCTTTTAAACATCGATTCAACTAAATCACCAAAAGTACCAGCTGTAGAAACAATTAAAGCAATGATAATCCAGTTAAATATAGATAATACAGAAGAATAGTAACCAATTAAAACACCAACAATTAAAGAGAAAAATAAACCTCCAATAAATCCTTCAATAGTTTTTTTAGGAGAGATTCTTTCAAATAATTTAGTTTTACCAAAATTCTTTCCAACTAAAAAAGCAAAACTATCGTTAGTCCATATAAGAACTATAATATATATTATAACATATGGATGATAGTTGTTGTTTATAAAAGGAAGTAAAGTTAAAAAAGTAAAAGGTAAAATAATATAACGAATACCTACATCTAATTTATCCATAAATGTTTTTGGATATTCTGAATTTTTACTTCTATATAGGTTATAAATCATCTGAAAAGAACAAATTAATGTAATAATCAGTATGAATAAAAGAGTTCTTCTAGATGCTATTTCTTTAGTGTAATATATAGCTATAGGGAGTATTATATATGGAATATAATTTTTGAAATTAATGATTTTATTAAATTCCCACAAGCATATAGCAGAGAAAACTGCAATTAAGGCAGTATATGATTCTGCTGAGTATAATATTGCTGAGATAAAAATAATAGCATAAACAAGTCCAGAAATACTTCTTATTACTAAGTTTCGCATGTTTTAGAGGTCTTCAAAAAGAAGTAAGTATAAATTTTTTGAATTGCTATTACCGTAATTCAAAAAATCATCATTATTCTTTTGTATTGTATAATTGGTTATAGAACTAATATTAGTAGGGATATTACCTTTAAAATGGGTTTTAATACCTGTTAAACCTTCACTAATGTTTTTCACTAGTTGACTTGTGGTTGCGTAAATAATAAAGTTCTCAGATAATTCAGATATTTTATTACTTCCTAATTGGTTTGAAGAAAATAATATGTCTCCTTTATTAGCAATTAAATGCTCACAACTAGTAAAAAAAGGAATAGTATTGTTAGGTGTATCTTGAGATTTTATTTTTAATTGCTGGGTGATTTTTAATAAATCAAAATCAGTACAAGTTATATTTTCCCAGTTATTCTCTTTCAAAATATTTTCTAAATTGATGATAACTTCATTAATACTTGTAGAATATAAAAATTTCCCTCCTTTGTTAATAAAATGATGTACAAACAAATCATCTAAAGAAAGATTAACCGGTTGACGATTAATTTCTTCTTTAGATGATTCTGTATATGATTTAAATAGTTTTTTAAAAAAATTCATTAAAACAAAAAACTTATTCTTCTGTTATTGGATTTGTATTTTCTTTTGTTTCGTCTTTTTCAAATGGTCTTTTACCAAATAATTTAATTAAATCGTCTTTAAAGATAACTTCTTTTTCTAGTAAACGATCAGCCAATAGTGTTAATTTATCTTTATGTTGCTCTAATATTTCAATAGCTCTAACATATTGACCTTCTATTATTTTTGAAATTTCTTCATCTATAGTTTTAGCAGTAGCATCACTATAAGGTTTTACAAAACCATCATTACCAGATGAATCATAATATGTAATATTTCCTACTTTATCGTTTAATCCGTATACAGTAACCATTGCTCTTGCTTGTTTAGTTACTTTTTCTAGATCACTTAAAGCTCCAGTAGAAATTTTGTTAAACATTAATTTTTCAGCAGCTCTTCCTCCCATGGTAGCACACATTTCATCTAGCATTTGTTCGGTTTGAACAATCTTTCTTTCTTCTGGAAGGTACCATGCTGCACCTAGTGATTGCCCACGGGGTACAATAGTAACTTTAACTAAAGGAGCTGCGTGTTCTAACATCCAACTTACTGTAGCATGACCTGCTTCATGAAAAGCTATTACTTTCTTTTCTTTAGGAGTAATTACTTTGTTTTTCTTTTCTAAACCTCCAACGATTCTATCAACAGCATCTAAGAAATCTTGATGTTCAATAGCTTCTTTATTATTTCTTGCAGCTATTAAAGCAGCTTCATTACATAAATTTGCAATATCAGCACCAGAAAACCCAGGAGTTTGTTGAGCTAAAAATTCTAAATTAGCATTGTCTGCCAATTTCAAAGGCTTTATATGTACTTCAAAAATTTCTCTTCGTTCGTGTAAGTCAGGTAAGTCAACATAAATTTGACGGTCAAAACGACCAGCACGCATTAAAGCTTTGTCTAAAACATCTGCACGGTTTGTTGCGGCAAGTACAATAACATTTGTATCAGTACCAAAACCATCCATTTCAGTTAATAATTGGTTTAACGTGTTTTCGCGTTCATCGTTACCACCAGTCATACTATTTTTACCTCTTGCTCTACCAATAGCATCTATCTCATCAATAAATATAATTGAAGGAGACTTTTGTTGAGCTTGTTTAAATAGGTCTCTTACACGTGAAGCACCAACACCTACAAACATTTCAACAAAATCAGAACCAGATAAAGAAAAGAAAGGTACACCAGCTTCACCAGCAACAGCTTTAGCTAATAAAGTTTTCCCAGTTCCAGGAGGTCCTACTAATAAGGCCCCTTTTGGTATCTTTCCACCTAATCTTGTATATTTTTCAGGACTCTTTAAGAAATCTACAATTTCTTGTACTTCTTCTTTAGCACCTTCTAAACCAGCAACATTTTTAAAAGTAGTTTTTACTTTAGTGTCTTGATCAAAAAGTTTAGCTTTAGATTTACCAATGTTGAAAATTTGTCCACCACCACCAGCACCACCACCAGATCCTGACATTCTTCTCATAAAAAATAACCAAATAACAATTAGTAAAATAAAAGGTAAAAAACTTATAATGGTATCCATCATACTAGTTTTACTATCATTCCCTTTATCAAAATCTAAAGAATATGTATCTTTTGCTTTTTGAAGTTCTTTTTCAAAATTTTGTAAATCCCCAAAATTATATTTGTAAAGTGGAGCCCCTTTTCTGTAAAAAGGAGAATTACTTAATTTTTTATGAGATTCTTTACTCAAAGATTCATCTTTAATAAATATTTCTGCGTATGATTTATTGTATATAAAAATTTTAGAAATATCATTATCCTTAAGAATTTGATTGAATTCGTTTTCAGATAAATTTTTAGAACCCATTGAACCTGAGTTAAAAAAAGTTAACCCTATAAATAAAACTGCTATTGGAATATATATCCAAAGAGAATTAAAGGTTAATTTAGGTGTGTTTTTTTTCTTATCACTCATAAAATTTGTTTCAAAATATATTAATTATGCCGGATTTATTTGCGTTATTTTTGCATCTCCCCAAAGGCTTTCAATATCGTAAAATTCACGTGTTTGTTTTTGAAAAACATGTACTACTACGTTTACATAATCCATCAAAACCCATTCAGAGTTTCCTTGACCTTCTACGTGCCAAGGTTTATCCTTTAGTTCCTTACTAACGACTTTTTGTATTGAACCAGATATAGCATTAACTTGTGTGTTTGAATTACCAGAGCAAACTATAAAATAATCGCATACGGTATTTTCAATTTCTCTTAAATCAAGTAGTTGAATGTCTTCTCCTTTTACGTCATCAATCCCCTTTATAATCACAGCTATTAAATCGTCTGTGCTTGCTTGTTTTTTAGTCATTAAAAAAAATTAAATTTTAGCAAAGTTATTATTTTTTTGCGAGTAAATAGTGTATTATTGATACTACTTTTACTTATAAAATATTTATGAAAATAATCAAACTTGATGCCATTGATTCAACAAATACTTTTTTGAAAGAAATGGCAGGAAATTCAATACTAGAAAATTTTACAGTTGTTGTAGCTAAACATCAAAGGTTAGGTAGAGGGCAAATGAAAACTGAATGGAATTCTAAAGAGGGTAAAAACCTGACTTTTAGTGTTTTTGTTAAGTTTAAAGGTTTGTTGGTAACAAGTCAGAGATATTTAAACTTTTCTGTTGCTTTAAGTGTATATGAAGTACTTAATGAGTTGAAATTACCAAAAATGTCTATAAAATGGCCTAACGACATTCTGGCAGAAGGAATGAAGATATGCGGAATTTTAATAGAGAATTCTTTGAAAGGCAATGAAATACAATCGTCAGTAATAGGTGTTGGGTTAAATGTTAATGAATCTTTTTTGTCTAATAAAGAATTAAAAGCTGTTTCAATTAAAGATATTTTAAAAGAAGAATTAGGTTTGGATGATTTATTAAAAAAAGTAGTTGTTAGATTAGAAAAAAATATAGAAGTTTTAAATGCAAAAGAGTATGACTATCTTGAATCAAAGTATTTAGATGTGTTGTATAAAAAAAACGTTCCGAGTATGTTTAAAACAAATCAAAACGTTTTATTTATGGGTAAAATAGTTGGAGTATCTAAAAATGGTAAACTCCAAATAGAATTAAGCGATGAAACTATTAAAGAATTTGAAATTAAAGAAGTTTCATTTGCTTAGTACTAAAAATATACTGTTATAATTTAGCTATATTTTCTGTTAGGGTTTCGATAAATTTAGTTAAAGGTTTTTTTACCATCATGGCCATCATAGGATTAAAATCTCCATTAAATTTTAAGGTAACCTCACTTTCATTTTCAGATATTTCTTTGATATCTGAAGCCAAGGTAAAAGGTAATTTACTACTAGCAGCACCTAAAGTTACGTTTGAAAACTCAGTTTTCTCTTTCATAACCAATCTAATTTCTGGCATACCTTTTAACCCAAAAATAAAACTATCACCATCAACTTCAAATTTTTGAGTGTTTTCAGGCATTAGTTGCTCATAATTCTCAAGTTTAGTAAAAAAATTAAAAAGTTCTTCCGAAGATTTTTTTACTCTTACAATATTTCCTTCAATATTCATTAATCTATTTTTTAACTATTCTTCTTTTTGTTTCCAAGTACTAGGAGAAACTCTCCAATCTTCTAAAGTACGAAGTTCTTCACTAGTTATATATTTGCTATCTAAAGCTTGTTCTAATAAAAACTCGTAATTACTTAAAGTGGTTAATTCGACATTATCATTTTTAAAGTTTTCAGAAGCTATATCAAATCCATAAGAAAATATAGCAACCATACCTTTTACAGTAGCGTTTGCTTCTTTTAAAGCTTTAACAGCATTCAAGCTACTTTTACCAGTACTTATCAAATCCTCAATAACCACAACATTTTGTCCGCTTTCTAAGTAACCTTCTATTTGGTTTTTTCGACCATGCTTCTTTGGCTCTGGTCTTACATATATAAAAGGAACACCTAATTCTTGAGCAACCAATACACCTATGGCTATTGCTCCAGTAGCAACACCAGCAATAACATCAGGCTTACCGTGCTTATCTTCTACAATTTTTGCTATCTCTTCTTTTAAAAAATTTCTAACTGAAGGGAAAGATAATGTAATTCTATTATCACAATAAATTGGAGACTTCCATCCTGAAGCCCATGTAAATGGCTCTTGAGGGCTAAGTTTAATCGCTTTTATTTGTAAAAGGAGTTCAGCCGTTTTTTTTGCCGTATCTTTGTTAAAATCCATGTCGCAAATGTATAAAGTTTTTGTTAATGATAAACCAATAATATTAACAACTTCGATAAAAAAAGAAGAAAACTATCCTGTTTATCTTTTTAAAAACACTGTTATAGAGGAGCTAATTTATAAGTTAAAAGCAAATATTTTATCAGGTGTTTACCTGTTTTCTACAAATTTAGATGAAGATTGGAGAAGATTTAGAGAAAAATTTAATCCTATTGTAGCAGGAGGAGGGTTAGTTTTGAATGAAGAAAAAGAAGTTTTATTTATATACAGAGGAAATAAGTGGGACTTGCCAAAAGGAAGAATTGAAAGAGGAGAAGAAATTGAAGAAACTGCCATTAGAGAGGTAGAAGAAGAATGTGGTATTGAAAATTTAGTAATAAAGAAATTCTTGTTAAATACATACCATCTTTTTTTACAAAATGGAGAAAAAAGACTTAAAGAAACATATTGGTATTTGATGCACTCAAATTATAAAGGAGAATTAAAGCCTCAAATAGAAGAAGGAATTACCGATGTGTGTTTTAAGAATGAAAAAGAAATAGAAGAAGCACTACAAAATACATACGCTAACATTAAATTAGTTTATAAAGAATACCAAAAAGACATGTAAAATGACATTGTGTCATTGGATACTCCTGTTTTTTTATTAATTACTGACAAATTATTGCTAAATTTCTATTGGCATACAGTTTGTCTATCTCTACTCGTAAAATTGAATTAAAAATAAAAAAATAAATAGTATTATGAGTAAAATTATAGGTATTGATTTAGGTACTACCAACTCATGTGTTTCTGTAATGGAAGGAAATGAGCCAGTAGTAATTCCAAATGCAGAAGGAAAAAGAACTACACCATCTATTGTGGCTTTCGTAGAAGGAGGAGAGCGTAAAGTTGGTGATCCAGCAAAAAGACAAGCAGTTACTAATCCAACTAAAACTGTTTATTCTATAAAACGTTTTATGGGGAATAAGTTTTCTGAATCTTCTAAAGAAGCAGGAAGGGTTCCTTATAAAGTTGTTAAAGGAGATAACGATACACCACGTGTAGATATTGATGGACGTTTATATACGCCACAAGAAATATCTGCAATGGTATTACAAAAAATGAAAAAAACTGCTGAAGACTATTTAGGTCAAGGAGTTTCTGAAGCTGTTATTACAGTTCCAGCATATTTTAATGATGCACAACGTCAGGCAACTAAAGAAGCGGGAGAAATTGCAGGATTAAAAGTTCGTAGAATTATTAACGAACCAACTGCTGCAGCTTTAGCTTATGGATTAGATAAATCTCATGACGATAAGAAAATTGTTGTATTTGATTTTGGAGGAGGTACACATGATGTTTCTATTTTAGAGTTAGGAGATGGAGTATTTGAAGTATTAGCTACTGATGGAGATACACACTTAGGAGGAGATGATGTTGATGAAAAATTAATCAACTGGTTGGCTGAAGAGTTTAAAGCTGAAGAAAACATGGACTTACGTCAAGACCCTATGGCTTTACAACGTTTAAAAGAAGCTGCAGAGAAAGCGAAAATTGAGTTATCTAGTACAACTTCTACTGAAATTAACTTACCGTATATTACTGCTACTGCAAGTGGACCAAAGCACTTAGTTAGAACAATGACTAGAGCTAAATTTGAGCAGTTAATTGATGATTTAATTAAAAGAACTATTGAGCCTTGTGCTACTGCTTTAAAAAATGCAGATTTATCAATTGATGAAATTGATGAAGTTGTTTTAGTTGGAGGTTCTACTCGTATTCCTGCTATTCAGGAAGCGGTTGAGAAGTTTTTCAAAAAAGCACCAAGTAAAGGAGTAAACCCTGATGAAGTAGTTTCTTTAGGAGCTGCAATTCAAGGAGGAGTTTTAACTGGAGATGTAAAAGACGTTTTATTATTAGATGTTACGCCTTTATCTTTAGGAATCGAAACTATGGGTAACGTATTTACTAAGTTAATTGATGCAAATACAACTATTCCTACAAAAAAATCTCAAGTGTTTTCTACAGCAGTAGATAACCAGCCTTCTGTTGATATCCATGTTTTACAAGGAGAAAGAGCAATGGCTGCAGATAATAAAACGATTGGACGTTTCCAATTAACTGATATTCCACCAGCACAAAGAGGAGTTCCTCAAATTGAAGTAACTTTTGATATTGATGCAAATGGAATTATCAATGTTTCTGCTGCAGATAAAGCTACAGGGAAATCTCAAGATATTCGTATCGAAGCTTCTTCAGGATTATCTGATGAAGAAATTGAGAAAATGAAAGCAGAAGCCGAAGCAAATGCAGATGCAGATAAGCAAGCTAAAGAAACTGCAGAGAAAATTAATGGTGCAGATTCTATGATTTTCCAAACGGAAAAGCAATTAAAAGAATTTGGAGATAAATTATCAGCAGATAAAAAAGAGCCAATAGAAGCAGCTTTAGAGGAGTTGAAGAAAGCTCACGAATCTAAAGATTTAGCGCAAATTGATACTGCAATGGAGAAGATAAATGAAGCATGGAAAGTTGCTTCAGAAGAAATGTATGCTGCACAGCAACAAGCTGGTGGAGCAGATGCAGGAGCTCAACAACAAGCACAACCTGAAGGTGATGCTCAAGGTGATAATGTTGAAGATGTAGATTTCGAAGAAGTGAAGTAATTACATTCTAATATATACATTAAACCCATTGCAATTTATTGCAATGGGTTTTTTCTATTATAATAATAACTACATTTGAAAATATAGATCTGAAGAAGTATTATGAATAAAATAACCCTTTACTTTTTATTTTTTTTACTGTTTTTGAGTAAGTTAACTTTTGCTCAACATCCAGTATATAATCACTTAACAGAAAAAGATGGTTTACCAGATATTGAATTTTATGGCGTTATAGAAGATAGAGAAGGTTTTGTATGGCTAGCTGCAGATAAAGGTCTCTTTCGTTATGATGGAAAGGAATTTAAAAATTATTCACACCCTGACAAACGAGGGTTATCAGTATTCGGATTGAAATTGGATGAAAAAGGTAGGGTTTGGTGTAATAATATTTCTGGTCAGTATTTTTATATAGAAGATGATAAACTGAATTTATCTGTAGATATAAAAGAACATGCAAGTGGCCAATTAGCAAGTTTTTTTTTATACAAAAATAGTTTGATAGCTTCAAATTTAGGTTATGTAGCAAGAATTGATTTAGAAACAAAAGAAAAGAAAATATTTAAAGATGGTGTTAATGTAGTTGCTTCGGTTTTTAGAAGCAAGGACTCACTGTTCTTATTAAGTACTAATTATTATAAGTATAGTCTTAATGGTAAGGAATATTCCAATGAGCTTTCATTGGGCTCTAATATTTCAATAGAAGGAGCTACAAGTTATTTTACTCATAAAAATAAGCAGTTTGTTTATTCCTTTAATTTTCAGGCTGATGGGGTGAATGTTGAAAAACCATCAATTTTAATGAAGCAAGGTAAATCTTTTAAAAAGATATTACTTCCAAGAATTTTAAGAGGTAATACAATTGTAAAAAGTTTTTACGATGCCGGAGATGAATTTTGGTTTGGAACTAATAAAGGAGTAATAATTTGTGAATATAAAGAAGGAGAGTTTTTTTATAAAAGAACAAATTTTGAAGGAAAGTATATAACTGGTTTTTTAAGAGATAGATATAACAATTATTGGTATACCACTCATAGAAATGGTGTTTTTATAGTACCAAATTCTTATTTGAATAAGTATGAATTAGATGAAAGCAGGCAAAATATTAGTGCCATGGATAGGGTAGGGGATAATAGTGTATTGTTTGGGGCTACTAATGGAGATATTGGTGTTATTGATATTAAACAAAAAACACTTAAGAAATTTGATTTAAATGATAAACAAAAAGTGTTTGCTATTATAGGATTGACTGATGAACTAGCTTTAATGAGTTTTGCTACCTATTGTTATGTTTTTAATATAAAAACTGAAGAGTATAAAAAATTCCAGATGAATGGTAATGTAAAAGACTTTTCATTCATAGATAAAAATAGAGTAGTGATGGCGGCCTATTCCTCAGCAGCTATTGTTTTAGTAGATAATCCAAAAAAGAATAAAAGAATTGGATCTAAAAGATCATACTCAACCTATTATAGTAAAAAAAGCAAAAAAATTTATGTAGGGTATGTATATGGGGTAAAAGAATATGATGAGAATTTAAAAAGTAAAACAATAACTTTTAAAAATAGAGAAATTTTTGCAGTTGATATTGATGAAACAGCTAATGGTGTGGTGTGGTTTTCTACATTTAAAGATGGTATAGTTGGTTTAAAAGAAGATGGGACAATTATTAACTACACACAAAAAAATGGGTTGCTTTCTAATTTAACAAGTGTTATAAAAAGTGATGGAGATTATTTATGGATTTCTACTAACAAAGGTGTACAAGTATTAAATACAATAACTGGTAGGTTTAGAAATTTAACTAAGAGGCATGGATTAAATTCTTTTAATATTTCTGATATCTCAATTTTTGATAAAACTGTTTTTTTAAGCTCTAATAAAGGTATTTTTCAAATAGATAAAGAAAAGGTTTTTACCAATACTGTTCTTTTAGATTTCTATTTCACTAAGATTTCAGTTGAAGATAAGCAGGTTTCTATAAAGGAAAGTTATAAGCTTGATTCTAATACAAAAAAAATTCAGTTTAGTTTTCATACCAATGGCTTTTTAGCTGAAGACAACATTGAATATAAGTATCGATTACTAGGAGCATCAAAAGAATGGAGTTTGATTTCACAAGGTGTTAATCAGGTTACTTTTAATAATTTGGCTGCTGGATCTTATACGTTTGAATTAAAAGCTGTTCAAATAAATGGAAAAGAAGAAACAGCAGTAAAAACCATTAAATTAAAAATAAATCCCCCTTTTTATAAAGAATGGTGGTTCATTGTAGGTGGCTTGTTGTTGTTGTTTGTGTTTGTGTGGTTTTATTTTACGAATAGGATAAAGAGCTTAAGAATAAAACAAAAACAATTGTTAGAAAAAGAACGAATGCAAAAACAATTGGTATCTTCTAAATTAGAAAGCCTTCAATCTCAAATGAATCCACACTTTACGTTTAATGCGTTAAATTCTATTCAAAACTTAGTATTAAAGGGTGAGAGGCATGAAGCGTATGATTACTTAACTAAATTTTCATTTTTAATTAGAGAAAATTTAAATATGAGTAAAAAAAGTTTTGTTCAATTTGATAATGAATTACAGTTGTTAGTTAAGTATTTAGAATTAGAAAGACTTCGTTTTGGAGGGGAGTTTGCTTATGAAATTAAAGGAGATAGTAAGGTTGAAGATATAAAAATACCTACAATGATAATTCAACCTTATCTAGAAAATGCTTTAAAACATGGTTTATTACATAAGAAAGGAGATGATAAAAAAATAATTTTAGAATTTTATCAAGAAGATGGTGTTTTAAAATGTGTTGTATTTGATAACGGAATTGGGGTAGAAGCAGCTAAAAAAATTAAAAAAGAAAGTAACATAACTCGTGAGTCATTTTCTACTAAAGCAATTAAAGATCGACTAGTTTTTTTGAAAGATTATTATAAAACTGATATTGGAGTGGTCTATGAAAAAGTTCCTATAGGAACTAAAGTTGTTATTAAAATTCCATTTACAAAAGTGTAAAATATTCATTTGGAAACAAATTTGCTTGATTAGGAAGAAGATTTAAGTTATCGAAAAAAATAAAAATATATTACAGGAATATTCTTGAAAAAAGAAAGTGTTTTTCCTTGTTTTAAGATTATAAAAGCTCAATGAATTCTATTGTAAAAAAAATATTTGATACAGGTATACAAAATACTAAGGGGACAAAAGAAAATAAAAAGATAAAACTTTTAAATATATTTTGTTTTACATGGTCTGTAATGATTCCTGTGATAACTATTTTTGATATTATTTTTGGAAGAGAGTTGGAAGGTAGTTTGATAATGCATGGTGTTTCTTATATTTTAATAGCATTCATTTTTTATTTTCAAAGTAAACAATTCTATACATTAGCAAGGGTCTTATTTTTGAGTTCTATAATTGGTGTTACATTTGTGTTTGCAAATTATACTACTCCATTAAATTTAATTGAAAATTTTTACTTTGTTTACCCTCTAATAGCTTTGATACTAGTAGATAAAAAATGGATTAATATAGTTATTCTTGTAGTATGTTTTTTGTTATATTTTGTGCCAAATTTATATTACGAACACTATCCTAAAGATACCATTTTACCAGTCTTAGTGTTTTCAGTATTTGTAGCTGCCTTCGTGATTTTAAATTATGCCGAAACTTTAAATAAAAAGCATGAAAAAGAATTGTTACTAAATAAAGAGCAATTAGAACAGGCGTTTTTAGAGTTAGAAGAACGTAAAAAAAGTGAGTTGGCTAGTTTACAGTTAAAAGCATTAAAAGCTCAAATGAATCCACACTTTTTATTTAACGCAATAAACTCAATACAAAATTTAATACTTACAAATAATAAAGAAGAAGCATATAAATACTTGACAAAATTTTCTTTATTAATGCGAGAAAGTTTAAAAACAAGTGAGAAAAGTTTTATAAATTTTGATGTAGAATTATCAATGTTAAAAAAGTATTTAGAACTTGAAAAATTACGTTTTGGAGAAGATTTCATATATGAAATAAAAGGAGAGAAAGAAATTCAAAGAATAAAAATACCGTCTTCAGTAATACAATCGTTTATAGAAAATGCTATTCGTTATGGTTTGCTGCATAAAACTGATGGAAAAAAAATAATTACAATAGAGTTTTATCAGAGTAAGATATTTACTTGCGTAATAACTGATAACGGTATTGGTATTGAAGCATCTAAAAAGGTAAGTGTACTTAACACTAAATCGAATATTAATGAATCATCAATAATAGCAATACAGAATAGGTTACAGTTATTAAATGAATTTTATAAAATGGATATTGGAGTTTCCTACGAAGAGGTTGAAGAAGGAACAAAGGTTGTTATAAAATTACCATATACAATATAGAGATGGAGGTTTTAAGAAGAGGATATAAATTTGCTTTAAATATTGGTATTTATGATACTAATGAAAGAGAACATAAAAAAATAAGGTTACTGAATGCGTTTTGTTTAACATGGGCTATTTGTATTTGTTTTTTTATGATTTTAGATCCTTTTTTTTCACAAAGCTTAGATAGAAGTGTTGTTTTACATTTATTTTCATTTGTAACTATTGTATCTGTATATGGATTACAGAAACATAAGAAATATATTACAGCAAGAGTCTTATTTATAGTAACGTTAATAGTAGTGACGTTTATTTTTGCAAATTTTATAGAGCCATCTAGAATGATGGAAAATTTTTACTTTGTATATCCATTAGTTGCTCTTATTTTAATAGATAATAAGAAAATAACAATTTCAATAATGATATTTTGTTGGTTGTTATATTATGTACCCTATAAATTAATACCAGGTATTTATCCCATTGAAATATTTAATCCATTATTATTGCTTTCTGCTTTTGTAGGATGCTATGTAATTCTTAATTACTCACAGTCATTAAATTTAAAAAATGAAAAAAAATTAGAAAAGGCTTATCAAGAGCTCGAAGATAAAAAAAAGAATGAATTAGCACATTTACAATTAAAATCACTTAAGGCACAAATGAATCCTCACTTTATGTTTAACGCCTTAAATTCAATTCAAAGTTTAATTTTAAAGGAAGATAAACATGCAGCTTATGTGTATTTAACAAAGTTTGCATCATTGATTCGAGAGAATTTAAATATGAGTGAAAAAAGTTTTGTTCATTTCGAAGAAGAATTATCGTTGCTGAAGAAATATTTAGAATTAGAAAAACTACGTTTTAAAAATGATTTTAAATATCAAATAAAAGGAATAGAAAATATTGGTGATATAAAAATTCCATCAATGATAATTCAACCTTTTGTAGAAAATTCAATAAAGCATGGATTACTTCATAAAATTGAAGGAATAAAAGAATTAACAGTATCTTTTTCTAAAGGAGAAGTTTTTAAATGCGAAATAATAGATAATGGAGTAGGTCTTGAGAAATCAAAAGAAATAAATAAGCTGAATAATAAAGAAAAATCGTTTTCTACAAGTGCAATTTATGAAAGGTTAAGTTTATTAAAAGAATTTTATAAAACAGATATAGGTTTTGTTTATGAAGAAGCTTTAGAAGGGGTGAAAGTTGTTATTAGAATACCATATACTATATAAAATGAATGGAATAAAAAATGTATACAAGAGTATTATAAGTATTGGTGTTCATGGCTATTTATCTCAGAAAACCGTAAAGAGGATTAAAATATTAAATTTTGCAGCTTTTTTTATGGGGTTAAATCCATTAATAGCATTAGTGGTTAAATACTTTACAAATGATTTACCTGATAAAATGGCTTTGTTATTTTTGTTAGAATCAGTATTGTATTTTTCAGTTTTAATTGTTAGTTATTTTAAAAAATACGAAGCTGCCAAGTTTTTATTTATCATATTATTCACTTCAATTTTATTTTTACATAATAATTTCTTGTATAAAGGGGAGTATACGGAATACTATTATTTAGTAGTTCCAATTGGAACATTACTGTTTTTTGACAACAAGTGGGTCCATTATATTTTTTTAATAATTGCTTTATTATTGTTTTTTATACCCAATTACTATTTAAATATTTATGATAAGGAAAGCTTTGGTTTCTTTCATGTAATTCCTTTTTTTTTAGGAATGTTTGTGGCTGTACAATATTTCAGGAATGAAAATATTAAAAACGAAGATAAGTTAAAAAAAGCTTATGTTGAATTAGAAGACAAGAAAAAAAATGAATTAGCACATTTACAATTGAAATCATTAAAAGCGCAAATGAATCCTCATTTTATGTTTAATGCATTAAACTCTATTCAAAGTTTAATTTTAAAAGAAGACAAGCATGAAGCATATACTTATTTATCCAAATTCGCTTCTTTGATAAGAGAAAACTTACAAATGAGTGAAAAGAGTTTTGTGTATTTTGAAGAAGAATTATCGTTATTAAAAAAATATTTAGAATTAGAAAAGTTACGATTTAGAGATAATTTTGAATATAAAATAAAAGGAATTGAAAATATAGAAGATATAAAAATACCTTCAATGATAATTCAGCCTTTTGTAGAAAATTCAATAAAACATGGATTACTTCATAAAGTTACTGGATTAAAAAAAGTAAACATATATTTTTATCAAGAAGAAGTTTTTAAATGTGTGATAATTGATAATGGAATTGGGATAGAAAAATCAAAAGAGATAAATACTTTAAATAGTAAAGTAGCGTCATTTTCAACAAAAGCAATACAAGAACGATTAACTTTTTTAAAAGATTATTATAAAAGTGATATAGGTTTTGAATATGAAAAAATAAATGAAGGAACAAAAGTGATTGTTAAAATTCCTTATGTAAATAAAGATGAATAAGAATGAGTCTGTTATATGAAATTATTCATACAGGAATAGTAAAAGAATTAACAACAACAGGTGTTAAAAGAATTAAAGTTTTAAATTACTGTTGTGCTTTTGGTTTGTTGTCAGCTGTATTTTTTTTAATAGTTGATTTTTTTCTAGGTCAATTAGATATAAGTAAAACACTTTCTTTTGTTGTGCAAATTGTTGTTTTTATAACTATATATTATTTACAGAGTCAAAAAAAGTATAAAATAGGAAGGGTGTTATTTGTTATGCTAGTGATAATAGCTTTATTTTATAATACAAACTTTGCTTTTAGAGGTTTTTATGGAGAGTATAGTTATATAATACTACCATTATTGGCATTGTTTTTTTTCGATAATAAAGTAATTCATTTTGGTGTGCTATTCTTAGCAATAAGTTTATATTATTTGCCAAATTATATAAACCCTATTTATCCAGAAAAATATTTTGGTTATCTGAATGTGTTATTTCAATTTTTTGGAACATTTATTTTAGTAAATTATTTTAAAAAACAAAATCAAAAAAATGAAAATGAGTTAGCGTATGCATATAAAGAGCTAGAAGATAAAAAGAAAAATGAATTAGCACATTTGCAATTAAAATCATTAAAAGCACAAATGAATCCTCATTTTATGTTTAATGCGTTAAATTCTATTCAAAGTTTAATTTTAAAAGAAGATAAGCATGAAGCATATACTTATTTAACAAAATTCGCTTCTTTAATTAGAGAGAATTTACAAATGAGTGAAAAGAGTTTCGTTTATTTTGAAGAAGAATTATCGTTATTAAAAAAGTATTTAGAGTTAGAAAAACTTCGATTTAGAGATGATTTTGTATATGAAATAAAAGGAATTGAAAATATTGAAGATATAAAAATACCTTCAATGATAATTCAACCTTTTGTAGAGAATTCAATCAAACACGGTTTACTTCATAAAATTACTGGATTAAAAAAAGTAGCTATTAATTTTTATCAAGAAGAAGTTTTTAAATGTGTGATAATTGATAATGGAATTGGAGTGGAAAAGTCAAAAGAAATAAATATTTTAAATACAAAAAAAGCTTCGTTTTCAACCAAAGCAATTCAAGAACGATTAACCTTATTGAAAGATTATTATAAAACCGACATAGGTTTTGAATATGAGGCAATCAATGAAGGAACGAAAGTAATTGTTAAAATACCCTATGTAAATAAAGATGAATAAAATACAAGCTGTAATAGTCGATGATGAATTAAATGCAAGAGAGAATTTAAGATACTTATTAAATGCATTTTGTAAAGAAGTTGAAATTGTTTCAGAAGTAGCAAATGTAGATGAAGCTACTGTTGCTATAAATAAACATAAACCGCAATTAGTTTTCTTAGATATTGAAATGCCTAGAAAAAATGGATTTCAATTATTGGATGAGTTTTCAGAGATTGATTTTCAAATTATTTTTATAACTGCTTATGATATGTATGCTATAAAAGCTTTTGAGGTAGCAGCAATTGATTATTTATTAAAGCCTATAGATATTGAGCGTTTACAAGAAGCGGTAAAAAAGGTAAAAAAATCAATTAAAAACACTGAATTTTCAAAAGCCAATTTAAATGTTTTAAAAGAGAATAAAAAAGCATTGCAAAAAATTGCGATACCATATAAAACAGATTATGTAATATTAGATATTGATAATGTATTGTGTATTGAAGCAGATAGAATGTATTCAGTAGTATATACAAAAAATAATAAAAAATATATGGTAGCAAAAAAATTAAGCTATTATGAAAATTTATTATGCAATAAAAAAGATTTTGTAAGGCTTCATCGTTCGTGGATTGTAAATATCAATAAAATAGAAGTATATTCTAAAAAAGAAAAAGAAGTAACGTTAGAATCTGATTTTAAAGTACCAGTAAGTAAAAGCTATAAGGAGAACTTCGAAACACTTTTTTACACATAAAAAGAGAAGAAATATTTAGTAAAAAGTTCATTTGGAAAATAAAATACTTCATTCGGAAGTAAAAATGAATTCTACTACTTGGGTTAAACTTTCTTTGTTTGAGAAATAATATAAAATTCTTTAAACTTAGAGATGTTATGGTAAAAAAAATACTATTAATATGTTTGTTTGTAACTAGTGTTGTAAGTGCACAATTCCCTACGAATAACTTAATTGTTCAATATGGCTTCAACAATGGAAGTGTTTTGGTTGATGGAGTTAATGGGGGGGCGCTTTCGGTTTCAGGAACAACATACACTGAAATAAATGATAGGTTCAATGTTGCACCAACTAGTGCAGTTAAATTAAGTGGTAGTTCATTTAATACTAATTATTCAACTAGTAATTCAACAATTGATACAAGTATTAGTTTTTGGGTTAAAACGAGTGAGGTGTCATCAGATTCAAAAATAATTTTTGAAAAAAGCTCAAGAGGTAATGCAGCTAGCTCAACTAATATGTTAGGGTATTCAGTAAGACTAGAAAATGGCAAAATAAGAGTAGAAAATGGATATGAGTTTACTTTTTATAATGGATTAAGAAGGTTAGATAGACATTCAGCTATATCAAATAGAATTGTGAGTGATGGTGAATGGCATCATATAGTAGTTTCAATATTTAATAGATCAGATAATATTGGAACAAGTAAAGGAGTTGACAATTTTATAAGAATATATGTAGATGGGGCTCTAGATACAAATCATAAAAAGAACAAAAGACCAAATACTTTCTTAAATAGACAGTTAAGGGTTACTAATGGACATTCTCAAAATGTACGTAAATTTCAAATCGCAAATTTAAATGGTGGTAATGCTCCTGTAAATTACAAATATGCTAACGATATTGATGATGTATTAGTGTATGGAAGATTATTAACTGCTACGGAAATTAATAATATAGGTTCTTATAATAATTTTTGTAGATCAATTTCAGCAGAGATATTATCAGCTTCTAATGTAACAGAGGATACAATTAATATTAATATTTCAGGATCTCAAGCTATAGATATAGCTTATCATAAAATTGCTGACTCTTTTTCTTCAGCAACTATTATTACAAATAAAACAGGGAGTTTTACTCTTAATAATACCTCTCCTAGTACGTACAAAGTTTATGTAAGAAGAAATTGTGGGGCAAGCACTACTTCTCCATGGTCTGAGTATAAAATATTCAAAAATGAAAGGGTTCCAGTTTATGTGAATAAAAATGCAACAGGAAGAAATGATGGTTCTAGTTGGGTAGATGCTTTTGTAAATTTAAATGATGCTTTGACAGAGGTTTATGAAAATAATGAAATATGGGTTGCAAAAGGAACCTATTTACCATCAACTTCGGGGAGATCTAATTCTTTTACAATTTCTAAAAAAGGAATTAAAATATATGGAAGTTTTGCAGGTACTGAAACAGAAGTATCTCAAAGAAATATAAATGCAAATAGAACTGTATTATCTGGTGATTTATTAGGGAATGATAATTCTACTTTAGAGTTTACTAACACTACAAGAAATGATAACTCTTATCATATTATAAAAGTTAATAATGATGATGTAGTTCTTGATGGTTTAACTATTCAAGGAGGTCATGCCAATGGAACAGCGTCTGATGATCAGTCTGGAGGGGCTATTTTCAAAGGTCATTCAGTGATAAATTTAGAAATTGCAAATTGTATTATAGATAATAATGTATCGACTTCAGCAGCGGCGGCTATTTTATCAAGGTTTGAAGAGTCTGGATATTTGAAAATTAGAAATACGATTGTAAAAAATAATTTATCAAGATATGGAACTGCGATATATAGTTATACTGGAAATAACAAAATAGCAACTATAAAAATTAAAAACTCTGTTTTTGATAATAATATAGCTAAAGATAATGGTACAAATAAAGGTCATGCAGGAAGTGCAGGCTGGTTTAGAGCTTATGGTACTGGATCTACAATGAATTGTGATTTAATAAATAATACTTATGTTAATAATGTTAATTTAGGAACAACAAGTGGTCTAAATAATTTTAATAGGTCAGCTGTTGGTATGGGAAGAACAAACGGAGTGTTTAATGGAAATGTGGCAAATTGTATTTTTTGGAAAAACACAACTACTGGAGGTGTTGTTAGTAAATCTATAGCTCAAGTTCATACAACATTAGGGCAAAACATTACTGTAAAAAACTCAATTGGAGAAGATAGCTTTTCAAATTTACCAAGTTCAAGAGTAACAAATGTATCTAATTCTGATCCTTTATTTACAGATTTGGCAAATAATGATGTTTCATTAACTACAGCTTCTCCTGCAAAAGATACTGGGGACAATGCAGTAATGATTGGAGCTTCTGATGTAATAGGGAACGTAAGAATTCATAATGGAACTGTTGATATGGGGGCTTATGAGTTTGGTGCGTCTACTTATGTTAGTAGAATGTTGAAAATAAAAGCTGAAAATGGAAGTGTTACTGCAAATCCAGTAGCTGTTGATGGTGGGTATAGTCATGGAACAAGTGTAGTATTAACAGCAACTCCTGATGCTGGATATAAATTTGATGGATGGGCTAGTGATGCAAGTGGAACAACTAATCCTTTGACAGTAGTAATGAATTCAGATAAAACAATTACTGCAAAATTTAGTAGAATAAAATACACATTAACAGTAACCAGCACTAATGGTACAGTAACTACAAATCCTAATCCAGTAAATGGAAAATATAACGAAGGGCAAGTGGTGGCATTAAATGCTACTCCAAATCCTGGTTATCAATTTGATGGTTGGACAGGTGACGCTACTGGTATTACTAATTCAGTAAATGTTACCATGAACTCTAATAAAATAGTAACAGCAAAGTTTAGTGTTATCTGTATAGTATCTATACCGGATGTTAATTTTAAGAATGGACTATTAAATCATACGCCAAAAATTGATATAAATAATGATGGTAAAATACAATGTACAGAGGCAAATGCTTTTACTGGAACTTTAAGTATACGTGTTAAAAATATTAGTGATCTAACGGGTATTGAGGAGTTTAAAAATATCACAAAATTTAATTTTGAAAGAAATAAGCTAACAAGTATAGATTTATCAAGTAATACTGCTTTAACAGAAATTGATTGCTCACAGCAGCAAGCATCATTAACAACTTTAATTTTACCTCAAACAGGAACTTTGACTAAGGTTAATTGTTTTAACAATGATATAACAGCTTTAGATTTATCTGGTAACCCAAATATGATTGAATTGAAGTGTTCTGTGAATAAAATTGTTACTTTGAACACTACTGGATTAACAAAACTAATAAAGTTAGATGCTCAAATTAATAAAATATCAAGTTTAGATTTGACTACGAATACAGTTTTAAAAGAATTGATTAGTGCTGATAATGAACTTACAGCTATTAATGTTTCTTCTAATATAGCTTTAGAGGTTCTTAATTGTAGAAAGAATAATATATCAAGTTTAAACTTGTCTAATAACACTTCATTAAAAACCGTAAACATTTACCAAACATTAATTAGTAGTTTAGATGTGTCTCAAAATTCTAACTTAACTGGGGTAGATGCTAGAAATAGTAAGTTAACGAGTTTAAATGTAGCTAATGGTAATAATACACAGTTTATTTATATGACGGTAACTGGAAATCCAAATTTAAGTTGTATTCAAATAGATTCAGGATTTACTCCAACTTCGGTATGGAATAAAGATGCTGCTGCTAGTTATAGTGTTAATTGTACAGCTAAATATTCACTTACAGTTAATGCAACAAATGGAACAGTAACAACAAATCCGAATCCAACAAGTGGAACGTATGATGATGGAGCAAGTGTTGTGTTAACTGCTACGCCAAATGCAGGATATCAATTTGACGGTTGGAGTGGAGATGCAAGTGGAACTACGAATCCAGTAACAGTTGTAATGAATGCTAATAAAACAGTAACAGCAACATTTAGCAAAATTCAACGTACGCTAACAGTTAATGGAACAAATGGAACAGTAACAACAAATCCTAATCCAACAAATGGAAAATATGATGATGGAACAAGTGTTGTGTTAACTGCTATGCCAAATGCAGGATATCAATTTGATGGTTGGAGTGGAGATGCAAGTGGAACCACGAATCCAGTAACAGTTGTAATGAATGCTAATAAAACAGTAACGGCAACGTTTAGCAAAATTCAACGTACGTTAACAATCAATGCATCTAACGGGGCAGTAACAACGAATCCTAATCCAACAAGTGGAACGTATGATGATGGAACAAGTGTTGTGTTAACTGCTATGCCAAATGCAGGATATCAATTTGATGGTTGGAGTGGAGATGCAAGTGGAACTTCGAATCCATTAACAGTTGTAATGAGTGGAGATAAAACGGTAACAGCAATGTTTAGTAGAATAATGAGAACATTAACTGTAACTAAAGCAGGAAATGGAACAGTAACTACAAATCCAAATGTTACAGGTGGATATGTTGATGGAACAAATGTAACATTAACAGCTACTCCTGACTCTGGATGGAAGTTTGATGGTTGGAGTGGTGATGCAAGTGGAACTACCAACCAAATTACAGTTACTATGAATGCAAATAAATCGATTACAGCAACGTTTAGTCAAGTAACAGCTGGGATAGAAGATGAGAAAAAATTAAAAGATTTTGCTGTATATCCCAATCCAGTAGAAACAATTTTAAGATTACAATTAAATGAGCAGGTTAAAGAAATAACTATATATAGTATTCAGGGAAGAGAAGTAAAAACATCAAAAGAAAGAGAAATAAATATCAGTGACTTATCTTCAGGTATTTATTTAATAAAAGTACAAACAGACAATGATAAAATAGGAATCAAGAAGTTTGTTAAAAAGTAGTGTTGTTAAAAACTGTATGAGATACATATTGTCTCATGCAGTTTTTGTTTTTAAAATTAACTAAAAAATAATCAAATGAAATTAGTATTTATTATTGTATCAACAATTGGAGCTTTATTATTTAACTCACCAAATGAAAGTAAAACCTTTAAAGAAGTAAAGACAGAGAAAATAATTGGAAGCAGTTTTTCATTAATAAATGATACTAAAAGTAAAGTGTCAATTTATACAGGAACTGGTTTTGTATCCTTAAATAAAGGGTCAAAAACAAGTATTTCATGTAAAGTGGGAAAAGAAGTACGTTGGGCAAAAAGTGGTAGAAAAGGAAAAGTAATTTTTAAAATAGAAAGTAAGCATTGTGGCAAGGTTTTAAAATTGTCAAAATTATTATAACGTAAATTTTTTTAAAGAGATTAATAGCCAAAACTAGGATACTAGTTTTGGCTTTTTTTATTTGAGGTTATTTTTTGATGTTTCAGGTTTTTTAATTGTTTGCGTGTTCAAATTGTTGGTTTGTAGGTTTTTGTGTGTTTTTCATTCGGAAGTAATTTAGTGTGTTTGGGAAGTAATTTTCTGCTTTTTTGATATTAGCAAGCGTTATTTGTATAAGAATTAAAGAGGGGTATAAACAGAATTAAATAGAAGTAAACATGAAGAGAATTTTATTAATAATAGTAGTGCTTTTTACATTGATAGCTTCTGCACAACAAAACCAGAATGAAATATTAGCAAACTATAATTCTGGAAAATATATAGTGTATAAAGTTAAAAAAGTTTCTTATGGTAAGTATAAAATGGTAAAAGTTAAGAAGCAATGGCCAATACAATTTTCAAAATCAGGAGATAAAACCAGCACAGTTTTAGTAAAAAGAGCAGGTATTTTAGATGAAACTTTTAAACCAGACGTACCAGGTCATCCAGCATATTTTTCTTTTTCAACATATCGTTTAACTTTTATAGATGGTATAGGGGTTTATTATAGTTGGAATGGAAAAGAACAAGCAACAACAAAATATGTTTTTACAAAAGGTGGTTTAAATAAAAACTATAAAGAGCTAAATAAGTTAGTAGAAAATTATTCAAAAGCTGTATTTAAAAATCAAACGAATGCCAGAGCAGAAGTAAAAGAACAAAAATCAGCTATAGCCGAAGCAGAAAGAAAGAAAAATTCTTTACAAAATAGAGAGGTAAGTAAAATAGAAATACAGTTAGTGAATACTCCTAATAAAGTAGCTCATTTTTCTGAAGCTATAAAATATGGTGTTGTTGCAATTCTTAAAGATGGAAGTAAATTATCAACAGAAAATTTAGGAGGTAAAATTCCTTGGAGTGATTTTATTCTTAAAAACAAAGGTTGTAGTAATACAATTGATGAAGTAAGAATTGATGAAGATGCTAAAACTTTAAAAGAAGATAGAATTACGCTTCAAGCTATTTCAAAATTTCATAAAACATTAAAAGCTACTAAACATATTAATACAACAAACAACTTGTCTATACAGGTAAATCAAACAGGTTTCTGGGGGCATGAAAGACATAAATATGTAACTGTTTTTCAAGGTCAAAATGGACAACATGCTGGAAGAGGTGATAATTTAACAATTAAAGTTAAAACGGTTTCACACAAACAAACTGGAGTGAAATTAAATAAAATAGAAATATTCAATACAACTAAAAATAAATTGGTTGTGAGGTATAAGTTAACACCAAACACTAAGCTAATTGTAAATAATAATGGTGGTCAGGGAATGAATGGGTTTGAAGGAAGAAAAGGCTCTCCAAATGGAGGAAATGGAGGTAATGGTGGAGCAGGAGGTAATATTTTATTAATTAAAGATCCTTCTGTTACCAAATTAAATATTGTTTTAAATAATGCAGGAGGAGCAGGTGGAAAAGGAGGAGCTCCTAAATATTCATATGCAAGTAGAGGAAGAAATGGAGTAAGAGGAGATAAAGGAAGAATTAATAAACAAGTAAAAGCAGTTAAATTAAGTTTCTAAATAAACTATTAAATTCAAGTATAATGAGAAAACAAATATTAGTAACATGTGCGTTAAGTATAGCAATGCTATTCGGAACAAGTAATGAGTCAAATGCTCAGTTTAAAAGATTATTAAAAAAAGTAACTTCTAAAAAAAGTTCATCTAAAAAATCTAAATCTGGAGGAGCTTCAGGGGGTACGTTTTCATATTTAAACAATGAAAAAGATGATTTAGGCTTAAGTGGTGAGTATCATGGATTAAAAGATAAAAAAGCATTTGGCTTTAGATTTGTAAAAGAAAATGAGGGGAAAGTTGTTAATGAATTACATTATTGGGAAAAAAAACAAGAAAAGCCTCAATTAAAAATGAACTTTAAGGAGAGTTATTACAGAAAAAAACAAGTAAAAATGTTTTTTGTATGGATGTCTTCTTATGCAAAATCTTATGTTGAGGTTTTTGAAGTGGCACCAGGGGTTTTAGCACAAACTCAACAAACAAGTAGAAGTATTAATAAATACGAAGAGTCTGTTCCATTAGATTCAAAAAGAACAGTAATTGAGGTAATGGCAAAAAATAAAGCAGACTTAGATACTTGGGATATTGAAACAGCACAAGCTAAAGTTGATATGTTAATAAGTAGTTTAAATACTGCTAAAATAGCTAAAACTAAAAAGAAATTAATGCGTTTTGAAACGTATAAAAATTACCATGGTAAAGTTGCATTTGCTAAGCAAACGCACTATTTAAAAAGTTCAAAAGCTAATCAACCGGTTGAAAAATCTGCTAATTTTATAACAAAAAGAGAGTTGGGTGAAACAGTAGCTTTTAAGCCTTACTTTGAGCAGCCGTTATCAGTTTCTCATCCAGGAGCGTGGTTTAATATTACGTATGAGATGGCAGGGCAAAAAACCAGTAGAGAGGCTTTAAGAAAAACGAGTACAAAGTTTTCTAAAAACATTCCTCAATTAACAGATTATAAAAATGATTTTTACTTTTTTTATCCTAAAGTAACGATTAATACTTCTAACAATATTGCTGATTATGCTTTTTTAGAGTTATTAAGATTAACGCAAGATAGTTTGACACAAGGAAAAGTATATGATTTAAAAGTAACTGTATGGGCTTATAAAGATGGACAAAATATTGATCCTGTAGCTACAGGTACAATTCAATTAGAGTATACTAAAAATACTGAAAAACTATTACTAGATCCAGTTAAGGGGTGGATCACAGTTTTAGAGGATTATTTAGATGAATAAATCCATTTTTTTGATTATTTAAGTTTGAACCGAATAGTAGAAAACACTATTCGGTTTTGTTTTTAAAATATATAATAGAATGAAGAGAATTTTGTTAATAGTATTGTTTTTAATAAGTGCAAAAATTGTAGGTCAGTCTGAAGTAGTTTCTACCAATTATTCTTTCTTTAAATTAATTATAACAAATAATAAAATGAAATTTTATTAGTTAAATGGGGAGATTCATGGGAAATACAAGGAAGAAAATATAAAGGCAACTATTCGTTGTATAAATTTATTGAGAGAATGAGTGACGGAGTTGGGGCTAAACTTAAAAAAATTAAACTAAGAGGGTTGTTTACTTTTCATTATAAAGGTCGTGTAAAACCAACATTAATGCATTATTATCAAGCCTCGTACAAATCAGGCGATTTAAAAATACCTAAGTCGTGTTCTGATATCAGATGGTTTTCATTGGTAGATGCAATGAAGGTTATTGAGTATTCAGATATGAAGGCTATAATGAAACAACTAAAAGGCAATGATAAAGTATGGGGAGGTGCTTTAGAAATAACTCCAAAGAGTGAAAACAATGAAAGAATGTTTAAAAAAATAGATGATTTTTATGAATTAAATTAATAGTCTTCTATTTTTAGCAAATGAAAATTTACCAAAGAGAAATTCAATTAAATGAATATAGAAGAGGTTATCATTTAATAACTGATATTTTAGTTAGAGAAATGCCTGAAATAGGAGATATTATAACCGGACAGTTTCAAGTGTTTCTTAAGCATACTTCTGCTAGCTTAACAATTAATGAAAATGCTGATCCAACTGTAAGATTAGATTTTGAAACTCATATAAATGAAATGATACCGGAAGGAATGTCTTACTATAAACATAATTATGAAGGTGATGATGATATGCCTGCTCATATTAAAAGTTCAATATTAGGTTGTCAAGTTTTGATTCCTGTAACGAATGGTAAATTGAATATGGGGATTTGGCAAGGTATATATTTAGGAGAACATAGAAATTGTGGAGGGAAAAGAAAGCTGGTACTAACTTTGACGGGAGTGTAGACTTTAATTATGTTTTATTGAAAAATTTAATGTTTTTTTACTGTTAATTTGTGGTTTAATTTATTTTGTTGTTAAAAAAATGATTTAAAAGTGTGTTTTTTTGTTAAAAAACGATATTATGTTTATTTTTTTAACATTTTAAAGTTTTGGGAGATGGTTTGTTAACTTTACGTAGATATAAATCCCTCAAAACCAAACAAATGAAAAAAAACTACCTGTTTGTTGTATTACTTTTAATATGCCAAACAAATTTTTCGCAAACACAAACCCCTAAAAATTTAGGACTGATCCAACAACATTTTAATGATTTACAGAAAGCTCGAAAAACGACATCTTTAGATTATGCTGAATGGAAAGTAACTAGTACTGCGTCTTCCTTAAAAAAAGGATTGACGCATTATTATTTAACACAGTATTATAATGGTATTCCTATTGTAAATGGTACTTATAATTTATCAATTATAAATAATAAAGTTAATTATTCAAAAAATCAATTTGTTAATGATATAAAGATAAAAACATCTAAACAAAAATCAATATCTATAACGGAAACACAAGCTATAAATGAAGTTATAAGAGCTCATAAATTAACTAGTGCTAAATTAGTTAAAACAATGAGAAAAAGTAAAGGAGATGATTTAGTTGAGTTTAAGAATTCAGGAATTACAGAAGATAATGAACCCATTCTTGTTAAAAAGGTATACTTCTTACATGAAGGTGAATTACGTTTGTGCTGGAATGTTAATTTATATGAAAAAGGAGGTAAAAACTGGTGGGATAGTTATGTAGATGCTTCTTCAAATAAAATTATATCGGAAAGTAACTGGGTTATAACTTGTAATTTTGACACTCATCATGGTCATGATTCTCATACAACTCATGATTCTTCTGAGTTTTTTAATTCAAATAAAGAATCTAGTACTCCATATTTAAAAGAATCTAGCATGTTAGCGCCAGATTCTTATAATGTATATGCAATGCCATTAATTAACCCAGATGATGGAGGAAGAACAGTTGTTACTAATCCAGCTAATTCTGTAGCATCACCTTATGGGTGGCATGATACAAATGGTGTTGCAGGTGCTGAACATACAATTACAAGAGGTAATAATGTATGGGCTCAAGAAGATGCAAACGGAAATAATGGCACTGGAGCTTCTCCAAGTGGAGGTTCTAGTTTGGATTTTAATTTCCCAGTTAATTTAACTCAAGCACCTAGTACTTATCGTGATGCTTCAACTACTAACTTATTCTATTGGAATAATATTATGCATGATGTATGGTATCAATATGGTTTTGATGAAGCTTCAGGAAACTTTCAAGAAAACAACTATGGAAAAGGAGGAGCAGGAAGTGATTCTGTAAATGCTGATTCTCAAGATGGAGGAGGAACTAATAATGCAAATATGGCAACTCCAACAGATGGAGGTAATGCAAGAATGCAAATGTATTTATGGACTAGAACAAATCCTAATAGAGATGGTTCATTTGATAATATGATTATTGCTCATGAATATGGACATGGTATTTCTACAAGATTAGTAGGTGGAAGGAATGCGAATGTGTTAGGAGGATCTGAACAAATGGGTGAAGGTTGGTCTGATTGGTTCGGATTAATGCTAACCATGAAAGCTGGTGATAAAGGAACTGATAGAAAAGGAGTTGGTACTTATGCGTTAGGTCAGGCTTTAGATGGAGTAGGAATTAGGCCAACGGTGTATTCAACTGATAGATCTGTGAATAATACAGATTATGCTGATATAGGCGGATTAAGAGTACCGCATGGAGTTGGTTATAGTTTTGCTTCAATATTATGGGATATGACTTGGTTGATTATAGATCAAGAAGGTTTTGATCCAAATTTTTATACCGGTACTGGAGGTAATAATGTTGCAATGGCTTTAGTTATAGAGGGTTTAAAAAATACAGCAAGTAATCCTGGTTTTGTATCAGGTAGAGATGGTATTTTACAAGCTGATCAAGATTTATACGGAGGAAAATACAAATGTTTAATTTGGAAAGCTTTCGCAGGTAGAGGAGTTGGAGAAGGAGCTGTAGAAAATAATAATGGAGGTAGTAATACTAACTCAGATCAAACAGTATCGTATACCAATCCATGTGATGGAGGTAATCCAGATCCAGGAAGTTGTGCTGGAGATGTTACTTCGTTCCCTTTCAATGAAAGTTTTGAAACTAATTTAGGCTTATGGAAAGATGCAACCACTGGAGATGATTTAAACTTTACAAGAGATTCTGGAGGAACTCCTTCAAGTAATACTGGACCAAGTAATGCAGCTGATGGTTCTACGTATTTATATGTTGAAGCTTCAGGAAATGGTTCAGGGTACCCTAATAAGAGAGCTATTTTAAATTCTCCTTGTTTAAATTTTGGTTCGGTAGCAAATCCTAAATTGGCTTTTCAATATCACATGTATGGTAGCGCAATTGCTACTTTAAAAGTTGAGGCAAGAAAAGACAATACAGGTACTTGGACATCAGTGTTTAGCAAAAGTGGAGATCAAGGAAATAGCTGGAAAACTGCAACTATTGATTTAGGTGCTTATGCTAATGAAGCAAGTGTACAATTAAGGTTTAATGTAGTTACTGGTTCTGGAAATAGTGGTTGGCAAAGTGATATTGCTATAGATGCAATATCTATTACTAATGGAGCAGGAGACCCAGGAGGTGATTGTACAGCTTTGAATTTTAACGATTTTACTATAAGTCCATTTTCTAATCAAGATTCAAGTGGAAATTATTCTATTGGAGGCTCAGGAGGTTCACTAGCATTAACGAATAATACTTGGAAGTATATTTTAATGAATTATACAGTTACATCTAACACTGTAATAGAGTTTGAGTTTAGCAGTACGTCTGAAGGTGAGATTCACGCAGTAGGATTTGAAAATGACAATAATTTAACTTCTTCAAGATATTTCAAAGTTCATGGAACTCAAAATTATGGAGTAACTAATTTTGATAATTATGTAAGTGGAACAAAAAAATATGTAATTCCTGTAGGTAGTTCTTATACAGGAACCATGGATAGGTTAGTTTTTATTAATGATAATGATGCTGGATCAGGAAATAATTCTACTTTTTCTAATGTGAAAATTTATGAAGGCTCTTGTGGAACATCATCAATTAATGTAAGTGAATTTGGCATTCGAACAGACGTTATTGGTACTCAGGATGAAGGTGTGTTTTCTTCAATCGAAGTAGCTCCGAATCCAGTTAAAAGAGGAGAGCTTCTTTATTTAACAGGAAATAGTAAGAATTTATTAAATGCTTCTTATAGTGTTACGAATATGTTGGGGCAGGTACTGGAAACTGGAAAACTAGCAGGAAGAAGTATTCAAACAGATAAATTAAAAACTGGTATTTATATTTTAACAATAGAAAATAAATATACCAAAGAAGATAAACGATTTATTATTAAATAACTTATGGTTATTCTAAGATAATAAAAAGAAGTTGTTTTTTATTTATTTTAAACCCTTTGAGCTTTTATAAAATTCAAAGGGTTTTTTTAGTTTTTGAAAACTGTTTTAAATTCTGAAATAATTTCCTCTATTTGTTGTTCGTTATATTTTCTAGAAAAGTGTACAGGTATTGCCTCATTTATTTTAGATGCGTTCATTATTTCTCCTGATTTTTCTGAGTAGCTATGATAATTAAGGTGAGCATATTCTTTGTCTTCATTTTTATAAAAACATTCTATGTATATTTTATTAGATTGAAAAAAATGCTTTTTAATCTTAGAATGATTTTCAAAATTAGCAGCATGATCCATAATAACTCCTATCGAATCACCTTCTTGGGTGTGTAGTAAATGAAATAAATCTTTAGATTCATAGTTTTTACCTTCAATATTTATAGCAACGGTTTCTTCTTTTTTTAGAAAAGCGTTTTTTAAATCATTTACCCATTTTCCTCCTTTAAAATTACTGTTTTTAAGGTTGATTTTAAGTGTGTCTTTTTCTTTAAATTTATAGCTTAGAGAAGGTGTTTTATGGTTAAGCAATATTCCAGTTACTATAAAGTTATTTTCTTCAAAAAGAATGTTGTTATGTTTAATAGAAGTTTTTTTAAGTTCCCATACAGGAGGTTCTATTTCATAGATATGAATTTCATTGTCAGAAATCATTTCACGTATTTCGTAAATAATAGCATCTTTTTCAATCAAATTCCAAGTGTAACTTTTTATTCTATTTTGAACTTGTTTAGCTATATTTTTAGGGCCGCAGATAAGAATTCTTCTTTGTGTACCTATTTGATGTCTTATGATAGCGTCAAAGTTTACAAAGTGATCTATATGGGTATGACTAATAAAAATCGCATTCGTATTTTGTATCTCTTTTACGGTTAAGTTACTAGCATCACCACATTCACAAATATAATTCCAAGGGTGATTATCTGGTTTTATTAAGATAGAGATATCTTCGTTGTAATTACTTTTTATTTCAGAAAAGAACATAAGTTTAGTTTGTAAGGTTTTCTCTACCTAGTGAGTCTACTTTTTTTAATAAATCAGGAAAACGATACTCTCCGTGCATTTCTTTAATTTTTTTGGCAGCAATGTTTACATCCATTCCTATTGCAGTAATATGTAATGCTTTTTTACTATTACCTCTTACAATCGATGTTTTGTGAGTATTGATATTTTTAAAATCATTTTTGGCTACACCAATTAAAGGAATGTTATCTTTTAATGATTTATATAGGTGTCCTCCTAGTCCTAATTTTTTGTTGTCATCTAAAAAAACAAATCCATCAATAATTATTGCATTACAATTATCTAGGTTAATTTTTTTAAGTAAGCTTAAAATGCAAGGTAATTCTCTTTTGTAAAATTCTCCAGGAATATAGTCAGAAACACCGGTTAAGGTCTCTTCATAAATCTTAGTAGTTTCCTTACTTTTCCAATTGTCAAATTGTATACAAACGGTTTTTGCTTGGTTTTCAAAATAATAGGTATCAAATGCTAAAATCAATTTTCAATATGTTTTTAATATTAATCACCACCACAAGAAGCACAGCTTGAACATGATGAACAGTTAGAGCATGGGCTACTACTGAAATCAAATCCATTTGAATCTGAATCACCACCCCAAGAATTGAAATCAAACCAGTTACTTGATTCATCTGTTGGTGGTTCATTAATACTTAAAGGGTCTTCTTCAAAAGTGACAGAATCAGTTAAGTCATTATTAGATTCACTATTAAAAGCATCATTTGAAACTTCTAACTCTTTGGCATATCCAATATCTTCTCCAGAATCATTTTCATAATAAGAATCTGTTATAACTATATTGTTATTATGATGCATGATATCTGACCAAATTAAACTATAAAAAAGATAGTCATCAAAGCCATGATATCCACCATAAATCCCCCCTCTTTTTGTATTGTATCTAATATCTTCTTTTGTATTTACTTTTTGTTTAGGTAGTACGTGTTTGTTTTTAATGAAAGATTTAATGTCATCAGTTTCTACTTGTTTTTTTAATTCAAGTTTTATTTTGTTTAAAAAATAATCAAATCTTGAAGTCTTCTTTTCTTTAAACTGGTCAAATTTTAATTGAGAACTTGTTGCCTGAGATATAGTTTTATTAGGATTTCCTGATTCAAGTTCTTTAAATAACCCTGAAATTTTAATAACTAAAGGGAAAACTCCTATTTTGTGATCTCTATTTATTTCAATTTCTATCAGGTATTTAAAATCGAAATCTTCATGCTCTAAAACAAGTTTTAGTTGCTTGAAATGAATAGACATAGCATCGTTTACCTCTATTTCATATTTATCGAGAGCATGTTTTAAATCATTTTCTTTTCCATCTTTATCATGATAGAAATCAATATCATCATGTGATATTTTAATGATATTGTTGATTTTTAAACTTCTAAATGTGGCGTTTAATTGTTGCAGTATTGCTACAGCAGTAAAAGTTTCACGTTCTTCTTTATCTGAAATAACTCCAAGCGTTAGGTGATGGAAGAATTTTTTAAAAGCTTTTGTTGGTTTTACTTTTTTAATTTCTGTTAATTGACTAGGGTCAATGGTAATAATTCCTTCTAAATACATAGGCTAATTTTTAATTATGACAAGCCCCACAATTATTAGATTCCCATTGGGTCATAGCATAAGATCCCCAAATAGATTCTGGTGGTTTATTATAATGTTTAATATATAATTTTATTGTTTTTTGATAAATAGTATAATCTTCATTTTCACTAGGAGTATGATGTATAAACCTATTATAATGAGTAGAGCAAAACTTTTGGTAATACCTAGTGAATAAAATAAATTCATGCCATGCTAAATCAATTAATAAGGATGGACTTAATTTTGTTTTTGTAATATGAATAAGGTTAAGAAATTTTAGCATTTCTATTAATAATTCATCTTTATCTATATTATTTTCAAAACTTATTTTTTCAACTTTTTTCCTTAATAAAGGAATGTTTGTTAGTATATCATTTAATTGATTGTCCATAGGCTAATTTATAAACTGTTTATTTTCCCCATTAGCTATATATATTATAACATCATTCTCTTGAAGTGTAAGATGGTTTTCAGGGTTTTTAATGAGTTGTCCTTTTCTGCTAAGTGCTACTAGTGTAATACCATATTTTTCTTTTAAATGAATAAAAGTTTCTAAATAAGTGGTATTAATATAAGTGTGTTTATTTGATAGCTTAGTTTCGCAAATGTCTAAATTACTTTTGTCGTTAGAAGTAGAAATTAAATCTTCTGTAAGTAAAGCAACATTAGGTTCAAATATATAACTAGCTATAAATTTTGAAACAATTTCATTTTTTGGAATAATGAACTGAACTCCCAAATAGTTGAAAGAAGATTTTAATTCTATGTTTTCTATAGCAACTACACAATTAATGTTTTCAAATCGTTTTTTTAGACTAATTGTATAAACTAATGTGTCGGTATCATTTTCAAAACTGATATAAACTCTTCTTGATTCTTTAAGCTTTATTTTATCTAATGCCTTGTAATCATTAAGGTCAGTAAGTAAAACAAAGCAGTTTTTATCAGAGTATAGTTGCTTAATAGTTTTTAAGTCAGATTCTTTATTCACAACTATTGCTAAGTCTTCTTCAGCCTTAATAATTTGATCTGCTACTTGTTTAGAAAAAGCATTCCATCCAATAATTATACAGTGGTTATTCATGTCTGTTCCAAAGTATCCCATTTCTCTTTTTTTTAAGTATTCTGATATTTTTAAGCTTAATTCTGTTACGATGTATCCTAAGACACCAAGACTTCCCAATACAAATAAAATACCGATGAGTCTTCCCCAGAATGTTATAGGATAAAAATCACCATAACCAACTGTAGTTAATGTAACAATAGAATACCAATAAGCATCAGCAAGGTTATTTATATTAGTATTTTCAAAATTAGATTCAAAATGATATAGGCTATATACTAGTATATTATAGATTCCAGCGACTAGTATAAAGAATATTAATTTTTGTTTGGAACTCATACTTGCATCAAGTTTTTAAATACGTTCAATTTTTCTTGATTACAGCTACTAAGTTCTATATAGGTTTTGTTACTCTCAGGAAACGTATGAATGGCTAAATGACTTTCTCCTAGTAGCCAAAAACAGGTGTATCCTTGTTGTTCAAAATGATGTTCGTTAAAAGCTAATAAAGTAAATTTACTTTGTTGTAATAAATTTTCAAAATTCGTTTTTAAAACCTCAGGATTAGTTTCAGAAATCCATTCTTGAAAATTATATATATTGGCTTGTATGTGTTTGTAGTCAGTGTTCATTTTGTGTTAGTATAAATCCCAATTTCCTTTTAAATAATATTGATATAATACTGGGTTTTGAATTTTATTAACTTCAACTTTATTTGTGCCAATATTAAAAAAATCTTTCTTACCAAAAGAAGTGATTAGTAACATAGCTTCCTTATTAATCCATTTTGTTGATACTGATGAAAATTGTAGGTTTCGAAGTTTTTGCTTAAATTTCTCTTTAGAAACATCTTTGTTTTTTGTTCCTATAATCCATCCCCATTCTCCCATAGATATAATTTGATTGTGCATTGGAACTGTAGTGAAACCTGCAGATTGCATTGTTAAATCAATACATTGAAAAGCTTTGGTAGCAAAATAAGGACTACCAGATTGTGTGATGATTAATCCATGAGGTCTTAATTTACGTTTGCATAATGTATAAAATTCATGAGAATAAAGTCTGCCCAATTCAACACTTCTTGGATCAGGTAAATCTATGATAATAACGTCGTAGAAAGATTGATTGTCTTGTTCTAGATGAACGTAAGCATCTTTGTTGTAAATTTTAAGCTTTTCACTATTCATTGATCCTTCGTTAATATTGATAAGAATTGGACTTTTTTTTCCAAGTTCAGTCATGTTAGGATCTAGATCTACCATATCAATTTTATCAACTGAAGGATATTTTAGTAATTCTCTTACTGCGCATCCATCACCTCCTCCTAAAATTAATATTTTTTGAGGATTTGGGTGTAGTTGCATAATTGGATGTACTAAAGGTTCATGATACATTTCTTCATCTATTGAGCAAAATTGTAAGTTACCATTTAAGTATAGCCAATGTTCATCTTTCCATTCAGTTAGCACAATTTTTTGATATTTACTTTGGGTTGAATAAACAATTTTATCTTTGTATTTTTTTTGTTCACCCCAGGTAATAATTGTGTCAGTAAAACTCATTCCCATGATAAGTGTAATTAAAACAATACTTATCATAGCTAACATTGATTTTAATTGGTTTTTTATCATTTTACCTTTAAAGCGATAAAACACTAAACAGGCTACAAAAAAATTAATGAACCCTAAAATAAAAGGAGTATAGGTAAGTCCTAGTATAGGTAAGCCTATAAAAGCAAAGAATACTCCACCTAATAAACTTCCATAATAATCTTTTTCTAAAATTGAAGAAATGTTAGTTTTTAAATCTTCATATTCTTTATTAATTCTTACAACTAAAGGGATTTCTAAACCAATTAGTAAACCAACAAGCATACTTAAAAAATAGATAACTGCATCATAGTATGATGATACAGCTGCTAGTGTATACACTAATACAGATGAAAAAGCAACAATTAGTGATAAAGCTAATTCAAGTAATAGAAAATTTCTAATTAAGTTCTTAGTAAACCTTTTACTAAGTCTGCTTCCTAATCCCATACAAAATAGCATTAAAGAAACAATCATTGTCCATTGAAAAACTGAATTTCCAATAAAATATGTAGCTAAAGTTGATAGCACATATTCAGCTACAATTCCGGCAAAACCTGTAGCGAAAATGGCCGATTTTAGAATAAATGAATTGTTTTTTAGATACTCCATGTAATTAATATAGCTGAACCAACATAAGCAAATGCTTCTATTAATCCTGCACCGATATTTGGTTTTTCTTGATTAATGATTTCATCAGTTAATTTTCTTCCAGGTAATAATATTTTGTCTGTTAAGAAGCGCATAATTGGTAACAAGATAATTCCTAAAATAGTTTGTAAGCTAACATCGATAAGAGTTGTTGTCCAATCAATAAAAGGATCAATTAATGCATTCATTATTATAATCCCAATAGCAAGTATGGCTCCTCCAAAACTAACACCTACCGCTACATTATCCTTTTCAATGTGCTTGTGTACATCAAAACTAATCCATAAAGTAAAGATTTTTATTGCTATAACGAGCATAAAGTTTCCTATTGTCCAATAGCTAATAAATGTTAAAAGTCCTTCTTGTAAACTAGTAGATTCACCAATAAGAGCTCCATGAAGTAACAATGCATTGGCGATATATATACAAGCCTCTATAATTCCAGTACCTTCATTTTTATCTTCTATAATCTCTTTTTTAATGTCGAATTTTGGAAGGATTAACTTGTTGCTAATTAAAATTGATATATGCAATAAAATGATCCCTGCTATTCCATAAACTCCAATATGAATTAGGTCAGTATAAAAACCAGCACTTTCTCCTACAATTGCTCCTCCAAGGATAGTAATAAGTCCGATAAAATACCCAACATATGAAAGGATAAAAGCAAAATTATCTTTTTCTATAAGTTCGTGTGTTATATTAATTTTAGGGTTTAATAATTTATAAATTATTTTCCCTAAGTAAAAAATTATAAAAGCAGTTGCTACATATCCCAAAGAATGTAGTAAGCTGTTAATGTTTATATATTCGGTTAGATTTTCCATCTATTTTGTTTAGTTTTTTAAATCGTTGTTATTTACCAAATCCGCCACTTCTAGAACGAGAGGATGATCTACTGTATCTTGAACTACTTCTTTTTGTTTTACTATAGCTTTTACTAGAAGTATATCCTCTAGATTTTAAACTAGAAGCACTTTTACTAACCTTTGAATTTACTCTGCTTTTAAATGTTTGTGGTTTTTTACTCCATGAAGTATTGGTGTTACTTCCATATTTCGTTCCGTATTTATTTGAACTACCATAGTATGATTTTTTATTTCTATAATTTCTATTATAGTCATTCCAGTCATTTCTAGGGTAGCCATATCCATAACCATATCTAGACCCATAAAATAAATCAGAGAATAAACGATAACGACCGTAAAAAGCCCAAAAAGAACTACCATTGCTATGAGTTCTCCATTCACCGTATCTAGAGTTTCCAACGTAACTATTTACACCAGCTGGAGCTGAGTTTTTGTCGAGTTTACCATTTTTCTTACTCAATATGGTCATTCCTAAATCATTTTTGTATTCGTCAAAAGTTATAGGAGAAACCTCTTTCCAATCAGTGTTTACAATTTTTACATCAGTAGGTTTATTAATTGTGTCATTTAATTCTTCTTTTGTTAAAAAAGGTTTAGATTCTTCAATTAGAATTCGATATTTATGAAAATACTTATCAGTATCTTCTTTATAATCCATATCTGCTAATATGACATTGTAATTATTCTTATCAATATATTTTGTAATTATATTATCAATAGGTGATTTTACAAATTTTGGTTTTCTACTTGCACCACATGCATTTATTAATAAGCATATAGTTAATAGAAAAAAGTACTTAATAAGGCGCATAATTATTCGTTATATGATGGTAAAATATTACTAATTTCAAATGTTTTAAGTGTTTTTCCAACGCTGGCTTCAAAATCATTTTCATCCCATTGTTCTATAGTTAAACATTTATTTTCATCTTCATTTAAATAGTCAAAAGAAATAAGTTCTTCCCAGTTTTCAGCTTCTACATTTCTATAGTATCCTGAAGCTTCTTCATCTAAATAATAGGTAATATCTTGGTAAGAAATTTCTTTAGGTGGTTTTCCGTTATTTTCTATATAGGTTGTAACGGTTGTACCAAGTTTTCTATATTTTAATTCTTCTGAAAGAGTGATAATAAGTTCATCATCATCCTCAATATGAAGAAATCTTTTTTTTCCTTTTGATTCTATAGTAAATTCTCTAGTGAAAAAATTATTACCCCAATCATATTCAGACATTTTAGTAACAGTCCAGGTTTCTAAGTCGTAATCTAGTAAGTATCCTTTTTCTAAATCCGTTATTTTAATATTTGTAGGGTCGTAATGTTTTTCTTCTTTTTCTTTGTTGTTTTTGAATAGGTCAAAAAATCCCATAGTGTTAGTTTTAGTTAGTTTTTTATGTAAACATAATATTATTTATCTAAGCCTTTTTTTAAAACAGCTTTAATTCCTTCTAAATTATCAGAAAAAGCCATCATTTGACTTAAAATTTGAGCCATTTCATTTTTATCACCAAAACCTTTTAATTTATTATTTTTAATAAATATTTGTTTGATGCTATCCCATCGAGTTAACTCTTCATTTGATAAATTATTTATTAATTCTCGGTATTTTAATAAATTAGCTTCAGCCGATGAGGTTAACGTTTGAGATTCACTTTCATAATGAGATAATAGTAATCGTTGCAATTCATCATCATTCATTATAGGTACAATTTTTGCAACCAATTTATTCATATCACGATATGATCCTTGTAATTTGAATGAAGGTTCAGTTCTATATGCATCTTCCATTGCAGCCGATTGTATATAGGTTTGATTTACTTTTAAAATAGTATCACGAACTGTAATCACTTTTTCTAAAACAGCAGTATAGTCTTGTACTTCTTGTTTTGTATGATTTCCTTTTAAGTTAATTTCTTGAGTATTGTTTTCAACTTTATCAATAAGCGTATATACGTCTTCAAAATATTTACTACTAAGTTGATGCAGTATAGGGTTTGAAGTCATTGAATTTTCTATTAAACTCAACTTGAATAAATGTTCTGTATCACCTATTATATCTCCTAAGTTATATATGTCAGCTCTATTGGCAAGCATATCTGGTATTTGAAACTTATCACCACTTTCAGTATATGGGTTTCCAGCCATTATTACACAAAACTTTTTACCACGTAAATCGTAGGTTTTAGGTTTTCCATTATAAACACCTTCAATTTTACGAGTACCATCAGACAGTGAAATAAATTTTTGTAAAAATTCAGGATTACAATGTTGAATATCGTCGAGATATAACATAACATTGTCTCCCATCTCAAATGCAAGATTTAATTTCTTTAGTTCTTCTCTAGAGGCTGAGTTATTAGCAGACATAGGATCAACAGAAGTGACTTCATGTCCAATAGCTGGGCCGTTTATTTTCATAAATACCAAACCTAAACGATTTGATAAATATTCCATTAAAGTAGTTTTACCATATCCAGGAGGAGAAATTAATAATAACATTCCCATCCTATCGGTACGTTTATTATTGCCAACAGTTCCTAGCTGTTTTGCTAAATTATCTCCAATTAATGGAAAATAAACTTGATCTATCAATTTATTTCTAACAAAAGAAGAAAGTACTCTTGGTTTAAATTCTTCTAATTTTAATTCTTCTTTTAAATTTTCAGTAATCTGATGTTTTGCTTCTCTGTACTTTTCAAAATTAGGAACTTCAATTTCAATAAACTGTTGTAAGTCTGTTATAAATTGATGGTAATTGAAATTAAAAACACCATCATTTATGGTTAAATGATTTCCTTTTAAATCTTTTAAACTTGTATTAGGATGTACACTTACAATATTTGATTTAGAAAGGGTTTCAAAAAGAAGTAAACATACTACTTCATGAGTATAGTTTTTAAAAACTGGCTTTTTTGTGCTAATAAAAGAGGTTACCCATTGGGTTGCTAATTGTATTTTAGCGGTATATTTTTCAAGTTTTTGTATTCCAGATTTAAACTTATGCAAAGCATCTTGTTTGTCTAAAGTTTTAATAAATAGATTTTTAATATCTATAGCATCCGTACTAATTTGAAATGTGTTATTTTGTTGAAATTCTTTAAAAATGTATTCTGCTACCTCTCTACAATTAGTAATGTTTAATAATTGTGATTCTTTATTGAATATTTGAATAGCGTTTTCTAACTCACTAATTATAAAATCGTAAGAAGTACTGTTTGGAAAAATACTTAGTACTTCACCAGAGGCTTTTATAGTTGTGTTATAGCTGTTTTGTTGGTTTTTAGTTAAGTGATGCCAAAAATATTGAGCAAATGCTCTTGTATTTGACGAATAGGTGAGTAGCCCTAGTTCATGATTTTTGTGAGTTAAAGTATATAAAATTTTTGTAGCATCAACATCGTGAACCCCTTTTAAATAGCCTTCAGAATATAAATTACTACTTTCTTTTTGAACAAGAGTTAGTAAATTTTCTTCTGATAAATTAATCAGTTCTTGCTCAGGGAATTTTCTAAATAATTTATAAGCTAAATAAGAAGAACGATAAACAGTATCATTTTCAGATATTAATTCCTGGTTCCAATATTTTTTGGAAGATAAAAGAGTTTCATTCGTGATTTCTTCATAAAAATTAGTTCCAGTTAAATGGTAAAAAAGGCCTTCATTTTTATAAACAATAGTAAGGTCTAATGATTGTTTGTTAACACCAAATTTATGTTTTCCTAGTCTAATTACATTTTCACCATCTTCATAAAGTTCTTGTTTGTCTTTAAGCTTACGTAAAGAATCTTCTTTGGCAACTTTTAATTGTGTTTCTAAGGTTTCAGCTTTACCTATATCATCAAGTTCTTTTAATTGATTAATGATGTCTCTAACTTTATTAATCATTAAATCAGCTGCAAAATAGCCATTTATGTCTTCGATTGTGGTAAAAGATTGAGCTTTTTTATTAACTCCTTTTAAAATACGTTCAGAAGCAGTTTGTAATGCAACTGTTTTTTTATTTCGTTTTTCAATTAAACTATTTTTCCTGCTATCAAACGCATTATGAATTTCTTCCCTTTTCTCAATTATTTGGGTGATAAACTCTTCGAAATCGGCAAATTTACCTTCTAATTCTTCTAGTTGAATAGCAGTTTTAGTAAGAAACTCATCACATTTTTCAGGAGTGGTAGCCATGTCAATATAATTAATGATGCTTTGATCAATTAACTTTAATTGAGCTGTAAAATCAGCTTTAGCTTCTTTACTACCTAAACTTTTTATAGTGTTTTTTATACCAGATTTTAATTGATTTAAACTGGCAAAAATTAAAGATATATTATCTATTATTTTTGTTGATTGTGAGGTGTCTTCAATTTCTAAATTAGTCACAATTTCGATTAACATTTCTAAATCAGCTGTAATTTGATTTACTTCTTTTTCAAGTGATTTAGCGTCAATTACTTTTTTTATTGTAGGTAAGGCTTCTTGTTTTTCATTAACTCTTTTATGATATGGAGCTAATGCTTTATCATTAAGTAAAAACTGAACACATCGTTTAGATATTAAGTTATTTTGTTCTGCAACTTGAGTTTCTAAATCAGTTAATAATTCGATATTTATATAACGAATATCATGAAGGCTAATAACTTCACCTCGTAAAGTTCTAAGTTTACTTAATAGTACTACAAAATCATCAATAGATTTAAAGGAAGTACTTTTTATTTTACTAAAAAGTTCATCAGATTTTTGATTGATAATTTTGGTTTCTGATTCTGCTTGTTTTTTTAATTGTACTACTTTTTCAAATTCATCAATAGCGGCATTTGCAGCTTCATTAATTTGTGAAATAGGAAGGTTTAATTGATGAGTTTCTTGTTCTGGTATCCAGTAGTAAGCATCATTGATGTTTTTTGATATTCGAGCAATATCATCGTATAAACCAGTATAGTTATCTTCTTTGTTTAAAAGGTTTATTAATTCATGGCATTCAGCCATTGCACTAACAATATCTTTATTCCCTATTTTGTATAATAGACTATCTTGATGTTGAGAAGGTATAAAATCGCCTTTTAAATATGGTGTTTGCCAAATTTGAACAACATGGTGTTTGGTTTGTTCGTTTTCTGTACGAAAATAACAAAGTTCACCATTTTCTAAAACGGTAAATCCATTACATATTATTGGGGTTTTTACTTCCTGTTCAATAATATTGTAAGACATTAATATGTATAATCCACGAATGGTTGCGTAAAATACATATAAGAAATCTTCTCCATTTGGTGAAATTATTTTTTCTTGAAATTTAACATCTTTCGTGTCGCTTTCAAATAATTTGTATTCTCCAGTTTGAAGGTAATAACCGTTAGGGAAAATAATACCATGATCATCAGGCAACTGAACAGCTGTATCTTTTATACTATCAATTTTTTTTACTTCTTGTAACTTATGATTGTAAACAAAGTATCTAGGGTCTTCCTGGAATGGTTTTATTTCAAGAGTGATTAAATTTCCTAGATTTCCATAACGAAACTGACCATCGTCTAAAGTTTGATCAATATGTTCAACAGGTTCTGATAATACACCTTTTCCATCATCTGTATTATCTTCAATTTTAATAGTTAAGTCACCACCAATAGTTTCAACAAAAATTTTATCTAAAATGGAAATATGTGGGTGTGAACCATAACGATGCATATCTCTAGATGCTTCTTGCCATTTAAATTCATGTTGGGTGGGAAACTTGTATTCATGTTCACTTCTGTTGTCAATATATTGAAGTGAGTTTTCTTTAATAAGCCATTTAAAAGCTTTAATATCATTCTTGTTTTCACTTAATTGGAAAACCATATATAGGTAGTTTCCAATAATAGCAAATTTTGAAAAAATAGTGTTTCTGTAGTACTTATATAAATTGGTGAAATCATCAGTAAAAATAGCATCATTTAATAAGTTCAATGATTGTAGATGAAAGTGATTGTCTTTAAATTCATAAATACTAAATACATCTGAAAGTTTTATATCGGTTCGTAACCCAAAGTGTACGTTGTATCCAAATATTGAAGTGTTACCTAGAGAAACAATATCTCTGGCAATACAATTATTGTCAGTATTTATTCTATCATTAGCAATTAATTTGGTTTCAATGGTGCCAAAAACATGTTTTCTAGCATCATTTAATTTATGCAATCGTTCTAGTAAATCTTGCTTTTGTTTTTGCAATCTACCTTGAATAATTTCATAAGTTCCGCCGTCTAATTGTTGAGTAGTATTTTGGTTTTCCATATGTTTTTTATAAGGTAAAGAAAGGAGTTCTTTTTCGGAATTATAGCTTTTATTCTTGTAAAGTATTGTGAGATACAAACTATGAGGTTAGTTTTAAATTAACCTCATAATTTATGTATTATGATAACTTATTATCAGATAGTCCTAAACCTTTAGCAAGATTAAATAGATTTCCAAATAAGTTTTCTTCATCTGAATTTGTTGCTTTTCCTTTTAAATCCATTAAAAGGTTAGCAATCGTTAAATTTTTAATATCCTCAGTTGAAATTCCATACTGGTTAGCGAAATCTTTTACTTTTTCTAGTAAATTCCCCTTAACATCATCACTTCCCAAAATAGCATCTTTTACATCTTGAATATTGGTACTGTGCTTAACAAGTCTATCTACTCCTTTAGCTTTAGTAATTTGACCAATTATTTGATCGAAGAACATTGTTTCTCCACCTACAATATCAATATTGGCAGCTTTTAAAGCATCTCCAATAACTTGAGCTTGTGCATCTGCAATATCTTTTTGAACGTTAATATGAGCTAAATCAACTTTTAATTCTTTTTCTAAGCGTAATTTAAACTCTTCGTGCTCTTTACCAACACCATCAAGTTTTTTCATTGCCTCCGCTTTTTCTTCAATTCCTGTAGCTTCTGCTAATGCTTTTTCTTTAATAACTTCAGCTTCAGCAATCCCTTCTTCTTTTAAAGCTTCTGCTTTTGCTAAAGTTCCAGCAGCTTCCGCTTTCGCTTTTTTCTCAATAATAGTTGCATCAACAAGTCCTTGACGTTCGTTGGCATCTGCCTTTGCATGCATTACTTGTGCTTCAGACATTCCTATAGTAGCTTCTTCTTTAGCTTTAGCTTCTGCTAATGTTTTTCTTGCCTCTGCTTCTTTTTCACTCGCTTCTTTTTGTGCTTGAGCTTCAATATTAATTTCTTCAGCTTTTTGCTTAGCAGCTTCTTTTTGTGCTTCAGCAGCTTTTATTGTTTTAATTAAAGCTTCTTCTGCATCTGCTTCAGCAACTGTAATTTTTACTTGTTTGTTACGATCGGCAGTTTTAAAAGCTTCAATATCTTTCATGTTTTCTTGTTCTTCAACCACGCCTTTTTCTAAAGTTACACGATCACGAATAACATCTTGAATATTTTTCTTTTCTACTTCAACTACTTTTTCTTTTTCAATTTGAGCAAGAGTAACAATACGTTCACGTTCTGTAGCTTCTAGCATTCTGTCTTTTTCTACACGTTCAGTTTCTACAACATCGGTACGTTGTTTGTTTTTTGCAGCAACAATAATTTGACGTTGCATATTCTCTTCTGCAACTTGTACTTTTTCTTCGGTTGCGATTCTTGCTGTTTCTGACTTTAAACGTTCTTCTTCAGAAACTTTTAAAGTTTCTGCTTGTTCACGTGCCTTGATGTTAGCAATTTCACGTTTTTGTTGTTCTTCTTTTTCTGCTAATTGCTTATCTAACTCTAAAATTGCTTCACGAGCTTCAACATCTTGTTTACGAATTACTTTTTCTTCATCACGCATAATTAAGTTAGACTTAATGTTTTGTGCTGCTGTTAATTCAGTGATTTTTTTAATCCCCTGAGCATCTAAAATATTATCAGCTTTTAAGAAAGAAACAGGTGTTTGTTCTAAGTAATCAATAGCACAATCTTCTAAAGTGTAACCATTTAAATCAGTACCAATAATATCAACAATTTCATCTCTAAATTCACGACGAGCTTCATATAATTCTGTAAACTGAAACTTCTTTCCAACCGTTTTTAATGCTTCAGAAAACTTAGCTTCAAATAATTCTTCTAATGTTGTATGATGTGATGCTCTTTCACATCCAATTGTTTGTGCTACTTTTTTTATAAACTCTACTTCATTATTAACACGAACAAAAAAGGCTACTTTAATATCAGCTCGCATGTTATCTTTACAAACAAGTCCATCGTTACCTAAACGTTCTATTTGAATTTTCTTAACAGAAATATCCATGATTTCTACACGGTGAAATACAGGAACTACATACATTCCTCTGTCTGTAGCTACTTTGGTTCCCTTAAAACCTGTACGAACCAAAGCTTGTCCTTGGGGTACTTTTTTGTAAAACATTGCAACGATTGCAAAGTATGCAATTACCAAGAATAAGATTAACCCGATTGCAATAGATCCTATTTGTATTAAATTTTCTAGCATAGTAATTAATTAGTTTTTTTAGTTGATATATTTTTGTGCGTAATAAAATGTTTTGTCTGCACTTTGTTTTATGATTAATATTTGATCTCTAAATTCGATTAACTCTCCATTTAAGGACTTAATATTAATAGAAAGAGTAACTCCTTCAGCTTTTATTTCAGCAGAACCTAACTTTTTGTCTGTTATTTTTGATAATGAAACACCAGTTCTACCAGTAATGTCAATTGGTTTATCACCATCTTGATTTAAGTTTTTGAAAAAACTTTTAAAGGGCGATGTGAAAACTTTAGTAATAAATAATGAAGGAAAGAATCCCGCAAGCATTAATACGAAACCAAAAGTGGTATTAAAGCTATTTGTTATTGTAGTACTAACTGTTGTACAAATCCACCAAATGAATATCCAAGAGGTAAAAGTAAACATAAATGGAAGTCCAACAAAGTTGAAGTAAATAAGGATTACTTGCCACCATTTTAATGGCTTTCGTCTCTTACCTACTACATCTTCTTTATTTACTTCTGTATTTGCAATATCATGAAAGTCAACATTTCCTCCTTCAATACCTGCATCCACATCTACATCAACGTCTACATCGATGTCCACATCAAGGTCAAAATCAATACCAGAAACCATAGTTACAAGCCAATAAATAACTAGTATAATAACTAATATGGTTAATGTAATGTTTACATTAGAGAATATTATGTCGGTTAGTGAATTCAATATTATGCTTCTTTATCGTTATTAATACCTAATTTTTCTTTTAATTTTTCTAAATCACTTAAAGCGCTATCTTCTGTAGTGTCAGTAATAGCATCAAGCTCATCATCTATACTTTTTGATTCGTTTGCAATGTCTCCATAAGCTTCAGCTAAAGCTTCTTCTTGTTGCACCTTTTCTTTCATTCGTTCTAACATTGTTACAGTACTAGAACTATCAATTTCAGCCATTTGTTTGTTTAAGTTTTTAGTAGCATTACTAACTTTAACTCTAGCTTTTAATGTTTTTAATTCATTTTCCCATTTACTAATATTTGATTTTACTTCAGAAACATTTTTTTCAAGTTGAGTAACAGATTTGTTAAATTTATCAGCCTCTTCAGAAGTTCTAGCTATGTGTTTTGTAGCTTCTTCCTTTTTAATTAAAGCCTCTTTAGCTAAACGATCTGCTTCTGAAACATCTAAATCACCATTTTGAGCTTTTTTCAAAATAAGCATTGCTTTATTTTGGTAATCTTCTGCTTTAGAAGTATACTCTTCTTTTTCATTGTTGGCTCTAATTGCCATTGCTTTTACTTGTGCTAAAGCTTCAAGACTTTTATCTAAATCTTGCTTCATATCTCTGATACCTTGTTCGGTCATCTTAATTGGATCTTCCATTTTATCGATGGCAGAATTTGCTTCAGCTTTTCCTATTTTAAATAATCTTCTAAATATGTTCATGATAATTTTTTTTTAATATTTTGAATATGTTATAATTTGTTCTGAGTATTCACTCAATAATAAACTAAGTGAGTTTAAACTTCCTTCTAATTCGTTTAAATCTAAATTTTCTAATTGTAAAGTATCTCTAAAAATAACGCGTTCACCACTGTCGTCTAGAACAAAAGCTCCGTGAATTATATCTCTATTTTTCTTTAAAAGATTTTTGAAAATTTCTTCATTTGGTTGATTTACTTTAAAAAGAAATTGTTCCATAATAACTATAGGATATGCTACACCTACAATTAAGTTTTTTATACCAAAACTTTCCTTTTCAATGACAAAAACCCCATCAGCTTCGTTTTCTTTTGTGATGTTAAAATTAAGTTCTTGTAAAAAGTTTTTAGTCTTAGTGAAATGATTGATCATAAGCAATTGAGTTAGTTAATTTAATTGTTTTCTTTAAACGTGTAATATTACAAAAAAGATCCTAAAATAAGACTTGTAACATAGATAGTTATTAATACCATTTTTTTTAGTTTTGAGGTTGTAAATTTAATTTTTTTTGAAATTTGACTAAAAATTTTAGCAAAAACCAAAAGTATTAGCTAATATTGTTAGTGTAAAAGTACACAATATTTTTAATATTGCAAATAAAATTAGCAAATAATGTCTTTTTTTGGAAAAAATATAAAAAAAATAAGAGGAGTTAAAGGGTTAAGTCAGCAGGCTTTTGCCGAGTTGTTTGATCTAAAGAGGGCTACTTTAGGGGCTTACGAGGAAGGTAGGAGTGAACCTAAGATAGATACTTTAATTAAGATTGCTAATTTTTTTAGCATTCCTATAGGTGATTTGCTAACGGCTGAATTAACTGTAAATAAATTATTACAATTTAAAGATGATTTAACGTTTCAGGCTGAAAAAGTTGAAAAAGAAGAATTGGCAAGTGTACCATTAATAACTGATGTAAATAGTGGTGAGTATGTAAAATATTTTGATAAGAAAAATTTTATAAACGATTTGCCAATGATGCAATTACCATTAAATTTATCAAAAAACTTTAGAGCTTTTACTGTTAGTAATCTTGAAATGTCAATGCATGACAAAGGTTTATACCCTAAAGATATTGTTGTAGGAGAATATGTTCCTTTGGCTATTATACCTAAATTAAATAATGGAGATTTAGTTTTGGTATTAGTGAAAAATGAGTTGATATTAAGGCGTTTTTATGTGGCTAAAAAAGAAGTTGTTTTGAGAGCAGATCATAAAAATATAGATGACAAAACTTTTAATTTAGCAGATGTAAAAGAGTTATGGCGTATTAGATATGTGTTTTTTAAACGCTTGCCAGAACTCGGTGATCCTTTAGAAGATAAGCTCCTTTTTTTAGAAAAAGAATTTGCTAAACTTAAAAATAAAATGTGATTCGTTTAGTTTACTAATCCTTGTTGGATAGCATATTTTACTAAACCAACCATGTTTTTTGTTCCTATTTTCCGCATTAAATTTTTTCTATGAGTTTCAACTGTATTGAATGAAATGAATAATTCATTGGCAATTTCTTGTGTGTTTTTTTCTTGAGAGATTAAAAGTAGTACCTCATTTTCTCTACTGCTTAATTTTACCGATTGTTTTTTTGTTTTAATTGGGTTGAATATGCTGTTACTAATTATTTCTTTTATGTTATTTGAAAAATAATTTTGCCCACTAATAACTGTTTCAATAGCTTTAAAAAGTTCTGTTTTACCAGTGTTTTTTAATAGGTAACCATTAGCTCCTTTTTTTATAGCTTTAGTTATTGTTTCTCCATTTGCATGAGAACTAACAATTATGATTTTAATATTATTGTGTGTGTGTGTTATTTTTTGAGTAAGTTCTATACCGTCCATAGAAGGCATATCAATATCGCTTATAACAATATCAAAATTAGTGTGTTTTAAAGTTTTTAACGCTTCTTCTCCATTTGTAGCTACGTGAATATTTTTAATTATGGGTGATTTTTGTAAAATAGATTGAATTCCTTCTAAAAACATTTTATGGTCGTCAACAATTAAGATATTTACTTTTTCAATCATTATTTCACAGGTATATTTATATTAATAGTAGTGCCTTTTTTTAAAGTTGAATCTATTTCTAAGTTTCCATTGAGTTTTGTAACTCTTGAAGTAATGTTGTTTAAACCAATTCCTTTTTTACTTTTATTGAGGTCAAAACCTAAACCATTATCTTCAACTAATATATTTAAATAATTTTCATGAAGAGTTGTATTAATCATAGTTTTTGTTGCTTCAGCATGCTTTATAACGTTGGTTATTAGTTCTTGTATTATTTTGTAAACTTCAGATGAAATAATTTGAGATATCTTGTTTATTTCTTTTTCAGGGTAACTGTCAAATTCAATTTTTAAATCGTTTGATTTATATAGGTTAATAAGTTCATTAATATTAGTTGTAAAGTTTATGTTCTCTTTTGGAAGTAAATTGTGAGATATAATACGAACTTCATTGTAAGTGTCGTCAATGTTTGCTATTATTTTTTTTATTTCAGAAGTATCACTGCTATTTATATTTGTTAATTTAATTTTTATAGCAGCTATATTTCCACTAATACTATCGTGTAAATCTTTGGCAATTCTTTTTCTTTCTTTATTTTGACCATTTAAATGAGATTGCATTGTTTTAACTTTTTGAGATTCTAAAAGGGTTTTTAATTTCTCTTTAGATAGTTGTTTTTGTGTATATAATTTTTTACGGTATAATAAAATAGTAAAAACAAGAAGAACAAGAATTAATATAAGAGCAATAAATAGTATTTTGTTTCGACTGTTTTGTTTTTGGATATGTACTTTTTGCTTTTTTATTTCATCTTCTTTAGCTAGATTCATGTATTTTGACTCTAGTTCTTTTGCTAAAAAAATATTATCTCTGTTATGAATGCTGTCCTTAATTTGTTGAGCTTTTATTTGATATTTACGTGTTTTGTTAAAATTTCCTTTTCTCTTATAAAAATTTGTAAACCGTTTGTATAGTGTTTCTATATCAAATTTATAGTTGTCGTTAATTAAATAACTTTCAGCCTTAGTTAAGTATTTTAATTCTTGCGAAGTGTTTTTTTCGTGAAAAGCAATTTCAGATAATAAAAGGTAAGTTTTACCTAGAAAAATAACATTATCATGTTTTTGTTGATAATTCTCAGCGTTTAATAACATTTTTTTTGCCTTATTTAGTTTTCCCTTTTTTATAAATACTTCAGCAATACTGGTATTATTGGCAAAAAATGTTGGGAGATTATTTTTTTTAAAAAATAAAGATGCTTTTTGATAAAAATATAAAGAAGAGTCTAGGTTTGAGGTTAGGTAAATTTTACCTAGAGTTATGTAATTTAAATTTTGAGTTAGTTTAGTTGTGTTTGGTGTTTTTAATACTTTTAAAGCGTTTTTTTTAGCTTTAGATTTGTAGTTCATTAGTAAATTTAAATCAGCTAAACTACTTAGTATCCTGCTTTTATTGTTGATGTTAAATGTGTCTAAATTTTTTAAAGTATTTGAGAGTATTGAAAAAGCGTTATAATAATTCCCTTTACTCTTTTCATAGTGAGAAATACCTAGTGCTAATGAAGTATATTTTTTTGGAAGTTGCGTTATGAGTACTCTATTCTGATTGAAAAAGTTAAGAGCTTTTTTAAATTCTGCTTGAGCTGAATCAGCTTTTTGTAATATAAAAAAACTTATACCCTTTATATGATGAGCTTTTATTTTATAGATATTATGGTTTGGGGTTGATTTAAGTGTATACAGTATTGAATCAGCTATACGTATGTTTTTCAAAGGAGTTTTACCATTTGTTATTTCATTTATTATTAGGTCTAATTTGTTCTTTTCTTCTTGAGAATAAGAATGTAAAGAAGTGAGAATAATAAATAAAAAAAAACTAAATGAAAGTTTCATGTGTTTTACTGATGAATGTATACAAATTAAAGAAAAATAAAAAAAAGAGCTATAACGGAATTCAGTTATTATAAAATTACCTGAATATGGTTATTTAATTACGAAATACAATATTCAATTTTGTGTCATAATTTTAAATAATCAACTTGTGAATAAAATATTGTACATATTTACTTGCCTTTTTTTAGTTGTATCATGTAAAGAAAAAGAAAGCTTTTTTTTAGAAGGTAGTATTGATGAACTTTCATCGAACTTTGTAGAAAGAAATACTCAGCTAAAGTTGTTTGGGATTGATATTCCTAAAGATATAAAGGTGTATTTGAATGAAGATCTATTAGATATTATTTCACTATCTAAAAATAATTTAAAAATTAAAATACCTGCAAATGCTTCAAGTGGAGTTTTAAAAATATTATTAGGAAATCATAATAAAGAAATCTTTCAGCATTATTTAAAAGTAAAAGATTTCAATTGGCAGAAATATGATTTACCTGAGTCTTTTAATTATGTAGAATTTGTAAATGATAAAATTGGTTTTGGTGTTACTATTAATTCTAATGTTTTTAACAAAAGTTTTATTTATAAAACTATTGATGGGGGGAAATTATGGGATGTACTTATAGATGAGTCTGATGTTTTTTTAGACTTTAAAGTAGTAAATGAAAATTTTATTTATTCTAGAATGAGTGATAAGTATAAGATCTCAATAGATGGAGGTAAGAACTGGTTAGCTGTAAGTGTTCCAAAAATAGAGTACCTAACTAGAGATTTCATATGTTTTAACTCTAAAGACATGTTAATGTTAGCAAATAAAAGAGGGAAAGGGTATGTTTTACAATCTTCAGATGGGGGCAGTTCATGGAAGGAAGGATTTGAATTAGCTAATATTAGAGGTAGTTATAGGGATGTTAAATATATAAAAGAAGTATACCTTAATAAAGATACGGTTTGTTTGTTTGATACAAAGTTCAAAAGTCTATTGAGGAGCTTTGATAAGGGGGCTACCTGGGAAGAGGTTAAATTAGATTTGAAAAAAACTAGTTTGTTGGCTTTTGATTTTTTTGATGAAACTAATTTTTTGTTTTATGACTTTTTAGAAGAGGAACTTTTTATGTTCGGTGAAGGAGGAGTTAAAAAAAATAAAATACAATTACCAGTTTTATCGAATGAAAATGAGAAAATAGAAAAAATAAAAATATTAAATCGTGATAAAATAGTTGTTTTAACAAATCAAGGAGGTTTAGGTTATACTAATAATAGAGGTTTAGATTGGGAGGTATTTTATTTAGAAAATAACTCTATAACTATGATTGGTAGTTTACAAAAGAGTATTTACATGTTGAAAGGTAATGAGTTATTTCGTAAGTAAAAAATTGGGTAATGAAAAAAAACAGTATAAAAGTTTTAAAGTGGAGCGGTGTTTTAATGATTGCTTATTTAGTGTTAACAACAATAATATTAGGGTGCCAAGATACAGATACAAAAAAAGGAAAACACAATTTTTATTGGTCAGGGTTGAATGCATTATGGTTAAAAAATAAAGTTTTTGGATTTAAGATTAATGAGCAAGTAGAAGTTGCTTTTAATGGAGTTGATGGTCCTTATATTGTTAAAGATAGTTTGTTTTTTGTAACTGATAAAAATGAATTTAAAAGAGCGAAAAAAGAAAACAACAACATAGTAGTAAAAACAAATTGTAGGGAGCTGAGTAAGTTTAATGTTAACTTAAAGAGTTCTTTAAAAAAGGAAGTAGATGTATATAAAATGCCTAATAAACTTATTGCTATATCAGACATAGAAGGTAATTTTAATGGTTTTTATAGCTTTTTGAGAAGTAATAAGATTATTGACAAGTATGCTAATTGGATTTTTGGAAATGGACATTTAGTTTTAAACGGTGATTTTTTTGATAGGGGAAATCAAGTAACACAGGTTTTATGGCTAATTTATCATCTTGAAAGTGAAGCTGAGAAAAGTGGAGGAAAAGTACACTTTATTTTAGGGAATCATGAAATTATGAATATGTATGGTAATGTTTCTTATAATGATGAAAAATATATAGAGGTAGCTAAAAAAATAAGTAAAAAAACAAGTTGGGATGATGCTTTAAGGTTTTTATATTCAAATAAAACGGAGTTAGGAAAATGGTTAAGAACAAAAAATATAGTTGAGAAAATAGGAGATTTAATATTTGTTCATGGGGGGTTAAATAAATTTCATTACGAAGGTAATTATAGCATTACTGAACTAAATAATATAGCCAAGAATTATTATGGAATTGTAACTAGCCTTAAAAACCTTAAAAAAGAAAGAGACAAGTATGTTATTGGTTCAATTAATAGTCCATATTGGGATAGAAGGTTAAACTTAGATATTAAGCATAGTACAGCTCTTTTAATGAATGGAACTTCTGTAGAGAAAACATCAGGTGATGATTTATCAAATATTTTAAAAATGTATAACGCTTCAAAAATTATTATTGGACACTCATTAGTTGATGATGTTTCTAGTGATTATAATAATAGAGTTATTAAAATAGATGTAAAGCACGGGGAAACATTTGAGTCTGGAGAAACAAAAGGAGTGTTAGTTGAATATGCAGCTTTTTATAAAATAAATGATTTAGGTGAAAAAAATAAACTTTTTAAAGAATAAAGAATGATGTAAAGTATTGGAGTGATCCTATAAAAGTTTATAGCTTTTGTTTACTCCAATACTAAAACCATAACGGATTTCGTTTTCACTACCCAGCCTTAGAATTGAAATATTTCCTAATGAAATTTTATCAAATTCATTATTAGTAATATTTTCATCATTTAAAAATAATTCTCCACTAAATTGTTTTTTAGTATTGTATTCGCTTCTATCTTTTTTGTTTTGAAAAAAGTTAATAGAAAAAATTTCTTCGGTATCGGTATATCTACAAAAAACGCCTAATGAATCCCAAAAAACATAATTTTTACTTTTGTTTAAATTTCTGTTGGGCTCTCCAAAAATAGCTACTAAAGAGTTGTAATTGGTAGGGAAAGTAAATTTCTGATCATTGATTATAACTTCATCAGTTTTACAGCTAACTATTATGTGTTTTTTATTTTTTCTGAAAAAACGTAGTACAAAATTTTTCATTTTATAAAGCTATAAAAAAACTGAATATAAAGAAGAATTTTTAGCTAAATTTGTTCTTACAATAATATATTTAATTACTAAGATATATGAATATACCTCAAACCAGTTTTCCGCGTGTTATAATAGTAGGTGGAGGTTTTGCTGGATTAGCAGTTGCAAGAGGATTGGAAAATCAAGAGCTTCAAGTAGTTTTAATTGATAAACATAATTACCATACATTTCAACCTTTATTATATCAAGTAGCTACAGGTGGTTTAGAACCAGATAGTATTGCTTTTCCACTTAGAAAAAGATTTAATGATGTTGATAATTTTTATTTTCGTTTAGCTGAGGTTACCAATGTAAACGCTAAAAGAAATGTAATAGAAACATCTATAGGAAATTTAGAGTATGATAAATTGGTTATAGCTACTGGATCAACAACTAATTTTTTTGGAAATACTAATATTAAAAAATTTGCAATGGAAATGAAGTCTGTTCCGCAGGCATTAAACATCCGTAGTTTAGTATTAGAAAATTTTGAAGAAGCTTTACTAGAAAAGAATCTAGAGAAGCGTTTGGCTCTAATGAATTTTGTTATTGTGGGTGGAGGGCCAACAGGTGTTGAGTTAGCAGGTGCTTTAGCTGAAATGAAAAAAGGTATTTTACCTAAAGATTATCCAGATTTAGATATAAGGCAAATGAAAATAAATCTAATTCAAAGTTCTGGAGAATTGTTAAAAGGAATGAGTAAGAAAGCTTCTGAAAAAGCAGAAGATTTCTTAATCAAATTAGGGGTTGATGTTTGGAAAAACTTACGAGTTTTAGATTATAATGGAGTAACTGTTAGAACTGATGGAGAAGATCATTTTGATGCGCAAACAGTAATTTGGGCAGCTGGGGTTAAAGGAGATGTAATTGGAGGTTTAGAAGGTACTTGTTTAGTTGAAAGAGCAAATAGATTTAAAGTTAGTAAGTATAGTAAAATACTTGGTTATGAAAATGTATATGCTGTAGGAGATGTTGCTTGTATGGAAACTGAAGGTTATAGTTATGGACATCCTATGATGGCTCAACCTGCAATTCAGCAGGGTAAGTTATTGGCGAAAAATATTATTCTCGAATTAAAGGGAAAAAAACTAAACCCTTTTATTTATAATGATAAAGGTTCAATGGCTACCATTGGAAGAAATAAAGCAGTAGTAGATTTACCAAAGCTGAAATTTCAAGGAGTGTTTGCTTGGTTTGTATGGATGTTTGTTCATCTTTTTTCATTAATAGGATTTAGAAACAAAGTAATTGTTTTTATGAATTGGGTGTATAACTATATTCGTTTTGATAGAGAAACTAGACTGATTATTAGACCTTATAAAAAGAAAAATAAATATTCATTCGAAAAAGAAAATGTCTAAAATCAAAACAAATATTAAATGTTCGAAGTGTGGAGTTTTTACTGAGAATTCTGATTATTGTAAAAGTTGCGGAAATTTAATATCTCATAGAAAAAGACAAGAATTAAAAGTAGCTAAGTTTAAGCAAGAGCAGATTGAAGAGGTTAAAAAAGAATTAGAGAATCCAAATTTAGCAAAAAGACTAATAAAACATCCTTTTGTTTTGTACAGAGTTGCAGGTTGGGTATTACATTCTGTTTTTTTAGTTGTAAGTGCAATAGGGGCTTTTTTAGCATGGTTTATAGCTATGGTGGCAGCTGGATGAAAAAGAAAGGGTTGTTATACTATTTTTGTTTTTCATGTTTACTTGGGAGTTTTGTTTATTTAGCTTCATTGTATAAGATAGAACTACCTGGATTTGTTCGTTTTTATGTAAATGACTTTTTAATTGTTCCAATAGTTTTATCTATATGTTTGTATGTTTTAAGATGGAGTAAAGGAAATGAAAAATATTGTATTCCTATTTGGGGTGTATTATACATTTCTTTATTTTATTCACTTGTATTCGAGTTTTTTTTACCACAAACTAACATAAGATATACATCGGATATTATAGATGTAGTTTTGTACTTTGTTAGTGGTTTTTTATTTTATCAACTTCAAAAAAAATATTCATGAGTTCACCCAATATTATTTCTAATAAAACTATCATAAGAGTAGGTAGAGCAATTGATTTTGTAGAAGAAAATTTAGATAGAAAACTTAATTTAGAAGAGGTAGCAAAAGCTGCTTATTTTTCTCCATATCACTTTCATAGACTTTTTAAAATTGTAACTAAAGAAACACTTAATGAGTTTGTTTTTAGAAAAAGAATAGAAAAAGCGGCTCATTTTTTATTACATCAAAAAGAAAAAACAATAACAGAAGTGTCTGAAAAAGTAGGATTTACTAGTTTATCGTCCTTTTCTAGAGGATTTAAAAAATTTTATGGAGTTTCCCCAGAAGAATTTAAGAAACAAAGTCCAAGTAAATTTAGCAAGATTTGTAAAACCAAAAGCAAAGATGGTCAAATAGAGGTAAGGTTTGAGCAATATATTTACAATATTAATAATGCTTTAAACTGGATTAAAATGAATGCAATAAAAACAGATGTGAAAACAGTACCTGATATGGAGTTGGCTTATATAGGCTATCAAGGAAAAATGGATTTAATAGGTAACGCTTATAATGAACTTATTAAATGGGCAACTCCAAGAGGACTAATGAATCAAGAAAATGTTAGAATGTTGACTATTTATCATGACAGTCCAAAAATAACTGATCCAAATAAGATTAGAATGAGTGCTTGTGTGGTGTTAAGTCAAAAAGTTACTTCAGATGGTCAAGTAAATTTGAAAACATTACCTGCTACAAAGTGTATTATTTCTCGTTTTGAAGTAACTTCAAAAGAGTTTCAACAAGCTTGGGAAAGTAGTTTTGTATGGATGAGTGAACAAGGGTATAGAAAATCAGAAAGAGATCCTTTTGAGATTTATTATAATAACGGGCAAGAGCATCCAAATGGGAAATGGATTGTAGATTTGTGTATTCCCGTTGAATAGATTGAGAATAAAATTTAAATGCCGTTATTTTAAAATAAAATAACGGCGTTTTTATATTTAGCAACAACCACTAGTTGGATCACAAGAAGATGTTTGTTTGTTTAAATCCGATAGGTTAACCTTAGGTTTCTTATTGGAAGTAATACCACATTGATCTTCAGCTAAACAAGCTGTTGCTTTATTAACTAGTAAAAAGTTTTTACTATTAAAGTCTAAAGCATATTTACCAATAGTATCACCTTGATATTCTACTTCAATTTCTAAATCTTCAATACCTAAAGTTTTTTCTGATAACTCAATAATGTGAGTTAATTTTTCTGGGTGCAAACGATGGTCATAATCATCCTTGTTCCAAAGTTGAAAATTAACAACTTCTTCTTTTCTAACAGTTCCTCCGCAATCAATAAAGTGTTTACTTACTTTACCTACTTCAGTAACATGAAAGTGAGAAGGAACAAGGCTACCATCAGGTAATTCAAACGCAATAGTTTCTAATTTTTGAAGATGTTTTTTTATTTCTGAAAGTTTCATAGTGTTATGATTTTCTATTAAATTATTATTGTTAACAGCAATTGTTATTTTTGTTTTCTTGTGAAAAAATACTTAATAATTTTTCTTGTATAATTGGCCAGTTTTCTTGATCAATACAATAGCAAACACTAGTACCTTCAATATTGCCTTTAATGATTCCTGTATTTTTCAGTTCCTTTAAATGCTGTGATATGGTAGGTTGAGCTAAGCCAATTTCGTTTACTAAATCCCCGCAAATACATGATTTTATTTTTAAAATATGTTGAATTATTGCTATTCGAGCTGGATGCCCTAAAACTTTAGCGATTTTTGCAATATCATTTTGCTCTTCTGTAAATATTTCAGATTTAGTAAGGCCCATTTAATTGATTATTATATTGCAATATTACGATTAATAATTGTGTTTTAAAATTTTTAATTAAAATAATTTTCTAAAAGTGTCGATGTTATCTTTTGCTTCAATAGTAATATTAGTTCCATCTTCTGTAAACCAAGCATGCGTGTCTCCAAGGTAGTTCATACCTAAATAATTTGCGCTTTCAATAAAAGGCATAGTAAAACCTTGCTTTAAGTCGTTAGCACCAGAGTTACTAATCATAGCCATGTTTTTACCTCTCATTTTACGTCCTAACTCTTTCTTATAATGTAAAAGGTCAGACATCCTATCAAAAAAATCTTTTAAAATACCACTCATACTGTACCAATATACTGGTGTAGCAAACACAATAGTGTCGTATTTATTAATAATATCTTCTAGTAAAGGGATAAAATCATCTTCTTTGTTTTTGAATTCGTAATCAAATGGGCCTATGTTTTTGGTTTTTAGGTCGATAATGTCAAAATTTTCATCCTTGTTTAAATAATTAATTACTGTATTAGTATTACCGTAACTTTTTGAACTTCCTTGAATTATAATAGTTTTTTTCATGTGTTAAGTTTTGAATGGTTAAAATTCAAGAATAAAAACGAAAAATAATAATAAGAGTAATTGAATTAATTGATAAAAACCAAGATAAAATCAATCATTAAACGCAGTAATTTTAGTACATTTATAGTATAATTACTATTTTTTTTATGAACGTAGAACACTATAAGGTTTCCAAAGAAATTAAATTAAGTACTTTAAGTACAAAAGAAGTAAAAAAAGATGCTAAAAAGGAGCTTAAAAAACTTCGAAAAAAAATTAGTGAATTACAGGATACTATGTATGCAGAAGGTAAATATGGTGTTTTGATATGTTTACAAGGAATGGATACTTCAGGAAAAGATAGTTTAATACGAGAAGTTTTTAAAGATGTTAATGCCCGAGGGGTAGAGGTACATAGTTTTAAAGTACCTACTGAATTGGAGTTAAAACATGATTTTTTATGGAGGCACTATATAGCACTTCCAGCTAAAGGAAAAATAGGTGTATTTAATCGTACTCATTATGAAAATGTATTGGTTACAAGAGTACACCCTGAGTATGTGTTTTCAGAAAGTATTCCTACGGTAAAGAATTTAGAAGATTTAAATGATGATTTTTACCATTCAAGAATGGATAGAATAAATCAATTTGAAAAGCATTTAGAAGAAAATGGAACTGTAGTTTTGAAATTCTTTTTAAATCTATCAAAAGATGAACAAAAGAATAGGTTATTACGACGTTTAAATATTCCGGAAAAGAATTGGAAATTTTCTGCAGGAGATTTAAAAGAACGTAAATTATGGGATAAATATCAGGAGTGTTATGAAGATGTTTTAAATAGAACATCAACAAATTATGCGCCTTGGTATGTTGTTCCTGCTGATGATAAACCAACTGCAAGGTATATTGTAGCAAAAGTTTTATTAGAAGAGCTACAACAATATAATTTTAAAGAGCCTACTTTATCACAAAAGGTGATAGATCAAATTGATGAATTTAAGGCACAATTAAATAACGAATAAATAAAAAGCTTTTATAAGCTTAACACAATAAAAATAAATGGAATTAAATTTAAAAAAACCAATTGTATTTTTCGATTTAGAAACTACAGGAATAAGTATTGCAACAGATAGAATTGTTGAAATATCAATATTAAAAGTTTTTCCAAATGGAAATAAAGAAAGTAAAACATGGTTGGTAAACCCAGAAATTGAAATACCAGAAGCATCAACCGCTATTCATGGAATTACAAATGAGAAAGTAGTTACTGAACCAACTTTTAAAGATTTATCTGTAAAAATTAACGAAATGATTGAAGGTTGTGATTTGGCAGGATTCAATTCTAACCGATTTGACATTCCTTTATTAGCTGAAGAGCTAATGAGAGTTGGAATTGATTTTGATATGACTAATAGAAAGGCTATTGATGTTCAAGTTATATTTCATAAAAAAGAACAAAGAACATTAAGTGCAGGGTATAAATTTTATTGTGGTAAAGATTTAGAAGGTGCTCATTCTGCTGAAGCTGATACCTTAGCAACCTATGAAATTTTATTAGCGCAACTAAGTAAATATGATGATATAGGAAACACTGTAGAAGAATTAAGTGAGTTTTCTTCTCATACACAACGTGCAGATTTTGCTGGTTTTATTTTATTCAATGACAACAAGCAAGAAATTTTTTCTTTTGGTAAATACAAAGGGCGTTTAGTAGAGGATGTGTTAAAAGAAAATCCTGGATATAATTCCTGGATACAAAATGCAGATTTTCCTTTATACACTAAAAAGGTTTTACGACAAATAAAAGAAAGAATGACTGCACCTGTTAAAACAATGTCTGATGATGAAAAATTAAAAGCATTACAGGCAAAGTTTAATATGAAGTAATTAATAATACCAAAGAAAATGTTTACAGAATATAAAAATTTACCTGACCATTCAAGAGTTTGGATATATCAAGCAGATAGAGAGTTTACTCAAGAAGAAATAGAATTAATAAGTGCTAAAGCTTTATTGTTTATTGATAATTGGACACGACACGGAGATGACTTAAAAGGATCGTTTACAATAAAATATAGTCAGTTTTTAGTACTAGCAGTTGACGAAGGTTTTAATAACGTTTCGGGATGTTCTATAGATTCTTCTGTACATTTTGTTCAAGAAATTGAAAAAGAATTAAATATTGATTTAATGGACAAAATGAATATTTCTTTTAAAGATGGAGAAAATATTAATATAGTTAAGTTGTCTGATTTTAAGAAGTTTGTAGACGATAAAAAAATAACTTCAAATACTATAGTATTCAATAATATGATAAATACAAAAGAAGATTTTGAAACAAAATGGGAAGTACCTGCAAACGAAAGTTGGCATAAACGATTTTTGGTATAACTATTGAGTTTAATAAAAGAGTATTTATAGTTGAAGTATGAAGAGAAAAGTAGTTTTATTTGTTTTAGTAATTATTGCAAACTTGGTAAATGGACAAGAATTAGATCCATTAGAATCAAAAAATAAAGAAGCACAAACCATTTGGGTAGATAGCATATTGAAATCAATGTCTATTGATGAAAAAATAGGGCAGCTATTTATGATTCAGGCGTATTCCAATAGAAACGATGAGCATGAGAAGTATATTAAAAATATGCTTACAAAATATCATGTTGGTAATTTGATTTTTATGCAAGGAACTCCTGAAAAACAAGTGTTACTAAATAACAAATATCAGGCTACAGCTAAAGTACCTTTATTGATAGGCTTTGATGGTGAATGGGGATTAGATATGCGTTTAAAAAAAGCGTATCGTTTTCCTTGGAATATGACCTTAGGAGCAATAACGGATAATAAGTTGCTAGAAGAAACAGGTAAAAGGATAGGAGAGCATTGTAAAAGAGTAGGTATTCATATAAATTTCGCACCAGTTGTTGATATAAATACAAATCCAAATAATCCTATTATTGGTAATCGTTCATTTGGAGAAAGTAAAGAAAACGTAACAGAAAAAGCAATAGCATTTACTAAAGGAATGCAAAGTGTTGGTGTGTTAGCAAATGCAAAGCATTTTCCTGGGCATGGTGATACAGCTACAGATTCGCATAAAACACTTCCAACTGTAAATTTTACAGAGCAACGTTTAGACTCTATTGAGTTATATCCGTATAAAAAGATGTTTAAAGCTGGTGTTTCTAGTGTTATGGTTGCTCATTTAAGCATGCCTCAATTAGAGCAAAATATTGAATTACCATCTTCGCTATCAAAAACAATAGTAACCGATTTATTACAAACTAAGTTAGGATTTAAGGGGTTAGTTATTACTGATGGCTTAAATATGAAAGGTGCAGCTAATTACAATACTCCAGCTTCAATAAATTTAGCTACTTTTTTAGCAGGGAATGATTTGTTGTTGATTCCTCAAGATATTCCAGGGACCATAAATTTATTTAAAGAAGCTATTTTAAAAAATGAGCTAACTGAAGAAAGAATTAACCATTCTGTAAGTAAAATTTTAAAGGCAAAATTTTTAGCTGGATTAGCTAATTATAAACCGATATCTATAGATAGTTTACAACAAGACTTGCATAGGCCAAAAGATAATGTTTTGCATAGGAGATTAATAAAAAAAGCAATTACTGTTGTAAAAAATGATACTGAAAATTTACCTATACAAAACCTTGAAACCAAAAAAATAGCATATGTTTCTTTAGGAAATGCAAAAGGAAATGACTTTTTTAAAATGCTTAAAAATTATGCTAAAGTTGATCAAGTTTCTGATAAACATTTAAGTGTTTTGAATCAAAAATTGAAAAAATACACAACAGTAATAGTAGGGTTTCATAAATCAAATAAACATCCATGGAAAGGGTATAAATTTACAAACAAAGAGTTAGTATGGCTACAAGAAATTTCTCGTAATAATAATGTAATATTAACTGTATTTGCGAGTCCTTATAGCTTGTTAAAGGTAAAGTCATTTACAAACATTAAAACGGTAGTAGTCTCTTATCAGAACAGTAAATTATCTCAAGAGTTAACAGCCCAAGCTTTATTTGGAGCTTTTAAAACACAAGGTAAATTACCAGTGAGTATTCATGATACTTTTAAAGTAGGTCAAGGGATTGTAGTAAATGATCTAGATGTTTTAGAGTATACTATTCCTGAAGAAGTAGGTGTTTCTTCTGAGAAGTTAAAGATTATTGACAAAAGAATAGATACTATTTTAAAGAAAAGAATGGCACCAGGTGGTCAAGTTTTAATAGCTCGAAATGGAAAAGTTTTTTACCATAAAAGTTTTGGTTACCATACACTTTCTAAAAAAAGAAAAGTAAAGAAAACCGATATATATGATTTAGCGTCGTTAACAAAAATATTAGCATCGTTACCTATGATTATGAAGGCTGAAGAAGATAAGAAAATTAGTCTTTTTTCTAGTTTAGGAGATGTATTGCCTAGGTATTCTAAGTCTAACAAAGATACATTATTGTTAAAAGAAATACTGTCTCATTATGGACGATTACGTTCTTGGATTCCTTTTTATTTAGAAACTAAAGATTCAATTACTGGTGAAAACTCATTACAATATTATAGAAAAAGAAAGTCTAAAGAGTTTAATATAAAAGTAGCAAAGAACTTATATTTAGCAAAAAGTTATAGAGATACAATATATAAGCATATTGTAGATTCAGAACAAAGAGAAAGGCCTGGATATAAGTATAGTGACTTAGGGTACTACATATTTAAAGAGATTATTGAAAGAAAATATAAGAGACCGTTAAATAAATTAGCAAATGAAATGTTTTATAGTTCTTTAGGGGCATATAGAATGACGTATTTACCACTTAAAAAGTTTAAAAAGAGCCAGATTGTACCTACGGAAAAAGATTCTTATTATAGAAATCAATTAGTGCATGGTTATGTTCATGATATGGGAGCAGCTATGTTAGGTGGTGTTGGTGGTCATGCAGGTTTATTTGCAAACGCTAATGATGTAGCTAAAATAATGCAAATGTACCTTCAGAAAGGAAGCTATGGGGGGAAGAAATATTTTGAAGAAGAAACAATTGAGAAGTTTAATAAAAGATATTATGCCCATAAAAAAGTAAGAAGAGGTTTAGGGTTTGATAAACCACAAATAAGACCTCAAGAAAAGCCAACTTGTGGATGTGTTTCTGATAAAAGTTTTGGACATAGTGGTTTTACAGGAACTTATACTTGGGCAGATCCTGAAAGTGGTATTTTGTATGTGTTTTTATCTAATAGGATATATCCAACAATGCGTAATAGAGGGCTTGTAAGAAGTAATATGCGTACAAAAATACAGCAAGATATACAAGACGCTATTCTGCATTAGTAGGGGATAGTTTTGCGTATGCAAGAATAATAAAGAAACTAATTATTAAATAAATTATTGCGATTTCTTTATTAAATATATAGTTAATAATTAAGCTTTGAAAAATATAAAAAAAAGGAAATAAGATAATATTAAAACCAAAACGAAACGTGTCTAAAAATTCAATTTCATTTACTTTTTTAGAAGCAATTTTCCATAATGTATATGGAATAATACTATTTAATATAACTAAGAAAAGTAATGGTTTTAAATAGTTAAATGTACTTTTTGAATTATCGTTAATATTATTAGTATAATCTAAATTATTTATTTTATGAATTTCTGTAAAATCAACATTAGCTTTATTTAATTTAGTAAGTGTTTTTTCATAATTAGCATCATCTGGAATATGAACAGTTAGTTGTTTAAGCTGTTCAAGAACCTCTTTTTTTAAGTTTTTAGTTACTTCAAACCTATTCACTTCGTTCATATATGAGTTGGTTTCAATAGGAATACCAAAACTTAAAGCAATTTTTGAGGGATATTTTGAAGAGTTTTGATAAGTAATACCAACTGGAACTACGTAAAGCTTTGTTTTTGGATGTTTATCAAGTGTTTGAAATATAATTCGAGTAAAACCTTTACTTAATGGCCTAATTGATCTTTTACGATTATGACTCCCTTCAGGAAAAATAAGAAGTGTTTTGTTTTTTGATAATAACTGCTCACACTTGTTAAAAATGGCTTCATTTTTTGATAATTGTTTGATACCGTCTCTAATTCTATAAACTGGCATCATTCCTAATAGATCAAAAAAATATGCAACAATAGGTTTTTTAAATACAGCAGCTCTTACTAAAAAGTGAGTTTTACGTTTAATATGTGTTGCAATTAATATTGGGTCTATTAACCCATTTGGATGATTAGCCGTAAATAAAACAGCTCCATCTTTGGGAATGTTTTGACTACCATTTATTTTTATTTTTTTAGAATAAAAAAATAAACCGGTTTTAATAAAAAATTTAAAAGTATAATATAAAATAGTACGCATTATGTTTTCTTTTTTCTTCCCCAGTAGGTAGCTAATAACATTCCTGAAAAGATGTCCCAAACTCCCCAAAAAGCAGCAAGTAAAGCCATTCCTCCAAGGCCATCAAAAAAACTAAAAATAAGTAACAATCCTAAGCCACCATTTTGTATTCCAGTTTCTATTGAAATTGTTTTACAATCTTTGGTCGACAATTTAAACAATTTAGCTGTTGAGTATCCAATGAAATAAGCAAATAGATTATGAAAAATTACTAAGAATAAAACTAAATGTATGTGGTTTTTAAAAATATTAGCATTGTCATATAATGCAATTATTATTAATAAGAGAAATACGGAAACTGAAAACGGTTTTAAAACAATGTTTATTTTTTTTGCCATTTCTTTGTGATAATAGTTAACCAGCATTCCTAACAAAAGAGGGATGCCTAAAATGAGTAAAACAAGTTTTGTTAATTCATAAGGGTTAAGGTTAACTGTTTTTAAAATAGCTTTAGTGGGAGGATATAAACTCCCCCATAAGTTTAAGTTAATAGGGGTAAAAGCAATACAGACTAAAGTAGCAAAAGCGGTTAAACTAATTGATAATGCAGTATTCCCTTTTGCCATTTTACTGAAAAAATTAGATACATTACCTCCTGGACATGCAGCTATTAATATCATTCCTAAAGCAAAACTAGGATGAGGTTTTATAATAATAACTAGTAAAAATGTAAATAAAGGTAATAAAATGAATTGTGATAGTATTCCTACTAAAATAATTTTCGGGTTCTTAAAAAGTCTTTTAAAATCGTTTATAGAGATGTCTAATGATACACCAAACATAATGATAGCTAATGCTATATTTAGCATCCAGAGTGCTTCTGTGTCAAAATTTATTTGAATAGAATCTATTTGAAAAAGTTTAATGTTTAAAAGCATACTCAATAATATTAGCTCCCATTTTTAAAGCTTTTTCTCTTGTTTCTTTTGGGTTGTTATGTACAGGAGAATCCTCCCAACCATCATTTAAGTCACTTTCATAGTCATAAAACAAAACCAACCTGCCATTATGAAATAGTCCAAAACCTTGTGGCTTTTTTTTGTTATGCTCATGTATTTTAGGAAGCCCTTTTGGAAAAGAAAAAGTTTGATTGTAAATAGGATGGTTTAAAGGTATTTCTTGTAATTCACTTGTAGGAAAAACTTTTTTTAACTCTCTTCTGATATATTTATCTAAGCCATAATTATCTGAAATATGCAAAAAACCACCAGATGTAAGATAGTTTCTTAAGGTTTCAGAATCTTCGCTATTAAAAAAGATATTACCATGACCAGTTATAAAAATTATAGGGTAATTAAATAAAGCATTATCATTTAAAGAAACTGTTTGCGGTTCTTTGTCAATTGATGTTTTTGTGTAGGTATTTGTGTAGGTAATCAAATTTGGTAAAGCTGTTGGATTTGCATACCAGTCACCACCACCTTGATATTTCAAAATTGCTATCTGTTGAGCGTTAACAAAAAATGAAAAAAAGAATAAATAAATAAATATGTTGCTTTTCACTAAAAGTATTTTAGTTCACAATATAATAAAACATAATTAAAAAACACCAGCTATAATAACTGGTGTTTTCTTTTTTCCCCTTAAGAAATTTAATATCATTAAAGCTTTCTATCTCAGAAATATAAAATTCAATTAATTTCACTACAATAATAATTGTTTTTTTTATTTGTAGAGTTCGAAAACGTCCAGAATGGGTGTTTTCGAACTAATTTTCGTGCTTTTTAAAAAATATTCATTGAATTAATTTAAATAAAAAACACCAACTATACATAGCTGGTGTTTAAGGTTTAAACCTTTTCTTTCTCATCGTTGAGGCTCTTAACTCAACAATATCTTTTAGAAATTATATTTAATAATAAAAAACCCCTTCAAAATTCTTGTATTTTAAATATTTATTTCTCTTAAATCAAATTTAGTGTATCTATTTATAAATTGAGTTCGAAAACGTCCAGATTAAGTGTTTTCGAACTAATTAAGTGTTAAAATCATCTTAAATAGCTAAAGAAGCTTTGTTTCGATAATTAAATGGAGTTAAACCTGTATGTTTTTTGAAAACGGTAAAAAAAGTTGATTTTGAATTAAATCCAGATTCAAGACCTATTGAGGCAATTGTATAATTTTGATATTCTGAATTAATTAATAAATTTTTAGCTTGCTCAATTCTCATTTCATTTAAATAATCAATAAAACTCTTGTTGGCTATTGTATTGATTATAAGAGATAATGTACTAGGGCTAAAGTCAAAATCTTCTGAAAGGTTTTGTAATGTATACTTTGTAAGTAAAAATTTTTTTTCTGCTCTTATGAAACTATCTATCTTGAAAAAATATTCTTTATATTTTTCAAGTTGTTCATTAGAAATCGCTGTTTCAGTTGAGTTTAAATTAACTTCCTGTTTTGTTTCTGAAATTATAGGGTATGTTAAAAGAACTTCCCTTAGGTGTTGTCTCTCTTTTAAAACTCTAAGTTGTCTAAGTCCTTGGTAACCTAACCAATAAATTAATACGGTTGTATATATTCTTAAAGGGTAATAAGAAAACATAAACCCTTTGAAATTCATACTTACTTTAATTACTAATGCAGTAATCCATAAGATGTAGCCAACTGATGAAAGTTTGAAAAAAGTATTAATCCATTTTAAATTATCGTATGATAATATTTTTGGAAATAATTTTTCTCTTCTGTAAAGAATATAGAACGAATAGATAAAAAGGCTAATAGATATTGAGAAACTAATTATTTCTTCAATTGAAGTATAGCGTTCGTAAATAAAATCTTGATGCTCATTTGAATTAACAGCACTATAATATAACACAAAACTAACTTGTGCAACTATTGAAGAGATGAAAAGAGGAATTATAAGTTTAAGTAAGTTATAAGTTTTAGAAGTTATTTTTAAATAATTAATTAAAAACATATACAAAAAAGGCATAGCTAAAAAATGCCAAGGTATTTGAATATAATCTAAAGCGAACTTATGTTGGAATAACTTGTTTTCTAGGGCCCATGACTGTATGTTGTTTAAAGAAATAGATAGGATAAGTAAATTTAAGTATAGCATACTTTTATCCTTGCCGTTTTTTGATGAAAACAGAATTATACTAAACGCAAACCCATGTAACGCGCTAATAAGTAAGAACAAATTAAAGAAATCTGATGTACTCAATGTTAATTTTTAATTGAGTTAAATATACAAAAAAGAATTATTGATGTAAAAAACTAATTTGTTGTACTGCTGTTAATCCAGCTGTTTCTGTTCTTAATCTTGTGTTACCTAGGGTTATAGGGATGAATTTTTGAGATAAAGATTTTTTAATTTCATCTATGGAAAAATCACCTTCAGGACCAATTAGTATTGTATAACTTGAAGCTAAATCTATACCGTCTTTTAAAGTATTCTTTTTAGCGTCATCCTCACAATGAGCTATAAATAATTGACTTGAAAGTTTTTGTTGAATAAATTCAGAAAATTTAACTGGCTCATTTAGTTTAGGTAATTTATACTGCAATGATTGTTTCATAGCAGCTTGTATTATTTTAGCTAACCTTTCAGTTTTTACAATTTTCCTTTCAGAATTTTTACAAATAATAGGTGTGATTTCATCAATACCAATTTCTGTAGCCTTTTCAAGAAACCACTCTAAACGGTCGTTGTTTTTTGTAGGAGCAATGGCAACATGGAGATAATAATTTCGTGAACTTTTTTTTTCTTCTTTTTTAATAATAGTTACAATACATTTTTTATCGCTGGCAATTACTATTTCTACAGTAAATAAATAGTGATTACCATTTGTTATGTAAAGTATATCACCTTCTTTTTTACGTAAAACACGAACTATATGTCTGCTCTCATCTTTATCAAAAGTGAATTGCTTTGTGTCTTCAGAAATATGTTGATTGTAAAATAACTGCATTATAAATTAATTCTATAGGTTCTTCTTCTTTTATGAGTTTCTGGATTAAAATCTTTCCAAATTTTATGAATAGCTTCGTTTTCTTCTAATTCAGGAGTTCGAATACAGTTTTCAATATTTCTATCTGAAAAAGTTTCACAATATTGGCTAAATAAAATAGCAGTAACACCTTTGTTTTGATAGTCAGGATGTACACCAATTAAATAAAAAGTAACATCTTTAGAGTTTTTTCTTGCGTTTAGTAAATGAAAAAGACCAAAAGGAAAGAGTTTACCTTTTGCTTTTTGAAGCGCTTCAGAAAAAGAGGGCATTACAATAGCAAAACCAACTAGTTTATGATTACTATCAATAACAAATTTTATATACTCAGGATTAATAAAACTGATGTATTTTTTTTTGAAATATGCTATTTGTTCATCAGAAATAGGAACGTAGGTTGAAAGTTTTGAATAGGTTTTACCAAATAAATCAAACATTTCATCTACATAAGGCATTATTTTTTTAGTAGAAGTGAAATTTAGTTGTTTTAAATTATATCGATTTTGAATTAAGTTACTTATTCTTTTATATTTTTTTGCATCAACATTTTTAAAAAGAAATTTATTTTCTAAATATTCTTTTTCTTTTTTAAAACCTAATTCTTCTAAATGCACTTTATAATAAGGATGGTTATACCATGTGATCATAGTACCAATATGATTAAAACCTTCTGTCAAAACACCTGTCTTGTCAAGATTATTAAAGCCAATTGGACCTTCTACGTATTCAAGCTTGTTTTTATATCCTATTTCTTTTACTTTATCTAATAAAGCTTTGCTAACATTGACATCATCAATAACATCATACCAACCAAATCGCATTTTTTTTAATCCTTGTTTCTCTACTTCATAAGTATTAATAATAGCTACAATTCGTCCAACTATTTTTTCGTTTTTTAATGCAATAAAAAATTGAGCATTAGCATGTTCAAAAACTGGGTTTTTTGTTTTATCAAAACTGGCTATTTCGTCATTTATTATTGGTGGTACCCAGTAAGGATTATCTTTATAAAGTGAAAAAGGAAATTTAACAAACTGTTTCATTTCCTTTTTAGTATTTATTTCTTTAATGGTAATCATATAAAGTGTATGATTTCTGTTTTTTAATTATCGTCTTCTTCTTTCTTTTTTTCTTTTTCTTCCTCTTTTTTTATTTCTTCTTCTAGTTCTTTTATTTCTTTTTCAAGTTTTAAACGTTCTTTAGCTTTACGTTCAGCTTCTTTTATTTTTTCCTTTTCCAGTTTTAAGCGTTCCTTTTCTTTACGTTTAATTTCTTTTTCTTTTTCTTTTTCTTGACGTCTCTTTTCTTTTTCTACCTTTTTTGCCGCCTTTTTTGCCGCTTTCTTTTCAGCTTTGCTAGCTTTCTTTTTATCCTTTTTGTCTTCTTTAGAAATAATATCGATTAACGATTTTTCTCGCTGTCTTCTAGGTTTTTCTGTTCTAATAGTAGAATTATCTTTATTAGGAGAAATATCTAAATCAACTTTTTGTTCTCGTTTTTTATCTTTTTTAAATAGTCTTTTAATCTTGCTAAATAACCTTCCAAAGAAACCTCTATTTTCATCATATTTTATTGGCTTATCTTCTTCTATTTTATTTCCAAATTCGTCAATTTCAGCAAAGGTATCAAAATGCCTGTCTAGCCTATATGAAACACCAATAGTTGAAGTAATACCTATTTCTTTTCTTTCAAAGTTAGCTCTTACAGAAGCATTAATTTGAAGATTTTTGTTAAATAAATAGGCAGCGCCACCTCCAATACTACTTTTATTTTCATATTTTTCAAAAACACCTTGCATTTCAGCAAAACCAGACCAATAATCATTAAAATTATAGGTACCAGTAACAACATATGAGTACTCAGAAAATTCAGTACCTATGTTGTTGTAAAATAAATTAGTAACTACATTTAATTTATCGGAAAATTCATTTTGAAGTAAAACACCAACTCTAGGGCTCATTCCACCTTTCTCGTGATAATCATTTAAAAAATTACCAAAACTAAGTCCAGCATAAACACCAACATGAGGAATCCATCGCTTATAATCAAAAGAATGTCTGGCTTTCCAACTTCTAATTTCTTTAGTTTTATCATCATATTTAGGTGCATATACCAAATATTTAGCACCAATAGTAAATTCACTTAAACCAGTTTTGTTATATGACGATTCAAAAATATTTTTAAATGCTATTTTATCATTAGATAAAGAGGTGTTTAAATTCAATTCAAGCTTTTCATTAATGAAACTTGTTCTAAAAAATAAATTTAAACCAATAGATTGAGGGTTACTAAATGTTGCAGTTATTGGAACCTTTCTATAAAAAAGACTTGATTCAAGTTGATAAACTCCAGAACCTACACTATATGGGCTTTCTGATAACCCAGGTCTATTTGAGTTTATAACAGTGGTGTACTGTGCTTGTACAAAGGTTGTTGTACAAAAAATAAAAAACAAAAAAAGCCTTTTTATCATGTTGTAAAAATCAAATTTAAGGAGTAATACAAACATACAGTAAAAATATGAATTACTCTATATTATAAGTTTTGTAAACTCTTAACGTTACCTTTTGTTTCAAATTGTTATTTTTGGGTAATTTTTTTGAATATTTTTATTTGTATGATAATACATCAAGCTGGACCTATGACTCTTTTACGAACTATTTTAATTATTCTTTTAGTTTATTATGCTATTAAGTTTTTAGCAAAACTATTTGGCCCATACTTATTAAAGAAAGCAGTTGATAAGGTTCAAAAAAAAGCACAACAGCAGTATGGTGAAAAACAAAGTTCTACTGTTAAAGAAGGTGAAACAATAATAGATAAAAAACCTAATAACTCTAAAGAAAGCAATAACTCAGTAGGAGAGTATGTTGATTTTGAAGAAATTGATTAATTATGAATTTTAAAAAGTTTTTACCTTACGTGATAGCTATTGTAGTTTTTACAATAGCTTCATTGATTTATTTTAATCCAGTTTTAAGCGGAAAACAAATTAAACAGAGTGATATTACTCAGTTTAAAGGGATGTCGAAGCAAGTTGTTGATTATAGAGTTGAAAATGGAGAAGAACCTTATTGGTTAGGAAATGCTTTTAGCGGTATGCCAGCTTTTCAGGTTAGTGCATATTATCCAAATGATTTTGTACGTTACCTTGATAAAGGATTACGTTTTTTACCTAGGCCTGCTGATTATTTATTCTTATATTTTTTAGGATTCTTCTTATTGTTAATTGCTTTAAAGGTTGACTGGAAACTTGCAATACTAGGTAGTTTGTCCTTTGGATTCTCAACTTATCTAATTATCATTTTTGGAGCTGGTCATAATGCCAAGGCTCATGCAATAGGGTATATGCCTATGGTAATTGCAGGAGTTTTATATTTATTTCAAAAAAGATATTTACTTGGTTTTGTGGTTACTTCTTTAGCAATGGCTTTAGAAATTTATGCAAACCATCCTCAAATGACATATTATCTTGGTTTTTGTTTATTAATTTTAGTTATTGTTGAAGGAATAGAGGCTGTAAAAACTAAAGAACTTTCTGTTTTTATTAAGCAGGTGTCAGTTTTAGTAGTAGCTGTAATTATTGGAATTAGTGTAAATGCTACACGATTGATGTCAATGAAGCAATATGCTGATTTTAGCACAAGAGGGAAATCTGAATTAACAATAAATCCAGATGGTACGCCGAAAGAAAAATCAACAGGGCTAGATAAAGAGTATATTACTGAATATAGTTATGGAATTGCAGAAACCTTCAACTTAATAATGCCTCGTTTCATGGGAGGTGGAACTTTTGAAAAGTTAGGTGAAAATTCTAATTTTTATCAAACTTTAGAAAGTAATGCAGGGAAAAGTGTAGCAAAAGAATATTCAAATCAAGTATTAACGTATTGGGGGAAACAGCCAATAGTAGAAGCTCCTGCTTATATTGGAGTTATACTTTTCTTTTTATTTTTTCTTGGGGTGTTTTTAGTAAGAGGCCGATTAAAGTACTGGTTAGTTTCTGCTACGATTTTTTCAATACTAATGAGTTGGGGTAAAAATTTTGAAGTATTAACTAACTTTTTTATTGATTATGTTCCTCTTTATAATAAATTTAGAGCAGTTTCTTCTATTCAAGTTATAGCTGAACTATGTGTTCCTTTATTAGGAGTTATAGCTTTAAAAGAGTTCTTTTCATCAAAAGTGTCTAGTGAAGAGAAAAAAGAAGCTCTTAAAAAAGCATTATATGTTATTGGTGGTTTGTTGTTGGTTTTTACTGTTTTTGGTTCAAGTTTATTTGCTTTTGAAGGTATTAGAGATGCACAATATCAACAGTTACCAGAATTAATAGATGCATTAAAATCTGATAGAAAATCAATGTTATTTATGGATGGTATTCGTTCACTTATATTAGTAACGTTATCAGCTGGATTATTATGGTTTTTATTAAAAAACAAACTAAAAGAAATACCTGTTATTATTGGATTAACAGTATTAATTCTTTTCGATTTAATCTCTGTAGATATAAATTATGTAAACAAAGAAGATTTTACAACTAAGCGAAAAGTGATAAAGCCATTTGTTGCTAGTAAAGCAAATAATGAGATTTTAAAAGATAAAAGTTATTATCGTGTAGCTAATTTTGCTACAAACCCTATGATGGATGGAAGGACTTCTTATTTTCATAATTCTATAGGTGGGTATCATGCAGCAAAAATGAAACGTTATCAAGAATTATTTGATTATCAAATAGCAAAAAATAATATGGAGGTGTTAAACATGTTAAACACGAAGTATTTTATTGCAGGAGAAGATAAGTTTCAAGAAAATCCTGAAGCAAACGGAAACGCATGGTTTGTGAATAATATTAAATTAGTGAATTCAGCTGATGAAGAGATTAAGGCATTAGATAATTTAAAAACAAATGAAGTAGCTGTGTTGAGAAAATCGAGTTTAGAGAATTCGAAAATAAACTTTCCACAGGAAAAAGATTCAACTGCTACAATTGCTCTAATTAAAAATGCTATAACTGAATTAGTTTATAAATCAACAACAAGAAAAGAGCAATTTGCTGTGTTTTCTGAGATTTATTACAAAGATGGTTGGAATGCGTATATTGATGGGGAATTGGTTCCACATTATAGAGTAAATTACGTTTTAAGAGGAATGTTAGTTCCAAAAGGAAATCACACTATTGAGTTTAAATTTGAGCCAAAAGTTATAAAAACAGGAAGCACGATTGCATTATTATCTTATGTATTGTTACTATTAGTTTCAATAGGTTGGTTTTTCTTAAATAGAAAAAAAGAAGAAAAGGCTTAATTCTCTAGATTTTTTAAAAAAGAAGATGGAGTTAATCCTGTTTGTTTTTTAAAGGCTCTAGAGAAAGCAGAAGCATTTGTATAACCAATTTCTTCTCCTAAAGCTTGTATTGAGTATTTCTTGTATTCAGTATTAGTTTTTAATTTTTCAATGATATAATTAATTCTTTTTTTAGTGTAAAACTGTTTAAAGGACTCTTTATAATGTTTGTTAAATACAAAAGAAATATATGTTGAATTTGTATTGATTTCTTCAGCGATTGACGAAACTGAAAAATCTGATTTTAAGAAAGTATTTGAACCATTAATTTTTTCTATAGCAGAGAGTATTTGGTTTTCAAGTTCTATATCAATATTATATTCTTTCTTAATTGTTTGTTTTTCTTGAGTTTTGCTATTAAGTTTATTAATAGCAGATATTTTCTTTTTATTTTCTTTTTTTAATTTTAAGTATCCTAACAGAAAAACTAGAATTACTATAAAGGAAAAAACAATGATTAGATAATTTTGGTTTCTATTACTTTGTTTTTTTATTTCTTTATTAAGTTTGATTACTCTATTAAAATCATTTTCATATAATAATTGAAATGTTTTTTCTTTGTTCTTTTTAGCTAATTCGTATTGAAGCATAGTTAGCTTAGAATATTTAAAAGCACTATCTATTTTTTTTAAATTATTATATTGATTAGATAAAATATCGTACAAAGCAATTAACGTACTGCGTCTACAAGTTGTTTTTTTATTATTTAAAAGCTTATTTGAATAAAAAATTGTAGAATCAGCATTTTTCAAATTGTAATAACAAATGGCTTTTTGAAAATATTCATAATGATTATAGTTATATCCATTATGTATATTTTTATAGTTGTTTATTGATTTTAAGGCATTAGAATATTCTTCTTTAGCTATTAAAATCTTTGTTTTTTTGAAGTTATATATTATCTCCGAATCTTTATGAGGAGGATTAAATTTTTTAGCTACATTATAACCTTTTTTATAATAAAAAGAGGCAGAATCTATATAATGTAAATTTTGATTTTTTTTACTTAAAGATAAATATACATTACCTATAGAGTTTAAAATGTTTGATTTAAATTTTAATGAATGATAGGCGCCTATTTTGTCTTTTCTATAAACTTTATCAATAAGTTGTAATGTAGGCTTTAGTATTCTAAGAGCTTCATCATAAAATCCTAATTCAGATTTAATAATTGCCAAATGATTTTTGAGAGATAGTTTATTAGTATGATAAAACTTATCTTTTAAAACTAAACTATTTAGAACTTTTTCCTGTTCCATTAAATAATTATAAGCAATATTATACTCTCCTAACTTTTTCTTTAACCAAAATAAACGAGTATATATTGAGATTTTAATTGCTTTAAAACAGAAATCTTCATTGTTTTTAATTTTAAGGAGTACCTCTTTGCAAATCAATTCTGTTTTCTTGTAATTTCTATTTAGATAAGCCAGTTTAGCTTCATAAGTATAAGCTTGATATAAGCTACATTCATTATTTAAGTTTTTTAATTTACGTATGTAATATTTTATACTGTCTTGATTTCTATTAATAAAGAAAAGACATTTTTTATTGTATAAACTTATTGAGTCACTAGAATTAAAATTAGTTTTAGTTTGAGAAAAAGAGAAGAGGGTTAAAAATAATAAAATAAAAAATATAGATTTCCTCATAAAGCGCAACTAGTAATGATTATAGGTGTTTGCTTTTTATAAAAAGCGAGATTTATAAGCAAATATAAATTAATTTAGAGTGTGCTTTTTATAAAAAAAGGAATATGTTTTTTTTTTGAATTAAAAATGATTGATATGTTTGTTATATGAATGTCCGAACATTTAGGGAAGATTGAAAGAAAAAGTAGTACTATGTTTTTATTAAGAAATCAAAATGTATAATAAACGTTTTGATTTTTTTTATTTAAAGTCTTAATAGTTTTTTCCAGTAAAACTAAAATAGTGATACATTTGCTTAAAAATAGATAAATGTATAATCAACTTCCAATTAAAAGATACGCACATACTATTAAATTTTTACAAAAAAATATACCTGCTCCTGCTGTAATTCTAGATTTAGGGGTTAGAAATCCATTTAGCGAAGTTATGGAAAAACATGGTTATACTGTTTTCAATACTAATGGAGAAGATCTTGATTTAATGCCCGAGTTGGTAAAAAAACATAAGGTAGATGCAGTAACAGCTTTCGAGATATTTGAACATTTATTGGCGCCATTTAATGTGTTAAGAGAGATAGAAGCGACTAAAATAATAACTACTGTTCCATTAAGGTTGTGGTTTAAAGAAGCTTATAGAAGTAGAACAGATATGTGGGATAGGCATTATCATGAATTTGAAGATTGGCAATACGATTGGCTACTTGAAAAATCTGGATGGAATATTGTTCAAACAGAAAAATGGACAAGTCCGATTAATAAAATAGGAATTAGACCAATTTTAAGAAAATTTACTCCAAGGTATTATGCTGTTTATGCTGAAAAAAATAACTAAATGAAAAAAAACATTTTATTAATAGTAGGTACACGTCCTAATTTTGTTAAAATTACACAATTCAAAAGAATAGCTAAAAAGTATCAAAATATCGATTTAAAAATAGTTCATACTGGGCAACATTATGACGAAAAAATGTCAGACGTGTTTCTGAAACAATTTAATATTGAAGTTGATTTTTTTTTAAATGTTAAAGGTACTACTCCAAATAGTTTAATTGGAGAGATAATGATTGAATTAGAAAAAGTAATTGAAGCTTTTAAACCAGACTTATTACTTTCAGTAGGAGATGTTAATTCAACTCTTGCTGCTTCTATAACAGCAAATAAGTTAAATGTTAAGTTAGGTCATATTGAAAGTGGACTCAGAAGTTTAGATAGACGGATGCCAGAAGAGATTAATAGGATATTAACCGATGAGATTTCTGATATTTGTTTTGTAACTGAAGAAAGTGGAATTACAAACTTAAAGGAAATAGGTAAAACTGACTCTCAAATAGCTTTTGTAGGTAATACAATGATAGATACATTAGTTTATTTTGAAAAAGAAATTGAAAATTCAAATATATTAAAAGAGATTGGGAGCGAAAGCTATGTGTTAATTACAATGCATAGACCTAGAAATGTAGATGGAAAAGAGGCTCTTCATAAGATTATTGATTTATTAAAAAGTGTAACAAAGAAATGTAGTATAGTTTTTTCTTTACACCCAAGAACAAAAAGTAGTTTTATAAAAAATGATTTGTATGATAAGCTTTCTAAAATTGAAAAATTAAAAATTATTCCTCCACAAAATTATTTTGCATTTCAAAAATTAATAAAGTATTCTCTTTGTGTTATTACTGATAGTGGAGGTATTCAAGAAGAAACTACTTTTCAACAAATTCCATGTATAACTCTTAGAGAAAATACAGAACGTCCAATAACAATAACTAAAGGGACAAACGTATTAATGTCTTTTGATAATGAAAAAATATTAGTTCTTTTAGAAAAGATAAAAGATAAAAAAAATAAAAAAGGTGTAGTTCCTGAATTATGGGACGGAAAAGCTACAGAGAGAATTTTGGAAAAATGTATTAATTTTTTAATATGAGTTATATAGGAATGGTAGTCGATGCTTCTTACCCTAATGATATAAGAGTAAGAAAAGAAGCTGATGCATTAGTAGCAGCTGATAAGAAAGTCATTGTTATATGCCCTCATAGGAAAAATGAAGTGCAAATTGAAACGATTAATGGAGTAACAGTTTATAGAATAGGAAAGAATTATTCAAATTTTAAAAAAGGAATTTTAGATATATTTGAAAGTGTTTTTAATGTTAATCCTTTTTTTTATTTTGGAATAAAAAAAGCGTTGATAAAATATAAAATTGAATATTTACATATTCATGATTTACCTTTAGCAGGAACAGGATATTTATTCAAATCAAGAGTTAAAGAAATAGTTTTAGATTTACATGAAAATTATCCGGAGGCATTAAAAACATGGTTTTCATGGAAAAAAAATCATTTAATTAAATTTAAAAATTTCCTTTTTATGAACCCTAAATTATGGTCAAAAAAAGAAAGGAAATATTGTCTTAAATATAAAAATATAATATGTGTAGTAGAGGAGATGAAGCAAAAGCTAGTATCAAATTTTGATATTGACCCTAGTAAATTAATTGTAATTTCAAATCAAGAAAAGAAAGAGTTTGCTTTAAATTTTAAAAATGAGGTACTTCAAAATGTTATAAACCCTGATAGTTTTTCTATAACTTATGTAGGTGGTTTTGGACCACATAGAGGACTTGATACAGCAATAAAAGCTATGCCAGAAATTGTAAAATCAATTAAAAATGCTAAGCTTTTTTTAATAGGAAAAGGGAGTACAGATGTTGAGGAGCAATTAAAAAATATTGTGAAAGAAAATCAAATGGAGAAGTATGTTGATTTTGTTGGATATCGACCATTTACTGAAGTCTCAACTATAATGAAAAAGTCTACAGTAAATATAATACCTCATAAAGCTAATGAACATACAAATAATACAATTCCTCATAAATTATTTCAAATAATGATGAGTAAAAGTTTATTATTGGTAAGTTCATGTAAGCCATTAAAAAGAATTGTTGAAAAATATGATTCTGGTCTTGTTTTTAAAGCTGATGATTTTAATGATTTTACTAAAAAAATTTTAATGATTTATAAAAATAAAAAGTTATTAGAGATTAAAACAGAAAACGCTTATAAAGCTGTAATGGATGAAGGTGAAAACTGGGATGAAGAAAGTATAAAGCTAGTTAAATTCTATAATAATTTATAAATTGAAAGTTTTAATAGTAACATATTATTGGGTGCCAGCTGGAGGTTCAGGTGTGCAACGTTGGCTTAAATTTGTAAAGTATTTAAGAAGCTTTGGGATTGAGCCTGTTATATATACTGTTGAAAATCCTAACTATCCACTTGTAGATACTTCTTTATGTATTGATATTCCTGAAAATATAGAGATTATTAAAAGTCCTATTTTGGAACCTAATAATTTACTATCAAGATTTAAGAAAAAAGGATCTAAAACTAGCGCAGGATTTTTAAATCCTAATCCCACTTTTTTTGGTAAAATATTACAATATATAAGAGCAAATTACTTTATACCTGATGCTAGGAAGTTTTGGGTTAAGCCGTCAGTTAAAAAACTTAAAAACTATTTAAAAGAAAATACTGTAGATATACTTATAACTACTGGGCCTCCTCATAGTATGCATTTAATAGGTTTACAGTTAAAGAAAGAATTAGGAATAAAGTGGGTAGCTGATTTTAGAGATCCTTGGACAGATATAGATTATTTTCATCAATTACCATTAACTAAAAAATCAATAAAAAAGCACCATAAATTAGAAAAAGAGGTTTTAAAAAAAGCTGATGCAACTTTAGTTATTGGCAAAACTATGAAAGAAAATTATTGTGACTATTCTAATAAAATTTATGTAGTAACGAATGGATATGATAATGAAGAAGACCAAAAAGAAAAGATTAATCTAGATGAAACATTTTCTATAACTCATATAGGATTAATGAATGCCGATAGGAATCCTAAAATTTTATGGGAAGTATTAGATGAAATTTGTAAAGAAAATGTTCAGTTTTCAAATGATTTAGAAATAAAACTAATAGGTAAAGTAGCCAAAGAAATTGATGAAACTTTAGAGAAATATTCCTTTAAGGGTGTGAAAAAAATTAATTATGTTCCACATAATGAAGTGTTGAACTATCAAAAAAAATCACAAATTTTATTATTAGCTGTAAATAACGTACCAAGTGCAAAAGGTATTATAACAGGTAAAATTTTTGAATATTTACAAGCAAAACGACCTATATTAGCAATTGGACCAGAAAATGGTGATTTAGCAGAAATTTTAAATGTTACTAATTCAGGCGACATAGTAAGTTTTGATAATAAAAGAAAGTTAAAAATAATAATAACTAATCTGTATAATAGTTATAAAGCCCAAAATTTAACTGTTGATTCAAAAGATATTGGTAAATTTCATAGACAAGAATTGACAAGGCAATTAACAGAAATACTTAAAGAAATTAATAATTCTTGAAAAAAATAGTAACCATATTAGGAGCAAGACCACAGTTTGTAAAAGGAGCTGTGTTAAGTAGAATTATAGTTGAACATAATGATTTTCAGGAAATCATAGTTCACACAGGTCAGCATTATGATGTTAATATGAGTGCTGTTTTTTTTGATGAAATGAAAATCCCAAAACCTAAATATAATTTAAATATTAATGGACTAAATCATGGGGCTATGACTGGTCAAATGATGGAAAAAATAGAAGAGGTTTTATACAAAGAACAACCAGACGCAGTAATTGTTTATGGAGACACTAATTCAACTTTAGCAGGGGCTTTAACTGCTAAAAAAATGAATATTAAGATTGTGCATATTGAAGCTGGTTTACGGTCATTTAATATGGAAATGCCAGAGGAAGTGAATAGAATAGTAACTGACAGGATTGCAGATTTGTTGAGTTGCCCAACTAATAGTTCTTTAAAAAACTTAAAAATTGAAGGGTTTGATAGTTTACCGATTAAAATTGAAAAGCATGGTGATATTATGAAAGATGCTGTTGAGTTTTATAGTAAGCTTTCAGAAGAGAAATCGACTATAATTAACAGATTAAAATTAGCTGAAAACAATTTTGTTTTAGCAACTATTCATAGACAAGAAAATACAGATTCAAAAAAATCACTTGAAAGTATTTTTAAAGCTTTAGAAGAGATAAATAAAAATACTCCAGTAATTTTACCATTGCACCCAAGAACAGCACTTAAATTAAAAGAATTCGAAATAGAATCTAAAATTACCTTAATAGAGCCTATAGGGTATTTTGATATGTTGGAGTTATTAAAAAATTGTACTATGGTTATAACTGATAGTGGAGGATTACAAAAAGAAGCTTTCTTTAATAAAAAACATTGTGTAATAGCTCGAACAGAAACTGAATGGGTAGAATTAGTTGATAATGATTATGCGTTAATTACAGGATTCGAAAAGAAAAAAATAATAGAAGCTTTCAACTATTTTTTAACTTCAACTAAGTTGTTTGATAAAGAATTGTATGGTGTTAATGTTGGAGAGAAAATTTATACATCAATAAAAAAACTAATTCAAGTATAATTTGGGAATAGTATTAAAACAATCGCTTAAAAACACTCTTGTTATTTACTTAGGATTTATAATTGGAGGTGTTAACACCGTTTATTTATATGACCGATTTTTAACTTCAGAATATTATGGGTTAGCCACGTATGTTTTTGCAGCTTCAAACCTTATAATGCCAATAATAGCTTTTGGAATTCATTTTACTATTGTCAAATTTTTTTCTAGTTATACTTCAAAAATAGAGAAAGATAAATTTTTGAATTTAGTTCTTTTTTTACCACTATTTATAGCTTTACCTGTAGGTTTTTTGTGGGATTCTGTTCATGATTTAATAATGAATTATGTTTCAAAGAGTAATTCAAAAGATAATTTGATTATTGAGAATTATACAATTTACATATATATAATTGCAGTTTGTTGTGCTTATTTTGAAGTGTTTTATTCTTGGGCTAAAGTACAATTACAATCGGTATTTGGTAATGTTTTAAAAGAATTATACAATAGAGTAGCTGTTATGAGTTTGCTTTTTGCAGTTTCTTTTGATGTTATTACAAAACAAGAATTTCTTTTTTATATGGCCCTAGCTTACGTTTTAAGATCGATATTAATGATGCTGTATGCGTTTAAGTTATATATACCTAAATTTTCATTTGGATTACCCTCTAATTTTAAAGAAGTATTGAAATACACTTCATATATACTTTTAGCAGGTAGTGCAGGTGCCATTGTTTTAGATATTGATAAGGTTATGATACCAGGTAAAGAAGGATTTGCAATGGCCGCTTATTACTCTGTAGCTGTTTTTATAGGGTCGTTCATTGAAGCGCCTAGTAGAGCAATGACCCAAATATTACAGCCATTAACGTCAAAGTCTATAAATGAAAATAATAGCAAGGAAGTTGAAAGTTTATATAAAAAGAGTTCTATAAACTTATTATTGATAGGAGGATTGTTTTTTATATTGGTAAACACGAATGTTTCCGAGTTGTTTAAAATAATGCCTAGTGATGGTTATGCTGGAGGTGAAAAAGTTGTTTTAATGATTTCTTCAGCTAAACTATTTTTAATGTTATTAGGTAGTAATGGAGCTATTATTAACAATTCTAAATTTTATAGAATAGTATTGCCTATTGGATTGGGTATGGCATTAGGTGTTTATTTTTTAAATGATTATTTCTATTATAATTTAAATTTATCTACCGATGGCTTAGCGTTAGCTACATTGATAATTACTTTTTTCTTTGGATGTTTTAAATTATGGTTTGTTCAAAATAAATTAAAAATGAACCCTTTTACATTCAAAACTATTATAATGATTTTTATAATTGTTCTATTATATTTTATTTTTAATTTTTGGAATTTTTCTATACCTGAAATGTCATTATTAAACTTTTCTATTCACCCAATAATAAATATTGTTTTAAAAAGTATCTTGATAATTCCTATATATATATTTATAGTATATAAACTAAAGATATCAACACAGTTCAATGGTTTGTTAAATAGATTCGTATAAAAAAAGGTTTATTAATTAAAATAAACCTTTCTATATAAATGTGGGGAGACTGAATTTTTCAGAATTCTCATTATTTTTATGAACCGACAAAATTAGGGGTTATAATAAGAGTTTTTGTTAACATATGTTTACATGTTAACTTGAATATAACTTTCTTCTAATTCGACTTAATTGTACTGCAGTAACATTTAAATAAGACGCTATTTGATGTAAAGGAATTTGTTTTTCAATTTCTGGAACCGTTTTTTTTAACATTAAATACCTTTCTGTAGCGTTTAAAGTGGTTAATTGTGTTACTCGAGTTATTAATTTTAGGTATTCTTGCATTAATATTTTTGAAAATAATATTGAAATATCATGATTCTTTTCAGTCAAAGACAAGAACAGGTTTAATTTTGTTTCTAAAATAATAGAATCAGATAAACAGTAATAATCTACATTTAAATTAGGTGCATTTATTAATGATTTATGAGGAGCTATAACTGAAATAGGAGTAAATAATGTTCTAATATAATTTTTACCCTTTTGATCCACTAAAAATGAGCAGACTACTCCCTTTTTTAAAATAAAAAACTTAGATTCTTTTTGGTTTTTACCAGCTATGATATCACTTTTTTTATAATGTTTTAAAGTAAGAGCACTTTCTAATTTATTTTTCGAAGTAGTTGATAAAGAGCTCTTGTATTCCGATAAAAATTGTTCTATTGTATTCATTTTAAATGTAATAGGAAACAATTATATTTGGGGAGAGTATAATTCGTTTATCTCAAATTTAAGGAAATTTTTTCTAAAAAACTAATAGCATTTGGTCCCTCCATAAATAATAGGTCTAATATAGAAAGGTTTGGGATAAAACCATGTTTATCATCAAACATTTGAATATAAGTATCCATTTCTACTTTTATACCCTTTTTAGCTATAGCTAAACTTCTAAAATCTTCTTTAGCAGTATCATCATAACAAGTAGTTTTTGAGTAAGATTCACTTATTTGTAAAGCATCAGCAACAAATAAATGAGTATCTACAACAACATCATGTAAAAAAGAATACTTTTTACTAAATATTTTATGAATATCGTCTTCATAGAACTCAAAAAAAGGAGAAGTATGGTAAGCAGATTGTAACGATTTAAAATGCTGTTGTTGCCATGGAAATTCATTTTCAACCATAGCATCTTTTGTTTTTTTTCTACCTTCTGATTGTTTGTGTTTTACAGGTATATTTAAAGAAAGTTTCCCATTTGCGCCATATATATAACAACGATTTCTATAGGTTTGTTTTTGAAAATTATCTTCAAATTCAAATGTAACAGAATCACATTGTGAAATTTTAGAGTACTGAGCAATTGGAGCAAAATAAGTAGGAATAAAAAGAGCCATTATGCTTTCTTTTTACTTTTTCTGATACTATAAAAAATATAACCAGCAATCAATACGATTACAACCCATAAATAAGAAACTGGTTTTCCACTTCCTCCAACAGTTGTAAACATTCTATCCCAACGAATTGATTTTAATTTGTCACCAAAACTTTTAGCTTTTGGGTCCCAACTTAACCAAACCATTACAGGTTTCCCAACAACGTGATCAAAAGGTACATATCCCCAGTTTCTGGCGTCTAAAGAGTTTTGACGATTATCACCCATCATCCAGTAATAATCTTGCTTAAAAGTGTATGATGTTGCCTTTTTACCGTTAATGTATATGTTGTTACCAAAAATGGTTAAATTGTTATTTTCATACCTTCTAATAATTTGCTCATAAAAAGGAATACTATTTTCGTTTAATTCAACAGTTACTCCTTTTTTAGGAATATAAATAGGTCCAAAATTATCTGAAGACCAAGCGTATTTAGGACAGTGTGGGAAAACAGATTTATCATAGTGCCCTTTTGGTCTTAATGTTTTTGTTATGCTTTTAACTATTGGGTCTTTTTTAATTAAAGCTGCTTCATCGTCAGTTAAATTTAAAATATATTTCCCATCTCTAGGAGCCCATTCTCGAATGTTATATTTTTCAGCAGCACCTCTACTAAAGTTTTTTCCTTCTGTGTCAACCTCAAAAAACCATTGAGGCTTAGCTCTGTCTGGTAAAATAGTTTTCTTTCCATTAATAAAAACATATCCATCTCTAACTTCTAAACTATCACCAGCAACACCTACACATCTTTTTACATAGTTTGTACGTTTATCTATAGGCTTATAGGTAAATTTTCCTGAATTATCTCCCCACATTGCTTTTAAAGAATCTGCAGGCCAACTAAAGACTACAATATCATTACGTTTAATTTTTTGAAGCGCAGGCAAACGCATGTATGGTAATGATAATTTATTTTTCCAACTATTTTTATTTTCAGGGTTATCATCTGATAAAAATGACTTAGCACCCAAACCAGGAATCGTGTCATGAGCCATCGGAGCAGCTACAGTAGTCATTGGAACACGTGCCCCATAATGAAATTTACTAACAAATAAATAATCACCAACTAATAATGTTTTTTCTAAAGATGAAGTTGGAATAGTATATGGTTGCATAAAATAAGTATGCACTAAAGTAGCAGCAATTACGGCAAAAGCAATAGAACTTAACCATTCATCTACAACATTTGGTGGTTTTAAACTACGATTTTTTATGTGAGAGCTATTAGTAGCATAGTTTATGTAGTAGATATATAAACCTAGTGTAAAAATTGCTAAAATGGTATCTTTTCCTTTATTAAAACCAAAACTTCTACAAGTTTCTACCCAGACAATAGGAAACATTAATAAGTTAACAATAGGAACAAATAATAAAATAACCCACCATATTGGACGGTTTAATATTTTCATTAAAATAACAGCATTATAAACTGGTACTGCAGCTTCCCATGCTTTCCTTCCTGCTTTTACATATAGTTTCCAAGTTCCTAAAAAATGGATTGCTTGAATTATTAAAAAGAAGATAAACCATTCAGTAAATGTCATAATTTAAATTTTTTATTCCCTATTAGGGCAAAAGTCAATTTATTAGTGCTTTTATAGTTAAAAAGTTACGTTTTTAACCTAAGTTTAACACGTCATTCATAGTGTAAACACCTGTTTTATTTGCAAGCCATTCTGCAGCTACAACAGCACCTAAAGCAAATCCTTGCCTATTATGTGCTGTATGTTTAATATCTATAGAGTCAACTTCAGATTTATAAGTAACAGTATGTGTTCCTGGTACTTCAGGTGTACGGATGGCCTTTATTGGAATACTATTTTCTGAAACTTGTTTATCTAATTCCCAAGATGTTTTATGGGTGTTTTCAATAATACCCTCAGCAAGCGTAATAGCAGTTCCACTAGGAGCGTCTAATTTTTTTGTATGGTGAATCTCTTCCATAGTAATATTATATTGCTCCAATGAACTCATCATTTTAGCTAACTGCTTATTTAGCTCAAAAAAGATATTAACGCCTAAACTAAAGTTTGAAGCATAAATAAAAGCCCCTTTTTTTTCATCACATAGATTCACAATATCCTCATATTTATCTAACCATCCAGTGGTTCCAGACACTACAGGGACTGTGTTGTTAATGCAATTAGAAATATTAGTAAAAGCTACATCAGGAATACTAAAATCAATAGCTACATCTGCTAATTTGATATTATAATCTTCTTCACCAGAGTATTTAATTACAACTTCATGACCTCTTTGTAAAGCAATTTTTTCAATTTCTTTACCCATTCTACCATATCCAAGTAAGGCTATTTTCATTTTTTTAAAAAGAATATTTAAATGTTAAACCAACTTTTGGAGATTCAATAAGCATTGGATCAGTTGAAATAGTTGGATTTATAGATAAGTTGTCATCGGTGTTAAATTGAAGTAAATGTGCATTTACACTTGCTTCAACTATTTGTAAAACATAAAGTAAAACTCCAGTTAATAAGGATAAATCTCTATTTTTCCGAAGTACTTTTTGAGCGTTCTCTAAACCAGCAGTAGATATTATATAATCACCATTACTGTCAGTAAATTCATCTTTTAAACCTTGTTTTCTTAATTTAAAAGCATTTCTAAAACGATCATATTCATTACTATTTGTTGTGTAATAATAAATACTAGCACCAATTGCACCCCAAACAATAGGGGCTTTCCAGTATTTTTTATTATAAATTTGTCCTCCTCCAGGAAAAATAGCTGAATAAAAAGCTGCTTTTGATGGTGATAGAGGGTTGTATTTTTTAGTAGTAAATTTAGATTTTTTTATTTTTATAGCCAAAGTATCTTTCTTTTGACCATAAGAGTTATACGATAAAAAGAAACCTAAAAATACTAGTATAATTTTTTTTTGAAACACTTATTTTAATAAGTTTTTTATACGATTAAAGTCTTCTTCAGAAGTAAAAGGGATAGATATCTTTCCTCTTCCACGATTATTAACAGTAACGTCTATTTTATTACCAAAGTATTCATTAAAGTCATTAACGCTTTCTGAAATATATTTTGGTAAAGCTTTTTTCTTAGCCGCTTTAGTAACTGTTCCTGCTTTTAAGTTTTTAACAAGTTCTTCAGTTTGACGAACAGATAGTTTATCTCTAAGGATTTTTTCGTAAATATTTAACTGATCAGTAGCACTGTCAACGTTAATTAAAGCTCTACCATGTCCCATAGAAATAAATCCATCACGCATACCAGTTTGAATAATAGGGTCTAACTTTAGTAAACGTAAATAATTCGTTACAGTAGAACGTTTTTTTCCAACTCTAGTACTAAGTTCTTCTTGTGTTAATTGAATTTCATCAATTAAACGTTGGTATGATAAAGCTACTTCAATAGGATCAAGGTTTTTACGTTGAATATTTTCAACTAAAGCCATTTCTAACATTTCTTGATCATTCGCTAAGCGAATGTATGCAGGAACAGTTTTGTTTCCTATTAATTTTGAAGCTCTAAAACGACGCTCACCAGAAACTAGTTGGAATTTATCGCTAGCTAATTTACGAACAGTAATTGGTTGAATTACACCTAACTCTTTAATTGAACTAGCTAACTCACGTAAAGCTTCCTCATCAAAATAAGTTCTTGGTTGATAAGGGTTAACATCAATAGAATTAATATCTAGTTCAACGATGCTTCCTACTAATTTATCTGCATTTTTATCTGAAGCAGAGTTTACTTCTGCGGTTTCTTTTAATAATGCTGATAACCCTCTACCTAGAGCTTGTTTTTTTGTTGCTTTTGCCATTACTATACTATGCCTTTTTATTTAAAATTTCGTTCGCCAAATTTAAGTAATTTACGGCACCTTTACTGGTTGCATCGTAAGAAATTATGCTTTCACCATAACTTGGAGCTTCACTTAAACGGATGTTTCTATGAACTATTGTTTCAAAAACCATAGAACTAAAGTGTTTACGAACTTCTTCAACAACTTGGTTTGAAAGACGTAAACGAGAATCGAACATTGTTAATAGTAAGCCTTCAATATCTAGATCTTGATTATGAATTTTCTGAACACTTTTTATAGTATTCAATAATTTACCTAAACCTTCAAGAGCAAAATACTCACATTGTATTGGTATAATTACAGAATCTGCAGCAACTAAAGAGTTTAAAGTTATTAAACCCAAAGAAGGAGCGCAATCAATTAATATATAATCATACTCATCTTTAATGCTTTCTAATGCTTTTTTTAGCATGTACTCTCTTTCTTGTTTGTCTACAAGCTCTATTTCAATAGCAACCAAATCAATATGTGCAGGAATTAAATCTACATTAGGAGAAGTAGTTTGTATAATAGTATCTTTTGGAGGAACAGTTAGTTCTAAAACTTGATAAGTTCCCTTTTCAATACTTTCTACATCTATACCTAAACCAGAAGTAGCGTTTGCTTGCGGATCAGCATCAATTAATAGTACTTTATTTTCTAAAACCCCTAAGGCTGCAGCTAAGTTAACAGTGGTTGTTGTTTTACCAACACCACCCTTTTGATTTGCTATTGCAATAATTCTACCCATTGTAATTTGTCTAGTTTGAAAGAGGTAAATTTACAATTATTTATGGTTTTTTAAAGCGAAAGATGTTAACAAAAAACAATAATCTCATTATTAACTGTATTTTAAGATGTTTTAAGAGTCAATAGATGAAATTATTTTTTTATTTAAAATGCTTTATTTTAAAATTTAATAATGTTTTTATGATTAGGTATTATCGAAAATAAAGCATAAATAAAAAATATCTTATGTGTTTCAAAAATTTGTTTGTTTAATGTTCATTTGGAAATATAACTGCTTACTACGGAAACTTATTGAAGTAATTATTTTTAGTTAGTGATAGGTTTGAACTTGAAATCTATCGCGGATGCCGAAAAGCGTATGAGTAGGTAAAACTATTAAATATTATTTTTTATGAAAAAAATTATTGCACTAATCATGTTAAGTATCATGATTATTTCTTGTCAAGAGGAAGAAATTAAAGAAGAAAAAAAAGAAAACGAAACTAAAGTTATCTCTAAAGAAGATAGTAGAATACTTTCTTTTTCATCGTTTAAAGAATTTGAGTATTTTATTAAAGAAAGTATTGAATCTAATAATGATTTGATAGAGTTGTCTAAATCAGATTTTGATAGAAATGGTAGAGTTTCTTTATTGTTAGCGTATAACGTTGAAGCTAAGGAGGCTAAAAATTATCAGTTGAATAAAGAAGAAATAGCAGAAGTAAGTTCTAGTGATAGTATGCTGTTATATCTATTAAATAAAAATGGAGAAGTTAGTATTGAAGGATCTATTTATAGAATAGATGGTGAGTTTGTTTATACATACAAAAGTGGAAATGAAAATGGGATTGAATCATTCTTGGCAGATTACAAGTTAGGTAAAGTTAAAATTTCTGATCAAAAAACGATTACATACAATAAATTCTTAAAAGTATATAAGCATGGTAATAATAAAAAAGAATATTTTTCAAGAGGAATTGTTAATCATGAACCATTTTTAAATGATAGAAGTGTAAGAATGAGACTTGAACAATTTGATCAACATTGGTACTTTTATAGTTCTATTGGAGCAAAAACTAAAACAGAACAATACAGACAAGTGTGGTTTTGGAATGCTTGGGTAACCGTTAGAACTAACAATAGATTAAAGTTTGGAGTGGCTTATCAAGCAAGAATTGTGGGAACCAATTTCAGAATGAACAGAAACCCTTTATTTGATAATATATCAAATCATACAAATGAAGTGATGAAAATTTATGAATTTTGTGTAGGTGATCCAGCGTTGTTCCATTATATACCTATAGAAGGCTATACTGAACATTGGGCAGAGTGGTATGGGAATACTGCTTTTAAGGTTGTAAATTACTAGGAAGTGTATGTTTTATAAATAAGAAAGACCGTTTAAGTACGCTTAAACGGTCTTTCTTATTTATATTTTTAGAAAGTTTAGCTGTTTAACATAACAGGCATTACTAACATAGTAACTTGCTCTCCTTCTTCTGTACCATCAATAGGTGTTAAAATCCCAGCTCTATTAGGTAAACTCATTTCAATTAATACATCATTTGAGTTTAAATTGTTTAACATTTCACTTAAAAAACGAGAGTTAAATCCAATTTGCATGTCATCTCCTTGATAATCACAAAGTAAACGTTCATCAGCTTTATTAGAATAGTCTAAATCTTCAGCAGAAATATTTAACTCAGTACCAGCCATTTTTAAGCGAATTTGATGAGTTGTTTTACTAGAAAATATTGAAACACGACGTACAGAGTTTAAAAATGATGCTCTGTCAACAGTCAATTTATTTGGGTTTTCTTTAGGTATTACAGCCTCGTAATTTGGGTATTTTCCATCAATTAAACGACAAATTAATAATACATTGTCAAATGTAAATTTAGCATTAGTGTCATTATACTCTATGGTTACATTTTCTTCTGAGCCACCTAGTATACCTTTTAATAAGTTTAAAGGCTTTTTTGGCATTATAAACTCAGCAGATTTATCAGCAGTAACATCTTTACGAGTGTATTTTACAAGCTTGTGAGCATCTGTAGCAACAAAAGTTAATTCTTTTGAGTTGAATTGAAAAAATACACCACTCATTACTGGTCTTAAATCATCATTCCCAGCAGCAAATATAGTTTTAGTGATTGCTGTAGCTAAAATATGTGATGGTATTTCAGTGCTACTTGGAGATGGTAATTCAACAGCTTTAGGAAATTCTTCTCCGTTAAAATAAGCCATGTCATACTTTCCTTGCTCAGAAATAATTTCAATAGTGCTATCACCTTCAGTTTTAAATGTAAGGGGTTGATCAGGAAAAGTTTTTAAAGTATCCAATAATAAACGAGCATTAATTGCAATAGCTCCAGCATCGGTACTTTCAACTTCTACAACGGCACTCATTGTAGTTTCTAAATCTGATGATGATATTTTTAATTGATTTTCAGATAATTCAAATAGGAAATTATCTAAAATTGGTAGCGTATTATTGCTGTTTATAACTCCTCCTAAAACTTGTAACTGTTTTAATAATTGAGAGCTAGATACGATAAATTTCATTGATTAAGTTTCTAATGATTAGAACTACAAATATATCTTAATTTGACGATTTTAAAAATTTATTTTACAAACTAATTAAATTGATAGTTTATTTGGATGCTTCCGTAAAAGTTTCCTGATGGTACTTGAATGCTTTTTAGTTTTTTTGTGTGGTAATGTATGGTGTATCCTAAATTAAAACGATTTGCTGTAAAACGAATACCAATTTCGGTTGAAAACATAAAAGGCATAACTGAATATGTTATTGGACTACCAGTATTTAAGAAACTACCTTGAATTGTAGCGTCATAAAGAATGTAACTAATCATTGGTTTTATATAGATAAAAGATTCTATTTCATTATTGAATTTAGAGTTTTTATCGTTAAGGTTACTGTTGAAAGCTATTGAATTAACAAGTTTTTGTAAAGGTTTTAAGCCAATTCTACCATAAAAACCAGAAGACATGTTAGTAAAAACTGTACCTATAGATGCGTTATTCGTCCAGTTTATATCGTAGTAGTTTGATTTGTCTTTAAATAAAGGTGTGGTAAAACTTGTATTAAAATTTAAAGCAAAGGCATTTTTTATTTGATATTTCCATCCAATAGCTTTTCTGAAACCATAAATATCATGTATGAAGTCTTGTAGTTCTTGTCCTAATGAAGCTGGTCCCACAACACCAATTTCTAATGAGGTTTTTAAGATGTTGTTATTTTTAAGAAAATAATTAATCCCAAAATTACCATATAAATATGAAGCAAAAGGTCTGTCATGCTCTCCGTGTGTTTGCACTGTTGCTTTGAAAGGAGTATACATTTTATGGCCTAATTGTAGTTCATATATTTTTTTTTCTACTTTTTTATTAGTCTTGTTACTTAGGTATCGGTATGTGAAAAACATTCCATTGGTATAATACCTATCTTGACTTAAAGATATATAAAGGTCATTATCGTTAGAAAAACTAAACTCTTTTTTATACTTACGTTGTGAAAATGAGGTAAGAGAAGATAAGATCAATAAAAAAGCAATAATTTTTTTCATAAAAGTAAATATCATCTTATTTTAGCAATACTACAATTTAACTGCAAATATTATATTTTTTTATTATATATGGAAGAAAAACCAAAATTGACTATAACAGATTTTCAAAGTGTTTCTACGAATGATGAATTAAGGGAGTTGATTAAAGAAAAAGGAGTTTCTATTGAGAAGGTTGATGTTAAAATAAATTATGAGAATGAGCTTAAAAAACTTCAAATAGAACTGGTTAAGTTACAGCAATGGGTTGCTAAAAATAATAAAAGAGTAGCTGTAATTTTTGAAGGTAGAGATGCTGCTGGTAAAGGAGGAAGTATTCGTCGATTTATGGAGCACTTAAATCCTAGATCTATGCGTTTAGTAGCATTGAACAAACCTACAGAAGTAGAGAAGGGTCAGTGGTATTTTCAAAGGTATATTAAGGAGCTACCCAATCCTGGTGAAATAGTTTTTTTTGATAGAAGTTGGTATAATAGAGCAGTAGTAGAGCCAGTTATGGGGTTTTGTAGTGAAAATCAATATAAAAAATTCTTGGTACAGGTTCCTGAATTTGAGCATATGTTATATGAAGATGGAGTTACTATTATTAAATTTTGGTTATCTATATCTAAAGAAGAACAGTTAAGGCGTTTTGATTCTCGAAATAAAAATCCACTAAAGAGGTGGAAGTTTAGTCCTGTAGATAAAAAAGGACAAGAATTGTGGGATAAGTATACGTTTTATAAAGATCAGATGTTTAGCAAAACACATACAACATATAGTCCATGGATTGTTGTGAAAACGAATGATAAGAAAAAAGCAAGAGTAGAGTGTATGCGTCATGTATTGTCTCAATTTAATTATGAAGGAAAAGAAGATGCTAACACAATATTAAACCCTGACCCTAATGTGGTAATGCGTTATTACCGTTCAGTAAATCATTTAGATTAATTATATGGAAAACTTAACACAGAAAGACGTTAATAAACTTAATTCTAATAGAGGGTTAAAAGCTATTTTGTCAAAAGAACCTTATAATATAGAGCGAGCAATTCGTTATGTGGATTATGAGCGTAAGTTAAAAAAGCTACAGTTAGAATTGATTAAGTTACAAACTTGGGCAATAGAGAAAGATGAACGTATTATAGTTATTTTTGAAGGTAGAGATGCTGCAGGAAAAGGTGGTGCTATTAGAAGAATTACTGAACGAATCAATCCTAGGCATATGCGAATAGTTGCATTACCCAAACCAAATGAAGATGAAAGAACCCAATGGTATTTTCAGCGTTATGTAGAGCGATTTCCTAAGGCGGGCGAAATGGTGTTTTTTGATAGAAGTTGGTATAACAGAGCGGTGGTTGAACCAGTAAATGGTTTTTGTACAGAGAAAGAGTACGAAGTGTTTATGAATCAAGTGAATGATTTTGAACGAATGATTTTAGAGTCAGGTATTCGTTTAGTTAAAATTTACATGTCAATAAATAAAAGAGAACAAGCAAAAAGATTTAATGATATTAAAAATGATCCATTGAAACAATGGAAAATGACACCAGTAGATGAAAAAGCACAAGAGCTTTGGGATGATTATACAGAGTATAAAAGAACAATGTTCTCTAAAACTAATACGGTGGTTTCTCCTTGGAAGGTAATTAGAGCTAATAGAAAAACCATAGCAAGAGTAAATGTGATAAATCACATTTTAAAAAGTATTCCTTATGATAAAAATATTAAGGTATAAAT